>DATKND010000160.1:0-31663 GCA_035541475.1 Myxococcota bacterium | reverse complement strand
TGTCGCTCGAGGAGCTGCTCGAGCAGCTCGTCGCGCAGGCGCTCCTCCAGCCCGAGCAGGCGAAGAGCGTGCAGGCGCGCGCGACCACGTTGAAGAGCGCGGTGCTGAAGGACCGCGTCGGCTCGGTGCGCTCGCAGGCCGCGACGCGCTACGACGCCTCGCCCGCCGAGATCGTGGCGGCGGCCGCGCTCCCACACCCGCGCGACAGCGGGCGCCGCGTCGACGAGGACGCGATCGCGCGCGCGCTCGCGGCGGCCTCCGGGCGTCCCTATCTGAAGATCGACCCGCTGAAGGTGGACAGCCAGCTCGTCTCGAAGACGCTGTCGCGGCCCTTCGCGCGGCGTCACGTGGTCGTGTCGGTGGGCCGCGACGCCGAGGGCCTGATCCTCGCGGTGGCCGATCCCTTCGACACCACCTTGCGCGAGCAGCTCGAGGCGCAGGTGCCCGAGCCGCTCCGGCTCGTGGTGGCTCCGAAGTGCGACATCATCGCGCTGATCGACCGCGTCTACGGCTTCCGCTCGAAGGTCACGCAGGCCGAGCAGAAGCTCGGCTCGGGCCGAGGCGGCGCGCTCGTGCGGCTCGTCGAGCTGCGCTCCTCGGAGGAGCTCGCGGCCACCACCAACGACGAGCACGTGATCGCCGCCGTCGACTATCTCCTCCACTACGCGTTCGAGCAGCGCGCCTCCGACGTCCACATGCAGCCGCGCGCGAAGGACGCCGTCATCCGCTTCCGCATCGACGGCATCCTGCACGACATCGAGACCATCCCGGTCTCGGTGCATGCCGCGATCGTGTCGCGCATCAAGGTGATGGCGGGGATGAACATCGCCGAGCGCCGGCGCCCGCAGGACGGCCGCATCAAGACGCAGCGCCAGCAGGGCGAGGTCGAGCTGCGCGTTTCCAGCATGAACAGCGCCTACGGCGAGAAGGTCGTCGTGCGCGTCTTCGATCCGTCGATCCTGATGACGGACCTCCACGATCTCGGCTTCAGCGCCGACGAGCGCGAGCGCTACGAGCGCTGGATCACCTGTCCGAACGGACTCATCCTCGTCACCGGCCCGACCGGCTCCGGCAAGACCACCACGCTCTACTCGACGCTCCGCTACCTCTCGGGCCCCGAGCTCAACATCACCACGGTCGAAGACCCGATCGAGATGGTGGACGCGCGCTTCTGTCAGGTGCAGGTCAATCCGCAGATCGACGTCACCTTCGCGAACGCGCTGCGGACGATCCTGCGACAGGACCCCGACATCATCATGGTCGGCGAGGTGCGCGACAGCGAGACCGCCGCGATGGCGGTGCAGGCCGCGCTGACCGGCCACCTCGTCTTCAGCACGGTCCACACGCGCAACGCGGCCGGCGCGATCACGCGACTCGTCGAGCTCGGCGTCGAGCCCTTCCTGCTCTCGTCGGTGCTGCGCGGCGTGGTGGCGCAGCGCCTGATCCGCCGCATCTGCACGCGCTGCGGCGTGGAGGGCACGCTGACGGCCGACCAGGTCGCCGCGCTCGGCATCAAGCTGCCGGCAGAGCGGCGCGAGCGGCTGGTGGTCCGCTGGGGCGAGGGCTGCGCCGAGTGCCGCTACACCGGCCTCTACGGGCGCTCCGGTGTGTTCGAGATGCTCGACGTCGGGCGCCGCGTGCGCGCGCTGATCAACCATGGGAAGGACGCGAACGAGATCCACCACGCGGCGCGCATCGAGGGCATGGAGAGCCTGCGCGAGGCCGCTCTGCGCAAGCTCGCCGAGGGCGGCACCACATTCGAAGAGGTGGCGCGCGTGACGGCGGACACCGAATGAGCCAGACCGGTGACGAGCTCCGCTCGCTGATCCGCGCCGGCTGGCGGCTGCTCGCGCTCGAGACCTTCGAGGAGGACCGCGCGGTCGGGCTACTCGAGCGCGTCGCCACGGCGCTCGAGCGCAAGTGCGTGACCTGGTCGTGCGCGGCGGGACTCGACGGCGACGAGTCGGCCTCGGGCTCGCTCGAGGCGGGGCTCCGCGGCGTCGAGCGCTACACGCAGCCGGCCGTCTTCGCCCTCCTCGACGCGCATCGCGGGCTCGGCGACGCCGTCGCCGTGCGCCGCCTGCGCGATCTCCTGCCGGCGCTCGGCAATCGCAAGCAGTGCGTCGTGCTGATCGGCCCCGCCTTCGACGTGCCGCAGGAGCTCGTGCGCGAGACCGGACGCGTCGAGCTGCCGCTGCCCGGACCGGCGGAGCTGCGCAGTGTGCTGAAGAAGGTGATCGAGTCGGCGAACGTGCAGAGCGACGAGGACCATTTCGAGTCGTGCGTGCGCGCGGCGCTCGGACTCACCGGCGGCGAGGCAACGCGCGCCTTCCGCAAGGCGCTGCGACAGTCGGGCGCGCTCGACGACGCGGCCGTCGGTGAGATCGTGCGCGACAAGCGACGCGCGCTGCGCCGCACGCCGGCGCTCTCCTTCCACGACGAGCCGGCGGGCCTCGCGGCGGTCGGCGGACTCGGCGAGCTGAAGCGCTGGCTCTCGGAACGCCGGCGAGCCTTCGGCGACGAGGCGCGCGAGTTCGGGCTGCCGCTGCCGCGCGGACTCCTGCTGCTCGGCGTGCAGGGCTGCGGGAAATCGCTCGCCGCCAAGGCCGTCGCGCGCGAGTGGCGCTTCCCGCTGCTGCGTCTGGATCTCGCCGCGGCCTTCGGCGGCAGCGAGCGACCGGAGGCCGTGCTGCGCGAGGCCACGCAGGTCTCGGAATCGCTCGCGCCGGCCGTCCTCTGGATCGACGAGATCGAGAAGGGCTTCGCGGCGACGGGCCACGAAGCGGCCGCCTCGCGCATCCTCGGCAGCTTCCTTACCTGGCTCTCCGAGAAACGCTCTCCGGTGTTCGTCGTCGCAACGGCCAACGACGTGGCGGGGCTGCCGCCCGAGCTCCTGCGGCGCGGGCGCTTCGACGACCTCTTCTTCGTCGATCTTCCGAGCCCCGCCGAGCGGCGCGAGATCCTCGCGATCCATCTCGCGCGCCACGGCCGCGACCCCGCGCACTACGATCTCGAGCCGCTGGCGCAGGAGAGCGAGCGCCTCACCGGCGCGGAGCTCGAGCAGGTGGTGGGCGCCGCACTCTACTCCGCCTTCTCGGAGGGGCGCGAGCTCGACGACACCGATCTGATGCGCGCCGTCGAGGAGACCGTGCCCCTCTACGACACGTACGAGGAGCGCATCAAGGAGCTGCGCGACTGGGCGCGCGGTCGCGCGCGGCCCGCGTCGCTCGACGGACGCATCGCCGAGCTCTTCCACACACACGGGACGCGTTAGACTCGCCGCCAAGCCGCGCGGAGCGCGGCACGCAGCGAGCCGAAGGCGAGCGGAGATCGGAGCATGCCCGAGTCGGAGATCCGGCCGGAACGCGCGCAGAACCTGTGGGCGAGCTTCGCGCGCAAGTTCGAGCCGGTGGCGCTCGCGACCTCGCTGGATCCGGTGCCCGACTTCCCGCTCGCGCAGATCGGCGGGCTCGCCGCGGCGAAGGAAGAGATCCAGACGTACGCCTGCGCCGCGACCGCACCCGAGTTCTACGAGCGCTGGGGCACGCACCCGCCGTCGGGTCTGCTCCTGATCGGCGGCCGCAGCGTCGGCAAGCGGCTGCTGGCCGGCGCGCTCGCGAGCCTCACGCGCACGTCGTTCCTGTGCGTCGCGGTGCCGCGCCTCGTGCTCGAGGTGATCCACCGCGGCGCGAAGGTGGGAGAGCTCGTCGCGGGCTGGTCCGAGACCGTGCAGGAGATGCCGCCGCTGACCGTGCTCTTCAACGAGCTCGAGTTCTCGCAGGCCGAGGAGATCGGCGCCCGGCGGCCCGATCTCCCGATCGGGCCGGTGATGGACTTCCTGCTCGACCTCGTCGACCGCACGATCGCGGTCCCGCACGCGCTCGTGGTCGGCTCGACCAGCCACCCCGACACGTTGCGCCGCGCCTTCGTGCAGCCCGGACGCCTCGAGCGCGTGGTCGAGTGCACGCCGCTCTTCCCGGATGACATCGTCGCGACGCTCCGCATCCACGCCGAAGCCGCCGAGAAGCGCGCCGGTCACGCGCTCTTCGACGCGGTCGACTGGAACGCGGTCGTCGGCGACTCGCGCGCGCTCGCGCCGGGTGACTGGGTCCACGTGCTGCACGCGACGCTCCGCCGCAAGGCGCGCTTCGAGGCCGCGGGCGAGCGCGCGCGGCCGGTCGCCACCGGCGACCTGCTCGGCGAGGTCGCGCGCTGGAAGCAGGCAGCGAGCCGACTGGCGATTCCGAAGCCCGGCACCTACGTCTAGGACAGTCCATGGAGACGTGGGTCGTCACCGGGGGAGCGGGCTTCATCGGCTCGAACTTCGTGCGTCTCGCGCTCGCGTCGCGCGAGGCGCGGCTCGTCATCGTGGACAAGCTCACCTACGCCGGGAACCTCGAGAGCCTGGCGGACGTCGCGGACGACCCGCGCTTCGAGTTCGTGCGCGCCGACATCGCGGACCGCGGAGCGATGGAGGAGCTCTTCCGCGCGCACCGACCGTCCGCGCTGCTGAACTTCGCGGCCGAGACGCACGTCGACCGCTCGATCGACGGCCCGGCGGCCTTCATCCACACGAACGTGGTCGGCACGTTCGAGCTGCTGGACTCCGCGCGCCACTACGTCGCCGGCCTCGCGCCCGCGCTGGCCGATCGCTTCCGCTTCCTGCACGTCTCGACCGACGAGGTCTACGGCTCGCTCGGCCCGACCGGTGCCTTCCGCGAGACGACGCCCTACGAGCCGAACTCCCCCTATTCCGCCTCGAAGGCCGCAGCCGATCACCTCGTGCGGGCCTTCAATGCGACCTACGGCCTGCCGACCTTGATCACGAACTGCTCGAACAACTACGGGCCGTACCAATACCCGGAGAAGCTGGTGCCGCTAATGATCCTGAACGCGCTCGACGGCCGGCCGCTGCCGATCTACGGCGACGGCGGCAACGTGCGCGACTGGCTCTACGTCGAGGATCACTGCGCCGGCATCCTGACCGCGCTCGAGCGCGGGCGGCCCGGCGAGAGGTACAACCTCGGCGGCGGCTGCGAGCGACGGAACGTCGAGATGGTCGACGCGATCTGCGAGGAGCTCGAGCGCGTCGTGCCGGCCGTTCGCAACTCGGCGCTCGTCGCGCGCGGGATCACCCGCTACACCGAGCTGAAGACCTTCGTCGCCGACCGCCCGGGTCACGATCGGCGCTACGCGATCGACGCGAGCAAGGCGCAGAGCGAGCTCGGCTGGAAGCCCGCGCACGATTTGCGGAGCGGCCTCGCGGAGACCGTCGCCTGGTACCTCGAGCACCGCGACTGGTGCGCGGCGGTGGAGGCCGGTCGCTATGGGCGCGAGCGCCTCGGCCTCTCCGCGCCGTCGGTGCGCCGGGGCGCGCCGTGAAGGACGCGCTCGCACGCGTCGCGGCGTCGCTCCAGCGCCGCTATGGCGAGCCCGGCGCCGGCGCCGCGGCGCGCCTCGAGCGCTGGCTCTCGGGCGCATTGCCGTTCGCGCACCCGGAGATGATCGCGCGCCATCTCGACGAGACCCACGTCCCGCTCTGCTTCGACGCCTTCTGGCAGGACCTGCCCTTCGGCACCGGCGGCCGTCGCGGCCGCGTCGGCTACGGGGCCAATCGCATCAACAAGACCACCGTGTCGATGACGGTGCAGGGTCACTGCGACTTCCTGCGCCGGCAGGCCGGGAACGCCGCGGCGCTCGAAGTGGTCGTCGCGAACGACGTGCGCGTGTTTCGCGACCTGGCGGGAACCTATCGGTTCCTCGGAGACACTCATCCGTTGCTCGGGGTCTCCTCGCGCTCGCTGGCCCGGCTGGCCTGCGAGATCTACGCGGGCAACGGCATCCGGGCCTGGATCGCGGAGCCCGAGAGCGACACCGCCGTGCTCGCCACCCCGCAGCTCTCGTACCTGATCGACGCGCTCGGCGCGGCGGGCGGCATCAATCTCTCGGCCTCGCACAATCCGCCCGACGACAACGGCGTCAAGACCTACGACGCCTTCGGAAGCCAGGCGGTCGCGCCCGAGGACCAGCAGCTGATCGACGTGATGGCGCACGCCACCGATGTGCGTCGCCTCCCCTTTGCCGACGCGCTCGCGCGCGGCCTCGTGCGCGCGATCGAGCCGCAGCAGCAACGCGCCTACGTGGAGCTCCACGTCGCGCTCTACGGGAACCTGCCGGCGCCGCGTGCGGACTTCCCCATCACCTATACGCCGCTCTGCGGCTGCGGGCTCGACACGGTCGGGCGCGTGCTGGAGCGGCTCGGCTTCCCGGTGCTCGTTCCGCCCGACCAGCGCCCCGACGGCCGCTTCGCGTCGATTCCCTTCCGCGCGCCGAACCCCGAGGTGCCGCAGGCGACCGTGCCGGCCTGCGTCTTCGCCGACGCGCACGGCTCGGAGATCGTGCTCTCGAGCGACCCGGACGCCGACCGCGTCGGCCTCGAGGCGAAGCTCGCCGACGGAAGCTGGTTCCACTTCGACGGCAACCAGATCGGCGCGCTGCTCGGCTACTTCCTGATGCTCGACCCGGAGGGCCCGCGCCGGCGCGGCCTCGTGATCGAGACGCTCGTCACGACGAAGCTCCTCGGCCGCATCGCCGCCGAGGCCGGCGACTCGCCGCTGATCGACGATCTGCTCGTCGGCTTCAAGTACGTCGCCGACGTGCTGAAGCGGCTCGGGCGCGGTGAGAGCGTTCGCGGCGTGCGCTGTTCACCGGATCGCCTCGTGCTCGCCGCCGAGGAGAGCCACGGGGTCATCATGATCCCGAGCATCCGCGACAAGGACGCGACCCCGGCCTGCATGCTGCTCGCGGCGCTGCACCAGCGGCTGCGCGCACAGGGGCAGACACTCCTCGACTACTACGTCGCGATCCTCGAGCGGCTCGGCGGCTACGACAACGTGAACCGCTCGATCGTGATGCAGGGGGCGGAGGGCATCCTGAAGAAAGACCGCATCATGCAGTCGCTGCGCCGCGACCCGCCGCGCGAGCTCGGCGGACAGCGCGTCGGGCGCCGGCTCGACTTCTGGAACGAGGCCGAGTTCGGCCCCTTCGTCAGCGCCTCCGATCGCCTGCCGCGCGACGTCCTCCAGTTCCAGACCGAGGCGTTCGTCGCGACGGTGCGGCCGTCTGGTACGGAGCCGAAGCTCAAGCTCTACTTGCAGCTTCTGCCGGGCTCGGGGCCGCCCGCCGCGCGCGGCCGCGAGCTCTTGCGCGCCGTGCGCCGCGAGGCCTCGGAGGTCGCGCGCCAGATCTACGCGGATCTGCTCGCGCGCATCGACGTGCGACTCGAGGACGCCGCCCTGCTGCTGCCCGACATCGTCGATCTCGAACGCAAGCTGGAGTTCCAGGAGCGCACCTTGCCGGCGCTGCACGCGGCGCTGCGCGAGAAGAAGTTCGAGACCCGCGACGCGCTGCTCGACTGGCTGCGCGGCGAGGTCGCGGCGATGACACCCGGCAGCGACGCATTGCCCGCGCTGAAGGAGCCGATCGCACATCTGTGCGAGACGTGGTCGAAGACGCTCCGCGATGCGCCGCTCCTCGCCGCGCTCGCCGGGTGGGCGCGCTCGTGACCAGCGCGCTCGCCGCCTTCGAAGAGGCGCCCGAGGCCGCGCGCACGATCGTGACGGTGGTCGGCGGCGGCACCGGCTCCTTCCACGTGCTGACGGGACTGCGCGAGCTCGACCTCGACGTCCGCTCGATCGTCACGATGATGGACTCGGGCGGCGACTCGGGGCGGCTGCGCGACGAGTTCGGCGTGCTGCCGCCTGGCGACCTGCGCCGCTGCCTCGTCGCGCTCTCCGACGAGTCGGCGCTGCTGCGCGACCTCTTCTCCTTCCGCTTCTCGGAGGCGCCGCTCGCCGGCCGCAGCTTCGGAAATCTCTTCCTGCTCGCGCTGACGCGCATGCTCGGCTCGGAGCGCGAGGCGACACAGGCCGCGGTGCGGCTCCTCCGCATCCGCGGCCGCGTGATCCCCGTGACCTGGGACCACGCGCACCTGCGGGCCGAGCTCGCCGACGGGTCGCGCATCGAGCACGAGGCCGGCTTCGCGGATCCCGCTCGCGATCCGTCCGTGGCGATCCAGCGCGTCTTCCTGGCGCCGCGCGCGCGCGCCAACCCCGACGCGCTCGAGGCGATCCGCGAGAGCGCCTTCGTGATCCTCGCGCCGGGCGACCTCTACAGCTCGACCATTCCGAACCTGCTGGTCGAAGGAATTCCCGAGGCGCTCCAGGGCGCGACCGGCCGGCTGATCTATGTGCAGAACCTGATGAGCCGGCGCGGCGAGACGCACGGCTATCCGGCTTCGCGCTACGTGGAGGAGATCGCGCGCTATGCGGGCCGGCTCCCCGACGCGGTGCTCGTCCACCGCGGCGCGATTCCGGACGACCTCGCCCTCCGCTACGCGGCCGAGGAGGCACATCCGGTCGAGGTCGATCTCCCGGCGCTGCGCGCGCTCGGCGCCGTGCTGGTCCACGAGGCGGACCTGCTCTCCGACACGCTGCTCGTGCGCCACGATCCGGCGCGCACGGCGGATGCGCTCGCGCGCCTCTTCGCGCGCCTCGGTCCCTGCGCGTCGCGCAGCCGCTAGCGTCCCCGCATGCCGCGGCGGCGACCGCACGTCCTTGCGGGCCTTGCGGCCCTTGCGCTCGGCGCCGCCTGTGCGCAGCCCGCCCCTCGCGGCCTCGTGCTCGTCACCGTCGACACGCTGCGGGCCGACGCGCTCGGCGCCTACGGCGCGCAGGGCGGGCTCACGCCTCGCCTGGACGACCTCGCGCGCGAGTCGCTCGTCTTCGACGCGGCGTACGCGCCCGCGCCCTTCACCTACCCCTCGATCGCCGCGATCCTCTCCGGCCGTTATCCGGGCGCGCTCGGCATCCAGACGAATCTCTCGCAGATCCCGCCCGACGTGCCGACGCTCGCGAGCGCGCTGGCCGCGCACGGCTTCCGCACGGGCGCGGTGGTCAGCAGCTACGTGCTGCGTGGCAAGGCCCGCCTCGCGCGCGCCTTCGACCTCTACGACGACACGCTGTCCGCGAGCCCGACACAAGGCGGCCTCCAGGAACGCGCCGCTCCGGCGACGACCGACGCCGCGCTCGTCGCGCTCGACCGCCTCCTCGGCGCGCAGGATGGCGAGCCCGCGCGCTTCTTCCTGTGGATCCACTACCAGGATCCGCACGGCCCCTACACGCCGCCGCCCGAGCTCGCCGCTCGAGCGCGCGCGCTCGAGCCCGACGCGGGGCGGCTCGAGCCGCTCCCGACGAACCACGGCGGCCACGGCATCCCCGCCTATCAAGTGCTCGGCGACGAGCGCGAGATCGCGGCTTATCGCGCCGCCTATCATGGCGAGGTCGCCTTCCTCGACGCCGAGTTCGGGCGACTGCTCGACGGGCTCGCGCAGCGAAAGCTCCGCGACGAGACGCTCGTCGTCTTCACCGCCGACCACGGCGAGGCGCTCGGCGAGCACGACGTCTTCTTCGCCCATGGCCACGACCTGACCGACGAGCTGACGCACGTGCCGCTCTTCTTCGAGGGTCCCGGCGTCGAGCCGGGTCGGCGCGCGGACGTCGTCTCGCTGGTGGACCTCTACCCGACCTTGCTCGCCCGTCTCGTCGCCGCCCCGGCCGCCGCGGACCAGCCCGGCCGCGACCTGCTCGCGGACGGCGCAGACGAACGCGCCAGCGTGCCGTACCTCGACACGCTCTCCTACGGCGCGACGCGCCGCACCGGCATCGTCGCCGACGGCTACAAGCTGATTCTCACCTGGAAAGATGGCGTCTGGCAGTCGCGCCTCTATCGCAAGGGACACGAGGATGTGGAGCTCGGCGCCTCGGCGCCGCAGCTCACGACCGCGCTCCGCGGCCGTCTCGGCGATCTGCAACACCAGGTCTTGGCGGACGGCCGCGCCGAGCTGCGCCAGCAGGTGACACCCGAAGAGCGCGCGCAGCTCGAGGTGCTCGGCTACGCGAGCGACGGGGCGCAGTGAGACGCGCGGCCGACTCTCGAGTCGGCCTCCTCGCTGTCGCCGCCGGGCTCGTGGCGGCGGTCGCCTTCGTCTACGCCGGCGTCCTCAACCACGACTTCCTCTCCTACGACGACGATATCTACGTGGTCGACAATCCGAGCCTGCGGCAGCCGCTCGACTGGAGCGCCGCCCTGCATGCGTTCCGCGAGCCGTACGAGACGAACTGGATCCCGCTCACCTGGCTCTCGCTACACCTCGACTACGCGCTGCACGGCCTCGACGCGGGTGCGTTCCTCGCGACGAACGCGGCGCTCCACGCCGCCGCGAGCGTGCTGCTCTTCCTCGCGCTCGCGCGCCTGACCGGCACGCCAGGTCCGTCCGCCTTCGCCGCGGGGCTCTTCGCGGTGCACCCCCTGCACGTGGAATCGGTCGCATGGGTCGCGGAGCGAAAGGACGTGCTGGCCGGGCTCTTCTTCTCGCTCGCGTTGCTCGCCTATGCCCGATCCGCGCGGGCGCCGCGGTCACTCCACCTCGGCGCGAGCACCGCATTGGCGGCGGGCCTCTGCGCGAAGCAGAGCCTCGTCCCGGTGCCTCTGCTGCTCGTCGCGCTCGACTTTTGGCCGCTCTGCCGGATCGGCGCGGGCGCAGCGCCGCGCGTGTCGCTCGCGCGCGCGCTGTGCGAGAAGGGGATCCTCTTCGCGCTCTCGGGCGTCGCCGCGGCGCTCGCCGTGTGGGCGCAGCGTGCGGGCGGCGCGATGGCGCACGGCGACCTGCTGCCGCTCGACGTGCGTCTCGCCAACGCGACCCTCTCGATCTTCGCCTACCTCCGCGACGCAATCTTTCCGACCGGACTCGCGGCCTTCTATCCGCACCCACAGCAGTCGGTGTCGCGCGCCGCCGCATCGTTCGCGGCGCTCGGGCTCCTCGTGCTGACGGCGCTCTGCTTCCGCCTGCGGGCGCGTGCGCCCTGGTGGCTCGTCGGCTGGCTGTGGTTCCTGCTGCTCCTCGGGCCGACGCTCGGGCTCGTGCAGGTCGGAGTGCAGGCGCGCGCCGACCGCTACACCTACCTCGCGCTCACCGGCCTCGCGCTGGCGCTCGCCACCTCCGCGGTACGCTGGGCCGGCGCCGTACCGTGGCGGAGGCGCGCCGTCGTCGCGGCCGCGTCGATCACGCTCGCGGCGCTTGCCGTCACCGCGCGGCGTCAGGTCGAGGTGTGGCGCAACAGCGAGACCGTCTTCGCGCACGCCGCCGCCGTCACGCGCGGCAACTTCCTCGCGGAGCACGCGCTCGGGAGCGAGCTGCTCCGGCGCGGCGATGCCGCCGCCGCCGAAGCGCACTTCGCCGAGGCGGTGCGAATCCGCCCGGAGTGGCCGGAGGCGCACTTCGGGCTCGCCGACGCGCTTGCGGCGGAGGGCCGCTTCGAGGAGGCGGTGCGGAGCTACGAGCAAGGCTCGCGCCTCGCGCCGAATCAGGCGCGCGGACACCTGCGCATGGCGCGCGCGCTCCTCGCGACCGGACGCAGCGACGAGGCGCTCGGCCGCGCGCGCTACGCCGTGCGCGTGGCGCGGCCATCCGAGCGCGCCGCCGCGGAGGTCGTGCTCGGCGCGGTGCTGCTCGAGCGGAAGAGCTTCGCGGCGGCCGACGCGGCCTACGCCCGCGCCCTCGCGCTGCGCCCCGACCTCGCGGAGGCGCACGCGGGGCGAGGCTTCTCATTGCTGGCGCAGGGCCGCGCGGACGAGGCGGCGGGCGAGCTCGCGCGCGCCGAGGAGCTCGGCGGGGACTCGGCGGCGCTGCGGCTCGCGCAGGGCGACGCCGCCCGCTCGCGGGGCCGGCTCGACGAGGCGCGCCGTCACTATGTCGTGGCGGCCGAGCGCGCGCAGGCCGCGGGCGACGCGGAGACCGCCGCCGACGCCTCGCAGAGACTGTCCGAGCTCCGCTAGAAGAGCGATTCCTGCCGCGGCGCCGGCGCCGCCGGCTCCGCGCAGGCGGGATCGTCGTTGGCGACCGAGTTGACCCGCGTGCCCACCGGGTGGTGCGCGAAGCCCGGATCGCCAGCGCGCAGCAGCAGATGCTTCAGCGCGCGCACGTCCTGCTGCGAGGGCGCGAGCCACTCCGCGATGTCGGCGTCAGGCAACACGACCGGCATGCGGTCGTGGAGTCGCCGCAGCACCGGCGAGGCATCGGTCGTCACGATCGCGCACGACTCGAGTGCGCGGCCGCTCGGGTCGCGCCAGCGCTCCCACAGCCCGGCGAACGCGAAGAGCGCGCCATCGGGCAGCGCGATGCGATACGGCTGGCGGAATCCGCCGTGATCGGCCCACTCGTAGAAGGCATCGGCCGGGACGAGACACCGGCGCGCGCGGAAGGCCTCGCGGAAGACCGGCTTCTCGTCGAGCGTCTCGATGCGCGCGTTGATCCAGCTCGCGCCCGGGTCGGGCTCCGACGACCACGCCGGCACCAGGCCCCAGCGAACCGAATCGGCGCGACGCACTCCTGCGTCGTCGCCACGCACGACCCACACTGGCTGGCCGGGCGCGATGTTGTAGCGGGGCGCCAGCGCGGGCGGCTCGCGCAACGCGAACCGCAGCGCGAGCGCCTGCGGCGTCGCGGTGAGCGTGAAGCGACCGCACATGGCCGGACGGTAACGCGCGGCGCCGCGTCGCCCGATTTCGGAACGAATGGGCAGGGACGGGGAACTCCTGCCCACGAGCTGCTCCGGCAACGAACCGGCAGTCCGTGGGCGGAGCCGCGCGATCGGGCTCGTGAACCGGAGGAACTGGCACCCGTTGCACGGATCTTGCACCGCTCGCGTGTCGCTGGAATTCCGGACGCCGGAGGTTCGTCTCATGCGGCAGATGCGTTCCGTCGCGCTCGCCCTCGCTCTCGCCACGAGCCTCGGCTCGTTCGGCTGCATGTCGATCAACAAGCAAGAGCGCGACGTCGACCGCACCCCCGTCGTCAACACCGGCGCCGGAGCCACGATCATCCTCCCCGGCCGCTCGATCGCGATGCCGCCTCCGGTGCATCCGCGCGAGGTCGGCGCGCCCGTCGCGCCGGGCGCGTCTTCGGGCTCGTCGACCGGCTATCCCCCGTCGCAGCCGCCGCAGGGCTACCCGCCGCAGAGCGGCGCGCAGGCACCGGACTCCCAGTCCTATCCGCCTTCCGGCGCGCCGGGCTCCGCACCGGAGTACGCCTCCGCGCAGCCCTCGGGCGGCGGCGGCCTCACGATGATAGGCGGCACGTCGATCGAAGAGAGCGACCATGCCCGCGTCGACGAGGAGCCGCTGTACTTCAAGTACCTCGAGTTGCCCTTCGCGCTCGTGGCGGCGCCCTTCAAGTACGTCTACGAAAAGGCGCGCGGCGAGCACGAGCCCGGTCCGCCCGTGCCGACCCTCGACAAGACCGCGCAACCGCCGCAGCCGAGCGCCGCGCCGCAGGACTACGAGACGCGCCAGCTCGCGCAGATGGAGCGCGAGCTCGCGCAGCAGCCGCCGCAGACCGCGCCCGCGGAGAGCGCCGCACCGCCGCAGGCTCCGGCGGCCAGGCCCGTCGCGCGCAGCAGCGGGCCGTCGCTCGCCGACGAGCTGAGCATGCTGCGGCAGCCCGCGGCACCCGTGGTCGCGGCGTATGCGCCGGGCTCTGCGCCAGCTCCCGCTCCGGCTCCCTCGGATGCGACCGCGAAGCCGGTCGCGTCGCAGCCCACCTCACCCGCTCCTGCGCGTGCGACTCCTTCCGGTGTCGTCGGCGCCAGCGGCGAGGTCGACCGCAACGGCGACGGACGCCCCGATCAGTGGATCTTCCGCGCGAATGGCGACGTCGTGCGCGAGGTCTTCGACGAGGACTTCGACGGCCGTCCCGATCGCACGGTGATCTACGATCCCACCAGCCACGAGGTCGTCGCGATCGAGGAGGACACCGACCACGATGGCCAGGTCGACACCTGGACCGCGTTCCAGAACGGTCAGGTGCTGCGCCGCCGCATCGACTCGAACGGCGACGGCCAGGTCGACACCTGGGAGAGCTACCGCGACGGCCAGCTCGTGCGGATCGAGCGCGATACCAACGGCGACGGCTTCCGCGACCGCATCAGCTACTACGAGAACGGCCGGCTCGTGCGCGAGGAAGAGGACGACGACGGCGACGGCCGGATCGAGGCGACGCGTTACTACGACGCCTCGGAGAAGCTCTCGCGCGTCGAGGAGGACGTGAACGGCGACGGCACGATCGATGTGATCTCGCACTACGAGGACGGCAAGCTCACGAGCCGCGAGATCCTCGACCCGGGTATGCTGAAGAACACCGCGGGGAAGCTCTAGTGCCGCGCACGCCGATCCAGGGTCTCGCCTTCCTGCTCGGCTTCGCGATCGCGCTCTGGCTCGCGCCGAGGGCCGTCCAGACGGAGCCGCTCTCGGATCCCGAGGCCGTCCGCCTCGAGGCGCAGCTCTACGACCAGGTGAACGCGCTGCGCGCGCAATACCACCTGCTCGCGCTGACGAGGCGGCCCGAGATCGACGGGGTCGCGCGCGCGCACAGCGGCGACATGGCGGCGCGCGGCTACATGGCGCACGAGTCGCCCGAAGGCGCCAACCCGCTCGACCGCCTCGCGCGGGGCCACGTCGATGGCTTCAGCATGGCGGCCGAGAACATCGGCATGACCAACAAGCAGACGCCGGCGAGCGAGATCGTCGCCGCCTGGATGCGCTCTCCCGTGCACCGCGTGAACCTGCTGGCGCCCGCCTTCAACACGACGGGCATCGGCGTCGCGCGCGCGCACGACGGCTCGTGGATCGCCACGCAGCTCTATCTCACGTATCCGCGCTGACGCGCGCGCTCGTCGGCTAGCGTCCGCGGGTGCACATCCACCTGGTCGACGGCACCTACGAGCTGTTCCGGCACTTCTACGCGCTCCCTCCCGCGCAGGACACCACCGGCCAGGAGGTGGCCGCGACGCGCGGCGTGCTGGCCTCGCTGCTCTCGCTGATCGAGGAGGGAGCGACGCACGTCGGCGTCGCGACGGACCACGTGATCGAGTCGTTCCGCAACGACCTCTACGCCCGCTACAAGACCGGCGCTGGCATCGACCCCGCGCTGCGCTCGCAGTTCGATCCGCTGGAGGAGGTGCTCGCGGCGGCGGGCTTCCGCGTGTGGGCGATGGTCGAGCACGAGGCCGACGACGCGCTCGCGACCGCGGCGGAGACGGCGGCCGCCGACGCGCGCGTCGAGCGCGTGGTGATCTGCACCCCCGACAAGGATCTGGCGCAGTGCGTGCGCGGGACCCGCATCGTGCAGCTCGACCGGCGCAAGCGCACGCTCTGGGACGAGGCCGGCGTCGCCGACCGCTTCGGCGTCGGGCCCGCGTCGATCCCCGACTACCTCGCCCTCGTCGGCGACAGCGCCGACGGCTTCCCCGGCCTGCGCGGCTTCGGCCCGCGCACCGCGGCGGCGCTGCTCGCGCGCTGGGGCCACCTCGAAGACATCCCCGACGACCCCGCGCGCTGGCAGGTCGACGTGCGCGGCGCGGCGCGCCTGGCGGAGACGCTCGCCGCCGGCCGCGCCGACGCCCTGCTCTTCCGGCGCCTCGCGACCCTCGTGCGCGACGTCCCGGGCCTCGGCGGCGTCGACGACTGGCGCTGGCGCGGCCCGACCCCGGAGTTCGACGCGGTCTGCGGGAGGCTCGGCGCGGCCGGCCTTCGCGAGCGAGCGAACAGACTGGCTTCTAGCTCCGCGGCTGCAAGGTCGCGGTGATGCGCCGGTCGTCCCAGTAGACGTCGAGGGGACGCGAGAGGTCGACGTTCGCCGGCAGCACCACGTAGCCGAGCACGCTCTGGCCGGCGGCCTGCGGGCCGGGCGTGCCGGAGAGCACGCCGATCTGCTTCGCGTCGGCGGGATCGGGGTGGAAGGCGACGTGACCCTGCACGAAGGTCAGGTTCGCGAAGAAGTCACCGGGCTCCCGCGCCAGCGACTGGAAGGCGAGCACGGCGCCGTGCGCGGCTCCGCCGCTCTGCGCGAGCGCGTCGGCGATGCGGCCCTCGAGCGCCGCCGAGTGCGCGACGCGCAGCAACATGCCTTGCGGCGCGGAGGCGCCGGGCTTGACCAGCGTGGCCGGTGCGCGCGCCTGCCACGCCTCGACGATGCCGGCGAGCTGCGTGATCTCCTCCGGTGCGAGCGAGACCGAGAACGCGGCGGCCTGCGGCCGCGCGCTCGCGACCGCGACCGGTGTCGGGGTCGGCGACTCGGGTGCCGGCGCCGGATGCGGCGCGCTCGAGGGCGTCGCGGAGGGGAGCGGCGGCGACGAGGTCTGCGGCGCCGTCGCCTGCGGTTGCTGCGGCGTCGTCCCGCGCGTGATCACCTGGTTGTAGGGGTTGTTCGGATTCGTCTCGCGCTGGAAGACGTCCCAGCCGTACGGACGCGGCAGGAACTCCGGCCGCATCGGCGGCACCTCGTGCGGATCGACGAACTTCGGATCGCGACACGGAACCGCGGAGCGCGACTGCACGACGAAGACGCTGCCGTCGGGACACACGCCGGTGATGGACTCCGCGCGCGCCGTCGCGAGAAGCGAGAGCGCGAGGAGCGGAGCGAGAGCGGGCCAGAGTGCGCGCAGCATGGGTCACCGGAGCCGCAGAGGCGCCCAGTCTACTCCCGAAAACGCAATGAATTCAAGTGGATGGAGCGTCGCCCCGGGGTCCGTGCGGGCTCCGCCGGTTCCGCTTTCGCCGCCCCGGCTTGGCGCCCGAGCTGCGCGCGGACTGCGCGTCGCCCGCGCGCGACAGCACGCGCTCCGCGAGCGCCTCGAGCGCGCGACGCTCGCTCGCTTCGAGTCGCCGCGCCGCGCCGCGCGCGAGCCCTCCGAGTCGCAGCGGGCCGAAGCGCACGCGCCGCAGCTCGCGCACCGGATGGCCGAGCGCCTGCAGCGCGCGTCGGATCTGGCGCTTGCGCCCCTCGTGCAGGATCAGGTGAAAGCGCGTGGTGTCGGACTTCGGCTCGTGCTGCGAGCGCGTGACGCGCGCCGGCGCCGTCCAGCCGTCCTCGAGTCGCACGCCGCGCGCGAGGCGCGCGCGCTTCTCGGCGTCGAGCGCGCCGCGCACGACCACCTCGTACTCGCGCTCGACCTCGTGCGAGGGGTGGAGCAGCGCGTGCGCGAGGAGCCCGTCGTTGGTCAGCAGCAACAGGCCCTCGCTGTCGCGGTCGAGCCGCCCGACCGGAAAGACGCGCGCGCCGCGCTCGGGCACGAGCTCGAGCACCGTCCGACGCCCTTCCGGATCGCGCACGCTCGAGATGACGCCGCGCGGCTTGTGGAGGATCCAGCTGACGGGGCGCTGGGGACGCAGCGGCTCGCCGTCGAGCGTCACATCGTCGCGCCAGGGATCCGCGCGGTCGCCGAGCTTCGCCGCTCGCCCGTTGACACGGACGCGCCCCGCGCGGATCAGCGCCTCGGCACCGCGCCGCGCGCTGATGCCCGCGGCGGCGAGGATGCGCTGGAGCCGCACGCCGGACGGCGCGGGCGGCGTCTCGCTCAGGCCGACGTTTCCGGCGCGCTCTCGAGGGGCGGCTCCGCCTCGGGCGGCGCAGAGGACTGGGCCGGACCGGCTGTCTCCTCCTCCTCGCCGACGCCGAGCTCCTCCACCTCGCGCAGCGCCGGCAAGTCGCCGAGCTTCGCGAGCCCGAAGACCTCGAGGAAGCGACGCGAGGTCGCGTAGACCATCGGGCGTCCCGGGACCTCGCGGTGGCCGGCCACGCGGATCAGATCGCGCTCGAGCAGGCTGTGGAGCACGGCCCCGACGTCGACTCCGCGCACCTGCTCGAGCTCGGCGCGCGTGACCGGCTGCCGATAGGCCACGATCGCGAGCGTCTCGAGCGCCGCCTGCGAGAGGCGCAGCGGGCGCGTCTTCTGGATCTGGCGCAGGTACGGCGCGAACTCCGGGAGCGAGCGCATCTGGAATCCGCCGGCCACCTCCCAGATCTCGAAGGCGGAGTGGCGCGACGCGTATTCCTCGTTCAGGTCGCGCACGATCGCGCGCACCTTCGACGGGTTGCAGCGCGGCAGCACCTCCGCGATGCGCGCGGCCGAGATCGGGTCCGGCGAGGAGAGGATCACGGCCTCGACGATGCGCCGCTGCGGATCGCGCTCACCCGCCTCGCGCGCCTCCGGCTCCACACTGCCTTCGCCTTCCACCTTCGCCTCCTTCACATCAGATCCGAGATTCGCTCCTGCCAGGAGCGATCCGCGGGGTTGCTCTTCCGCCGCAGGTGGATCGGACCCACTGGGACGCCGAGCGCATCGACCCCCTGGTACACGCCGATCGCCTCGAGCCGCGCGAGCTCGAGCACGGCGAGGAACGTGGCGACGAGCACCGGCCGCGAGATCGGCTGGCCGGCGTCGAAGAGCACCTCGTCGAAGTCGCAGCTCTCGCGCGACGCGAGCACCTGCATCACCGCCAGGATGCGCTCGCGCACCGTCACGCTCTCGATCTCGACCTCGTGCGGCAGTCCCTTCGGGCCCGCGCGGAGCAGCGCCTTCCGGAAGGCCTCGACCAGCTGGAAGATGCCGACCTCGATCTCACGCTCGGACTCCGGCACCGGCTCGGGCTCGGCTCCCTGCGCCGGGAAGACGTCGCGGCCGAGCAGCTGGCGGCCGTCGAGCTCGGCGGCGACCTCCTTGAAGCGCTGGTACTCGAGCAGGCGCGCGACCAGCTCGGCGCGCGGATCGCCGCCCTCCTCTTCGAGCTCCGACGGATCCGGCGGCAGCAGCATGCGCGACTTGATCCACGCGAGCGTGGCCGCCATCACCAGGTACTCGCCCGCGACGTCGAGATCGAGCTCGCGCATCAGCTCGAGCGCCTCGAGGTATTGCTCCGCGATCAGCGCGATCGGGATGTCCGTGATCTCGACTTCGTTCAGCCGGATCAGGTGCAGCAGCAGGTCGAGCGGCCCTTCGAAAACGGGCAGCTTGACGGCGTAGCCGTCCGCGGTGGCCGCAGCCGCCGGGCTCCAGGGTGCGTCGGGCGTCGGCGCCGACATGCGCGCTCCGCAGGCATTTTCGGGCGGAGGAGGGAGGGGACGGGCGGCAGTATGCGCGAGCCCGATCGAGCGAGCAACGCCGTCAGGATCGGCGGCGCGCGTGGCGCCCGCATTCGGCGGCGAGCGCGAGGGCCTCGTCGCGCGTGCGCACCAGTCCGTCGAGCCACGCCGCGCGCACCCGCGCGAGCGCGCGGCCGACCTCCGGCCCGCGCAGCCCGAGCCCCACGAGGTCCGAGCCGTCGAGTGGCGCCCGACGCGCGCGGTCCTCGGCTGCGAAGCGCGCGATGCGGTGCCGCGCCGTCGCGTCCGACGAGGCGTGCAGCGCGACGAGTTCCTCCTCGCGCAGCGCCCCGAGCAGCGCGTCGATGGCCCCGCGTCCGCGTGCGCCGCGCAGCGCGCGCGCGCAGCGGTCGCGCAGCCGCGGCCATTGCGCGATCCGCTCCGCCGGGGCGCCGTTCACCCCGAGCCGCGCGAGCGCTCGCGCCCGCAGCCCGGGCGCGAGCGGCGAGAGCCAGAGCGCAAGCCCCGGCTCGAGCGACTGCCAAGCGGGCCCCGGCCACGCGGGATTCGCGAGCGCGCGACCGAGGCGCCGCAGCGGCGCCACGGCCGGTGGCGCCAGGCGCAGCCCCGGCTCGAGCGCGCCGAGCACGTGCGAGGCGTCGAGCGCGCGCAGCGCGCGCGCCGGATCGAGGCCCTGGCGCGCGTCGTCGAAGAGCCGCGCGAGCTCCGCGCGATAGCGCGCGCCGCTGACCTTCGAGAAGGCGCCGTCGCGGAGCGCATCGCGCAGCGCCGCGCGACTCGAGCGCGAGAGCGAGAAGCCGAGGCGCGGCGCCAGCCGCGCGGCGCGCAGCGCACGCGTCGGATCATCGTGGAAGCTCCGCGGATGCAGCACGCGCAGGCGACGACGCGCCAGATCCGCGGCACCGCCGGTCGGATCGACCAGTTCGGCGTGCGCCGCGCGCGCCGCGGCCGAGACGGGCAGCGCGAGTGCATTGACCGAGAAGTCGCGGCGCCAGAGATCCTCGTCGAGCGTGCCCGGCTCGACCTCCGGCAGCGCGCCGTCGTGCGCGTAGCGCTCGCGCCGCGCCGCGGCGAGATCGAGAGCCGCCTCTCCGCGCTCGACGTGGAGCGTGCCGAAACGGGCGTGCGCGACGAGGCCTGCGCCGGGCACGGCGTCGCGCGCGAAGGCTCTCAGCGCGGCGGCGCCGCACGCGGAAACGAGGTCGACGTCCCGGAGCGCTCGCCCGAGCAGCAGATCGCGCACGGGTCCGCCGACCAGGTACAGCGCGAGGCCCGCGGCGTCCGCGGCGCGCAGCAGGGCGGTCAGCAGCTCCGCGGAGGGCGCCGGCAGCGCGCGCAGGATCTCGGCCTGCGGCGGCGCCCTCACGCCGCGCCGCGTCGCCCGTGCGACCCGCGCGGGTGTCGGCGCTCCACCGTCTCGCGCAGCCTCGACCGGCTGACGTGCGTGTAGATCTGCGTGGTCGCGAGATGCGCGTGCCCGAGCAAGGTCTGCACCGCGCGCAGGTCCGCGCCGCCCTCGAGCAGATCGGTGGCGAACGCGTGTCGAAGCACGTGCGGCGACACCCGCTCGCTCGGGACGCCCGCGCGGCGCGCGAGCTCTCGCAGCCGCAGGAAGAAGTTCTGGCGCGACATCGCCGTGCCGCGGCGCGAGAGGAAGACGGCCTCGCTCGCGCGCGCCGCGGCGCGCGCGAGCTGCGGACGGCCGCTCTCGAGATAGGCGTCGAGCGCTTCGAGCGCCGGCTCCCCGATCGGCACCACGCGCTCCTTGCGCCCCTTGCCGCGGACGCGCAGCCAGCCGGCGCGGCGGTCGAGCCCCGAGAGCGGAAGCGATACGAGCTCGCTGACCCGCAGCCCTGCGCCGTAGAGCACCTCGAGCATCGCGCGGTCGCGAAGTCCCAGCGCTCCGTCGGGAGCGGCCGCCTCGATCAACGCGGCGGTCTCGTCGGGACGCAGCACACGCGGCAGCGGCCGATCGCTCTTCGGCGACGGCACGCCTTGCAGGGGATCCTGCGCGCCTCCGCTCGTGCCGGCGTGGCGCAGCCAGCGCCGCGCCGCGACCAGCGCGCGAGCGCGCGAGCGCGGCGAGAGGCCGGCCCTCTCGAGCGAGCGTGCGAACCCGACCACGTGCTCACGGCGCACCGCCGCGACGCGCGTCACACCCTCGTCCGCGAGGTGCGCCGCGAAGCGCGCCAGGTCGCGGCCGTAGGCCTCGATCGTGCGCGGCGCGAGACCGCGCTCGACCGCGGCGTGCGCGAGAAAGGCGTCGACAGCCGCGCCGAGCCCGGCCTGCGAGCTAGCCACGGCTGCCCTGCGCCGCGGCGAGGAGATCGCGCTGCAGCGCCTCGAGACGGTCCGGATCGTGGATCTTCCGGCCCTCGCGGTCCTTCAGGTAGAAGGTGTCGGCCACCTGATCGAGCACCGAGGACGCCTTCGAGATGTAGATCTCGAGGTCGTGGTCGGCGATCACGCGTGTCAGATCGTGGAGCAGGCCGAGCCGATCGTTCGCCGCGACGTCGACGATCGTGTAGAAGTCGGACTCCTCGTTGCTGATCGAGACGATCTCCGGCTTGCGCCAGGGCTGCGGCATCGCGCGCACCGGGCGCCCGCGCCGGCGCAGGATCTCGTCGACGCTGCGCTCGCCCCGCAACACGGCGACCAGCGAGTCGCGCAGCTCGTGCCACACGATCGCGTGCTCGTCCTCACCGCCCGGCGGGGTGGTGAGTCGGTAGACCTCGAGCGCGAGCCCGTCCTTCGTCGTGTAGACGTGCGCGCCGAGGATGTTGATGTGGTGCGCGCTGATCACGCCCGCCACGTTCGAGAAGAGTCCGTGCACGTCGCGCGTGCACAGGATCAGCTCGGTGAAGTCGCCGCGGAACGAGCGCACCGCGGTGACGAGAGTCTGCGCGCGGTCGTAGTGCATGCCGACCTGCGCGTGGCGCACGATCTGCGACGGCGAGTGCGCGGTGAAGTAGCGCCTCGGCAGCGACTCGAACCAGGCCTGGACCTGCTCCGCGTCGGCGCCCTGCTTCGCCAGCTCGGCCGCCGCCGCCTGCTGCCGCGTCTCGACGCGACGCTCGATCAGGTCGGCGGCGCGCTGGAGGTCGTCCTCGCCGGTCTCGAGGAACTCGGAGGTGCGCTCGAAGAGCTCGCGCAGCAAGGTGCCCTTCCAGTCGGTCCAGGCGCGCTTCGAAGACGCGCGCACGTCGGCGACGGTCAGCAGGTAGAGGTTTCGCAGGTTGGTGCGGTCGCGGACCAGGCGCGCGAACTCGACGATCAGCCGTGCGTCGGAGAGGTCGCGCCGCTGCGCGAGGTGCGACATCACGAGGTGCTGGTCTACCAGGAAGACCACGCGCTCGACCAGCTCCGGGTCGAGCCCCATGCGCTCCATGCAGGCCCGCGCGCGCACCGCGCCCTTCGGCGAGTGGTCGCCGCCGAGCCCCTTGCCGATGTCGTGGAACAGGCAGCCGAGGTACACCGCCGTGAGATCGGGCACGTCGCGGATCAGCTCGGTCAGCGCCGGCAGCTCCTTCTTGTAGTCGCCCTTGTAGAGCCGCCGCAGCTCCTCGACCAGGAAGATCGAGTGCACGTCCACCGTGTAGGTGTGGTAGACGACCTGCTGCCAGCGGTTCACGATGTGCTCCCACTCGGGCAGGAAGCGCCCGAGCAGACCCACCTCGTTCATCGCGATCAGCGAGCGCGTGACGTGGTGCTCGGCGCGCAGCACGCGCAGGAATGCCTCGACGGCCTCGGGTTTCGAGCGGAAGTCCGCGTCGATCAGGCGCAGATTCTCGCGCACCAGTCGCAGCGCCTTGCGCGTGAGCGGGACGTCGTGCTTCTGCGCGATCGCGAAGACGTCGAGCAGGAGCACAGGATCCTCGCGCAGCTGGCGCGCGTGCGGGATCTCGAGCTGGCCGTCGGCGATGCGGAGCCCGCGCTCGATCTGCACGCGCTTGCGCCGCGACGGCGCGCGGCGCACGCGCGCCAGGCACTGCTCCATCACGAGATCCGAGCAGGTGCGCACCGTGCGCGCGTGCCGGTAGTACTCGCCCATGAAGCGTTCGACAGGGAGATCGTGCTCGTCGTCGCCGCCCGCGAAGCCGAGCGTCTGCGAGATCGCCTCCTGGAGCTCGAACGAGAGCTGGTCGTTCTTGCGCCCTGCGCGCAGGTGCAGCTCGTTGCGCACGCGCCAGAGGAAGTCGAGCGCGGCGGAGAGATCCGCGAGCTCCTCCTCGGTGAGCAGGCCCTGGTGCAGCAGCTCGGAGCGCTCGCGCGCGAAGGCGCCGGAGGCCTGCATGGCCCAGCAAGCCGCGTGGTAGTCGCGCAGACCGCCCGCACCCTCCTTCAGGTTCGGCTGCAGCAGATACAGCGTGTCGCCGTAGCGTGTGTGCCGCTCGGCGAGGCCGCGCGCGATCTCGGCCACGAAGCGCTCGGGCCGGTCGAGGAGCTTCCGCCGCGCGAGCTCGACGAACTGGTGGTAGAGCACGCCGCTGCCCGCGAGATGCCGCGGCGCCAGCACCGACGTCGCGACGCTCTGATCGTTCGCGGCGAGGTCGATCGTCTCGTGGATCGTGCGCGTGGCGCCGCCGACCGTCACCTGCGCGTCCCACAGCCAGAGCTGGAGGCGCTCGGCCACGGCCGCCACGTGCGGCGTGATGTGATCGCGGTAGAGGAAGAGCAGATCGACGTCCGAGTGGATGCTCATCTCCCGGCGCGCGTAGCCGCCGACCGCAGCGACACAGAGCTCGGACGGACCCTCCCCGCCGTCGCCGAAGTAGCTCTCCTCCGAGAGGCGGAAGAGCCGCCGGATCAGGCGGTCGATCAGGTCGGAGTGCGTGGTGTTGACGCGCTCGCCGCCCGGGAGCGTCGCGTGCAGCTCGCCGAGGTAGGCGCGGCAGGCCTGCAGGTAGCGGCGCACGGCGCCCGGCACGTCGAAGCCGGCGTCGCGACCGTTCGCCCCGATCTCGAGCTGCGCGGGCAGGAACTCCTCGATGCCCGGCAGCCTCACTGCGCCACTCCGAGGGCGACCTTCTCGCCGTCGCCGCGGTAGGCGACCACGGCGTCGGCGATCTGATCGGCCAGCGCGTCGATGTAGCGCGGGTTGGCGAGGCGCGACGCCTCCGTGCTGTTGCTGAGGAAGCCCGATTCGACGAGCACTGCCGGCATGGAGGACAGAAAGAGCACGTAGAACGGTCCTTTCTTCGCGCCGAGGTCCGCCATCGGCTGGTAGAGGCCCGGCATGCCGGAGACGATCTTCTGTTGTATGAGCTCGGCCAGGCGCCGCGACAGCGGCGACACCTCGGAGACGCGCAGCTTCGCGACCTCGCGCTGCAGCGCGTTCACGTCGCCCTCCGGCACGCCGTTCTCGCGCGCGGCGACGGTCAGGTTGTGGCGCTCGTGATTCTCGTCGAGGTAGTAGGTCTCGATGCCGTGCACCGAGCGGCGCGGCGCCGCGTTCGCGTGCAGCGACACGAAAAGGTCGCCGCGCGCGGCCTCGGCCAGCGCGCTCCGCTCCTCGAGCCCGAGCTCGCGGTCGTCGTCGCGCGTCAGTACGACCTTGAAGCCGCGCGTCTCGAGACGCGGCGCCAGCGCGCGCCCGAGCGCCAGCGTCACGTCCTTCTCACGCACGCCGCCGACGCCGATCGCGCCCGGATCGCGCCCGCCGTGTCCCGGGTCGAGCACCACGGTCTGGATCGCGCGCAGGCCCGAGGGCAGCCGCATCGGGCCCCCGCCCGCTCCGGGCGGCGGCTCCTCGCTGCGCGGGCCGTAGACGTCGATCACCAGCCGGTCCGGATGCGAGAGCGTCACGATGCGGTGTTTCTGGTAGCGCTGGAGGTCGACGACCACGCGGATCGCGTCGCGCCGATTCTGCCCGATCCGGATACCTTGCAGGAGACCGTCCTGGACGGGGATGCCCGCGTCGTAGCGATGCCCGACCCACACCCCGGTGAGATCGACGAAGAGGCGCTCCGGGCGCGACGCCGCGGCGTCCGCGGGCAGTCGCTGCGCGTCGCCCGAGACGTGCGCCGGGCGGTCGAGCTCCACCACGACTCGCGTGTAGTCGGCGTAGGACCAGAAGCGCACGGCGACCACGTCGCCGAGCCCCGACGGTCGGTCCGCGCCGAGGAGCGGCACCGCGGCCGCGAGCAGCAGCAGCGGTCGGACGCGCATCAGACGCCCTCCTCGCGCAGCCGCGCCTGCCAGCGAGCGATCAGCGAGAGCGCCTCGAGCGGCGTCGTGCGCTCGGCATCGAGCACGCGTAGCGACTCGATCACCTCGCGCGCGGCCTGCGACTCGCGTCCCTCGAAGAGCCCGAGCTGCGCGCCCGCCGGCGCAGCGGGTGCATCCGCAGCGGCCGCGCCGCGCGCGATGCGCGCGCGCCCGCGCTCGTCGAGCTCGCCGCCTTCGAGGTTCCGCAGGATCTCCCGCGCGCGCGCGAGCACAGCGTCCGGCAGACCGGCCAGTCGCGCCACCTGGATGCCGTACGAACGAGAGGCGCCGCCTTCGACGAGCCGGCGCAGGAACAGCACCTGCTCGCCCCACTCGCGCGCCTCGAAGTGCGCATTGACCACGCGCGACTTCTCGAGGGGGAGATCGGTCAGCTCGTGGTAGTGCGTCGCGAAGAGCGTGCGTGCGCCGCCGCAGGGGGCGTCGTGCAGGTGCTCCGCCACCGCCCACGCGATCGAGAGCCCGTCGAAGGTGCTGGTGCCGCGGCCGATCTCGTCGAGGATGAGCAGCGAGCGCGAGCTCGCCTGCGCCAGGATCTCCGCCGTCTCGCGCATCTCGACCATGAAGGTCGATTCTCCGCGCGCGAGGCGGTCGCTCGCCCCGATGCGCGTGAAGACGCGGTCCACCGCGCCGATCGACGCGGACTCCGCCGGCACGAAGGAGCCCATCTGCGCGAGCAGCACGATCTGCGCGACCTGCCGCAGGTATGTGCTCTTGCCGGACATGTTCGGTCCGGTCAGTACGATCATCTGGCGCGTAGCCGGGTCGAGGCGGGTGTCGTTCGCGACGAAGCTCTCGCCGCGGGCCCGGAGCAGAGGCTCCACCACCGGGTGTCGGCCGCCGCGGATCTCGAGCGCCGCGCCCGCATCGACGCGAGGCCGCACCCAGCCGTCCCGGCGCGCGACCTCGGCCCGCGAGGCGAAGGCGTCGTGCGCCGCCACCGCCTCCGCGGCCGCTCCGAGCGCGGCGGCGTGCGCGATCGCCTCGCGCCGCACCCGCTCGAGCAGCTCGCGCTCGAGCGCCGCCGCGCGCGCCGTGGCGCCCCGCACGCGCTCCTCGACCTCGCGCAGCGCCGGCGTCGTGTAGCGCTCGGCGTTCGCGAGCGTCTGCCGACGCTCGTAGTCCCCCGGCACCTCGCGCTGCTTCGCCCGCGAGATCTCGATGCCGTAGCCGTGCACAGGATGGTGCCGGATGCGGAGTCCCGCGATGCCGGTCCGCTCGCGCTCCGCGGCCTCGAGCCCCGCGATCCACTCGCGGCCCTTGCGCGCCGCCTCGCGCAGCGCGTCGAGCTCCGCGTGGAAACCCTCGCGGATGAAACCCGTCTCGTTCGCGCCGCGCGAGCCCCGCGGCAGCGCCGGCGGTTCGTCGACGAGCGCCTCGCGCAGGAACGCCGCCAGCTCCGGGCGGGGCTCCGGCAGCGCCAGCGCCGCCGCTCGCGGAGCATCCTCGGCCAGCGACTCCTCGCCCGCGGCGAGCGACTCCGCGACACCCGGAAGTGCCTCGACCGAGGCGCGGAGCTGCGCGAGATCGCGCGGCGCCGCGGACGGTCGCGCCGCCTTGGCGAGCAGGCGCTCGAGGTCGCGCACCGGGCGCAGCGCGTCGCGCAGCCGCGCGCGCGCGCGATCGCGCTCGGCCAGCCACGCGACCGCGTCCTGGCGCTCCGCGATCGCCGCCGGGTCGAGCAGCGGATAGGCGAGCCAGCGCGAGAGTCGGCGCGCGCCGAGCGCGGTGACGGTGCGATCGATCCGCTCGATCAAGGTGCGCTCGCGCGTCCCGTCCTCGCCGTTGCGGAAGAGCTCGAGGTGGGCGCGCGTGGCGGCGTCGAGCAGCATCGTGTCGCCGAGGCCGTAGTGGCGGAGCTGCGACACCTGCGCGAGCGCGAAGGGCTGGTTCGCGGCGAGATAGGTGAGCAGCGCCGACGCGGCGCGCGAGGCCGCGTCCCGCGCGTCGCGCGCGAGCCCGGGCGGGTGCGCCGGTGCGCTCGCGGGCGCGTAGCTCGCGAGCTCGACCTCGCTGCGCACGGCTCCCGGCAGCTCGTGCGCGAGCGCGGCCGCGAGCTCCGCATCGCCGCGCGGCAGCAGCAGCTCGCGCGGCTCGATGCGCCGCAGCTCGTCGCGCACCGCCGCGGGCAGCGCCTCCCCCGCGCGCCGCGGCGCACGCGTCGCCCGCAGCTCGCCGGTCGACGCGTCGAGCACCGCCATCCCGAGCTCCTCGCCCGGGCAGAGTGCGCAGAGCGCGAGCTCGCGCGCGGCGTCGAGTCGGTCGGGATCGCCGACGAGACCCGGCGTCACCACCTCGACCACCTCGCGCCGGACCAGGCGCCGCGTCGCGCCCGCCCCCTCCACCTGCTCGCAGATCGCGACGCGCAGACCCTGCGCGGCCAGTCGCGCCAGGTACTGATCCGCCGCGTGCACGGGCACGCCGCACATCGGCACGGCGTCGGGCTTGCCCCTGTCGCGCGTCGTCAGCGCGATGTCGAGCAGCGGCGCCGCGAGCTCGGCGTCGCGCAGGAACATCTCGTAGAAGTCGCCCATGCGGTAGAAGACGATCGCGTCGGGGTGCTGCGCCTTGACCGCGAGGTACTGCCGCATCATCGGCGTGTCGAGGGCGGAGCCGCTCATTCGAGCTCCTCCCGTCGGTGTAGCAGGCCATTGCGATCGAGCACGTCGAGCAGCTCCGCGTACTCCTTCATCACGTCGCCCTCGCGCTGCTCCGCGAGCAGCACGCGGCCGAGCGCGCCGCGCACCGAGAGGTCGTCGGGGTCGCGCCCGAGCAGCCGGCGCATCCCGGCGATCGCCTCTTCGATCTCGCCGCGCGCCGCGAGCGCCCGCGCGAGCGCGAAGCGCGCATGCGGATCGTCCGTGCGCTCGCGCAGCAGGCCCTCGAGGTGCGCCTCGAAGTCGCGCGCGCGCGAGAGCGCGGCGTAGGTCGCCTCGAGACGCGGGTAGACGCGCGGCCCGCTGCGGCGGTCGATCGCCGGCACCTTCGACCAGGCTTCGAGCGCCGCCTGCGTGCGCCCGCGCTCGGCCTCGAGCTCGCCCTGCGCGATCCACGCTTCGACGTGGCGCGGGTCGTGCCGCAGCGCGCGCTTGACCGCGCGGCGCGCGTCGCCATGGCGGCCCTCGGCCTGCGCGGCCAGCGCGCTCTGCACCAGGAGATCGGCCTCGTTCGGATGCTCCTCTGGATCGCCCGGCCGGCGTAGCCTCGCCAGCCGGCGCGCGAGGTCGATCGCGCGCGCGTACTCGCGCACGCTCGCGAGCAGCGAGACCAGCGCGCGCAGCGCGCCGCGGTGTCGGGCGTCGCGCGCCAGCACCTCCTCGTAGGACGCGATCGCGCGCTGGAGGAAGCCGCCCTGGCGGAAGTCCTCGGCCAGGTCCTCGAGCGCGGCCAAGGTCTGCTCGCGCGCGAGGTCGCTCCGCAGCAGCAGGTTCTGGTGGATGCGGATCGCGCGACCGATCTCCCCACGCATGCGGTAGAGACGTCCGAGCGCGAGGTAGGCGTGCACTGCGCGCGCATCCTGGCGCACGACCTCGCCGAGCAGCGCCTCCGCGCGCTCGAAGTCGCGCGCGAGCACGGCCAGCAGCGCGCCGCGCAGCGACGCGTCGGCGCTGTGCGCCGCCGGCTGGCGCCGCCATGCGCGGGGCCACCACGCCATGCGGCGGGCTAGGTGTCCCGTCCGAGCGCGCCTCCGGGTGGCGACGCGAACCCCGCGCGCGAACCACCCGGAGACTCCGGATCGGGGGCGAGGGGGAGGTTCCGCAGCTGGTGGATCTCCGACTCGAGCCCACCGAGCAGCCTGCGATAGCGGCGCACCACGAGGCCGTGGCGCAGCCCGAAGAAGAGCGCGAAGGCGCCGACCGAGACAGCACCGAGGCCGAAGGCCGCGATCAACGCCTTCCACAGCGCGACCTTCTCCGCCGTGCGGCCGAAGACGTAATAGACGGAGATGGGCTCGCCGTTGCCCGCGGCAAAGACCCAGCCGCCGACGAGCAGCGCAGTCAGCGCGCCGATCACGAGGATGCGGCGGAACCAGATCATCGTGTGCGCATACCCCCTGCGCGCCGTGCCCCGTTACTCGTCGTCGTCTTCGTCGTCGTCCTCGTCGGGGACGACCTGGCGCACGTCGTCCACCATCTCCTTCAGCTCCTTGCCGACCTTGAAGAACGGCGTCCGCTTCGCGGCGATGTGCACCGGCTCACCGGTCTTGGGGTTCCGGCCCTCGCGGGCCTCGCGGACCTTCACCTGGAACGAGCCGAAGCCGCGGATCTCGATGCGCTCGCCCTTCGAGAGCGCCTGGGCCATCGAATCGAAGATCGTGTTGACGACGATCTCCGTGTCCTTCTTCGAGATGTGCGGCGTCCGCTCCGCCACGACCTCGATCAGACCGCTCTTCGTCATGCTAGTCGTCTCCGCCCTGGTTCTTGCGACCGAGCTTGATCAGGTCTCCGAGGGTGGTCGTCTGCGAGCTGGCCTGCTGGACCGCCAGCTTCTTCAGCGTCTCGCGTTGCTCGCGGTCGGTCAGCGCCTTGATCGAGAGCGAGATCTTCTGCTCGAGCGGGTCGACGCGCGTGACGAGCGCGGTGACGGGCTGGCCTTCCTTCACCACCTCGGAGGGATTGTCGACGCGCTCTGCCGAGAGCTCCGAGTTGTAGATCAGGCCCTCGATGCCCTCCTCGAGCCGCACGAAGGCGCCGAAGTCGGCCAGACTCGAGACCGTGCCCGTGACCTCCGACCCGACCGGGTACTTCCTCAGGATCGCGTCCCACGGGTTCGGCTGGAGCTGCTTGATGCCGAGCGAGAACTTCTCGTTCTCCTTGTCGATCTTCAACACCACCGCCTCGACCGTGTCGCCCTTGTTGAACTTCTCGGAGGGGTGCTTGATCTGCTCCGTCCACGAGATGTCGGAGACGTGCACCAGTCCGTCGATGCCCTCCTCGAGCCCGACGAACACGCCGAAGTTCGTGATGTTACGGACCGTGCCGGTGACGCGCGTGCCGACCGGGTAGCGCTCCTCGATCACGCTCCACGGGTTCGGCTCGATCTGCTTCATGCCGAGCGAGATCTTCCGGTCGCGCTCGTCGACGTCGAGCACCACCGCCTCGACGGTGTCGCCGACGGCCACCACCTTCGAGGGGTGCTTGATGCGCTTGGTCCACGACATCTCGGAGACGTGGATCAGGCCCTCGATGCCCGGCTCGAGCTCGACGAAGGCGCCGTACTCGGCCAGCGACACCACGCGGCCAGAGATGCGCTTGCCGATCGGGTAGCGCATCGACGCGTCGATCCACGGATCGGGCTGGATCTGCTTCAGTCCGAGCGAGACGCGCTCGTTCTCGGAATCGAACTTCAGCACCTTCACCTTGATCTCGTCGCCCACCTGGAAGATCTCGGACGGGTGGTTGACGCGGCCCCACGACATGTCGGTCACGTGCAGCAGACCGTCGATGCCGCCGAGGTCGATGAAGGCGCCGTAGTCGGTCAGGTTCTTGATCACGCCGTCGACGATCTGGCCCGGCGCCAGGGTCTGCAGGGTCGACTCGCGCAGCTTCTTGCGCTCGGTCTCGAGCAGCGCGCGGCGCGAGAGCACGATGTTGGCGCGCCGCTTGTTGAACTTGATGATCTTGAACTTGAGGCGCTGCCCGACCACGCTCTCGAGATTGCGCACGGGGCGCAGGTCGACCTGCGAGCCCGGCAGGAAGGCCTTCACGCCGATGTCGACGGCGAGGCCGCCCTTCACGCGCGCGACCACGACCCCCTCGACCGGCTCCTCGGCCAGGTACGCCTTCGAGATGTCGTCCCAGATCTTGAGGCGGTCGGCCTTCTCCTTGGAGAGCACGATGCGGCCGTCCTCGCCCTCGGCCTCCTCGAGCAGCACGTCGACCTCGTCGCCGACGCGGACGAGCATCGTGCCGTCGTCATCCATGAACTCCCAGGCCGGCACCATGCCCTCGGACTTGAAGCCGATGTCGATCTGGACATGCTCGCTGTCGATGGCGAGCACGCGGCCGCGGACGACCTCGCCCTCCTTGAGGGAGCGGACCCGCTGCTGGAAGAGGTCGGCGAACGACTGCCGGTCGGCGCCGGCGGATGCGTTACTCATGAGCCCTGTCGATCTCCTTTGGCGTCGGGCCGTCCCGGACGGGAGTGCCCGAGGTTGCGCGCGCCTCTCCGGCCGATCCGCCGGAGGGCGCAGGGTAGAGCGCGCGCCGCGCCGATTCGAGCCAGCGCAGCACGGCATTGGCGTCGCCGGCCTCGATGGCCGAGCAGAGCGCCTCGAAGGCGCTCCGGGCCGCCTGGAGCGGAGCCGCGAGCGCCTTGTGATTGGCGTGGAAGATGTCGGCCCACAGCTCGGGGTCGCTGTGGGCGATGCGCGTGAAGTCGCGGAAGCCCGGGCCGGCGACCTCGCGCGCGCCCGGCGGCGCGCCCGCGAGCGCGGCGGCG
>DATKND010000159.1:0-23628 GCA_035541475.1 Myxococcota bacterium | reverse complement strand
TCGGCGCGCCGCTCCCAGCGGCCCGCGCGATCTCGCAGCACGACACCAACCTCTGTCGCGGCCGCCGCGAAGCCGTTCGCCCCCGCCGCGATGCGCGCGACACTGCGCGTCTCGGTGGGCCCGAGCGTCTCGCGCGACTCGCGCCCGTCCGGATCGACGCGGGTGACGCCATCGTCCGTCGCGACGAGCAGGGCGCCGTCCGGCAGGAAGGCGAGATCGCGCACGCCGGCGCGCGGGATCTCGTGGCTGCGCTCGGCGCCCACGATGCGAACGCCGCGCTCGCCGCCGAGCGCGAGGCGCGAGCCGGTCGCGTCGAGGGCGAGCGCGTGGACGACGTCGCCGGGCGACGGATCGGCGACGCGGACGAAGCGCAAAGTCGAGAGCGCGGCGCCCCCCGCGCCGAGCGCGAGACATGCGATCGCGGCGACGCGCAGGGCAGGTCGGTGCATGGGCGCGCGCGAAGAGCAAGCGGCGTGCCCGGCGCGAGCCGCGTCGAGGCGCGCGCTCCTGCCGCGGCGGCGCGCGCGCGTGAACGCGCGGTGACACGAGCCGCAGCCCGGTTGACGCCCCCGAGCCCCTTCTCGATCATCGGCGCCATGCGCGCACTCGCAGCCGGCGCACTCCTGCTCGCGCTCGGCGCCGTCGCAGGCTGTCACACGGCGCCGTCGGAGCCGCTGCTCTACCAGTGGGCCGACGCCGAGGGCAACGTCCGTTACACCATGAATCGCGATCTCGTGCCGCGCAGCGCGCGCGACACGCTCCAGCCGGTCGTCCCCGGGCGGACCGCGCAGGCCAACGCCGCGGCGCTCCCGGGAGCGTCGACCGAGCCGCGTCCGCCGCAGACGGCGCGCGAGTGGCTGAAGGGAGCGCTACACGAGGAGACCGACGCGGGCAAGGCCGCGAGCGCCGCCGAGGTCGCCGAGCAGGCGAAGGTGCCGACCACGCCGGAGGAGATCGCCGCGCTCGACGCGCGCATCCGCGAGCTCGAGCAGCAGGTCACCGAGGCCGAGGTGAGCCTCGCGCAGCGCATGGGCGAGAAGGACGCGAACGGCAACCCCGTCGATCAGGCGTCCGTGCGCGAGGAGGCGGATCGCCTGCCGCAGCTGAAGGCGGAGCTCGCGGAGCTGCGCGCGCGCCGCGAGCTCGTCAAGCCCGGCAATGGCCTCTGACGCGCGGCGCGTCGTCGCGCTCGCCGGTGGCGTCGGGGCCGCGCGCTTCCTCTCGGGCCTGGTGCGCGCGGTGTCGCCGGAAAGCGTCACCGCGATCGTGAACACCGGCGACGACTGCCGCTTCTACGGCGTGCACGTCTCGCCCGACGTCGACATCGTCACCTACACGCTCGCCGGACGCGTCGACCGCGCGCGAGGCTACGGGCTCGAGGGCGACACCACGGCGGTGCTGGAGACGCTCGGCAGCCTCGGCCACGAGACCTGGTTCCGCCTCGGCGACCGCGACTTCGCGCACTGCCACCACCGCACCTTGCGGCTCGCCGCCGGCGCGACGCTCTCGGCCGTCGCCGACGAGCTGCGGCGCGCGCTGGGCGTCGCGACGCGAATCCTGCCGATGTCCGACGAGCCCTGCCCCACCTACGTGACCTTGCGTGGCGGGCGGTGCGTCCACTTCGAGGAATACCTCGCGCGCGATGGCGCGCCCGACGACGTCGCGTCCGTCGATCTCTCGGCGGCTGCGGCGGCACGGCCCGCGCCCGGAGTGCTCGACGCGATCCGCGCCGCGGACGCGATCCTCGTGTGCCCCTCGAATCCGGTCGTCTCGATCGGGCCGATCCTCGCGCTGCGCAGGCTGCGCGAGGCGCTGCGTTCCGCGCGCGCACCCGTCGTCGCCGTCTCGCCGATCGTCGGCGGCGCGCCGGTGAAGGGCCCGGCGGACCGGCTGCTGCGCGCGCAGGGCGTCGAGGTGTCGGCGCGCGGTGTCGCGGGCATGTACCGCGGGCTCGCTCGCGGCTTCGTGCTCGACGCGCGCGACGCCGCGCAGCAGGCGGACGTCGAGGCCCTGGGGCTCCGCGCGGTCGCCGTCGACACCCTGATGCGAACGCCGGAGATCGCCGCGGGCGTGGCGCGCGCCGCGCTCGCGCTGTGCGCGGAGCTCGCGTGATCGCCGCCCTGGTGCCGGTGAAGGCGCTCGACCTCTCGAAATCGCGGCTCGCCGCGGAGGGCCGTCGCGAGCTCGTGCGCGGGCTCTCGCTCGCGATGATGGCCGACGTGGTGGCGGCGCTGCGCGCGGTGCGCGGCCTCGGCCGCGTCGCCGTCGTGACGCCGGACGCCGAGGTCGCGCGCGCCGCCCGGGCCGCGGGCGCCGAGGCGCTGCTCTGCGACGCGCCGGGACTCAATCCGTCGATCGAGCAGGCGTCCGCCGAGGTCGCCTCCGAGCCGGGGGCCGGCGTGCTCGTCGTGCTCGGCGACGTCGCCGCGCTCGCCGCGGAGGAGGTCGAGCAGCTGCTCGAGGCCGGCGCCGCGGGCGGCGTCGCGCTCGCCCCGTCGCGCGACGGCGGCACGTCGGCGCTGCTCCGCATCCCGCGCGACGCGATCCCGGCTCGCTTCGGCGAGGGCAGCGCGAAGCGACACCGCGAAGAGGCGCAGCGGCGCGGCGTCCGCTACGTCGAGCTCGCGCTCCCCTCGCTCGCGATCGACGTGGACGTGGCCGAGGATGCGGTGGAGATCCTCCGCTGCGAGACGCTCGGCCGCCGCACACGCGACGCGCTCGCGGGCCTCGTGGCGGAGCGCGCGTGAACCGGATCGAGCTGTGCGCGCTGACCGGCATCCCGCGCGTCGCGCCGGGCGACGATCTCGCGGGCTTCGTGTGGGAGGCCGCGCGCGCGGCGAGTCTGAAGCTCGCGGACGGCGTGCTCGTCGTGTGCCAGAAGGTGGTGTCGAAGGCCGAGGGCCGCCTCGTCCCGCTCGCCGACGTCGTGCCGTCCGCCGAGGCGCGGCGGATCGCGGCCGCGGACGGCAAGGATCCGCGACACATCGAGGTGGTGCTGCGCGAGAGCGCGCGCATCGTGCGACGTGGCCACCGGGTGCTGATCTCGGAGACGCGCCACGGCTTCGTGTGCGCGAACGCGGGTGTCGACCTCTCGAACGCGCCGGGCGCCGACGTCGCGGTGCTGCTGCCCGAGGATCCCGACGCCTCCGCGCGCGGGCTTCGCAACGCGCTGCTCGCGCGCGGCGCCGGGCCACTGGCCGTGATCGTCAGCGACACCTTCGGGCGTCCGTGGCGCGAGGGCCTCGTGGACGTGGCGCTCGGCTCCGCCGGCATCGCGCCGCTGCTCGATCTGCGCGGCAAGCCCGATCTCGTCGGCCGCCCGCTCGAGGTGACCACGCTCGCGACCGCCGATCAGCTCGCCGCCGCCGCGGGTCTCTTGATGGCGAAGGACGCGGGCATCCCGGCCGTCTGGGTGCGCGGCGTGACGCCGTCCGGCGACGGCACGGTGAGGTCGACCTTGCGCGATCCGAGCACGGATCTCTTCCGCTAGGAGGCCCGATGCTCCAGGTTCGCGTGCACGGGCCGGGCGACGTCCGCGTCGACGACGTGCGCGAGCCCGAGCCGGGACCGCGCGACGCCGTCGTGCGCGTCGCGGCCTGCGGCATCTGCGGCAGCGATCTCTCCTACATCCGGCTCGGGGGGCTCGCCGGACCGAACGGCACACCGATGTGTCTCGGCCACGAGATGGCGGGCGTCGTGGACTGGATCGGTCGCGAGATCCGAGGCGTCGCGGTCGGAGATCGCGTGGTCGTGCACCCGGGCGACGACGAGATCGGCCGCATCGGCAACGGCGGAGCCGAGGGCGGTCTCACGCCGCTCCTCCTCGTGCGCGAGGCGGCCCGCGCGGGGCGCCTCTTCCGTGTTCCGGATGCGGTCGACCTCGAGGTAGCGGCGCTCGCGGAGCCGCTTGCCGTCGGCATGCGCGCCGTCGAGCAGGCCGAGGTCGCGGCGGGCGAATCCGTCGCCGTCTTCGGCTGCGGGCCGATCGGGCTCGCCGCGGTCGCTACGCTCGTCGACCGCGGCATCGACCGCGTCGTCGCCATCGATCTCTGCGCGACGCGGCGCGACCTCGCCCTCGGTCTCGGCGCGCAGGCGGCGCTCGATCCGACCGCGGTCGACGTGTGGGAGGAGCTCGCGTGCCTGCACGGCACGGCGCCGTTCATGTCGGGCCGCACGCCGGCAACGAACGCCTTCATCGAGGCGTCCGGCGCGAGCCGCGTGATCCCGGACGTGCTGAACCGCGGCCGTGTCGGCGGCCGCCTATCCATCGTGGCGCTCCACTACGCGCCGATCCCCACGAACTACCTGCTCGTGCTGATGAAGCAGTTCACGATCCGCGGCTCGATGGAGTACCCGGCGCGCTTCGAGGACGCGATCGACCTGCTCGCCCGACGCGATCTCTCGAGCCTCGTCACGCACCGCTACCCGCTCGCCCGCTTCGCCGACGCGCTCGCCACGCTCGCCGGCTCGAAGGAGTGCGGGAAGGTGATGGTGGTGATGGGAGCCGCAGGGACGGCGTCGTAGTGGCTTCAGAGCTCCGCCTCGATCGCCTTCCACAGCTCGTCGATCCCGCGGCCCGTCTTCGCCGACGTCGCGACGACGCGCTCCTTCGGCAGCCCGATCGCGGCGCGCAGCTCGCGCTCGCGCGCGGCGGCGCGCTGCGGCTTCTCCTTGTCGCACTTCGTCAGCACCACGAGCGCGGGGAGATCGCGCTGCGCGAGCCACGCGAGGAGCAGCGACTCGTCCTCGGACCAGTCGCGGCGCAGATCCTGGAGCAGCAGCGCGAGGCTCGCGCGGCGCGCGTCGAGATACGACTCGACGAGCCGCTGCCAGGCCGCGCGCTCGTTGCGCGACACGCGCGCGTAGCCGTAGCCGGGGAGATCGACCAGCGCGAGCGCGCGGGCGCCGCGCGCGACCGAGTACCAGTGGAGCAGGCGCGTCTTGCCGGGCGTCGCACTCGTGCGCGCGAGGTTGCGGCGGTTGACCAGGCGGTTCAGCAGGCTCGACTTGCCGACGTTCGAGCGGCCGAGCATCGCGACCTCGGGCTCGCGCGCGGGCGGGAACTCCGCCGGCGCCGACGCCGCGGCGCTCCACTCGGCGCGCAGGATGCGAGGTGCACGCGACGACATCAACGCAAGGACGGCAACGCCTTCTCGAGGCGCAAGACTGCTTCGCGGATCGTCGCCTCGGACGCCGCATAGCAGAAGCGCAGCCAGCCCTCGCCGGCCTCGCCGAAGTCGATGCCGGGGGCGCAGCCGACATGCGCGCGCTCGAGCAGCTCGAAGGCGAGTCGCTTCGAGTCGGCGCCGAACTCGCGCGCGTCGGCGAAGAGGTAGAAGGCGCCGCGCGGCACGCGCGGGACGCGGAAGCCGAGACCTAGCAAGCCCTCGAGCAGCAGGTCGCGCCGGCGCGCGTAGGCCGCGCGCATCGAAGCGACGGTCGCCTCGCCGTGCTCGAGGGCGGCGATGCCCGCGTGCTGCACGAAGCGGTTGGCGGAGATGAAGAGGTTCTGCTGGAGCGTGCGGAGCGGACGCACCGCGCGCGGCGGCGCGACGAGCCAGCCGAGCCGGAAGCCGGTCATCGCGTAGCGCTTCGAGAAGCCGTCGAGGACGTAGGCGTCGGCGCCCTGCTCCAGCGCCGACGAGACGCGCGCGCCGTCGTAGACGAGGCCGTCGTAGATCTCGTCGGACACGAGCGGCGGACCGAGCGCGGCGAGGGCGCGCAAGGTCTCTGCCGACTGGATCGCGCCGGTCGGATTCGCGGGGGACGACACGACGATCGCGCGCGTGCGCGGCGTCAGCGCGCGGCGCATGGCGTCCGGGTCGAGCGCGTAGTCCTCTGCGGGATCGGTCGGCACGAAGACCGGCGTGCCGCCGCACACGCGCACGAAGTTCGGGTAGCAGGGATAGTGCGGCGTTCCGATCACGACCTCGCCGCCCGGCTCGACGAGCAGCTGGAAGACGAGCAGCATGGCCGGCGACGTGCCGCTGGTGACGAGCACGCGCTCCGGGTCGACGCGCGCGCCGAAGCGACGCAGGCAGTCGCGCGCGATCGCCTCGCGCAGCTCGGCGAGCCCGCGGCTGTCCGTGTAGCGGGTCTCGCCTTCGCGCAGCGCGCGCGCGCACGCCTCGACCGCGGCCGGCGGCGGCGGGAAGTCGGGCTCGCCGACCTCGAGGTGGAGCACGCGCGCGCCCGCCTGCTCGAGCGCGTAGGCGCGCTCCATCACCTCCATCGCGAGGAAGGGCCGGGTGTCGTCGACGCGCGACGCGAAGCCGCTCATGCCGGGCGGGTAGCCACGACGTCCGGCAACGTCAAGGCGTCCGACGACGCAAGTCCCCGGTTTTCTGCGATTTTCAGCACACGCTCTCTTTGACCGGAAAAATCGCGTCCGATACCCTGCGCGCCATGTCGAAGGGGGTCCAGGTCGCCGGCGGCGCCACGATCGTGGCACTCCTGCTCGCCTGGTACGCGCTCGCGAATCTCGAGACCGGCGCCTCGTTCTCCTACTACAAGTCGCTCGCTGAGTTCCAGGCCGCGCAGCAGACCGAAACCGGCAAGCCGGTGCGCGTCCACGGTTATGTGTCGCTCGGCTCGATCGAGCGCGACGTCGCCGCGCGCGAGGTCCGCTTCACCGTGCAGAACGCGCCGCCCCACAAGGCGAGCGCGGACGCGGGTCCGGCAATGCCTGTGATCTTCGCGAGCCTCGAGACTCCCGATCTCTTCAAGGACGGGGCCGAGGTGGTGCTCGAGGGTCGGCTGCGCGGCGGCTCGCCGCCGGCCTTCGTGGCCGACAAGCTGCTGGCCAAGTGCCCCTCCAAGTTCGAGGGCCAGGGGCCGGCGACCGCCGACGGCGGCGCGCGCGGCTAGCGCCGCGCCCCGACCCGAGAGGGTTCCATGGCCGAGCTCGGCGCCGCCTGCATCCGCTTCGCCCTGCTGATCGCGATCGCCGGATTCGGCGTCGCGATCCACGCGGGGCTCTCGCGCCGCCCCGACTGGACGCGCGTCGCCGAGCGCAGCGTGCTCGTCGTCGCCGTGTCCGTCGCGATCGCGATCGCGACGCTCTTCACCGCCTTCGCGACCGGCGACTTCCGCTTGAGCTACGTGGCCGCGCACTCGGCGCTCAGCATGGCGACGCCCTACCGGCTCGCGGCGCTGTGGGGCGGTCAGGCGGGATCGCTGCTGCTCTGGCTCTTCATCCTCTGCATGTACTCGTCTGCCTGCGTGCTCGCGAACCGCGAAAAGAATCGCGGGTTGATGGCGTGGGTCGTCGCGGTGCTGCTCGCGAACGCGCTCTTCTTCCTGGTACTGCTGACCTTCGTGACGGATCCGTTCGAGACGTTTCCGCCCGAGCGCGCGATGTCCGACGGTGCCGGACTGAACCCGTTGCTCCAGCACCCCGTGATGATGATCCATCCGCTGATGCTCTACACCGGGCTGGTCGGCTTCGCGGTGCCCTTCGCATTCGCCTTCGCGGCGCTGATCTCGGGCCAGCTCGGCAGCACCTGGTTCCAGACTACGCGCCGCTGGACGCTCTTCCCGTGGCTCTTCCTCTCCATCGGCATCATGCTCGGCGGCCGCTGGGCCTACGAGGTGCTCGGCTGGGGCGGCTACTGGGCCTGGGATCCCGTCGAGAACGCCTCCTTCATGCCCTGGCTCCCGGCGACCGCCTATCTCCACTCGGTGATGATCCAGGAGAAGCGGGACATGCTGAAGACCTGGAACCTGCTGCTGATCGGGCTCACCTACACACTCTGCCTCTTCGGCACGTTCCTGACCCGCAGCGGCATCGTGCAGTCGGTGCACGCCTTCGCGCAGACGCCGATCTTCACGTCGGTGTTCCTCGGCTACGTGGCCTTCACCGCGATCGCGTTCCTGACCGCGCTGCTCGCGCGCCGGCGCGGGCTGCGGAGCCCGCAGCGGCTCGAGTCGGTCGTGTCGCGCGAGGCGGGCTTCCTGCTGAACAACTGGGTCTTCATCGCGATCCTGATGGTCGTCTTCACGGGGACGCTCTTTCCGGTGTTCTCGGAATCGATCGGCGAGCGCACGGTGCTCGGACCGAAGTACTTCCAGATGCTCGCCGGACCGCTCGCCCTGGTGCTGCTGCTGCTGACCGGTGTCGGTCCGCTGATCGCCTGGCGGCGCGCGACGGCCGCGAGCCTGCGCCGTCAGTTCCGCTGGCCCGCCGTCGCGACCTTGGCGACGGCCGCGGGGGTCGTCGCGCTGGTCCGCTCGCAGCTCACACCCTACGCGCTCGGGGCCTGGAGCCTCGGTGGCTTCGTCACGGCCACGATCGTGCAGGAGTACGTGCGCGCGATCCGCTCGCGCGTCCGGCACGGCGAGACTCCGCTGCAGGCCCTCTTCGCCTTGTGGCGCAAGAGCCAGCAGCGCTACGGCGGCTACATCGTGCACCTCGGCGCGGTGCTCGTGCTGATGGGCGCGACGGGCTCGGTGCTGAACGAGGAACGGCTCGAGAACGTGAAGCCCGGCGCCGAGATCCGCATGCACAACCTGCGCTTCGACTATCTGACCGCCAATGCGCTGCCGGCGCAGCACTACGGCGGCGCGGTCGCGCGGCTCGCGCTCTACCGCGACGACCAGCCGCTGGCCGTCATGACGCCCGAGAAGCGCATGTATTGGCTCGAGCAGCAGCCCGCCTCGATTCCGTCCGTCTACTCGACCTTGCAGGAAGACGTCTACGTGGTCCTGACGGCGATCGAGAAGGACGGCTCCGCCACCTTCAAGATCTACCGCAACCCGCTGGTCAACTGGATCTGGATCGGCGGCGCCGTCTTCGTGTTCGGCACCTTGCTCGTGATGTGGCCGCACCCGACCCGCTCGCCGGCGCGCCGCGCATGATCCGCGCGCTCGGCCTCGCCGCGGCGGTCGCGGCACTCGCGCTCGCCTCGGCGCGCGCGGAGGAAACGCCCGACGTCCCGCCGGGCGACGCGACCTTGCGGGGACGTCTCGTCGCGCAGGGCGACGCGCAGGTCGGCGACGCGCTCGTCATCCTCTACAGCCTCACAGCCAAGGGCGAGGCCGGGCTCCGCAGCACGCGCAGCGACGCGAAGGGCGAGTTCGCCTTCGAGAAGATCGCCGCCGATCCGGGCATCGTGTACCTCGTCGGCACGCGCGTCGGCGGCGTGCCCTACGGCGCGCGCGCGACCTTCGCCGCGGGTGAGCGCGAGCACCGCGTCGAAGTTGCGATCTCGGAGCCGACGCAGGACCTCTCGTCGCTCATGCGCGGCGACGTGCGGCTGCGGGTCGAGCGCGGCTGCACACACGTGCGCGTCCAGCAGAGCCAGACGCTGGACAATCCCTCGAGCCGCGTGCTCTACGTCCCGCCCGAGCGGCGCGCGAGCGCGAAGCCGCTCCTCCAGGTCGAGCTGCCCGAGGGTGCGGAGGGCTTCGAGGCGGTCGAGACGGCGGGTGCCGAGTCGCTCGACCAGAACGGCCGGAGCGTGCGCTTCTGGGGACCGCTGCATCCGGGCCATCACGAGATCGAGTGGGCCTTCGGGCTCGCGCAGGACGATCCCGTCTCGCTCCGGATCGGATTCCCGGACGGCGCGCGCTCCGTCCAGCTGCTCGCGCCGCCGGGCTCGAAGGTCCGCGGCGACGGGATCGCCGCGGAGGGCGAGCGCACCTTGCCGATCGGTCGCCACGCCGTATACGCCGGCTCGCGCATCGCGCCGGGCGGCGCGCTCGACGCGACGATCGAGCTGCCCGCGCCGTCCGACGGGCCGCGTCCGCGGATCGACGAGGCGCGCCTCTGGCTCGAGCTCGACGACGTCGCGCTCGACGTGAGCGAGCAGTGGACCTTGAAGGTCGACGGCGATCAGGCTCTGGTGTCGGAGGGCGGGCCGCTGCTCTGCGTCCCGCTGCCGCAGGGTGCGCAGGAGCTGCGGTTCTCGACGGGCGCCCTCGGCATGGGGCTCTCGCGCGATCCGTCGGGCGCGCTTGCGCTCGCCGGTCCGATCCCGCCGGGTGAGACGCCGCTCGCGCTCCGCTATCGCCTCGCCTCGGGCGGCGGCGCCACGAGTCTCACGCGCCGCTTCGGCAGCGAGGTGCCGCTGCTCCAGGTCTTCGTCGCCGACACGGGGCTTCGCGTGGAGAGCCCGCGCATGCACCGCAAGCGCCCGGTCGTCACGGAAGACCGCGTGTACCTCGAGCTCGAGGCCTTCGCCGTCGAGCCGCAGGAGGACGTGACGCTCTCGCTCGAGCCGCTGCCCGCGCGCCGCGCGCCGGCGCGCGCGCTCGCGCTCCGCGTCGTCGTGCTCGGGGCGCTCGGCGCGGGCGCCTTCCTGCTCGCGCCGCTCCGCGGCGGCACGACTCGGAGCGCGACCGCGCCGGAGACCGTCGAGAGCTTCGAGCGCGAGTCGCTCTATCGCGCGATCGACGCGCTCGACGAGGACCTCGAGACGGAGAAGCTCTCACCCGAGGACCACGCACAGATGCGCGCCGCGCTGCGCGCGCGCGCGGTCGAGCTGCTCGCGCGCGAGCGCGCGCCGAAGAGCGAGCCCGCACCGCTGCGGCCGGCGCGCAACTTCTGCACGAGCTGCGGCACCGCGCTGCGAGCGACCGATCGCTTCTGCTCGCAGTGCGGCGCACGCCAGGACGCTGCGGAAGACACCGCCTCGTGAGCGCGGCCGTCGAAGCGTGCGATCTCGCCAAGCGCTTCGGTCGCCACGCGGCTCTGCGCGACATCCGCTTCGAGGTCGCGGCGGGCTCCGCGCTCGCGGTGCTCGGCGCCAACGGCGCCGGCAAGACGACCTTGCTGCGACTGGTCGCGGGGCTCGCGCGTCCGTCCGCGGGGACCTTGACGGTCGGGGGCGTGCCCGCGACGCGGCCCGAATCTCGCGCGCGCATCGGCTACGCGGGTCACGCGACCTGGCTCTATCCCGCGCTGACCGCGCGCGAGAACCTCTGGTTCGCCGCGCGCCTGCACGGAGTCGCGGACGCGCGCGAACGGATCGCGGCGCTGCTCGACGAGGAGGCGCTGACGGACGCCGCAGAGCTGCCGGCTGGCGCGCTCTCGCGCGGCATGGCGCAACGGCTCTCGCTCGCGCGCGCGCTGGTGCATCGTCCGGCGCTGCTGCTGCTCGACGAGCCCTTCGACGGGCTGGACTCGCCGGCGGCCGAGCGCCTGGTCGCGCGCCTGCGCGCGCTGCGGGCCGGGGGGCACACGCTGCTCCTCGTGACGCACGATCCGCGACGCGCGGCCGCGCTCTGCGACACCGCGCTGGTGCTGGCCCGCGGCCGCGTCGCGGCCGAGCTCTCGGGCCGTCCGTCGGCCGACTCGCTCGAACGGGCGCTCGCGGAGGCGGCGTGAACGTCTTCCTCGCGGTCCTGTGGAAGGACCTCGTCACCGAGTGGCGGAGCCGCGACCGCGCCGCCGCGATGGGGGTCTTCGCGCTTCTCGTGGTCGTGATCTTCCACTTCGCCTGGCCGGGCGACGACCGAGCCCGCGCGCGCGAGCTCGCCCCGGGACTCCTGTGGATCGCCTACGTCTTCGCGGCGATCCTCGGTTTGAACCGCGCCTTCTCGGTCGAGCTCGAGAACGACGCGATCTCCGGCCTCGCGATGGTCCCGCGCGACCGCGGCACCGTGTTCCTCGGCAAGGCCGCGGCGAGCTTCGCGATCCTGATGGCGGTCCAGGCACTTACCGCAGGAGTCTTCGCGATCGTCTTCGAGGTTCTGGACTGGCGGAGCATTCCCGCGCTCGCAGGCGTGGTCGCGCTCGGATCGCTCGGCCTGTGCGCGGTGGGGACACTCTTCGGGGCGATCGCGGTGCGCACACGTTTTCGCGAGGTCATGTTGCCCCTGCTGCTGCTGCCGCTGCTGGTGCCGGTGCTATCGGGCTGCGTGCGTGCGACGGCCGACGTGCTGGCGGGCGCGGCGCCCTCGTTTGCAGCGATCCAGCTCTTGATCGTGGCCGATGCGGTGTACTGGATCGCCTCGTTCGTCAGCTTCGATTACGTGCTCGACGAGTGATCGCGGCTCTTTCCGATCGCCGCGGTTGACAACGGCAAAGGGTCGGCATATAAGCCCGTTTGACTTCGGTTCGGCAACCGAGTCCGGCACCCACTTCGGAGGCGACTGCAACCCCACCCCCCAAATCGGGGCACGTGTGCACTCGCTGTGACGGGATGTGCATACCTGCTCCGTTGCGGTGGCAGCTCGTGGAAGACTAGTTCTCTGAATGTGGACACCCCCCCACGCAACCATGCCCGGTCATCATTGCGCGCGTGCGCAGGCAGGTCGCAGTCTGTCTGTGCAGGCTGATGCAGGGGCTGATTCTTCCCGGGGACGCCGTCCTGGTGGCATGCAGCTTGCGAATCCCCCGGCACGGTTCCGGGAGGGTTTCGCGAGCGTCACCTGCGCCTCGGCCGGAGGCACGGCCTAGGAGGCGCTCGGAGAGAGATGGCGAGCATGAAGCGCGGCGTCGGTTACTGCGAGAACACGGATTGCGAGGACTACGCGAAGGGCGTGTTCCTCCTCAATCACGGCGACACCTTCTACTGCCCGCGCTGCCGGCAGCTCGGGAAGGTGGAGAAGGAACGCGGCTTCTACACCGGCAACACGGACATCTTCAAAGAGGTCCGCGTCGAGTACAACTTCGATCCCATCAACGGTGTGTATCGGGAGATCGCGATCGTGAGGGACGAGAGCCTCTGGGGCCGCAACAACGTCTACACCTTGCAGTCGCCGCTGATCAAGACCGAGAAGCGCGCGCTGAAGGTGGCCGAGGCCATCCTCGCCAACCTGAACCGCTACCGCGGTCTGCTGAATGGCGACGACATCCCGCGGACGACCGAGATCATCCTCTCCTTCGACGACCAGTACGACGAGTTCTCGCGCAAGCTGCAGCAGCTGTCGAAGGAGTGGGAGGCGAGCGGCCTGCGAGAAGGTCAGCGTTAACCGCGTAGCCGCGTCCGCAGATCGATCGCCACGGCCGTCAGCACGGACGCGAGTCCCTGGTGCTCGCGGCGCACCAGCGGAGCGGCGGGCGCGGTCGCGGCCAGCGCGTCGGCCAGCGGACCGCGAGACCACGGGAAGAGCGCGTCGGGGAGCGCGCGCGGGTCGAACCAGGCGACGCGCGTCGTCTCGGCGGACGGGCGCAAGGCGCCGCCGACCGCGCGACAGAGGTAGATGCGCGCACGGTGCGGGCGGAAGCCCGTGCGCTGGTACTCCGCGACGCAGCCCTCGACCCGCACCAGGATCCCCGTCTCCTCGCGCACCTCGCGCGCGACCGCCGCCTCGCCGGTCTCGCCGGGCTGCGCCTCGCCGCCCGGCAGCTCGAAGCCCCGGAGCTCCGAGCGCTCCGCCAGCAGCACACCGGCGTCGGAGAGGACCACGGCCTGGTGCACGACCAGGGTCTCGCGCTCCGTGAGCCGCGGCGCGGCGAGTCCCCACCAGCCGATGCGCGCGTAGGAAGGAAGCGCGCCGAGCAGAGCGCGCATCCGTCCAGACCCGCTCATTTCATTCAATGATCTTGTTCAGCGGGTACTCGACGATGCCGCGGGCGCCGGCCTCGCGCAGCCGCGGCAGGAGCTCGGTCGCCTTGCGCTCTTCGATCACGGTGTTGATCGCGACCCAGCGCGAGTCGGCTAGCGGCGAGATCGTCGGCGTCCCGAGCGCGGGCAGGATCGCGACCACGCTCTCGAGGTGCGCGCGCGGGACGTTCATCATGAGCCCCACGCGGTCGGCCGCGTGGATCGCGCCGCGCAGCAGCAGCGCGATGCGCTCGAGCTTCTGGCGCGTCCAATCGTCGGCGCAGGCGGTGCGGTTGCCGATCAACCGCGGCGTGCTCTCGAGCACGACGTCGAGCACGCGCAGCTGGTTCGCGCGCAGCGACGAGCCCGTCTCGGTCACGTCGACGATCGCGTCCGCGAGCAGCGGCGGCTTCACCTCCGTCGCGCCCCACGAGAACTCGACCTGCGCTCGCACGCCGTGTTTGCGCAGATACGCGCGCGTGAGATTCACGATCTCGGTGGCGATGCGCTTGCCCTCGAGGTCGGCGGGGCTCCGGATCTTCGAGTCCTCCTTCACCGCCACGACCCAGCGCACCGGGTTGTAGTTCGGCCAGGGCGCGACGAGGTCCGCGAGCTGCTTGACCTTCGCCTTGTTCTCGAGCGTCCAGTCGATACCCGTGATGCCGGCGTCGAGCACGCCCTGCTGGACGTAGCGCGCCATCTCCTGCGCGCGGATCAGCACGCACTCGATCTCGGGATCGTCGATCTTCGGGTAGTAGGAGCGGTCGGCGATGCGGAGGTCGTAGCCCGCGCGCTTGAAGAGCATCTCGGTGGTGTTCTGCAGATTGCCCTTCGGCAATCCGAGCCTCACTCGCCTCGCGCCCCGCGCCGACATCCGCACCCCCGGCCCGGCCGGAAAGGGGGCCGAAGCTACCGGGGGGCGAGTTCGGCCGCCAGACGATCGCGCAGCGGCGCGAGCTCGCCGAAGGCGCTTCCGCGCGTGTAGCGCGTCTCGCGACGCCCTTTGGCGTTCTCCACCGCGGGCGCGCGCGCGAGGATGCCGCGCTGCTCGAGCCAGTCGATCGCGGTGCCGAAGGCGACGGGATTGCTGGCCTCGTCGAGGCCGACCTCGCCGAGGAGCGCGGCGCGCTCGAAGTGCTCGCGCGCGGAGCGCACGAGCTCCTTGCTCCCGACCGGCCCGTCGACCGCGAGGGCCGCCGAGAGGGCCACGAAGTACGACTCGAGCAGCGGGCGCGTCAGCTCGGCCAGGAAGCGCAGCTCGGGGATCCCGGCGTGGGTCGCGCGCCAGCTCTCGCCCTCGCGCGCGATCCAGCCGGAGCGCGCGAAGTGATCGATGAAGCCCGGCACGTGCGCGGCGAGCACCTCGCCGCGGTTGACGAACAGCTCGCGCCCGAAGAGACCGAGCCAGAGGGAGAGATCCGCCTGCAGCGCCTCGGTCGTGGCCCCGCGCAGCAGCGAGCGCGCCAGGAAGCTCGGCGCGGCCAGGAAGTGCAGCACGGAATTGCGGTAGAGGTCGAGCGCGCGCCTCTTGGCCGGCTCGAAGTAGAGGATCTCACCGCGCGGGTCGTCGCTGGAGGCGATCAGGTCCATGCGCAGCAGCGAGGCGATCGACACGGAGAAGTCGCCGACGTCGCGCGAGAGCTCCGGCGTGAGGCGCACGTCCATCAGCCGCAGCAGGTCGACGATCTGCTGCATCCGCCGCACCAGCTCGGGGCGGAACAGGCCGCGGTGTCGCTCGCCGAGCAGCGCGCAGCAGGCCACCGACGTGGCGGTCGCGGCCATGGCCCAGTTGATGCGCTCGACGATGCGCGTGCCGACCTGCTCGACGAAGGCGCGGCGATCGTGATCGGTCTCGGCCGGGTCCTGCTCGCGCCAGGCCTCGGCGCGGGGACCGAGCGCCTCGCCGAGCGAGATCGGCTCGCCGAAGTTCACGAACACGCTGCCGAAGCGGCGCGACAGGAACTTCCGCGCGCGCATCAGCCCGAGCATGCTCTCCTGCGTCTTCTCGGCGCCCTCGAGCTCGCCGACCATCGCGCCCTCCTCGACCAGCCGCTCGTAGGAGATCGCGATCGGTACGAAGAAGAGATCGCGGCGGCCGCTCTGGAGGAAGGCCTCGAGGTTCCAGGCCAGCATGCCGAGGCGCGGGGCGAGCGTGCGGCCCGTGCGCGAGCGGCCGCCCTCGATGAAGAACTCCTGCGTGAAGCCCTCGCGGATCAGGTGAGCGAGGTAGGCGCGGAAGACGGCCTTGTAGAGCGGGTCGTCGAAGGAGGTCCGCAGGAAGAAGGCGCCCGCCCGCCGCCACAGGAAGCCGAAGGGACCGAAGCCCATGTTCTCGCGCGCGGCGATGTGGGGCGGGATCAGGTGCTGGCCGTAGAACATCATCGAGAGGATGATGAAGTCGAAGTAGGAGCGGTGGCTCGGGACCAGCACCACCGGGTGTCGGCGCGCGTACTCGGCGACCTTCTCGATGCCGCTCTGCTCGATCTGGACGAAGAGCCGGCGCGTCACCACGCCGACGGCCCAGTCGAGCAGCGCCAGGAAGGTCGAGTTCATGTTGGCGGCGATCTCGCCGAACATCGCCTCGGCCTCGGCGCGGACCTGCTCGGGCGGCGCGCTGCGCGCGGCCGCGATCTCGCGGATCGTGTTCCGCACCGAGGCCTGCCGCAACACGATCTGCTGCACGCGGTGGAGCGGCTGGAGCACCGGCCCCTCGACCACGCGCTCCTCGCGGTAGAGCGCGGAGAGCACGCGGCGGCGCAGCCAGGGCGCCAGCAGTGACGGCACGGGCGTCTCGCGCGACTCCGCCTCCGCCCGGACGTCGATCGGGTCGAGCACCTTCACGTGCAGGCCGCGATAGGTGGTGAGGAACGAGGCCACCTTCGCCACGTCCGAGGGCCGCGTCGGCGCGCCGTAGGAGAGATTCAGGAAGCGGCGGGGCGAGCGCGGGCCCTTGCGCCAGAAGAGCGCGAGCGGAACCAGGTGGACCGGCCGCGGCGCCCGCTCGGCCGCGCGCACCACCTCGGCCAGCAGGTCGCGCTCGAGCTTCGCGTGCGCGACGGCGCTCTTCCGGCCGCGGAGCTGCGCGCGCAGGCTGGCCGTCCGCAGGAACAGGAAGAACGAGGCGCCCTGGAGCGTCAGCTCGCGCGCGTACTCGCGCGTCCGCACCAGCTCGATGTCCTGCGGCACGCCGCGCGGACGCCGCCACAGGATGCGGAGCGCCTCGAAGAACGGGCGGTAGTACCAGAAGCGGATGCCGTTGGCGAAGCTCGCGAGCCGCAGGCCCTCGCGCAGGAAGAGCACGTTGAAGAGGAAGTAGTCGAGTCGGCTCGCGTAGCGCATCACGTACACGACGCTGCCCTGCGACTCGAGCTCGCGCAGGCGCGCGACCGTCTCGTCGTCGAGATCGAAGTGTGCGAAGAAGCGCCGCGCGAAGAAGCGGAAGAAGACGTTGAAGCGCTCGGTCATCGCCGAGAGCGGATCCGCGGCGACGGCGGCGCGCGCGCCGGCCGCAGCGGCGTCGGGCGGCGGCGGCGCGAACCTGGCGCGCTGAGCGTCGCGCGGATGCGCGGGCGTCTCCGCCATGTGGCAGAGCTTTACACGCGCCCCCGGACCGGGCAACGCGCGAGACGCTCCGGCGTCAGGATGTGGCGATCGTCACGAAGGCAGCAGGATGCCGCCGGGCTTCATCTGCGCGGCGATCTCCTGCGCCGTCCACAGGCCGCCGTTCTCCTTCTTCGTGACGCCCGTCGTCGTGACCATCCTCATCTCCGCGATGCGCCCGCCGCCGACGAAGAAGGTCGTGCCGGTCTGGCCCTTCGAGAGCTCGCTCGAGAGGTACACGACCAGCGGCGACACCAGCCTCGGATCCATGCGCGCCTTCATGCTCTCGTCGGCGCCCATGCCGGGGAGATCCTCGGTGAGCCGCGTGAGCGCCACCGGCGCGAGGATGAAGACGCGGACGCCGTACTTCTGGCCCTCGATCGAGAGGCAGCGCGAGAAGCCGAAGATGCCGGCCTTGGCCGCGCCGTAGTTGCACTGGCCGAAGTTCCCGTTGAGGCCCGAGGTCGACGAGGTGTTGATGATCACGCCGCCCTGCCCCGCGTCCTTCATGTGCTTGTAGACGGCGGAGCTGACGCAGTAGGTGCCCTTCAGGTGCACCTTCACCACGATGTCCCACAGATCCTCGGTGGTGTTGGCGAAGGATTTGTCGCGCAGGATGCCGGCATTGTTGACCAGCACGTCCACGCGCTCGAAGTGCTGGAGCGCGCCCTTCAGGATGCGCTCGCCGCCCTCGACGGTGGAGACGTCGTCGTAGTTCGCGGCGGCCTCGCCGCCCGCGGCCTTGATCTCCGCCACGACCTTGTCGGCCATCGAGTGGCCGGCGCCGGTGCCATCGCGCGCGCCGCCGAGGTCGTTCACCAGCACCGACGCGCCCTCGCGCGCGAGCGCGAGCGCGTGCTCGCGTCCGAGCCCGCCGCCCGCGCCGGTCACGATCGCCACCTTGCCTTCGAGCAGTCCCATGGGGGGTTCCTCCAGCGCGCACACTAACGGAGCGCGGAGGCGCGGATCAAGCCGCGCGGCTAGTCGAAGAGGATCGTCCGCAGGCGCGCGAACGGCTTGAAGCCGAGGCCCTCGTAGAGGGCGCGTGCGCCGTCGTTGCCGTCGACGACCGAGAGCTGCACGTGGTCGGCGCGGTGGGCGAAGGCCTCGCGGCAGAGCGCGGACGTGCCGGCCGCGGCGAAGCCGCGCCGACGCGCGCGCGGCCAGGTGTAGACGCCCTGGAGCAGCCAGCCCTGCGGCCGTCGCACATCGGCGTAGCCGACGAAGACCACGCGCCCGCCCGACTCGACCAGGCGCGCGCGCGGGAGCCGACCCTGCACCCAGCGGCGGAACCCGCGCGCGTCGCCGTAGAAGGGATCGGGTCGCCCCTCCTCGCGCAGGCTCTCGCGCGCGGCGAAGACGAGGTCCTCGAGGTCGTCGGGCGAGGCGTCGCGGACGACCGCGCCGCGCGGAGCCTGCGCGAAGCGCGCGGCGTCCTCGCAGAGCGAGTAGGAGGTCTCGAGCCGGTCCACCACCGCGCTGCGGCTGCGCCGGCGCGAGAGCAGCGACCAGAGCCGATCGACGGCGGGCTGGGTGCTCTTGATCAGCCCGATCCCCATCGGGTCGAAGAGCGGCGCGAGCTCGGGCAGCGCGTCTTGCTGCACGCGCGCGTCGAGCACCGCGCTCGGGCGCAGCGCCGCGACGCCGATGATCTCGCCGTTCCGACGCGCGACCGCGAGCTGCGGCGCGAGCTCGCCTTGCGCGGGCGCGGCGCCGAAGCGATCGACGAGGTCGACGAGCAGCAGGTTCTCGCGGGCGTCGCGCTCGAGGTACGCGAGCACCTCGCTGCGCTCGGTCGGAACGAGCAGTCGCGCGACGATCGGCCGCGGCATTTCCCCCTACTCGATCACCGCGAGGACCGCGCCCTCCTCGATGCTCTCGCCCTCGCGCACCCGGATCTCGGCGACGCGTCCCGCGCAGGGAGACTCGACCGGGATCTCCATCTTCATCGACTCGAGGATCAGCAGCACGTCTTCCTCGCGAACCTGCGCGCCGACCTGCGTCTCGATCTTCCAGACGTTGCCCGCGATCTGCGCCTCGACCTCGATCGGCATGCGCCCTCCCCGTTTCGCGACGGCCCAGCATAGCCTCGTCGCGCTACTCTGCGCTTCGTCGTGCTCGAGACGCTGACGAAAGGCTTCGAAGCCGCGCGCGAGCGCTTGTCGGGCGTGCGCGCGCTCAGCGAAGAGAACGTCGCCGAGGCGCTGCGCGACGTGCGCATGTCGCTGCTCGAGGCCGACGTCGACCTCGGCGTCGTGCGCGACTTCCTCGAGCGCGTGAAGCAGGACGTGCTCGGCGAGAAGGTCGAGACGCGTGTGCGCGACGCCGCCGGCCGCGTCGTGCGCGCGTCGCCGGGACAGCACTTCGTGAAGGCCTGCCACGACGAGCTCGTCGCGCTGATGGGCCCCGTCGACACGAGCCTCGCGCAGGCCGACGGCCGGACCAGCGTGATGCTCGTCGGACTCCAGGGCGTCGGGAAGACGACCGTCGCCGGCAAGCTCGCGCGCAAGCTCCAGGGCCAGGGCCGGCGCCCGCTGCTCGTCGCCGCCGACGTCCAGCGCCCCGCCGCCATCGAGCAGCTCGAGCAGCTCGGCGCGCGCCTCGGCGTCGCGGTGTCGCGCGGCCGGCCGGGCGAGTCGCCCGTCGCGATCTGCGCGGCGGCCGCCGCGCGCGCGCGCGCCGAGGGCTTCGACGCGATCGTCTACGACACCGCGGGACGTCTCGCGATCGATGACGAGCTGATGACCGAGCTCCAGCAGATCGCCGGCGCGGTGCGGCCCGCGAACACGCTGCTCGTCTGCGACGCGCTGATGGGCCGCGACGCGGTGCACGTCGCGAAGTCGTTCAGCGAGCGGATCGCGCTCGACGGCCTCGTGATGACGAAGCTCGACGGCGACGCGCGCGGCGGCGCAGCGCTCGCGGTGAAGGCGGTCACCGGCGTCCCGATCAAGTTCCTCGGCACCGGCGAGTCGCTCGAGCGGCTCGAGGACTTCCGGCCCGAGGGTCTGGCCAGCCGCATCCTCGGCATGGGCGACATCGTCGGCCTCGTGCAGGACCTCGAGGGCGTCGTCGACGCCAAGGAGGCCGAGGAAGATGCCGAGCGGCTGCTGCGCGGGCGCTTCGGCCTCGACGACCTGCTGAAGCAGCTCCGCGCGATGAAGAAGCTCGGACCGCTGCGCGACGTGATCGCGAAGCTGCCGATGCTCGGTGGGCTCGCGGAGCAGGTCGACGACCGCGAGCTGCTGCGCACCGAGGCGCTGATCCGCTCGATGACGCCCGAAGAACGGCGGCGTCCCGAGATCATCGACAAGAGCCGCGCCGCGCGGATCGCGCGCGGCAGCGGGCGTCGCAGCCGCGATGTGCGCGACCTGATCGCCCGCTTCGACCAGATGCGCGAGATGATGGCGGCGCTCGGGTCGCGCGGCGGCCTGCTCTCGCGCATGACGGGGCTCGGCAACCTGGCGGGTGCCGGCGGGATGAACCCGGCGCTGCTCGCCGGCGGGCCGGGCGCACTCGGCGGTGGGATGGGCGCGGCGATCTCGCGCCGCGATCTCGCGCGCCAGCGCTCGGGCAAGCGCGACAAGCGCAAGCAGGCCCGCAAGGCGCGCAAGAAGAACCGCAAACGATGAGGCGTGGACGCTAAGAAGAAGGCGCTAAGAAGAAGAATGGAAGGCCCCACGGGGTCGACACGCCAGGCCCGTCCCGGGACACACACAGCAGGCACCGCAGACCAAGCCGACACAGGTTTCGGAGGAAGGTTGCCGATTCCGACTGGATCCATGCGCGTCGCCGCAGTCGCCGCCGTCCTCGTGCTCGCAGCCGCCGCCCGACCCGTCGCGGGCGAGGAGCTGCTGCCGAAGCCGCCGTCGCTCGAGCCGGCGGTGCGCTTCTGGACACGCGTCTACACCGAGGTCGACACCTCGCAAGGTCTGCTGCACGACGCCGAGAACCTCGACGTCGTCTACGAGGTGATCGACGTCCCGAAGAGCCTGTCGGGGCGCGAGCGAGAGGGGCGCGTCGAGCAGGAGCGGACGCGCATCCGCGCGGCGCTGCGCACCCTGGCGTCGGGCCAGCGGAGCGGGCTGTCGAGCTTCGAATCCGAGGTGCTGGCGCGCTGGCCGGAAGGGGTCGGCAACGACACCTTGCGCGACGCGATCGAGAACGTCCGCTTCCAGCTCGGTCAGGCCAACCGCTACCGCGAGGGACTCGTCCGATCCGGCGCGTGGCGCAAGTACATCGAGCAGGTGCTCGCCGACAACGGCGTGCCGGTCGAGCTCGCCGCGCTGCCTCACGTCGAGTCGTCCTTCAACCCGGATGCGTACTCGCGCGTCGGCGCGGCCGGCCTCTGGCAGTTCACGCGCTCGACGGGCCGGCTCTACCTGCACGTCGACGATGTGCTCGACGAACGGCTGGATCCGTACCGCGCAACCGTCGCGGCCGCGCGCCTGCTGCACAAGAACTACGAGCTCACCGGCACCTGGCCACTCGCGATCACGTCGTACAACCACGGCGCGGGCGGCATGCAGGCGGCGTCGCACCAGCTCGGCACGCAGGACATCGGCCGCATCGTGCGCGACTACCGCAGCCGCACCTTCGGCTTCGCCTCGCGAAACTTCTACGCGTCGTTCCTCGCCGCGCTGCACGTCGATCGCAATGCCGCGCGCTACTTCGGCGCGCTGCGCCTCGACCCGCCGGTCGCCTACGAGCACGTCGAGCTTCCGTTCTACTACCGGGCGCGCAGCCTCTCGCGCGCGCTCGGCCTCGACCTCGACCTGCTGCGGCAGCACAACCCGGCGCTGCGCCCCGCGGTCTGGCAGGGCTCGAAGTTCGTGCCGCGCGGCTATGCGCTGAACGTCCCCACCGGCTCGCTCCACCAGCCGGCCACGCAGCTGCTCGCGATGGTGCCCGATTCCGAGCGGCTCTCGGTCCAGCATCGCGATCGCTACTACCGCGTCCAGCGCGGTGACACGCTCACGCGGATCGCCGCGAAGCAGGGCGTGAGCGAGTCCGCGTTGATCGCGCGCAACAATCTGGGGAGTCGACACCGGATCTCGCCGGGCCAGGTGCTGGTGCTGCCCGAGGCCGCGACGACGGTGGTCGCCTGGCACGAGCCCTCGGCTCCGGCGACGCCCGCGCCGAGCCTCGCCTCGCTCGGCGCCGAGCCCGAGGCGCCGCCCGCCGGCGGGCTCTACGCCGTGCGCGCGGGTGACACGCTGTGGTCGATCGCGCGCCGCTTCGGCACGAGCGAGCGCGAGATCGCGCGCGCGAACGATCTCGACGATCGCCACGCGATCCAGGCCGGTCGGACGCTCCGCATTCCGGGCGGCGAGCAGGTCGTGGCGTCCGCCGCGGAACCGACGCCGCCGCCCGCGCGATCGCGCAAGGCGGCGAACGAGGCGCCGAAGCCGACGCCGGTCGCGGAGGCGCCGAGCCGACCCGAGCCCGCAGCCGCGCCCGTGGAGGTCGCGGCCGCCGCGCCTGCGCCGGCGCCGACTCCCGTGTCCGCGCCGGCCGAGGCGCTGACCGAGAAGGAGGTCGTGCAGCTCGCCGCGGCCGAGCCGCCGGCGAATCCGGCCCCGGTCGCGACGCCCGAGCCGCCGGCGAATCCGATCGCGGTCGCGACGGCCGAATCGCTCGAGCCCCCGCCGCTGCTCGCCGCGCCCGATGGCGGACTCGACGCGGCCGACGAGGCCAACGCGCTCGAGCTGCAGGAAGGCGCCGAGGTCGAGGCGGAAGAGGACGAGTCGGTGCCCGAAGTGACGGCCGCGCTCGCGAGCGAGCCCTCCGCGGCGGCACTCCCGCAGCGCTCGGATCCCTCGGACTACGAGGTCCACGAGGACGGCCGCGTCACCGTGCAGGCAGCGGAGACGCTCGGACACTACGCCGAGTGGCTCGAGGTCGGCGCGAGCACGCTGCGCGCGCGCAACCACATGCGCGGCAAGCAGCCGCTCGTGATCGGCCGCACCGTGAAGCTCGACTTCAGCCGTGTGTCGAAGGACGAGTTCGAGCGGCGCCGCCTCGAGTACCACCGCACGCTACAGTCCGAGTTCTTCGAACACTTCGCGGTGACGGGCACCGCGCAGCACGTCCTCACCAAGGGCGACACGCTGTGGGAGCTGGCGGCGCGCAAGTACCGCGTGCCGGTCTGGCTGCTGCGCCAGTACAACCCCGACCTCGACTTCGGCGCGCTGCAGACCGGAACGTCGATGGTGATCCCGCTGATCGAGCCGATCTCGCACCCGCCCGAGGCGTCGCAGGGCGATCCCGACTCGAGCGAGGCGCAGGCCCTCGCGCCAGGGCGCGGGCGTTCCTGAGCACGCGCGTCAGATCTGGAACAGCGCCTCGTCGGGCAATCGGATCGCCGTCAGCCGGCCGCCGTACACCGCGCCGGTGTCGATGCCGATGCTGAAGGGCAGATTCCAGCGCACCTCGAAGTCGGCGCTCGGCGTGTGCCCGTACACCAGGGTGACGCCGAGCTCGTGCGGCTCGCCGAGCGTCGCGCGGTCCCACAGCAGGTCCTCACAGCGCGCGCGGCGCA
>DATKND010000158.1:0-63855 GCA_035541475.1 Myxococcota bacterium | reverse complement strand
TCTCCTCGGAGCGCAGGATCCCGCGCAGGCGCTGCCGCACGCGCGCCGCGCCGCGGCGCTCTCTCCCCGAGACGGAAGTCTGCTCGAGCGCGCGCTCGCCGCCGCGCTCGCGGCCGGCGGCGCCTTCGCCGCGCTCGATCTGCTCGACGACCTGCTGGCGAGCGCGCCGGATCTTGGCGTGCGCGCGCGCCTGCTCGCGCAGCGCGGCGACACGCTCTACGACCAGCTCGGCTGGAAGGACGAGGCCGCGCACGCCTGGCGCGAGGCGCTCGAGGCCGATCCGCGCCACGCGGGCGCGCGCGAGCGCCTCTCCTCGGCTCAGGCGTAGGCGACGAGCGCGATCTCCGAGAAGGCGGTCGGCGCGAGACGCGCGAGGGCGTAGCTGCCGCGACGCCCGAGGATGTAGGGCGCGCTCGCATAGGGAACCCGCTCGACGCGCGAGAAGCCGCAGCGGCGCGTCAGCATCTGCGTCAGCGAGCGGAACGTGAAGTAGTGGAGATGGCCCTCGTCGTGGAGGTCCGCCGGCTGCCCCTCGTAGGTGACGAGGCCTTCGTCGCGCGAGGCGGTGGCGGGGAAGACGCCGCACAACAGCTTCGCGCGGCGCGTCCACTTCGCGATGTTGGGCGTGTCGACGAAGGCGAAGCCTCCTGGTCGGAGCCACCCGCGCACGCGCGCCATCGCGCGGAGCGGGTCGATCAGGTGCTCGATCAGCGCGAGCAGGATGATCGCGTCGTAGCGCGCGCTGTCTCCTTCCGTCGGCGCCTCGAGGTCGAGCGGGGCGATGCGCACGCGCGGATCGCGGAGCGTCCGCCGCAGCGCGGCGAGCCGCGCCTGCGAGAGCTCCGTGGCGGTGTAGCTCTCGCAGCGAAGCCCGGCGGCGAGGAGACTTCGCGCGAGGCGTCCGCCGCCCGCCGCGATCTCGAGCACGTCGCCGCCGGCCAGCCGCCGCGGCAGATCGGAGACGCAGGCCTCGAAGCGGTCGCGCGGAGCGCCCGTCGGGACGACCAGCGGCTCGGTGTCACCCTCTCGTGCATCGCTCGCGTACTTCGCCTCGTAGTGTCGCAGGACGGTGTCTCTCACGCCGACACCTCGCCCTTCACCGCCACCAGGAGCTGCGAGGCGCCGAAGGCGCGCACGCCGGGGATCCGCTCGCAGAGCCAGGCCGCGCCGCGCAGCGGGGCGGAGAGCGCGCGCATCCAGCCGGGCTGGCGGCCCGAGATGTTCTCGAAGGTCGGCCAGGCGAAGCCGCGTCGGCGCACGGCGAAGCCGCTCGCGCGCAGCATGCGCGCGAGCTGCCAGGGCCAGTAGTTCCGCGCCCAGTGGCGGAAGACGACGCGCGAGAGAGACAGCGGCAGCCATGCCAGGCCAGGCCAGACGTGCGAGACGGCCCGCCCTCCGCGCGTGTGGACGCCGTGGGTCTCGAAGGGAAACAGGCGATTCGGTGCGAAGACGATCAGAGCGCCACCCGGTCGCAACAGGCGGAAGGCCTCGCGCAGCGCCGCCGCGTCGTCGGGTACGTGCTCGAGCACCTCGTTCAGCAGCACGAGATCGAAGCAGGCGCTGGCGAAGGGCGCGCGCTCGAGGTCGCCCTGCACCAGGCGCGCGCGCACGTCGGCCGACGCCCGCGCCTTCACGAGCTTCTCGCCGTCGATCTCGACGCCGCGAGCCACCGCGCCCCGCGCGGCGAGCGCGCGCACGTAGCCGCCGCCGCCGCAGCCCGCGTCGAGCACGCGGCGTCCGTCGAGCGACCCGGCGCAGCGCTCGATCCAGCGCAGTCGGCGCGCCAGGTTCCGCGGCGCCGCGGTGTCGCCGCCGGCGGGCGCGATCGCGAGCGCGCCGCCCCCTCTCGAAGCGGCACGCGTACCGGGCAAGTCCTTCATCGGATTGCTCTTCGGTCGTTCGCGCCTCTCGCTGAAACGAGGTCGCTAGGACGCGAACGCCCCGGTCGCCGCGGCGCCGTCCTCCTCCGGGATCCCGTCCCGGAAGACGATCGCGCGATGCGGCTGCGCCGGGATGCGCGGGCCTTGTGTCAGGATGCCCGCCAGGTTCAGCGGGTCGACGGCGGAGAGGCGCACGATCTCGCCGCGGCGCGGCGCGCGGCGCGTCCTCGCCAAGGCCTCCACCGCGCCCGGCAGCGCGTACTGCTCGCCCGCGAAGCCGGTGACGAAGCGGCCGCCGCGCACGAGGCCGCGCGCCTCGAGCCGACGCAGCGCCCACAGGATGTCGCGCCACGGAAGCGCCAGGCTCTCGCGCGCGAGCACGTCGAAGAAGACGACGCCCCAGCGCGCGAGCAGCTGCTCCGCGACCGCCTCGGCGAGCTCGTCGCGATCGAGTGTCGCGTCTGGCGCCGCCAGCGGCGCCCAGCGACCGCCGGCACGCGCGAGCCGCCGCCGAAGCCGCGCGCGCGCTCCGGCCGAGGCGCGCGCGGCCGCGCGCCGGGCGCCGAGCAGGAGGCGCAGCGGCTCGAAGCCGTCGGCGTGGACGAGCCCGCGCGCGACCAGCTCCCAGAGCGCCGACTCGATCTGCGCGGCGGGCCGCCCGGTCGCGGCCGCGAGCTCGCCTTCGAAGAGCGCGCCGCGCGACTCGAGCGCGCGCCACACCTCGGCCACCGCACCGTCGGCGGGCGGCTCCGGACGCGCGGCTCCACGCACCGCGGCGAGCAGCCACGGCAGGTCGTCGCGACGCGCCCACGCGATCGGCGTCACGCGCGAGGGCTGCGCGCGCCGCGCGCCCTCGCGCTCCGGCTCGCTGCCCGGCTCGCGCAGACCGAGCCGCCCCCAGCAGAGCTCGCCCGAGAGGCAGAGCGCGTCGAGCCACTCGCGTTTGTACTCGGCGACGCGCGCCGGCAGCACCGCCGACTCCCACGCGCCCGCGGCGAGCTCGAGGCCCTGTAGCTGCTCCACCGCCGCGAGCACGCCACGGCGCCCCTCGCGCCGCGAGTCCGGCAGCACCTGCTGCCAGGCCAGCAGGAAGCGCAGGTAGTCCTGGGCGGTCACGGGACGCGTCTCGCTGCGCAGACGCTCGCGGGTGTAGACGTGGATGCGCGCCAGCAGCCGGCGCGCGCAGAACTCCTCGGCGTCGGCGGCGCGCGGGTCGAAGCGGCCCTGCAAGGCGAAGCCCTCGCCCTCGAGCCGGGCGAGCCCGCGCCGCACGCGCGTCTCGTCGAGACCGCTCTCCTCCGCGAGCCGCGCCGCCGTGGTCGGGCCCTGCACGTCGAGGTGACCGCGAAGCAGCAGCGCGAGCGCCGCGTCCTCGTCCGGCATCGGCTCGTGTCGCAGCGACCCCGGCAGCGCGAGCCGCGGACGCGGCGCGGCGTCCGGGAAGAGCGCGCGGGCCACGGCGAGGCGCTCCGCCACGAGCCAGAGCGGACCCGCCGGCGCGTCGAGCGTCGCGGCGCGTCCCTGCGCCCGCAGCGCGTCGAACCATTCCCGCCACGGCTCGCACGGGCGGCAAAGCACGAGGTCCTGCAGCAGGTCGTGGAGCTCGTCCGGGTCGCGCGGATCGGGTCGCGCCTCCTGGCGCACTCGCGCGATCGCGTCCCCATCGAGCAGCCGCAAGTCGCGCGGCGCGACCGGCAGCCCGCGCCGCAGGCTCAGCGCGCGCGTGCGCCGCTCCTCGAGCGGCGCGTCGTCGAGGAAAGTGTATGGCCGTCCGTTCAGGATCTCGTGCGCGAGCGGCGACGGCTCGACGGTGTCGCAGGCATGCACCGCGACCGCGCCCGACTCGACGCCCTGCATCAGCGCGAGCAGCCCATCGACGTCCATCGCCTCGTGCAGGCAGTCGTGGAGCGTCTGCTGCACCAGCGGGTGATCGGGCAGCTCGATCGGACCCTGCGCGTTCTCCTGACACTGCGCGAGCGCCGGGAAGATCGCCGCCATCAGGTCGTCGGCTTCCATGCGCTGGATCTGCGGCGGATTCTTGCGGCCGCCGCGCATGCGCAGCACCGCGAGCGCGCGGCCGAGGTTCCAGCGCCAGCGCGCCGTCCACATCGGCGCGAGCAGCACCGCCTGAGCGAGCGCCTCGCGCGCGCCGCGCGACGCGCCGAGCATCGCCGTGAAGGCCTCGAGCGGCGCGCCCTGCTGCGGGCCCAGCGAGAGCGCGATCGCGTCGTCGCTGGCTGCCGCCTGCAGCTCGAAGTCGAAGCTGCGGCAGATGCGCTTTCGCACCGCGAGCCCGAGCGCGCGGTTCACGCGACCGCCGAAGGGCGCGTGGATCACGAGCTGCATCCCCCCGGTGTCGTCGAAGAAGCGCTCGACCACGATGCGCTCGCGGGTCGGGAGCGCACCGAGCGACTCGAAGGCCGCGGCGAGATAGCGCACCACCTGCTCGGCGCCGCTCGCGTCGAGGCAGGCCTCGGCGGCGAGCCTCGCCGGCAGCGACTCCGCCTCGCGTTTCGCGAGCGCCGACTCCACCTCCGCGCGCAGCTGCGACACCTCGGCCGAGAGCTCCTCGGTGCGCGCGGGCGCCTCGCCGAGCCAGAACGGAATGTTGGGCGGCTTGCCCTCCGCGTCGCGCACGCGCACGACGCCCGTCTCGACGCGGCGGATCTGCCACGCGGTCGTGCCGAGCAGGAAGATGTCGCCGGCCATGCTCTCGATGGCCCAGTCCTCGTTGACGGTGCCGACGAAGGTGTCGTCGGGATCGGCGACGACGCGGTAGTCCGCGGTGTCGGGGATGGCGCCGCCCGAGGTCAGCGCGGCGAGCCGCGCGCCGCGGCGCGCGCGGAGCATGCCGTTCACGCGGTCGCGGTGGAGCCAGGCGGCGCGTCGCCCGCGGCCCGTCGCGATCCCCTCCGAGAGCATCTCGACCACCGACTCGAAGCGCGCGGCGTCGAGCGAGGCGAAGGGCGCCGCGCGGCGAATGAGCGCGAGGAGATCCTCTTCGCGCCACGCCTCGGCCGCGCAGGCGGCGACGATCTGCTGCGCCAGGATGTCGAGCGGCTCGCGCGACGGCAGCACGCGATCGAGGCGTCCGGCGCGCACGGCACGGCAGAGTGCCGCGCACTCGACCAGCTCGTCGCGCGTGGTCGGGAAGAGGCGCCCCTTCGGCACGGCGCGGCGCGCGTGGCCCGAGCGCCCGACGCGCTGGAGCAAGGCCGCGATGCTGCGCGGCGATCCGAGCTGACACACGAGCTCGACGGGCCCGATGTCGATGCCGAGCTCGAGCGACGCCGTCGCGACGAGCACCGAGAGGTCGCCAGCGCGCAGCCGCTCCTCGACGCGCGCGCGCCGCTCCTTCGAGAGGCTGCCGTGGTGCGCCGCGACCTTCCCTTCGCCGATCTTCTCGCCGAGCTGGTGCGCGACGCGCTCGGCGAGGCGCCGCGTGTTGCTGAACACCAGGGTGGTGCGGTGCTCCGACGCGAGCTTCGCGATGCGCTCGAGGATCTCGCCCCACTGCTCCATCGAGGCGACCGCGGCGAGCTCGCTGCCCGGGACCTCGATCGCGAGGTCGAGCGCGCGCCGGTGACCCTCGTCGACGATCGCGCACGCCGGGCGGCCGTCCGGGAGATCGCGATCCGGCCCCGCTCCGACGAGCAGGCGCGCCAGCGCCTCGATCGGCCGCTGCGTCGCGGAGAGGCCGATCCGCTGCGGCGGCCGCGGGCAGAGCGCCGCCAGCCGCTCGAGCGAGAGCGCGAGGTGCGAACCGCGCTTGTCGCGCGCGACGGCGTGGATCTCGTCGACGATCACGGTGTCGACCGCGCGCAGCCGCTCGCGCGACTTGTCGGCCGTCAGCAGCAGGTAGAGCGACTCCGGGGTTGTGACGAGCAGATGCGGCGGCCGCTTCGTCAGCGCGGCGCGCTGCGCCGCCGGCGTGTCACCGCTGCGCGTCGCGACGCGGATCTCGGGCAGGGTCAGACCCTGCGCACCCGCGAGGGCGCGGATCTCGGCCAGCGGCTCCGTCAGATTCTTCGCGACGTCGACGGCGAGCGCCTTCAGCGGCGAGACGTAGACCACACGCGTCTCGTCGGGCAGCGCCCCCTCCTCGCCCTCGCGCAGCAGCCGGTCGATGCAGACGAGGAAGGCGGCGAGCGTCTTGCCCGAGCCGGTCGGCGCGGCGATCAAGGTGTGTCGGCCGGCAGCGATCTCGGGCCAGCCTCCCGACTGCGCCGGCGTCGCGCCCTCGGCGAAGCGCCGCTCGAACCACGACTCGACGGCGGGATGGAACGGCGGAGTCACGGCCGCGCGAGGCTAGCTCCGTGCGCCGTAGCCGTCTGCGCTGGGAAGGGGAATGCGCTCCTGTCAGCAGAAGACTGCTGACAGGAGCGTCAGCGCGAGCGCGACTCCAACGCCGCCAGCGCGGTCTCGGAGGCCGCCCAGCTCCGGATGCGCGTCGGCCGGATCGCCAGCAAGGTCGGTGGATCGCGCAGCACGGGGACCGTCGCGTACTGCGGGTACTTCTTGCGCAGCGCCGCGAGCACCGGCGCGACGTCGGGATCGCGCTCGGGCTGCGGCGGCTCGACCACGCGCGCCTCGCCCTCGATCCGCAGCCACCAGAGATCCGACCAGTCGTCGTGGTACTCGTCGAGCAGCAGCTCGACGTGCGGGTTCTCGCTGACGCGGCGCACGCGCGCGAGCTCGCCCGCGCGCTTCGGCTTGCCGTCGACGGGCGTCCACAGGTATCCGCGCACGAGCGCGAAGACGATCGGCAGCGCGCCCGGGTATCCGCGCGTCCCCGAGGTGGCGAGTCGCGCCACCGGCCAGGTGTCGAGCAGGCGGTCGACGAGCGAGCTGGGGATCTCCACGCGCGCCGAGCATACCGTGTCGGGTCGCGGGCGGAGTAGGATCGGCCGCGTGGAGCGCGTCGTCTCGCTGCTGCCGAGCGCCACCGAGATCATCTGCGCGCTCGGCTTCGAGGATCTCCTGGTCGGGCGCTCGCACGAGTGTGACTTCCCGCCCGGCGTCCGCGCGCTGCCGGCGCTGACCGAGGCGAAGGTCGACGCCGGCCGGCCGTCCGGCGAGATCGACACCGCCGTGCGCGCGCTGGTGCGAGACGGCCTCTCGGTCTACCGCGTGGACGAGGCGCGCCTGCGCGCGCTGGCGCCCGATCTGATCGTCACTCAGGACCAGTGCGAGGTCTGCGCCGCGAGCCTCTCGGACGTCGAGGCCGCGCTCGCGCGCTGGCTCGGCGCGGCGCCCCGCGTGGTCTCGCTCGACCCGCGCACGCTCGGCGACGTGCTGCGCGATGCCATGCGCGTCGCGGCTGCGCTCGGCGACGTCGAACGCGGCCGCGCTCTCCGATCCCGTCTCTCCGATCGCATCTCCGATCTCGGCGAGCGCGCGGCGGGCACGGCGTCGCGCCCGAGCGTCGCCTGCATCGAGTGGATCGAACCGCTGATGGCCGCGGGCAACTGGATCCCGGAGCTGGTCGCGCTCGCGGGCGGCGAGGCCTGCTTCGGCAACACGGGACGTGCGTCGGACTGGATCACCTGGGACGCGCTCTGCGACGCCGACCCCGACGTGCTGGTCGTGATGCCCTGCGGCTTCGACCTCGCGCGCAGCCGCGCCGAGATCGCTCCGCTGCGCACGCAGCCGGGCTTCGAGCGGCTTCGCGCCGTGCGGAGCGGCCGCGCGCACCTCGTCGACGGCAACGCCTACATGAACCGGCCCGGCCCGCGTCTCGTCGACTCGCTCGAGATCCTGTGCGAGCTGGTCCATCCCGAGGCCTTCGCACCGGCCCACCACGGCGAGGGCTGGCAGCTGCTCTGAACCTCCGACGTGTCAGGTCCCGCCCGCCGCCGGAGCCGGCTCGCGCCGGACCTGCGCCAGGAAGCGCCGCTCGCACTCGCGGATCTCTTCCGCCGTGAGGTCGGCGCCGCGCTCGAGCGGGCCGACTGCCCCGGTAGGCAGCTCGACCAGATTGGGCCGGAAGCACTCGATGTAGCCCGCGGGCGGGACCCGATCGTGCGCCATCAACCGGTCCTCGGAGCGGAGCGCGGGCGCCGGCGTGCGCGCGATCACCGGATCGTTCAGTCCGTACCAGTCGAGGATCGCGACCCGCGGCAGCACCCAGCCGGGCAACCCCACCACCTGGGCGACCAGCACCGGGAAGCCATCGGTGGGCAGACGCATTCCGATTGCGCGGCTCGGCAACCTCCCGACCCGCTCCAGCACCAGCACCTTGTGCTCCTGGTGGCGCATGCCGACGAAGTGGTGGATCAGCCAGCCCTCGAGCTCGTCCCACGCCGCGCCGTACCAGCGCACCGCGGCCGGCAGCTCGGGCGCCACGCGATAGTGGAGCTCGTAGGTCTCCTGGCGGGTGGTCAGGGAGCGCGTGTGCCACCAGTGCAGCCAGGGCAGCGGCCAGCCGAGCGCGATCAGAGTCGCGAGCGCCGCCAATGTGTGTCGGGGCGACAGCCCGGCGCGCTCGCACAGCCATGGAAACGACAGCAGCAGCAGGGGCACCCAGTACTGGAGCACACGGAACTCGAAGTGGTCGCCGCCGACCACGAGCGTGTAGTACCCGAGCTGCGCCGCCAGCGCCGCGGACACAAGGGTCGCCACGGCGGCCGCGCCGTCCCGCGCGCGCAAGCGATCCGCGAAGGTGTCGAGCCGAACGCCGCGCAGCCCGCGCAGGCATGCGACTCCGGCCATCCCGATCCAGATCCACCATGCGTACTCGAGCACGAAGGCCGCCAGATAGCGCAGCCCCGCCTCCGGCCACGGTGCCACGTACTTCGCGTAGTAGGTGTTGGGAAGCCACTCGCCATACGTCGCTCGCCGCCAGGCCACGTGCAGCACCGGCAAGAGCAGCGGCAGCGCCGCCGGCAGATCCCTCGGCCTCCGCTGGTGCGCGAAGCGCAGCCCGCATAGCGCCAGCGTTACGGCCCAGAAGAGCAGGCCGTCGGGCCGCGCCAGCGGGAGCAGCCCTCCGAATAGGCAGATTCCGGCGAAGGCGCCACGCCGGGGCCACGACAGGCCGCAGAAGACCCAGCCGAGCAAAAGGAAGTGGAAGAGCGCGGTCTCGAGCCCCGAGCTCGTCCAGGCGAGGAAGGTGCGATTCGTGAGCGTGCCGAGCAGCACCAACGCGAGCAGCGCCGTGCGCCATCGCGCCAGCCCCAGAGAGAGCGGCAGGCGCAGCACGCCGGCGACGATCCACCCGAGGCTTCCGATCGAGAAGAGCAGCGAGAGCCAGTTGGCGGAGAGCGGCGGCTCTACCCCGAGCCCGCGCCAGACCCCGTCGAGGAGCACGACCCAGAGAAAGCTCGTGTAGCCCTCGACCGGCCGGAACGGTGGAGGATTCCACGTGTAGCCCAAGCCGAGCTGGCTGTTGCTCACGTAGCGGAAGGCGATGAAGGCGTCGTCGCACAGGAACCAGAAGACGGTCCAGCCCCAGACGAGTCCCGCGAGGGCCGCGGCGCACAGCGCGAGTCGAAGCGCGAGATCGAGGCGGCGACGCGGCGAGGGCGTGGGCTCGGTCCGAGCGCCCAACCCCGCCGCGGTGTCATTCGCGCGCTGCACGGCCCGAGGGAGCTGCGACGTCCGTCGCGACGCCCGACCTCCAGAGCGCGAGCGCCGGGAGTACGAGCAGCGCATAACACGTCGCCGCGATCGCGAGATTCACGTCGATGCCCCAGGTCATCGAGATGCCGATCGCGGAGACGGCGGCCAGCACGCTGCACGCGCCGTTGATGCCCCACATCCAGGGCAGCGCCGGCTCGCTCTGGCGGCGCACGAGACGCAACCCGAAGGGCAGGCACGTCCCCATCAAGAAGGCGGGCGCGGCCACGACCGCCACGGCGACGGCGCAGCGCGCGAAGAGCCCCTGCGCGATTGTCGCGTCGATCAGCGCCTGGAGCGAGAGCGCGACGCCGAGGAGCAGCGCCGCGACCGCGAGGGGGATCGCGACGAGCCCGCGGCGGCGGCGCTCGACCGGCACGAGGTCCGAGACGAGGCTCCCCGCGCCGGCCGCGAGGATCATCGAGAAGAGCACCACGCTGACCGCGTAGGTCGGGTGACCGAGGTACACCGAGAAGCGCTGCACCAGCGGGATCTGCACCAGCATGAAGCCGGTGCCGATCAGCGCGAAGTAGAGCGCGGCGTTGCGGAAGCTGCGGCGATCGAGATCGGGCAGCCCCGCGCGCAGCAGCGGCGCGAAGATCACGCCCGCGACGAGCAGCGCCGAGAGGATCCAGAGCACGACGAGCGTGGAGGTCGCCTGGATGTTGCCCCGCGTCACCGAGACGATGCCCGACGGGACGTCCACGCCGCGCAGGAAGGCGGCCGGCCGCAGCAGGTTGAAGAAGTACGGGCGGCGATCGGTCGGCGGGCTGAAGTCGTAGGCAGGGTCGGCCACCGCGTTCAGCAGCGCATCCTGCGAGCGGCTGATCACGATCGCGCGCATCATCGAGTCTTCGGGCGGCGTGCCGGGCGCGAGCAGCACCCGGAAGCCGAACTGCGCGGCGATCGCGTGCACGGCCGCGACGTCCGCCGTGGACAGCGGCGAGGGCGACGCGAGCAAGGTGGCGACGTTGCCGGCCGACACCAGAGCGAGATGCTCCTCAGGAGTCGCGACGCCGCGCGCCAGCAGCGAGGCGGTCGCGAGCGAGAGCAGCCGGCTCGTCTCCGACACATTGTCGGGACTGTGCCAGCGCGACACCGCGAGCAGACCCTTCGGCTTCAGCGCATCGAGGAAGATCCGGAAGGCCTCGAGCGTGTAGAGGCCGTTCTCGGTCAAGGTGAAGGCGCCGGCTCCGGTCGCGGCCCAGGTGTCGATCAGCGACATCTGGATCACGTCGAAGCGATCGTCCGTGCGCGTGAGCCACGAGCGCGCCTCGTCGTGGACGAGGCGCACCTCCGGGCGATCCGCGAGCCCCGCATAGCGGCGGAACGGGCCCTCCAGCAGGTCGATGAAGGCGCGGTTCACCTCGATGCCGGTGATGTGGCGGCTGCTGGCCCAGAGCGCGGTCAGGAGATCGCGGCCGCCGCCGACGCCGATCACCGCGACGTCGCCGCCGGGCCGCAGGTGGAAGGCCAGCGAGGTCACGTCGTGCGCGACCCACGCGAGCCACTCGGGCGTGCCGTTCCACTTGGTCATCGTGGTCGCCGCCGCGCCGTCGATCAGCAGCTGCGTGCCGTTCACGCGGTATCCGTCGGAGCCCTTGCCGGGGCCCCAGTACTGCGGGAACCCGATCGACGGCTGGCGCACGCTGACCTGACCGTGAATCGTCCAGCGCTCGTCGACGATGCTCTCGCGCGGCACCGCGCCGGTCTTGTAGAACGAGATGCGAAGCCCATGTGCGGGCGCGCTCGCGTTCGCGAGGGCCGCGGCGAGGAGCAGGAACATGAGTCCGCCCGCCACGCGCGCGCCGCGGACGTCGCCCGCGAAGCGGTGGAAGCAGGCCGCGGACAGCGCGGCGAGCGCGCCGCAGGCGATCGCGGCCGAGGAGATGTCGGCGCGCGCGAGCAGGAACAGCACCGACACGCTGCCGAGCGCCGCGCCGAGGAGATCCACGGCGTAGACGCGCCCCGACGGCCCCGGGATCCGCGTCAGCGCGAGCGCGACGACGATGCCCGACAGATAGAAGGGCACCGCGATCGCCGCGGTCATCGTCGCGAGCGCGGCGACACTGGTCGCGGTCAGGTCGGGGGGGAGCGGCACGGCCAGGGTCACCGCGTGCGACACCGGAATCGAGAGGGCGAAGAGCATGGCCGCGCGCGCGAGCGTGGCCGGCGCGCGCTCGTGCGCATAGCGCTCGCCTCCGAGATAGACGCGCAGCGAGCCCGCGGACATGCCGAAGAGCGCCGTCGAGACCACGAAGAACGAGAGGTGGTACCAGGTCACGACCGAGAGGAGCCGCGTGTCGAGGATCTCGAGCGCGAGCGTCGTCCAGGTCGCGAGGAAGAGGCCGAGCGCGAAGAAGGCGTTGGCGGAGGGCATCGGGGCGCGCGCGGCTCCTGGCGAGGGCCGTACCTTACCCGCTGCCGCCGACCCGTGCGCGCCGTTGCGCGGTACTCTCGACGCGGCGTGGTGGACCGGCGCACTCGGGCGGCTCTCGCCGCGCTCCTCGCACTCGCGGCGGGACTGCGCATCGCCTGCGTCTTCGCGATCGACGTGGATCCGCGGCGCGACTTCCACCTCGACATGACGTGGTACGACCTGGCCGCACTCCGGCTCACGCAGGGGGCGCTGCTGCGCGCTTCGGACGGGACTCCGACCGCCTTCTGGCCGCCGGGCTACCCGCTGCTGCTGGCCGCGACGTACTCCGTCTTCGGACCGCACCTGCTGGCCGCGAAGCTCCTCAACGTGGCGCTCTCGGTCGCGACCTGCGCGTTCGTGTTCGCGCTAGGGACGCGCCTGTTCGGCGCGCGCGTCGGGCTCTGCGCAGCGGCCATCCTCGCGCTGCTGCCCGATTCCATCTGGTACACGCCGCTGCTGCTCTCGGAGGTGACCTTCAGCACGATGCTGGCGGCGCTCCTCTGGCTCTTCGCGGTCTGGAGCGAGCGCGGCGTCGAGGGCGCGCGCTGGATCCTCTTCGGCGCCGGCGTCGGCGCGGCCGCGCTGGTACGCGGAACGGCATCGCTCTTTCTGGCCGTGCCGTTCGCGGCCTGGTGGATCGCCGAGCGGCGGCTCGCACCCGCGCTGCGGCGCACGCTGCTGGCCGCGGTCGGCATGGCCGCGCTGATCGCGCCGTGGACGCTCCGCAACGCGCTCGTGATGCACGCACCGATCGCGATCGCGAGCTCCGTCGGGATGTCGTTCCTCTACACGCACAATCCCGAAGCCGAGGGCACGGCGACCTGGCGACAGGCGCACTACCGCAGCGAGCGGCTGCGCGATCTGCGCGCGCTGCCGCAGCCCGAGCGCGAGGTCGCGGAGATGCGCGCGGGGCTGCGCGAGGGTCTCGAGTGGATGCTCTCGCATCCGGGCCGCGAGCTCGCGCTCGTGCCGGCGCGCTGGCTCGCGCTCTTCCGCCACGGTCACGCGGGGCTCGACTGGGCGCAGCCGCACCCCGGCGCGTCGGAGCCGCCGGACGAGGTGCCGCGCGCGCTGCTCGGCCCCGATGCGGACCGCGCGCTCGCGGCGATCTCGGATCTCTCGTTCTTCCTGCTGCTCGCCTTCGCGGCGGCCGGGGTGCCGGGCACGTGGGCGCGCGGCGGCGCCGGCGCGCTCGCGCTGCCGCTCTCGGTCGCGTACGTGCTCTTCGTGCACGGCGTGCTCTTCTACGGCGAACCCCGCTACCACGCGCCGCTCCTGCCGGTGCTGGCAGTGCTCGCGGCGCGCGGCCTCTTCGCGTGGCCTCGACTCCGGCCCGCGCTCGCGGCGACCGCGCTCGCGGCGACCGCACTCGGCTGCGGCAGGCCGTCGGCGCAGGCGAACGATCCGTGCGCGCAGGCGCTCGAGCCGCTCGCCTCCGGCTTCGGGTCGCGGGGTCCACACGCCGTTCGCGGAGAGGAGCTTCCCCGGACCGCGCCGGACGCCCTGCCCGTCTGGCTCTTCCTGCCCGATGACGCCGAGCCCCCGCTGCCCGTCGTCGTCCTCGCGCACGCCTACGACACCGGCGATCCGGAGCGCTACCGGGGACTCGTCGATCACATTGCGAGCCGCGGCTACGCCGTCGTGTTTCCCGAGTACATGGCGCCGGACACGCACCACGCCGCGCGCTACGAGGCGATCTGGCAGGGCCTCGTCAGCGCGGCGCGCGAGCGCGCGCCGCTCCTCGACACGACGCGTATTGGTGTCGTCGGGCATTCGTACGGCGCCGGCGCCGCGCCCTGGCTGCTGCTGCGCGCGCGGCGCGAACGCGGCTGGGGCGAGCGGGGTGCCTTCCTGCTGCTGCTCGCGCCCTGGTATCCGCTTGGTGTCAGCGACGAAGACCTCGCGTCGTACCCGCCCGACGTGAAGGCGCTGACCCTGGTCTTCGAGGGAGACACGGCGACCGATCCGCGCATCGCCATCGCGCTCTTCCGCGCGCTCGGCGTCGCCGAGAAAGACTACCTGCGCGTGCCCGCGCTGTCGCACGGAGATTGCCGCCTGCCGGCGCCGCACACCGTGCCGCAGTCGAGCGGCATCGGCGCGCGCGACGACGCGCTCGACGAGCGCGCGCTCGACCGGCTCTTCGACGCGCTCGCCGCCTACGCCTTCGCGGGCGACGCCGCGGGGCGTCGCGTCGCGTTCGGACGAGGGAGCCCCGAGCAGGTCGGCATGGGCCGCTGGCGCGACGGCACGCTGCTCACGCCGCTCGTGTGGTCGCGCGAGCCGGCCCCCGCGCAACCCGAGGACCGCTACATCTTCCGCGCGTCGCAGCGCGCGCAGTGGGAGCGCTACGGGGACGAGCCCGCCGCGCCCGAGGCCGCGCGCGCGCCGGAAGCGAGGTGACCCATGTCGCTGTCCGAGCACTTTCGCGCCTGCGCGCGCAACAACGCGTGGTCGAACCATCGCCTGCTCCGCGCTTGCGCGGCCCTCTCGCTGTCGGAGTTCGAGGCCACGCGCACGAGCTTCTTTCCGTCGCTGCAGAAGACGCTCAACCACATCCTGATCGTCGATCGGTTCTACCTCGACGGCCTCGAGCGGGGCGGACGCGGACCCGCGACCTACGCGGACGAGCTGCCGTGCCCGCGACTGGCCGATCTCGCCGCGGCGCAGCGCGCGAGTGACCTGCGCCTGGTGCGCTTCTGCGACGGACTCGGCGAGGAGAACCTGGAGCGCGAAGTGCCCCTCGACCGCGGCGAGCACGGCGTCACGCGCGAGAGCGTGCACGCGGTGCTCTCACACCTGTTCGCGCACCAGATCCACCACCGCGGCCAGGCGCACGCGATGCTCGCGGGCACCTCCGTGGCGCCGCCGCAGCTCGACGAGTTCTTCCTGGCGTGGGACGAGCCGCTGCGGCGGGCCGAGCTCGCGGAGCTCGGGCTCGCGGATCAGGCCGGGCGCGCCGCGCGATAGAGGACCTCGCGCGGATCGATCTGCCAGCGCGCGAGGAAGGCGTCGCCCCGCTCCGCGTGCTCGGTGTGGCAGCGGACCTCGAAGCCCGCCTTCTCGAGGCGCTGCGGGTAGTCGAGGCCGTAGAGGCGCACGTGGTCCCACTGCCCGAAGGCCTCTTCGCGCTCCTCCTCGCTTCGGATCGAGGGATCCTCGCGCGTCACCACGAGGCGTTGCGCCACGGGCACCTGGAGGATCGCGAAGCCGCCCGGGCGCAGGACGCGCCGGATCTCGGCCAGCGCGCGCCAGTCGTCCTCGACGTGCTCGAGCACGTGGTTGGCGATCACGAGGTCGAAGCGCGCGTCGGTGTAGGGAAGCGAGGTCGCGTCGGCCGCGCACAGCGAACCGGTCGCGAATCGGTAGCGAAAGGCGTCGCGGTCGGCCGCGTGGTACGCGATGGAAGGCAGCCTGCGGAGCCGCCCGTAGATGCAGCGCTCGGGCGCGAGGTGGAGCACGCGCGCAGGGCGCTCGAGGATCCGCACCTGCGACACGAGATGCCACCACACCAGACGCGCTCGCGTGTTGGCGTGACAGACGGGACAGGTGCGCCCGGCGCGATGCTCGCCGCCCACGACGTCGAGATCGTGGAGGATGGGGATCGCGTAGCCCTCCGGCAGATAGCGGCGCACGCCCGCGCCGCAGACCGGACAGCGGTGCCGCAGTCCCCACCAGCGCGCGCGGCGGATCCAGGGATGCCAGGCACGCGGAACGAGCCGGCGAGCGAGGGCTCGGGCGCGGCTCTCGGTTCTGCGGGTCGGGGGCACGGTCCCGACATCGGCGCGTCCGCGCGGGCGCTTGACCGGTCGGGTGTCTGACCGGTGGCGTCACCCACCGCGTCCACACCTCGGATCTTCGCTCGCCTGCGGCTCGCTGCGCGCGCGGACCTTCGGTCCGCGCTTGCTAGCCGAGATCGGCGAGGAAGCGGCGCTCGAGCTCCGCGAGATCGAGGCGGTAGATGCGGGTCAGCGCGCGGTTCAGGTCGCGGCTGTGGAAGAGCTCCTCGAAGAAGCGCGGCAGGCTGCGCTCGCCCGCGGCGCGGACGAGGTAGTCGATCATCCCGTAGGACTGGAGGTACGCGACTGCCGCGGCGTCGTTGTCGAGCCGCGCGAAGGACCGCAACGACAGGACGTCGAGCGGGAGCAGCGCGTTGCGCGCCGCCTGCTGCGACAGGATCTGGTGTCCGCGCTCGGGCATTCCGCGCAGCCCGATGCTCCGGTACTCGAACCACTCGGCGGTTCCCTCGTTCAGCCACGCCGGCAGGATCAGCGACGGCGCGACCGCGTCGAAGGCCGCGTGCACGAGCTCGTGGTGCAAGGTGCGCGAGAGCGGCGCGGTGAGCTGCGTATCGCCGCGCACGCGGATCACGCCCGCGTAGAAGCCGGCCGCCTGGAAGCGGAAGGCCGCCGAGAACTGCTGGTCGAAGAGTCCCGGATCGTCGATCACCACCTCGATGCGGCGCTCGGGCCGCATCCCGAGCTGCGACTGGAGCGCGGAGTAGGCGCCCTCGAGCTCGTCGAGCACCTCCTCCTCGAAGCGGCGCGACCCGTTGAAGCCGCCCGACTCCTTGATGCCGACATCCTGGAGGAGCGTGAAGTGCGAGGATGTGCGCTTGTCGAACTGTCCGTCGGCTCCGCGATCCTTCGCGGACGCGAGCGACGCGAAGGTCGCGAGCGCGGCGACACCCGCGAGGGCGGCGAGCGCGCGCGTCACGGGCCTTCGCTGCCGCCGGGGATGCTCCATCCGCGCCAGCATACCTGGAACGCGCGGCCGCGACCCATCGGATCGACTCGACTCGACTCCGAGTCGATCGTAGAGATGGCATTGGCGCTCGGCGTGCTCAGCCGAGCGGATACGGGATCTCGCGCGCGAGGCGATCGCAGGCCTCGAGCGCCTCGCGCGGCAACACGACGTCCGAGGCCGCGAGGTGCGCCGGAAGCTGCTCGGTGGAGGTGACGCCGATGATCGTCGAGCCGACGAAGTCGCGGGTCAGGGTCCAGGCCACCGCGAACGTGACCGGCGCGATCCCGCACTCGCGCGCGATCTCGTGGACGCGCGCGGTCGCCGCGAGCGATTTCTCGCCGACGAAGCGGCGCGTCATCGTCTTCGTGCGCTCGTCGTGATCGCGGTAGCGCGTGAAGCGCGCGCCCGCGGGCCAGGCACCGCCCTGGTACTTGCCCGAGAGGACGCCCGCGGCGATCGGGCTGTAGGGCAGGCAGGAGAGCTTCTCCTTGCGGCAGACGTGCGCGAGCTCGTCCTCGAAGCGGCGGTTCAGCAGGCTGAAGTTGTTCTGGATGGTCTCATAGCGGACGGTGCCGGCGCGGTCGGCCTGCCAGAGCGACTTCATCACGCCGTAGGCGCTCTCGTTGCTGCACCCGATCGCGCGGATCTTCCCTTCCTCGACGAGCCGGTCGAGCGCCTCGAGCGTCTCCTCGATCGGCACCACCGGATCGGGCCAATGGGTCTGGTAGAGGTCGATGTAGTCGGTGCGGAGCCGGCGCAGGCTCGCCTCGACCGCGCGCTCGATGTGATGGCGATCCAGCGCGGTGTGGCCCCCGCGCACGGGGCCGCGGAACCAGCCGCCGCCCGGCCCGGCGACCTTCGTCGCGACGATCACCTCGTCGCGCGAGCGGCCCGCGAGCCAGCGCCCGCAGATCTCCTCGGTGAGTCCGGCCGTCGAGGAATCCGGCGGCACCGGGTAGACCTCGGCGATGTCGATGAAGTCGATGCCCGCGTCGAACGCCAGATCGAGACAGCGATGGGCCGTCTTCTCGTCGGCCATCGAGCCGAAGGTCATCGTGCCGAGACAGATTTCGGAGACGCTGAGGCCGGTACGACCGAGGTTGCGACGCTTCATTCCCTTCCTCCAGAACGCAAGCGGATCGCTCCTCTGATCTTCGCTCGGCAGCGCCTCGCTGCGCGCGCTTCGCGCTTGCTATGCCTTGGCGCTCGGGCGCGACGAGACCGATTCGTGCCAGCGCTGGAGATTCTTCCATGCCGGGTCCATCCGGATGCCGGCCGCGCGGCCGAAGTCGATGCCGCAGAGCGCGGTGATGTCGGCGATCGTGAAGCGGTCGCCCGCGACGAACTCGCGCGACGCGAGCTCGCCGTCGAGCCAGGCCATCCGCATCAGCGCGTGCTTGCGGCAGACCTCGCCGTACTCCGGCACTTGATGGATGCGGCCCTTGAAGAAGTCGTGCGTGTTCTGGAAGGTGCCCGCGACGCGCGTGAAGATCTCGGCCTCCATGCGGCGGTTCCACATCTCGACGAAGGCGCGGTCCGTCGCGTCGACACCGAAGAGCGGCGGCTGCGGCCGGCGCTCCTCGAAGAAGCGGCAGATCGCGACCGACTCCGCGAGGAAGCGGCCGTCGTCGAGTTCGAGCACGGGCACGCCGCCCATCGGGTTCTTCTTCAGGAATTCCGGCTGGCGGGTCTCGGCCTTGCCGAGATCGACCTGCACCGTGGGCACGCTGATGCCCTTCTCGGCGAGGAAGATGCGGACGCGCCGCGGGTTCGGCGCCATCGCGCTGTCGTAGAGCTTCACGGGGGGCCTCCTGGATCGGTCGCGCGGACCGACGAGGAGGCAGTCTACATCCCGCCGAACGTGAAGTAGTGCAGCGCGACCGTGCCGGCGAGCTCCATCAAGATCTTCAGCTCGCGCGCGAACTCGGCCGCGCCGGTCTTGTCGGGGCAGCCCGCGGCCAGCCGATACTGGTTCAGGTAGCCGAGCTGCGTGTCGAGCCGGTCCTTCCAGAGGGCGCTGTCGAGGTCCGCCGCGCGCTGGCGCAGGAGCTCGTAGTGCGCGATCTGGCGATCGAAGTTGCGGCAGACGAGGGGGTCGTCCGCGCGCGCCGCGCCAGCGACGAGCGCCACGGCCAGAGCGATGAGGACGCCGCGCATGGAAACCCCTCCCGGGTGCACGAGCCCTATCGGCCAACCGGAAGGGGAGGTGTAGGGGCTGCAAGGAGGCCGACTCACAGGAGTCGGCCGACGCGCAGCGAGCGGCAAGCCGTCCGGCGCGCAGCGAGGCGCAGCCGAGCGGAGATCGCACGGGGTTGCCGAGCGAAGGCCCGGCTAATGGGTGGCCGCGACCGCGTGCGCCGTGCGGCGCGCCAGCGCCATCACCGTCCACATCGGGTTCACGGACGGGCACTGGGGGAAGACCCCCGAGTCGGCGACGTAGAGGTTGTCGAAGTCGTGGCAACGCCCGAGCTCGTCGACGACTCCCTGCGCCGGGTCGCCGTGCATGCGCGTGGTACAGAAGGCGTGGTTCCCGCCGAGGACGAGATCGCCCGGGCGGATCGGATGGGTCTCGAGGATCCGCGCCTCCTCCAGCGAGTGGAGCTCCTCCGGAATCCCGTGCACGCCGGGCAGCACGCTGCGCGCGCCAGCCGCGAAGAAGATCCGCGCCAGGGTGAAGAGCGCGTGCGCGAGGATCGGCGTGTCCTCCGGGTGCAGGCGCCACTCGAGCCGCGGATCGAAGCTGCCGCGGCGCGCGACCACCCGCCCGACCGAGCGGTTGCAGCTCCCGATCGCGTCCCAGATCGCGGAGAACGGGACCTCGGCGAGACGCTGCTTCAGCGCGGCACCGGATCCAGGCATGCGCACCGCCAGCACCGCGGGCGGCGCCCACAGGGTTTCGAGCTTGAAGCCGTCGCGCAGGAAGTGCTTCGACTGGTAGCCCTGCGTCGCGCCGAACTGCGGATCGACGCGCTCGGCGAAGATGCCCATCGCGGCGACACCGGGATGGAACTGGAGGTTGCGCCCGACCTGACCGGAGCGGTTCGCGAGGTCGCCGCTGCGCGCGAGCAGCACCGGCGTCGCCATGCAGCCGGCCGCCAGCACCACCGCCTTCGCGTCGACGCGGAAGCGGTGGCTCGGCCGCCCGCTGAAGGGCGCGACCACATGCCCCGCCACGCCCGTCGCGCGGCGCCCGCTCGTCCTCACGACCTCGACACGCGCGGAGGTCAGCACCGTCGCGCCGCCGCGCAGCGCGTCCGGTACATAGGTGATGTCCATCGACTGCTTCGCGCGAGAGCGGCAGCCGGTGAAGCACTCGCCGCTGCCGCGACAGCCGCGCACGTTGCGCGCGATCGGCTCGCAGTCGATCCCGAGCGCTCGGCAGCCGTCGCGGAAGAGCAGATTGCGGCGCCCCTGCACGTTCTCGGGTGTGGCCGAGATGCCGAGGTCCCGGCCGACCGCGTCGTAGTGCGGCGCGAGGTCGTCGGCGGTCGTGTGCTTCAGGGTGAAGCGCTCGCACCAGCGTTCGAGCACGAAGTCCGGCGCGCGGTTGCAGATGGCCGAGTTGACCAGCGAGCCGCCGCCGAGGCAGATCGCCTGCATCGTCGGCATCACGGTTCCGACCGTCGCGCGCAGACCGCCCTCGCGCATCGTGCGCGCCATCGAGAGGCCGCCGTCGACGCGGTACTCCGTCGGCGTGAAGGGCGGCCCTTCCTCGATCAGCGCGACGCGCAGGCCGGCGTCGCAGAGCTCCTTCGCGACCACCGCGCCGCCCGGTCCCGAGCCGACCACCGCGACGTCCACCGACTCGACGACATCGCGGTCGTAGTCCGCGAAGACGCGCAGGTCGACGTCGCGCTCGCTCACGCGCGCGGCTTGCCGTAGCCCGCGAGCAGCGGCGCGCCCTGCGCGAGCGGCACGCCGTCGGAGGCCGGTGTCAGGTCGGCGCGGGTGCGGCGCAGCGACGCGCGCGACGCGCCGATCGGCGGATACCAGAGGTCGGCCTCGCAGACCGGCGTGTCGATCGCGTAAGGAGCGAGGCGCAGACTCCGGAGCACGCCCGGGCTCGCGAAGTAGCCGAGCGTGCAGAGCGCACGCAGGCTGGTGAAGACGAGCCGCCGCAGGAAGAGCCGGCTGGTGCGCCAGCGCTCGAGCACGCCCTCGCGCGCACCCACGTCGAGAGACGAGAAGCGGCGCAGGCCGCGCAGACCTCCCGCCGCCGGGAAGATGAGCGTCGCGTGCTCGAACAGGAAGAAGAGCGCGCGCATGAGCGCGCGCTGGCGCGGCTGCGACGCGGCGACCAGGCGGTCGACGTAGCCTGCGACGTCGGCCTCGCGACCCGACTCGGGAATCGCGCCGCCAGGCGGGAAGAGCGCGTCGGCGACCGCCGAGACGAGCGCCAGCTCGCGGCGCCGCAGCACCTGCGCGGGCTGCTGCGGAGCGGGATAGGCGGCGAAGACGCGCACGAGCCCCCAAACGAGAAAGGCGGCGGCGAGCCCGACGAACATGACCGCGGAGCATATCTCCCCTGAGCCGGGCCTTCGCTCGGCAAGCCGTTGGGATCTGCGCTCGCCTTCGCCTCGCTGCGCGTCGGCCGGCATGCGTCGGCCTCCTTGCAGCCTCGTGCGGCGCTGCAGCCCGCTGCGGCGCGGCGCGAGGTCCGCGCCGCAGCGAGTCGATGGCGGTCGCCGCACGTCGCGCACTGCGGCCACATGGCAGCCGTGCGCGGCGGCGCGCATCGACGCGTGTGAGCCTGGCACGCCGCTTGCTGGTGTCGCCCACATCTCCATGCGCAGACGCAGCCTCTTCATCGCGTTCCTGGCCGGCGTGATCCTCGCCTTCGCGCTCGGCACGCACGCCGACGAGCTGCTGCGCTCCTTCTCCGCGGCCGAGGGCGGCCGCCTGCGCATCGCGCTCGACTACGGCCAGGTCGACGTGGTGCCGGTCGAGGGCCAGGAGCTGCGCATCGAGGCCCGCGCCCGCGGCGTCGGCGCGAGCGGCGTGCACTTCGACGCGCACCCCGACGGCCCCGACGTGCTGCTCGCGGCGAGCGCCGAGCCGTGGGTGGCCTGGCTCAGGAGCCAGCCGCGGGTGCGGGTGCAGGCGTTCGTGCCGGCGGGCTGGTCGGTGGACGAGATCCGGCCGCAGCGCGCGGCACGAGACGCGCTCGCCGACGATCGGCGGTAGGCAAAGAGATCGCCTAAAGCCGCGCCGCGCCCGCGCCGATGACGCGCAGCGGTGCGCTCCCGCAAGATCCGCTGGCTCGTCTTCTCGCTGACCGCGTTCGCGGGGCTCGCGCTCGTCGTGTTGCGCGTGATCGCGGTGCGCCGCGTCGCCTTCAACTGGGACGAGCTCGTGCTGTTCGAGTCGATCGCGGAGAGCGCGCGCGACGGCGTCTTCCGCAGCGGCGGGCGCCCCGGCCTCGTGCAGATCGTGCTGACTCCGATCGTCGCGGGCTGTCGGGACGAGATCGCGACCGGGCGCGCCGCGCGCATGCTCTGGCTCGGCGTGACCGGCCTGTATCTCGTGGGCATCGCAGCGCTGCTGGCCGAGGTGCTGCGCGGGAGCGCGCGCCGAGCCCACGACGTCGCGCTCGGCGTCGCGCTGCTGGGTCTGCTGCCCGCCTTCCTCGAGTGGTCGCTCCAGGTGCGGACCGATCAGCTCGCGCTCGTCGGCGGCGTGTGGGGCGGGGCCGCGCTGCTGGCGTCGCAGCGGCGACCCGCGCTCGCGCTCTGCGCCGGCGCCGCGCTCTCGCTCGGCTGGCTGGCCTCGCAGAAGCTCGCGTACGTCGCCGCGCTCGTCGGAGTGCTCGCGCTGCTGCGGCTCGTCGAAGAGGGCTGGCAGGCGCGGCGAGAGCTCGTGCGCGCGACCTGTCTCGGCGCGAGCGCATCCAGCGTGTGGTTCGGCTTCCGCACCTATCTCTCCTCGCGCTACGAGCTGCCGCCCGGACATCCCGCGCGCGACGTGCTGCCCGTGCCGCTGCTGCGCTCGCACCTCGACGTCTTCGACTTCTACCGCGGCACGATCGGCTACGACCAGTACGTCGCGCTGCTGCCGACCTTGATTCCCCATCTCGTGCTGCTCGCGCTGCTCGCGCTCGCGACCGCGCGCGCGCTGCGGCGCGGGGGCCGCGATCCGCGCCTGCTCGCGGCCTGGCTCGCGCTCGCGACCGGCGTCGCCGTCGGCCTCTTCCACGCCGCCGCCTTCACCTACTTCTGGATGACGCTCGGCCTCTTCCCCGCCGTCGCGCTCGCGCTCGCGGCCGAGCCGATCCGGCGCGAGCTCTTCGCCGGACCGGCGCCGCGGCTGCAGATCGCCGCCGCGCTGCTCTGGCTGGGACTCGTGCTGCCGGGCGCCGTCGCGATCGTGCGTCAGCTCGACGACACGCAGGCCGTGCAGCGCGAGAGCGTCGACTTCGTGCACCGCAACTTCGGCGGCGCCGGGGTCGGCTTCCATCCCGAGACGGCGATGTTCTGCGGTGAGACGCAGCCTCTCGGCAGCTGGTTCTCCTACACCATCTACCGTCACTTCGGCGGCCCCACGCGCGACGCCGAGGTCGCGCGCTTCGAGAAGACCTTCCGCAACGTCCCGGTGCGCTATCTGGTGGACTCGTGGCGGCTCGGCCAGTTCCCGCCCGAGCTGCGCCGCTTCTGGGCCGACAACTACCAGCCCTACCGCGCCTCGGTCTTCGTGGCCGGAAGGCGGCTCCGCGGCGCGCGCGACAGCGAGCAGGCGTTCGAGCTGATCGTGCCGGGGAGCTACCGCTGGATCCCCATCGGAGCGCCCGCGGCGATCCGCATCGGCGACCTGCGCCTCGCCCCGGGACAGGTGACGGAGCTCTCGGCCGGCATGCACACGGCGCGCTTCGAACAGGACGTGCCGGACGGCGTGCTGGTGCTCGCGCTCGCCGAGCCGCCGCGCGATGCGCCACGCAGCTTCTACGAGTCCAACTGATGCGCGTCGCGCTGCTGACGAACACGCTGACGCCCTATCGCCTGCCGGTGTACCGCGAGCTCGACGCGACGCCGGGCTGGGAGCTCCGCATCCTGCTCTCCGCGGAGAGCGAGCCGCACTGGGACGCCGCCTTCCGCGAGGCCTATGCGCAGGGCGCCGCCTCGCTCGACGTCGAGCGGGTCGCCAGCGTCGGCTTCGAGCGCCGCCAGCTCACGCACCGCGGCGCGGCGATCGAGCAGCAGGTCAGCACGCACGTGCCGTGGGGGACGTTCGGCGCGCTCCGCCGCTTCCGACCCGACGTCGTGATCAGCACCGAGCTCGGCGCGCGCTCGCTCTTCGGCGCGGTCCACGCCGCGTGGCACCGAGTCCCGTTCGTGCTCTGGACCCATCACGCTCGCGTGTCGGCTCGGGCGATCGGCCGAGCGCGCCGGCGCCTGCGCCGTGCGCTGCTCGCGCGGGCAGACGCCGTGATCGGGATGGGCGTGCAGGCGCACGAGGTGCTGCGCGGCCTCGGCGTCCCGGACGAGCGCCTGTTCGACGCGCCGAACGCGCACGACGCGCCCGCCTACGAGCGCGCGCTCGCCGAGCTCGACTCCTCGGTCGTGCCCCATGCGCTGCGCGGCGCGCTGCGAGCGCGCGAGCGGGTTGCGCTGGTCGCCGGGCGACTCGTGCCCGTGAAGGGAATCCTGCCGCTGCTCGCGGCCTGGGCGCGACTGCCCGACTCGCTGCGCGAGCGCTGGACCCTGCTCTTCGTCGGCGACGGGCCGCTCGCGCCGGCCGTGCGCGACGCCGTGCGCGCGCGTCCGCGCGAGATCGCGTGGCTGCCGGAGCGCCCGCCCGGCGAGATGCCCGCGATCCACGCCGCGGTCGACCTCCACGTCTTCGCCAGCCTCGGCGACACCTGGGGGCTCGTCGTCAACGAGGCGCTGGCGTGCGGTGTCCCGGTGCTGTGCTCGCGGCTCGCCGGCTGCGCCGACGACCTGATCGAGCCCGGCCGCAACGGCTGGCTCTTCGATCCGACCGACGCGCAGGACTTCGTGAAGGCGCTGCACGACGCGCTCTCGTGCGAGGGGCTGGAGCGCATGAGCGTCGCCGCTCGCGACACCGGAAAGCGTTTCGGGCCCGGCCGGATGGCGGACGGCGTGCGCCGCGCGGTCGACTACGCGCTCTCGCGGAGGGCGCGCTCGTAGACGGCCTCGAGACGCCCGAGCGCGGGCCCGTCGGCGTAGACGTCCTCGTAGAGGCCGCGCGCCTCCTCGCCGAGCGCGCGCGTGAAGGGCAGCGCGTGCAGCAGCTCGCGACAGGCGCGCGCGAGGTCCGCCGCGTCTCCGAACGCGAAGTGGAGCCCCGTGCGCCCCGGCTCGACGATCTCGGCCAGGGCGGTCTCGCGCGGGACGACCAGCGCGCGCCCGCAGGCCAGCGCCTCGAGCGCGGCCATCGGGAAGACCTCGTACCAGCGCGACGGCACCACGACGAAGGCGGCCGCCGCGATCGCGGCGAGCGCGTGCGCGTGCTCCTGCGCGCCGAGGAAGCGCACCCCGGCGATGTCGTCGGCCTGCGCGCGCAGCCGGCTCTCCTCCGGACCGGCGCCGACGATCGCGAGCGGCGCGCCGGCCATGGCGCGCCAGGCCTCGAGCAACAGATCGACGCCCTTCTCGTGCGAGAGCCGGCCGACGAACACCGCGCCCTCTCCCATCGGCGCGGGCGGTCCCGGATCGGGAACGGGATTCGGCTTCGTCACGACGCGCTCCTCCGCGAGACCCGCCTGGAGGAGCTTCCGCCTCGCGAACTCCGACGGCGTCGTGAAGAGCGACACCGCGCTCTCCCAGGTGCGCCGGCGTCGGTGGTGCGCGGTCGCGCGCGCCCACACGGCCGTCTGCGCGCGCGAGCCGCGGTAGCAGCCGTGGCGCAGCGCGTTCCACGGTCCGCGCGACACGCACTCCTCGCACGGCTTTCCGTCGCGCAGGAACATGCCGTTCGCGCACAGCAGTCGATAGTTGTGGAGCGTCTGGACGACCGGCACGGAGCGCCGCGCCAGCGCCCAATGCAGCGACGGCGAGAGCACCGGGAAGAAGTTGTGGACGTGCGCGACGTCGACGGGGTGCGCGTCGAGGAAGGCGTCGACCTGCGGCGGCGTATCGGGGTTCCAGTGCGCGCCGAGGGCGGTCTTCACGGGGCCGAGGCGCGATCCGGTGATCGCCTCGCGGTTGTCGACGGTGAAGCGGTGCACCTCGTGGCCGGCCTTCGCGAGCAGCGCGGCCTCGGCGTCGGCCGCGACGTCCTCACCGCCGCGCTCGAAGTAGCGGTTGTGGAAGATCGCGACGCGCATCATGCCTCGCGCTCCGCGTATTCCTCGAAGCGCCCGCCGCAGAGAGCGTGGATGCGACCCGACGCGCTCGCGACGCGCAGCAGCGGGCGCAGCGAGCGCGCGCGCGACGGAGCGAGCGCGAGCGGGAGCAGCGCCACCGCCGCGACGAGACCGGCCGTCGCACGCAGCACCGCGCGCGCGACGCGCGCCGGAGATCCCTCGCGCGCGATCCGCCCATGCACGTGGCCGCCGCGGAAGGCGCGACGCAGGAGCCAGCGCGCGGAGAGCCGCTCGGGCGGGATCCACTCGCAGACCTCCGCCTCCTGGCATCCGCGGAAGTCCGCGCCGCGCGCGAGCAGAACGCCGAACAGGCGCGCGTCCTCGCCACCGCTGCGTCCGAACGCGGGGTCGAAGGCGATGTCCGCGAAGAGGCTGCGACGCACGAAGGCGTTGTTCGTCGCTGCGGACGACCACGGCACGCGGGTGCCGCTCGCTCGCCCACCGCGCTGAAAGAAAGGGAGCCACTCGAGACCGCCGGCCTCGGGTCGCTCCGCGCACGCGCGCACCGGACCGAATAGGGCGTCGCAGGGCATGCGCTCGAGCTGCGCCAGGTACGCTGCGAGCCAGTCCTCGTGCACGCTCTCGTCGTCGTCGACGAACGCGAGCCAGGCGCCGCGCGCCGCCGCGACCGCCGCGTTGCGCGCGCGCGCGATGTTGCGGCGCGGCTCGCGCAGGCGTCGCGCGGGGAGACCGCCCGCATCGGGCAGCGGCGCCGACTCCGGCGCATCGGGATCGTTGTCCACCACCACGAGCTCGACCTGCGCGCCCGGCGGCAGCTTCATGCGCCCGAGGCTCGCGCACAGGCGCGCCAACCCGGTCGGCCGGCGGTAGGTCGCGACGCAGATCGTCACGTCCACGCGGAGCTCTAGAAGGCGCCGCGCCGCGAGAGCACGGCGCCGACGGTCCGCAGCAGGATCGAGAGGTCGAGCGCGAGCGAGCGGTTGCGGATGTAGTAGAAGTCGTACTGCAGGTTCTCGTGCATCGGGAGATCCTTGCGCCCGAGGATCTGCCACAAACCGGTGATGCCCGGCTTGACGCCGAGGCGGCGGCGCTGCCAGTCGTCGTAGGTCGCCGCGATGAAGGGCATCTCGGGCCGCGGGCCAACCAGCGACATCTCGCCGCGCAGCACGTTCCAGAGCTGCGGCAGCTCGTCGATGCTGGTCGCGCGCAGCCAGCGACCGAAGCGCGTGATGCGCGGGTCCGACGGATCGCGCGGAGCCCGGGCGTAGGGCTCCGCGCCCGGCTCGAGGGTCCGGAACTTCCACATGCGGAAGGCGCGGCCGTCGTGACCGACGCGCTCCTGCACGAAGAGTGGCGACACGCCGTCGCGACGGAGCCGCCAGCCGACCCACGCCATCAACGGCGCCGCCGCGCAGAGTCCGATCAGCGCGCCGACCACGTCGAACGCGCGCTTGGCCGGCGCATAGAGCGGGTGGATGCGCTCGCGGCCGAGGCGCACGAGCGGGAGGTCGTCGACGAGGTCGACCTGCGTGCCGGCGGTCAGCACCTCGAAGAGGTTGGTGACGCAGCGGAACTCGACGCGCAGGTCCTCGCACTCGAGCACGAGCGACAGCATGCGCGCGTGCGAGAGCGAGGGCAGCGCGACGAAGACCTCGCGCACGCCGTGACGCAGCACGAGCGCGCGCAGCTCGCCGACCGTGCCGAGGACGGGATGCCCCGCGACGTCCTTCTCGGGCACGACCTCCGCGTCGACCGCGAACCCGAGCACGCGGTAGCCGGTCTCGGGATGGTCCTGGAGCTTCTGGAGGAGGCGGATCGCGGGGACACCGGTGCCGACGATCAGCACCGGCACGTCGTGCGCGCCCGCGCGCCGCAGCGCTGTCTCGAAGCGCAGGAAGACGAGGCGGCTCACGCCCTGGAGCAGCAGGTTCAGCACCAGCGACGCGGCGACCACGCTGCGTCCGAACGAGAGCTCGCGGAAGAAGAAGCCCGCGGAGCCGACCACGAGGAGTCCGAGCGCCGCGCCGCGCACGAGCTTCGAGAGCTCGATCGCGCCGGTCCGCATGCGCGAGCTCTCGTAGATGCCGAACCACCAGCAGGTCGCGATCCACGGCACGACCACGATCGGGAGCGCGCGCAGATACACGTCGAAGGGATTGATCGGGCGCCCGAGCGCGTGGCCGAGCGCGTGCCGCAGCGCCCACGCGCCGAGCCAGCCCGCCGACACCAGCAGCGCGTCGGTGGCGACGTGGAGCCAGCGCAAGGTCGCGAGCGACGGGCGCTTCAAAACGCGTCGCCTCAGCGGACGCCGACCACGCCGGCGATGCGACCGACGCCGTAGCCGGCGAGCTCGAGCCCGCGCACCTGGACGACGCGCCCCGCGAAGACGCCGAGCGCCGCGAGACCGAGTCCCTTCGCCAGACACCACGCGGCGTGGGAGATCGCCTCGACCGCCGAGCGCGGTCGGCCCCGGCGGCAGCGCGCGATGTGAGTCACCGCGGTGCCGACCGCGAATCCGCGCCGCACCAGCCAGCGCAAGGTCGCGCGCTCGACCGGGATGGACTCGTAGACGACGGCCTCGTCGGCCCACACGATCCGAGCGCCGCGCGAAGCGAGGCGCGAGAAGAGCTCGGCGTCCTCGCCGACGCCGAAGGTGAAGCGCTCGTCGAAGTGCTGGAATTCGGGGTCGAGCGAGCGGGCCCGCAGCAGCACGTTGTTGGTGTAGGCGGATTCGAGACGCGATCCCGTCGGCATCCGGCGCGAGCCGAAGAAGCCGCCGTCGACGATCCAGGGTCCGGGCTCGCGCTCGAAGCGCGGGAGCACGGGGCCGGTCACGACGTCCGCCTGCGTCTCGCGCTGCACGCGCAGCAAGGTCGCGAGCCAGGTCGGCTCGGGGATCTCGTCGTCGTCGATGAAGGCGATCCAGTCCGCGTCGCCGGCCGCCCGCAAGGTCGCGTTGCGCGCGAAGGGAATGCCCTTGCGCGGCTCGGTCGCGTAGCGGAGCGGCGACGAGAGCCAGCGACGCGCGTCCTCGCACACGGGGAGCGCAGACTGCGCCGCGTCGTTGTCGGCCACGACCACGACGAGATCCGGACGCTCGCCCGCGAGCGCGTCGAAGTGCTGGCCGTCGAGCGCCCCGAGCAGCGCGTGCAGGCGCTCGGGTCGCCGATAGCTCGACACGCAGATCGCGACGCGTTGCGGCTTCTCACAGCCGTCCATCGGCGCTCGCCTCCCACGCGCTGGCAACGGATCGGCCAGATGGGCGGAATCCTTGAACGGACGCGCCCCGAGGTCAGCCTGTCATCGCGCGAGCCTCCGCACGCCGCGCACGACCCAGTTCGGCAGCCAGGGACGGTCGAGGCGGCTGGGTCCTCGCCGCCAGATCGGCTTCTGGCGGGGGGGACGCTCTTCCAGGTCGCTGATCAGGTCCAGCCAGGCCTCGCCCCGCTCGCGCAGCGAGTGGTGGGTCCGCACGCGCTCCGCGGCAGCGCGCGAGCACTCCTCCAGGCGGTCCCGACGATGGTGCAGGCGCGCGATCGCGACGGCGAAGTCGTCCGGCTGACCGGGACGCGCCAGCCAGCCGTTCACGCCGTCGTCCACCACCTCGCGGATGCCGCTCTCGAGGTCGCTCACGACCGGCACGAGACCGGCGCCCATGGCCTCCAGAAGCGAGAGCGGCAGGCCTTCGCCATAGCTGGGCAGCACCAGCACGTCGTGGTCCGGCAGGAGTGCGCGGCACGCATCGGGGCTCTGCGCTCCGGTGAATGCCACCTTCGCCTCGGCATCGAAGCCCCGTCGCAGAGCGGCCTCGTCCGGGCCCGATCCGATCACGCTCCAGATCGCCTGCACGCCGTCGCGCCGCAAGCGACGATCGATCGCGGGCAGATCGAGCACGCCCTTGTTGCGCTCGATGCGGCCGCTGTAGACGAGTCGCAGCGGGCCGGACACCGGCGTGCGCAGCCGCGCGGGCAAGGGGACTCCGGTCGGGAGGTGGTGCACGTCGTCGACGCGTCGGGGCAATCGCCGCGCGGTCTCCTTCGCGACGCGCTCGCTCACCGCGACGAAGGCGTCCACCCAGGGCTCGAACTCCTCGGCCAGCCGGTAGTAGAACGGAATGTCCCCGTGGAGGATCTGCACCAGCGGTGCGCCGGCTCCGTAGCGGGCACCAAAGGCCAGTCCGAAGAACTCGTTGGCGACCAACGCACCGCGACCGGGGCCCTGCGCGCGCTGCATGCGGCGCAGCACGGCGAAGGCGTTCTCGCCGGGCCACTCGTGCCGCACGCGTCGGGAGGGCACGCTCGCCTCGACACCGAGCGGAGTCGCTCCCGGAAGCGCCGATTCGAGCCACAGCAGCTCTGCGCCGCGCCGCTGGAAGGCCTCGAGCGCCGTCAGGTCGAGCGCGTAGCTGGTGACGCCCCCCAGGAGGTCGACGAGCACGATGCGGATCGGATCGCCCTGCCGCGCGGCTGCGCTCCGCTCCGACACGCGGCGCCTACCGCGCGCTCCGCAGCGCGCGCGCCGCGGCCCGAGCGGTCGTCCGCAGCCGCGCCCGGAGCGGAACGTGTCGGCTGAGCGGGGAGCGGGCGAAGCGCGCCCAGGTGCTCTGGCCCTGCCCGGTGGCGCCGTTCGCCGCGCGCAGCCAGCGCCGTCCGACCAACCGCCCGAACGCAGGCTCCGGGTAGCGACCGCACGCGCGGTTGGCCTCGAGCAAAGTCTGGAGCCAGCGCTCGGTCTCCGCCAGCGGCGGGACCGGCTCGCCGACGCGGCCTCCGCCGTGGATCACGAGCTCGTCGTCCGTGGGCGAGAGACCCATCTCGGCCAGCAGCTGCCGGTGGATCCTCGCCACCGACGCCTGCTGCGCCGCTCGGTAGCGCTCCGAGACCGATGCGTCGTGAACGCGGTAGCGGAGCAGCACCTCGCCGAGGTTGGCCAGCGGGAAGCAGGCGCTGGCGCGACACCAGAGATCGTAGTCCTCGGCGTGCACATAGCCTTCGTCGTAGCGGAGACCGGATCGCTCGAACCACGCCCGCCGCAGGCACACCGTCGGGTGCGCCAGAGTGGGATCGAAGATCAGCCCGCAGCGCACGTCCTCCGCGCGTGTCGGGTACTCGATGCGCACGCCCTCGCGTCGGCCGGTCGTGACGGTCCAGGCGCCGCACGCGCCGATCTCCGGGTTCGCGTCCAGGAACTCGACCTGCCGGCGCAGGCGCTCGGGAAGGCTCGTGTCGTCGGCGTCCATCCGGGCCACGATCTCGCCGCGCGCGAGCTCGAGCCCGCGGTTCAGGCTGGCCGCGACTCCGAGGTTTCGATCGTTGCGCACGCAGCGGACGCGCGGGTCGTGGCAGGCGGCGACCACGTCCGCCGAGCCGTCGCTCGAGCCGTCGTCGATCACCAGCAGCTCGAAGTCGCGGAAGCTCTGCCCGAGGATGCTCTCGATCGCGGCGGGCAGGTGCTCGCGACCCTCGTACACGGGCAGCAGGACCGTGACCCGCGGCGCGGCCACGCCGTCGTGTGTGCGTCCGGCGCTCACAGGCGGATCCAGCCCGCGGGCACGAGATCGCTCGTGTCGCGATCGCCGTCCTCGAACCAGCGCCGGGGCGCGACGACGATCTTCTCCGGACGCGGGTCGAGCCAGGCACCCCACCAGCTGAACGTGCTGTTGGCGATCACGTGATGGGCGCAGCGGCTCATGAGGCGCATGTCCTCCGAGCCCGCTTCAGGCCGGTTGTGGTCCACCTGCACCATCTCGCCGTCGAGCCGCAGGTGATCGCGCACCCAGTCCGGGTCGTCGCTGAACACGAAGAACACCGGATCCGCGACGCGCTCGGCCAGGGTGCGTGCCGCCCTCTCGTAGTAGTCGAGAGGACACACGCCGTGGGTGGCGCGCACTGGCGGAAGCGACACGTAGTCGCCGCGCCGGACGTGCACGCTGACGGCGTTGCAGGCGTCGATCCGTTCGAGGAGCTCGGCGTTGCGCCCCGTGGCGGGTCGCTCGACGGTGAGCTCGCGGCGGACGTCGTCCGCGACGTCGGCGAAGTAGCGCTCGCTCTGCCAGTAGCCGTGGAGGCAGCTGCCGTCGGGCAGGTCCAGCACCTCCGGATCGAAATGGAAGTGGCGCTCCGTGGCGGCGCTGCGGCGGGCGCCGCACGCGCGTCGCGCGATGCGCGCCGCGAGGGAGTCGCGGCGCGGCGCGATCGCCTCGAGCTCCGCGGCGCTCGCGATCGCCGCGCGGATGGGAAACGCATGCAGCTCGTAGCAGCGCGGTGTCGCGACGCGGGGGTCGTCGAGCGGCGAGAGGTCGAGCAGGAGCCCGGTCGCGCGCGCCAGCGCCAGGCGCCGTCCCGCCGCGTACTGGAACATCTGGTTCCCGAGTCCGCCGCTGATTCGCGTGACGATCATGCAGGGCTCCCGGTGCCCATCACGCGCACAGCTTGCCGTGGATGTCGTACCAGCCTGCGGGCTCGCGTCCCGTGACGCGTCGCAGGAAGCGATCCACCGGGCGCAGCAGAGGTGTGTCGTAGCGTCCGCCGGCGCCGAAGCGACGCTGCTCGTCCAGGATGTGCCGGTAGCGCGCAAGAGTCGACTCCGCGTCGCGCCACTCGCCGGGCGCCTCCTCGCCGAACGGGCCGCTCATGTACCCGTCGAAGCGCTGGTCGACGTACAGGCCCTCGAGCGGCGGATCCGGGCAACGCAGCGACCGGTTCCGGGCCTGGTTCACCACCTTGAAACGCCGGTAGCCGAGCACCCAGAGGTGCGCGAGCTCGCCTAACACCGCCTCGAAGCTGCGCAGGCTGGCCTCGATCGAGACGTAGCGCGGGCGCTCCTGGAACTCGAGCAGCGCCTGGAGGCACAAGAGATCGGCGCCTTCGATGTCGATCTTCGCGTAGTAGGGGACGCCGCACTCGCGCAGGATCCGCTGGAGGCGCACGCACGGCACCTCCACCTTGGTGTGTCGGGTGCCGAGCTTCTCGTTGCGGGCGACGAACTCGGGGGACGTGGTCCCCCAGTCGTCCTTCTCGTGATTGAGGAAGAAGTCGATCGTGCCCTCGCGCTCGGCGATCGCGACGTTGTAAAGGGTGAGCCGCCCGGCGTCGATCTCGTCGGCGAAACGCTCGCGCGCGCCCGCCACCAGCGACTCGTTCGCCTCGATCGCCACGACCCGGAAGCCCTTCTTCAGGTAGAAGGCCGTGTCCTCGCCCGTGTGCATCCCGATGTCGAAGATCAGGTCGTTCGCGCGGGCCACGTCAGGCGACCTCCTCGGCCGAGCTCGAACGGCGCAGCCAGAAGCAGCCGCAGGCATGGCGCTCGCGAGCGACCTGCTCCGGGCCCGCGCCGACGACGAGTCCCTCGGGCCCGCGCTCCGGAATCAACGCGAACTCTTCGAGGTGTAGTTCGGGGAAGCCCCGGACGACCTGCTCGTAGGCGTAGATGCGGAGCCCGTTGAAGCGGAGCTGCGGCCTTCCGACCGGGACCACGAACAACAGGTCGCCCCCGGGGGCCAGCACACGCTGGAGCTCACCCATCGCCGTGAGATCGGCGTTCGGATCGAGCGGTTCGCCGTAGCGGCCGAGCCCGACGTGCTCGACAACGTGCATGCTGGACAACGACGCGACGGAGCGATCGTCGAACGGGAGCTTGGTGAGGTCCGCGGAACCGGACTCGAGCCCGTCGATGTGGAGCTCGGCCGGCCGGAAATCGTAGAAGCGGGTCGGCACGAAGGCCGAGACGACCGACACGAAGAAGAGGCTCGACCCGATGTCGACGTGCAGCGCGGGCGCAGTCCTGCGCAGGATCCGCGCCGCCCAGGCCGGGTGGTACACATAGTGGCGATCGAAGTGGGTGATGCCGGTGTCGTCTTCGAGGCAGGGCAGGCGCTCCTCCCAGCGCAAATCGAAGCGCTCCGCACCGGGCAGGCGCGAGAACGCGTCGAACTGACGCCCGAAGCGGACGCGGCGCCGGGCGTGCACCCAGACGCGCCGCAGGTGACGCGCGAGCCCCTTGGCGGCCATCAGGGCCGTTCCTCGCGCCGGCCCGGGCGCAACAGGCCCAGGGCGCGCTCCTCGTCGACGAAGATCGTGTTCACGTAGGTGTCGGCGTGGACCGCGTAGCCGCGCGACTGCATGAAGGCGATCAGGTCGTGGGCCTTCTCGCCGCTACCGTCGATCGCGTAGGAGATCGTCTCGATGCAGAAGACGGCGGGCCGGCTCGTGTCGAAGTCGAAGGCTCGCAGGATCTCGAGCTCGAGGCCCTCCACGTCGAGCGACACGAAGTCGAGACGGTCCGTGAAGTGCTCGGCCTGGATCTGCGCCGGCGTGACGACGTCGAGGGAGCGGATCGCGCGGATCTCCTCGCGACACTCCGCCACCATGCGCTGCGCCTCCCTCCCCGAGAAGGTGCAGAGCGTGTCCGAGCGCATGACGTAGAACGGCACGCCGGACGCGGGACGGCCGCCGACGCCCGCTTCGATGCAGACGTCGCGCGGACGCTCCCGGCGGATCAGCGCGGTCCAGGCCGGATTGGGCTCCACCAGCACTCCGCTCGCGCCCAGCGTGTAGAACAGATAGGTGTTGTTCAGCCGACGGGGATGGTGGGCTCCGATGTCCAGGTAGCGCGGCTGGCGCACGCGCAGGATCTCGAGCACCCAGCGCACGATCCGGTCCTCACCGCACTGGGAGAAGCTCATCCCCTCCGAGCCCGGCTTCGCGTCCGGCACGAGCGATCTCAGCGCGCGCAGCACGGTCAGGATCCTCCCAGAAAGCGCGCGAGCCGGCGCTGCCGCCGCCGACTCAACATCTTGTAGCCCTGGCCGAGGACACGGCGGCTGTCCTTGTCGGTGGCGTAGTACTCGTCGCTGCTGCCGGTCGTCGTGCGCCGGATCCGATCCAAGGTCTCGTCGTCGTGGTCGAGCTCCAGGAATTCGTACAGGCGGAGCGTCTCGCCGAGCGGATCGCGACACAGCGCCTCGAACTCGACGTGGGCCACGCGCGCGTCGTGCAGGGCCCAGTCGCGCAGGAAGCGCGCGAGGAGCTCAGCGGCCAGCGCCTGCCGCAGCCAGCCGCGGGTCAGCAGACGCGGACGCCGGAGATACTCCGTCATGCGTGCGGGCAGGGACGACGCCGCCCGGTCGATGCGCGGATCCCGCGGATCCGCGTCGAGGTGGCGGGCCAGCCAGGCGTAGTCCTCCGCCAGGTAGCGGCGATTGCCGCGCTCGCGCAGCAGGCTGTCGAGCACGCGCGGCGTCTCGCGCGTGATCACGACGGCGCGCCAGGCGGGCAGGCCCTCGACGATCGCGGGCCAGGCCAGCAGGGAGTGCACGTCCTTGACCACCGCGACCTGCGCGTCCGCGTCGTCCCGCTCGAGCCGCCAGGCCTGGTCCGGCGCGAAGCGGAGCTTGCCCGCGGCCAGCTCGAACAGGGCGTCGCGCACGCGTCCGATCGTCGCGGCATCCGCGGGCTCGACCATGAAGATCGGGTTCGGGATGCGGTCGGGGATGCTTGGACACAGCTCAGTGACGAAACGCGCCGGCGTCTGGGTGTAGGCGAGCAACCTCCCGAGCAGCGTGGTTCCACTGCGTCCGACGCCGAAGACGAACAGGAAACGCACGGCTCAGCGCTTCTCCCAGCGGCCTGGCACGAAGGCGCCGATCTGGTCGCGCTGTCTTGCGAGGTAGGGCTGGAGCAGCGGCTCGTGCACGCCGAGGTCCGAGAGCGCGAAGCGCAGCACGTTCTCCGCGTAGTGGATCTTCTGGGTTCCGCGCGCGATGCCGAGCGACAGCGCGTACTGGCCCGGCGGCAGGTGGTGGTCCGCGATTCGGATCGAGAGCGTGGTCTTGCCCTCGTCGAGGTCATCGACGACACATCGTGAGGTCAATAGGCGCACGCCCAGCGAGTTGTAGATGCCGAGCCCGAAGCCGACCGTCCTGAACGGGCGCCGCAGCGACAAGGTGAGCTCGAAGCGCATGGGCTGGTTGAAGCCCGGCGACTGGCTCTCCTCGTCGAAGCGGACCTGCTGGATGTGGAAGTCCGGGTGGTCCGTAGTCAGGTCGGCCGCCACAGCTCCTCTCTCTCCCGACGACAGGTACGCGGCGACGACCTCGGCGGTCGCACCGTCGCGCTCCAGCCGGCCCTTCTCGAAGAGCAGACAGCGCGACGTCACCTGCTGGATCGCCGCCATGTTGTGGCTCACCAGCAACACCGTGCGGCCGCTGCGCGCGACGTCGTCCATGCGGCCCAGGCACTTCTTCTGGAACTCGGCGTCGCCGACGGCGAGCACCTCGTCGACCAGCAGGATCTCGGGCTCGAGGTGCGCGGCGACCGCGAAGGCCAGGCGCACGTGCATCCCCGACGAGTAGTGCTTGATCGGCGTGTCGAGGAAGCGCTCCACCTCGGCGAAGGCGACGATCGCGTCGAAGCGGGACCGGATCTCGCGGCGGGTCATGCCGAGGATCGCGCCGTTCATGAAGATGTTCTCGCGCCCCGAGAGCTCGGCGTGGAAGCCGGTGCCCACCTCCAGCAGGCTCGCCACCCGACCGCGCAGGCGGATGCATCCCTCGGTCGGCGGCGTGATGCGCGACATCACCTTGAGAAGCGTGCTCTTGCCCGCGCCGTTGCGGCCGACGACGCCCACCACCTCGCCCTCATCCACGTCGAACGAGACGTCCCGCAGCGCCCAGAGCTCCGCGGGGTCGCGCTCCGGCCCAGGGCCCCGGCGCGTGAAACGGTGCGCGATCGCGTCGCGCAGGGTGTCGTGGCGGACCGTGCTCCCGAGGCGGAAGCGCTTGCCGATGCCCTCGACGCGGATCATCTACACGACGTCCGCGAAGGTGCGCTCCATGCGCTTGAACGACAGGACGCCGGTCACCAGCAGCAGCAGGGACACGCCCGCGGAGACGGCCAGCGACGCGACCGGCAGCGACCCGTGGCCCAGCACCGCGAAGCGTAGGCCCTCGATCACGCCGACCATGGGGTTCAGGCCCAGCACGAAGCGCCAGGTCTCGGGGAACATCGACACCGGGTACACCACCGGCGATGCGTACATCCAGACCTGGACCAGGAACGGGATCATCTGACCCACGTCGCGGTAGTGGACGTTCGCGGCCGAGAGCAGGGTCCCTGCGCCGATCGCCAGCAGCCAGGCCCAGGCTACACAGAGAGGCGCCAGGACGAACGCGTGCAGCGAAGGCACGAGGCCGTACCAAACCATCATCGCGACGAGCACGCTGGATGCGATCCCCAGCTCGACGAGCGGCGCGAGGGTCGCGGCCACCGGAACGATCAGGCGCGGGAAGTACACCTTCGTGAGCAGGTTGTGCTCCGCAACCACGCTGGCCGTGGCGCGCTGCAGCGACTGGGAGAAGAACAGCCAGGGCAGTAGCCCCACGAAGCAGAAGATCGGGTACGGGGCGCCGTCGCTCGGGATGCGCGCCACGCGTCCGAAGATCACGCTGAAGATCGCCATGGTGACGACCGGCGTGATCAGCACCCAGAGCACGCCCAGCACGGACTGCTTGTAGCGGACCCGGATGTCGCGCCAGGCGAGGAAGCCGAGCAGCTCGCGGTACCTCCATAGCTCGCCGAGCTGGAGCGAGGCGAGCCCGTGCTCCGGTCGGATTACGATGGTGTCGGTGGGGTCCACGCGCGAGCAACTCCGCCCCGATCTATCGGCCCGCGCCTCGAATCCCTTGACCGGGCAGGTCGTTCATCCACGCGCGCAGGATCTCGCGGCCTGCGAGCCACGCGAAGCGCGGGTTGTGCCACGCGTAGCGACGCCAGAGGCGTCGCGGCTCGCAGGCCAGGCGGAAGAGCCACTCGAGCCCGACGCGCTGGGCCCAGCGCGGGGCCTGGCGCTTGGCGCCGGCCAGGAAATCGAAGGCGGCGCCGACGCCGACCATCGCGCACGAAAGCTGCTCGCGGTGCGCCGCCATCCAGAGCTCCTGCTTCGGGCAGCCGAGCCCGACGAAGAGGATGCGCACGCCGGAGTCGCGGATCGCGTCGACGACGGCGACGTCCTCCTCCGGTGTCATCTCGCGGTACGGCGGGCTCGCCGCGAAGGCGATGCGGAGCCCGGGGAAGCGCAGGGCGAGCCGCTGTGGAAGCCGCGCGATCACGTCGGGGCTGCCGCCGTAGAGGCCGACGGGCACGCCGTGCGCGGCCGCGGCGGCGCACACGGCGGGCACGAGATCCGGCCCGTAGACGCGCTCCGCCTCGCGAAGTCCGCGTGCGCGCAAGGTCCACACGAGCGGCATGCCGTCGGAGGTGACGAGGTCGGCGGAGCTCAGGATGCGCTGGAAGGCCGGGTCGTCGTACGCCTCCATCACCATGTGGACCGTCGCGACGCAGGTCGTGCCGCCGCCCGTCTCCGCCATCTCGAGGATCGCCCGGACCGCGCGCGCGTAGGTCGAGGCGTCGACGCGCATGCCGAGGATACGACGCGCGCCGAAGGCGTGGAGCCCCGCGTCGCGCTTGCGCGCGAGCGCGTCGCCGCCAGACTGGCACGGGTCGCACTGCATCGGCTCTGCCCACTCCATCGGCTCCGGTATCGGAGCCGCAGGCGCGGCGATTGAGCAGGAATGCGCAGCCGCGCCGCCTAAAGGCGCGAGCGCGCTGCACCGATGGAGAAACGTGCGCCGACGCGCAATCCGCTCGCTCTCGATGCTCGTCTCGCTGCTCGCCGCCTGCGCGAAGCCGCAGACCGCGCAGTGGCCGCCGGGACTCCTGCTCTCCGCCGACCGGAGCGCGCTCTCGAGCTTCCTCGACTCGCTCGCGGGGCTCGAGGGGACGCCACTCGCGCGTGTCGCGGGCGAGTGGAAGTCCGCACTGCCGCAGTGCGCGCAGATCGAGGCGTCCGCGCCGGGCGCGGATCCGCACGCGCTGCTCGCGTCGCTTCGCTGCGCGGACCCGGCGGGCCCGCTCGCCGCCTTCCACGCCGCGCGCGGCGAGCACGCGCTCGCGCTCGCCTTCCCGGGCGTGGGCGACGCGCGCGCGACCGCGCTCGCCGACCTCGACGGCGGCACCGCGCACGCGACGCTTCGCTGGCCCGAGCCGGACGGGCGTCTCGCGGATCTCCTTCCCGGCGACGCGCCGGCCGGCCCGGACCGGCTGGCCGTCGCGGATCGCGTCGCGCACGGGCGCGCGCGATCGGCCGGTCCTCTGGATCTCGCGGCGTGGGTGCCGAGCGGGAGTCAGGGCGACCGGCTCTTCCACCTGCGCGACCGCGTGCTCTCGGCGGCGCTCCTCGACGGCACGCTCGAGCTCGCGCTCTATCCGCCGGAACCCGGCGCCGCGATGCCCCGCGCCGCGCTCGCACTCGGCGTCCGCCAGACCGACGCGGCGCGCGCCGCGGCCGGGCGCTTCCTCGACCAGATCAGCGAGATGTGGCGGCTTCGCCGCGCGCCGTTCTCCCAGGACTCCGCCACGGGCGCGTGTCTCCCCGACCTGCACCTGCTGCCCGAGCTCGCGCCCTGCTATGCCGTCGCGCGCGACGCGCTCGTCCTCGGCTGGAACGAGGCGAGCCTGCGACACGCTCTCGGGTCGGAGACCGCCGCCGGCGCGGAGGCGCCGGCCGACGCCGCCCTGCCCGCGCGCTTCGACCTCGACCTCGCGAAGCTGCGCGCGTCCGACCTCGCGCTCGCCGCGAAGCTCGGCCGCGAGCCGGCCGCGCTGCGCTGGCCGTGGCGGAGCGTGCGCGCAACCGCCGGCCGCGAGTCGAGCGCGCTGCGCGTCGACGTCGAGCTCCTGCCCGAGCGCGCGTCGTGAAGCGCGGCGTCCAGGTCGCCGTCGCGCTCGCGGCGCTCGGACTGCTGCTCGCGGCGGGCGAGGTCTCGTACCGGCGGACACGCGCGGAGCTCGCGGCGCTCGCGGCCTGCGAGGCGCTCTCGCAGGGCGACGTCGCGACCGCGCTCGCGAAGAGCGCGGGGGAGGTCGCGGCGGACGCGAGCGGTCGCGCGCTCGCGACGTGCCGCTGCCGCGCGCTCCAGGCGAGCGGTCGCGCCGAGGAGTGCGCGGCGCTTCTGGCCGGCGTCTTCGCCGATCCGACCGCGCGCGACTGGATGCCGGAGCCCGACCTCGCGGCCTTCTGGATCGCGTCGCAGCGCTCCTCCGGTCGGACGCGGGAGGCGGCCGACTTCGCGCGTCGCGCCGGCGCCGCGTATCCCGACGACGCGGCCGTCTTCGCCGAGGAGCTCGCGACACGGGCCAGCGTCGAGGACGAGTCCGACGTCGTGCGCGAGCTGGCGGCCCGGATCCCGCCGCGCGGCGAGGCCGCCGCCCGCATGCGCGTCGCGCTCGCGCAGCGCGCGCTCCGCGCGAGCGACGGCGCCGCCGCGGCGCAGGCTCTCGGCGCCGCGCCGCCCGAAGACGCGGGCGCAGCCCTGGGACCCTGGTTCGACGCGCGCGCGGTGGCCGCGGCCTTCCTGAGCGACATGCAGGGCGTGCAGCAGAGCTTCGCCGCGTGGCGCGCCGCCGGTGGCGATCCGGTCGAGCTGCACGCGCGCTACGCGCTGACCCTCAGCATCTCGGGCCTCGCGGATCCGCAGCACACGCCGGTCGAGCTGCTGCGCGCCGCGCTCGCCGAGACGAAGGGCCACGCGAGCGACGGCCTGCGCCGCGCGCTGGCGATCCGCCTGGTGCAGACGCTCGCGAACGCGAAGCAAACCTCCGAGGCGCTCGCCGTCTACGACGCGGAGTCGGCGCTCCTCGCGGGCACGGAGCTCCGGCGCGACGAGATCGTGCGGTCGGCGCGGCTCGAGACGCTCGGCGGCGCATCGTCGTCCGAGCGCCGCGGTGCCCTCGCCTTCCACGTCGCCGATGCGAAGCCCGGCGACGTGCTCTGGATCTCGCCCGATCCGGACGCCGACGCCGACGCGGCCTACGAGGCGGTGCCGGTGCCGCCGGGCGGTGTCGCCCTGGCGCGCCGCGCGGAGGGGATGTCGCCGCAGCGCTGGGTGCTGCGCGACGCGGAGGGTCGCCTGCGCGGGTCGGGCACCGTCTCGCCGGTCGCCGGCGCGCGCACGGATGTCGCGGTCGCGCCGCGCGAGCCGCGCGCGCCCGACGTGCCCTTCGCGCGCACGCGCAAGCCGGCTGATGGCCGCCGCCGCCTGATGCTCGTGCTGCTCGACTGCGGCGACTGGCGGATCAGCGCGTATCTCCGCGCGCGCGGCGAGCTGCCGGTCCTCGACGCGCTGCTGCGCGACGGACACCGCGCGGTGCTGGACAGCGATCCGCCGCTCACCGCGGCGGCGCTCGAATCGATGGTGACTCCGGAGCGCGAGAGCGGCGTCTCGGTGCTCGGACTCGTGCACCGGCTCGGCGGCGAGCTCGCCGGGCTCGAGTCGATCGGCGCGAATCCCTTCGAGGCGCTCTCCTGGGTGCTGCCCGAGAGCGCGGATCTCTTCGCGACGATCGGCGCGGGCGACCGGCGCGCCGCCAATCTGCTGCTCGCGCACGGCGGCATCCGCGCAGGGCGACACGGCGAGGTGGTGGGTCCGCACGGCGTCGAAGATCGCCCGCTCGTCGGGCGCGCCGAGCGGGAGCTCGAGGGTGACGAGCGCACGCGCTTCCCCGAGCTGACGGCGCTCGAGAATCCGCGCGACGCGCACCTCGTGCACGGCACCGCGGCGGAGCTCGACGCCGCGGTCGAGATCGCGCGCCAGGGCGCGATCGACTTCCTCGCCCTGCGCGTCGAGCCGCTCGACATCCTGACCCACGCGCACTTCGGCGAGGCGGTGGCGGACGGCCAGGACGACGGCCGTGGCCTCCTCTTCTCCGAGTACCGCTACATCGACTCGCGCCTCGCCGCGGTCGATGCCGCGCTCGACGCGGACGATGTGCTGATCGTGATGTCGGACCACGGCATTCGCACCGCGATGGAGCACTCGCGCGACGCGATGTTCGTGGCCGTCGGCGGCGGCGTGCCGGCGGGCCGCGCGCCCGGTCACCCGGCGCTGCGCGGCGTCTCGCGCACGATCGCGGACCTCCTCGACGTCGCGACGCGCTGGCCCGACACGGGCGTCGCGCCCTTCGCGGCGTCCGGGCATGCGCTTGCGGCGCGCGAGCACCCCTCGGATGCTACCGGCCGGCTCTGACCAGGACGCGACGCAGACACGGCGGCGCGGCGGTCTCGCGGAGGCGCCGTGCCGCGCATCGTCTGGGTCTACCCGCTCACGATCCTCGGCATCGCCTTCGCGGCGATCTTCGTGCGGCTCGCACTCCCGGCGCCGCCGACCATCACCGGCTTCTACCGCATGTTCTTCGCGGCGATCGCGATGGCCGCGTGGGCGGCGCTCGCGCGTCGTCGCGTGCTCTGGCGCGGGCGCGCCGCGGCATTCGCGCTCGCGTCGGGCGTCTGCTTCGGCCTCGACCTCGCCTTCTGGCACACCTCGATCGTCCTGACGAGCGTCGGCCTCGCGACCTTGCTCGTGAATCTCACGCCGGTCCACCTCGGCGTATACGCGGTGACCGTCCGGCGCGAGCGGCTCGCGCCGCGCTTCGTGGCCGGCGCCGCGCTCGCGCTCGCCGGCATGGTGCTGCTGCTCGGCGTGCCGGGCCTGCACGCGAGCGGGCACGCGGGCGGTCTCCGCGGCGCCGGCTTCGCGATCGTCGCCTCGCTCTTCTACGCGGGCTACCTGCTCTTGATGAGCGAGGCGCGGCGCGAGATGGACGCGTTCGACGCGCTGCTGCTGATGACGCTCGCGTCGGCCGGCGTCCTCGCGACCGTCGCGCTCGCGGCGGGCAATCCGTTCGGCGGATTCTCGGCGTCCTCGTGGGCCGCGATGCTCGGCTGCGCGCTGCTGACACAGGTCGGCGGCGTGCTCGGCGTCGTGTGGCTGCTGCGCCACCTGCCGCCGACCTATGCGTCGGTCACCTTGCTCGCGCAGCCGGTGTGCGCGGCGCTGCTCGCGTGGCTGCTCCTCGGCGAGGCGATCGGTCCGCTCCAGACCGCCGGCGGTGCCGTCGTGCTCGCGGGCATCGCGCTCGCAGCGGTGCGCGGGGCGTAGCGGACGGATGCGACGCTAGCCTCCTGTGCATGCGCATCGGCGTGATCAGCGACACGCACAACCACCTCGCGAACGTGGCGCGGATCGTCGAGCTCTTGAACGAGGCGCGCGTCGAGCGCGTGATCCACACGGGCGACATCACGCAGGCGAAGACCTTGCGCGCACTGGCGGCGCTGGATGCGCCGCTCTGCGGCGTCTATGGCAACAACGACGTCGAGCGCGCGTCGCTGGAAAACGCCTGCGCGGAGCTCGGCTTCGAGTTCACAGACCCGCCGCTGCGGCTCGCGCTCGCGGGTCGCCGCGTGCTGGTCGTGCACGACCCGCGCGACCTTCGGGCGCACCCCGGCGAGTCCGACGTCGCGCTCCACGGCCACGACCACCGAACCGTCCGCGAACGGCGCCACGGGACTCTCGTCTTCAACCCGGGCGAGTGCGCAGGCCATCTGCCGGGCCACAACCGCGTGGGCGTGATCGATCTGCTCCGCCTCGAGACCGAGCTCCTCCACTTCTGATTCTCTGAATCCGGGTAAGCTGCAACGCGTGAGCTGGAAGCCCGAGGTCGAGGGCATCGAGGAGCGCGCGCGGCGCGCGGAGGAGCTCGGCGGCGCCGACGCCGTCGCGCGCCAGCACGAGCGCGGGCGCCTCACGATCCGCGAGCGGATCGCGGGGCTCGTCGATCCGGAGAGCTTCGCCGAGCAGGGTCCGGTCGCGGGCGCGTCGCGCACCGACGAAGACGGCCGCCTCGACTTCACGCCCGCGAACTACGTGCTCGGACTCGGCCGTGTCGACGGCCGCCCCGTCGTCGTCGGAGGCGAGGACTTCACGCAGCGCGGCGGCTCGCCGTCACCGGCCGGGCTCCGCAAGAGCGTGTATGCAGAGGAGCTCGCCTGCCGCATGCGCGTGCCGCTCGTGCGCTTCGTCGAAGGCGGCGGCGGCAGCGTCGCCGGCACGGCGGGCCGCGCGCCGCAGCCGGGCTCGACACCGCAGGGTGGCGAGCCGGTCTATGCGCCGCACCGGTTCACCTCGATGGCACAGGCGATGGCGACCGTTCCGGTGGTGTCCGCCGCGATGGGTGCGGTCGCGGGGCTTCCCGCCGCCCGGCTCGTCGCCTCGCACTTCGCGCTGATGACGCGCGATACGGCGCAGGTGATGATCGCCGGCCCCGCGCTGGTCGAGCGCGCGCTCGGCGAGCGACTCACGAAGGAGGAGCTCGGCGGCGCGAAGGTCCACGAGCGCAGCGGCGTCGTCGATGCGGTCGTCGCCGACGAGCGCGCGGTCTTCGAGGCGGTGCGCGCCTTCCTCGCCTTCCTGCCGACGAACGTGTGGGAGCCGGCGCCGCGCACGGCGTGCGCCGATGATCCCGCGCGCGCGGAAGAGAGCCTGCTCTCACACGTCCCGCGCGAGCGCCGCCGCGTCTACGACATGCGGAAGCTCCTCGCGCTCGTGCTCGACCGCGGCAGCTTCTTCGAGCTCGGCCGCGGGCACGGGCGCTCGCAGATCGCGGGCCTCGCGCGCCTCGCGGGCCAACCCGTCGGCGTGTGGGCCAACGACCCGATGCACTACGCGGGCGCGATGTCGGCCGACGCCGCGCGGAAGGTGCGCCGCTTCGTCGACCTCTGCGAGACCTTCCACCTGCCGGTCGTCGCCTTCGTCGACGAGCCGGGCTTCATGATCGGGAGCGAGGCCGAGCGCGTGGCGACGATCCGATTCGGAACCGAGGCGCTCTTCGCGGTCGTGCAGGCGACGGTGCCCTGGTGCTCCGTGATCGTGCGGAAGACCTACGGCGTCGCGGCCGCCGCGCACTTCGCGCCGGGCGCGCACGTGCTGGCGTGGCCGTCGGCGGAGGGTGGCGCGCTGCCGGTCGAGGGCGGCGTCGCGGTGGCGTTCCGCCGCGAGATCGAGGCCGCGGCCGATCCCGAGGCCTTCCGCCGCGAGCTCGAGGAGCGCTTCGCGTCCGCGCGCTCGCCCTTCGCGCGTGCGGAGGCCTTCGGGGTCCACGATCTGCTCGACCCGCGCAACACGCGGCCCGCGCTCTGCGCCTGGATCGAGTGGATCCAGCCCGCGCTGCGACTGCAGCTCGGGCCGCGCGCGCACGCGATCAGGCCTTGAACTCCCAGAACTGCGGCGGGAGCGGAGCCGGCTCCTCGATCTCGGGCTCGGGCAGCTCGTCGGCGGCCGACGCACCTTTCGGTAGCGTGGCCGGCTTCGGCTGCGGAGCTGGCTGCGCCGGCCCTTCCGCGAGCAGCACGAGCCGCTGGTAGAGCGCGAGCTCCGGGAACGACGCGAACGGCATGCCGCGCGCGGCGTCGGGATCGGGCAACGGCACGCCCTTCGAGCGGCCGAGCACGGTCGCGATCATCTGGCGCAGCGCCTCGAGCGGCGACTCGATCCCCGGCACTACCCGCCGCGGGTCGAAGCGGTCGGCGCGCAGCCGGATCACGCGCAGGCGGTCGCCCGCGGAGGCCTTCCAGTCGAGCACGAGGTCGACGATCAGCACGGGCTTGTCGGAGAGGCCCTGGATCGCCGCGACCGACACCGCCTGGATGCGGTCGTAACGCATCAGCCTCTTCTGGCCCGACGCCGTCGAGAAGTGGATGCCCTCGTCGTCGAGCTCGAGCGGCAACGCGTCGACCGCGTCGAGCACGCGCACGCGGGTCTCGATGTCGATCGGGATTGCCGCGCGGGACTCGGAGTCCTGACTCGCGGGCTGCGCCTCGAGCGCCGCCTCGAGCTCGCGAGGCATGCGCCGGATCACGTCGCCGAGCAGCTCCTCGAGCGCCTGGCGCTCTTCGAGGTCGATCTCGGGGCGCTGGAGCGCGCGCCAGGCGGCGTCGTGCGCGACCCGCATGTCGATGTCTCGCGCAGCGCGAGCCACGCGCCCTGCGACCACCGCGCGATTCGCGTCGCCTGCGCTCTCGACCGCCGCGCGCAGCGCCTTCGCCGCTCCGATGCGATCGTCCGCCTCCTGGAGCAAGGTGGCGAGCCGGATCAGCAGCGCCGGCTCGGCCTCGCGCGGCACTCCGCCGGCGGAGAGCTGCCGCCAGTGCTCGAGCGCCGCGGCGAGCAGCCCCGCCTTGACTTCGAGGCGGACGGCCTTGAGCAGCGCCGCGCGCGCGGCCGGCGCCTTGTCGAGCGCCTGTGCCGCCTCGCACAAGGTCAGCGCGGCGTCGAGGGAGTCGGGCTCGCGCCGCGCCCAGGCGTTCGCGTGCACGAAGGCGTCCTCGAGCCGCCCCATCGCCCGCAGCCGCGCGATCCTCGCGGCGTTGAGGGCGCTCGGTTCGTCGACCTTCTCGTCGCCATCCCACGAGAAGGTGCGAAGACCGGTCAGACGCAGAAGCTGATAGCCCGCGAACGCGCACAACCCACCGCCCGCGAAGGCGCTGTAGATCGCGAGCGGCGGGAGCGTGCCTCCGAGCAGTGCCGCGCCGGGCGCATCCAGCGACCACTGCCAACCCATCAGTGGGGGCAACAGCAGCCAGAGGCTTCCGAGCACGAGTCCGACCCAGTAGAAGCCGTCGCTGCGAGCTCTTACGTAGTGCAAGCCGAAGAGCAGCAGCAATCCGGCCAGCATGCCGGACGAGCCGACGAAGGGGCGCGCGCTGTCCGGCGCGCCGATCGCGTAACCAGCGGCTGCACCGATCGCAGCGAGCGCCGCGATGCCGAGGAAGCGCGCGCGACCCCAGGCCGACTCCAGATAGAGGCCGAGGAAGAGAAGCAGCACGACGTTGCCGAGCAGGTGCGCGACGCTCGCGTGGATCGGCACGTGGGTCAGCAGGGTCTCCGGACGCCACGCGATCGGATCGACACCGAAACGCTGCGCGGGCAGCTTCGCGAGCGTCGCTCCGGCGGTCGCCACCAGCTCGTCGAGCCCTTCGCGATCACGCCGCAGCTGTCCGGGCGCCGGCGAGCCGTTCGTGGGATGAAGCGCGTCGTACTGTTCGCGCTCGCGGCTGATGCGCTCGGCGCCGAGGCGATACTCGAGCAGGGGCCCCGCATAGAGGTAGGGCCGCCTCTGCCACCAGGTCTCGGCGGCGGCTAGCTGTTTCTCGCCCTCGGTGAGGAGGGGCGGCGCGGCGCCCGCGGCCCACAGCGACGCTGCGACGAAGAGTGCCGCGAGCGCGGTGGAGCACCACGGGAAGAATCCGCTGCGTGCGGACGCCTGCTCTCGCATGGTTGGCTCGCGGTGCCGGGGCTCCCGGCGCTCGAATGGGACTCGCACTCTCTGCGGCCGACCCGCGGCCGAGCTGAAGCATCGACCGGGGACGCAGTCGGGTCCCCTGCGGCGGCCATCGGTTCCTCCCGGTCCCGCCGAGCTCCACCGCTATGCTCGGCGCCCCGATGTCCGCCGCCCGCGCGCTCGCCGCCGGATTCTGCGCGCTGCTGTGCGCCTGCGGCGGCGACGAGAAGCCGGCGCCCGCGAAGGCGCCGGCCGGGGCCGAGAGCGCGCTGCCGGCCGCGCACCCCGATGGTCCGCCGCGCGCGCGCTGGGACACGGTCGACGCGATCCGCGAGTCGCTCGCCGCGCACAACGGTCCGGCGGACGGCGGAGGTCGCGCCTGGCTCGAGCGCGACGGCCAGCCGCCCTACACGCTGAACGCGACGCCCGACCGCTTCAAGCTGGTGTACGAGGCGGGTCCGCTCGGCGTCGCGAAGGGCGGCACTGTCTTCCTCCAGATCTCGCCCTTCTGGGGCTGGAGCACGCCGCAGGTCGAGGCGCCCGACCAACGGGGCTACACCACGGTGACGGCGAGCGACCCGGCCATCCAGTTCGATGCGGAGACGCTCGACCAGCAGCTCCTCGGCATCGAGATCACCGGGCGCCCGCTCGTGCAGGGCGACCGCCTCACGATCGTGTATGGCGCGGGCATCGCCGGCGCGATGACCGACCGCTACGCCGAGCGGAAGTCGCCCTTCTGGTTCGCCGTCGACGGCGACGGCGACGGCACGCGCAAGGTGCTCGAGGACTCGCCCACGATCGACGTCCACCCCGGCAAGCCGGCGGGGCTCCTCTTCACGGTGCCGACCGTCGTGCGCCCGGGCGAGACCTTCCGCGTCACGCTCGCCTTCATCGACGCCTGGCGCGACGACGGCGTCGACGCCGAGGGCGAGGTGCAGCTCGTCGACGTGCCGAAGGGCGTCGAGCTCCCCGCCACCGTGCGCTTCGCGCGCGAGAACGAGGGGCGCCGGCACGTCGAGGGCGTCGCGCACGATCCCGGCACCTACCGGCTCCGCGCGCGCGTCGGCAAGGACACCGTCACGAGCAACCCGATGGTGGTCACGCCCGAGGGCCCGAAGATCTACTGGGGTGATCTGCACGGGCACTCGAACTTCTCCGACGGCACGGGGCTGCCCGAGGACTACTTCACCTACGCGCGCGACGTGTCGGGCCTCGACGTCTCGGCGCTCACCGACCACGACCACTGGGGCATGCTCCCGCTCTACTCGCACCCGGAGATGTGGCAGGAGATCCAGAAGCAGGTGCACGCCTTCCACGAGCCCGGCCGCTTCGTGACGCTCCTCGGTTACGAGTGGACGAGCTGGATCTACGGCCACCGCCACGTGCTCTACTTCGGAGAAACGGGTCCCGTGTACCCGTGGAGCTCGTCCGAGTACGAGACGCCGACGCAGCTCTGGGACGCGCTCGCGAAGACGGGGCTTCCGGTGCTCACCTTCGCGCACCACTCGGCCGGCGACCCGATCCCGACCGACTGGACCATCCCGCCCGATCCGCGCTTCGAGCCGGTGACCGAGATCGTCTCGATCCACGGCGCCTCCGAGGCGGCGGACGCGCCGAATGTGATCACCCACCCGCTGCCCGGGAACTTCGTGCGCGACGCGCTCGACCGCGGCTACCGGCTCGGCTTCGTCGGGAGCGGCGACCGCCACGACGGACACCCCGGCGCGTACCAGATCGACCCGCAGATGGGAGGTCTCGCCGCGATCCTCGCCGACGACCTGACGCGCGAGGGCGTGCTCGCGGCGCTGCGCGCGAAGCGCGTCTACGCGACCAACGGCCCGCGCATGCTGCTGCGCATGGCGCTCGGCTCGCACCGCATGGGCGAGAGCGTCTCGGTCGCCGAGGCGGGAAAGGACGGGAAGCTGACCGACAAGCTCTTCGTCGACGTGATCGCGGAGACGCCGCTCGAGAAGGTCGACTTCGTGCGCAGCGGCCGCATCGAGGACACGGCGAAGCTCGCCGGCGAGCTCGAGGTGATGCTCGACCGCGAGGTGCGCGACCTCGCGTCCGGCGAGTACGTCTACGTGCGCGCGGTGCAGAAGGACGGCGGCGCCGTCTGGTCGAGCCCGATCTTCCTGGTGGACTGACGCGGATCAGGCGTGGCGGTCGAGCAGAGTGATGCGCGAGACGCGCAGCACGGGGCGGCCGTCCTGCTGGAAGGGCTCGACGAAGCCGGTCACGGTCACGTGCTCGTCGACGTGACTCCGCAGCTGCGCGCCGAGACCGAGCGGCTCGATGCGGAAGCGCCCGCCCAGGTCCGAGTCGACCTCGACGGCGCTGCCCTGGCCGGCCGGCAGCGACGCCATCCGCACGGTGCCCGTCACGCTGACGATCTCGCGCACCAGCACTTCCCGGCCGGAGGGAACCGGGGGATGGAGCTGCGGCGGATCCGCCGAGACCGGCGAGCCGATCGCCGCCGCCGCGAAGAGCGCGGCCAGCGACACGAGACTGCGACTGCACGCGCTCACGTCAGAGCTCCTCCTGAGTCGTCGCGTTGCAGCGACCGTGCCAGCACGGCGAGCCCGGCCGAGCGGGGCGGACGCGCGGGAAGGTCCTACGACGAACGGAGGGCGCCGGCGCGTTCGTACAATTCACACGCCCGGAAGGCGCAATTTTGTCTTCTGCCCGCGCGCATAGCCCGGATCGAGCAGCCGCTTCGGGTGCATGCCATCTACGTATCCGACGAAGGTCGGCTCGAAGATGTCGTAGCCGCAGAGCTCCTGGATGCGCTCCGAGTAGCCGCGCGCGATCTCGGGGGGCACGGCGAGCGCCATGTTCTCGATCTGCCGCATCCACGGCTGGCAGTACTGCGGCGTGATGGCGAGGCGCGTTCCGCGGCCGCGATGAGCGCCGCCGCGGTGCATGAGCGTCCCGGCGAAGAGCACCACGGAGCCGGCCGGCATTACCACCTTCACGGCGCGCGGATCCTCGGGCTCGGCCTGCTCGTCCGGGCCCCATGCGTGCGAGCCGGGAATCACCTCCGTCGCACCATTGTGTTCGGTGAAGTCGTCGAAGGCCCAGATCGCGCTGACGCCCATCATCGGCCGCGGTCGCGGCAGGAACACGTAGGAGTCGTCGGCATGCCAGCCCTGCGGCGTCTCGCCCGGATGCACCTGGATCGCCAGACAGGCGGAGAGCCGGTAGTGCGGCAGCAGCAGTCGGTCGAGCACGGCGAGCACGTCCGGGTGCTCGATGATGCGCGCGACCGGAGGCGCCTTCGCGAGCAGCGCGTAGACGCGCTCGCTGTGGAAGCCCTCGAAGTCGTTGCGGCCCATCAGGCGGCCTTCGAGCCAGGGGGCGAGCGACTGCTTGATCCCGTCGACCTCGGCGGGTGTCAGGAGACACTGCACGACGACATAGCCGTCGCGCCGGATCGCGTCGGCTCGCAGATCGGCGGCTTCCATGGCGACTCCTAGAACTCGTCCTGACACGTGGGCGCGGGACCCGCGAAGGCGGCGTCGAGCGCGGCGAGCGCGGACTCGGTCCCGCCTTCGAGGAGTCCCGCGCGCGCGAGCCGGGCCGTGTCGGCGAAGCCGGTGTAGAGCGAGGCGAAGCCGCCGATCGAGAGGCGCGGCGCATCGCTCGATGCGTGCGCCGCGCGCGCGAGCTCGCCCTGCCCCTTGTGCACGCGCAGCGCGAAGGCGCCGTCGTTCACGCGGAGCGTCGCGTCGCGGAGCTCGAGCGCCACCTCGAGGTCGAGCGCCCCGGCGAAGCCGCGCGCTGCGACCGCGCCGGGCGCGTCGACGATCCGCGTCATCCAGCGGAGCTGCGCCAGTGGCTGGACCGCCTGCTGGGGCGAGAGCAGCAGCAGGCCGTCGTCGATCGGCCCGACCAGGATGAGATCCGAGACCTGCGACGACCAGCCGCCGAGCAGCCTCCAGAGCGCGAGGCCGGCGTCGCGCGTCGCCGCGATCAGCTCGCGCACCGCGATCCGGAACGGGCCGCCGAGCCCGCTGTACTCGCCGTCCTGCTGCGCGTAGACGAGGTAGCCGTCGACGCCGCCGTCCTCCGACGTCGCGACGTAGATCGAACGGTCCCGCCAGAACGATGCGAGCCGCTCCCACCAGGCGTCGCCGCGGTCGAGGTACCCGGGCACGCTCGCTGCGACGCGCGCATAGCAAGCGCGCAGCGCGGGTAGCTCCGACACCGAGCCCGGACGCAGCGCCCGGCGCGCGGGCGCGGGCAACGCCTGGAGTGACGTCGGCGCGAGCTTGCTCCAGGTGTAGTTTCCCGCGACCTCCCAGCCGAGCCCGCGATAGAGGCTCGTGGTGGCCGGATAGAGCGAGGAGATCACCTCGCCGCGCTCGCGCATCACATGCAGCGCCGCCGTGCAGACCCGCTTCGCGAGGCCTTCGCCGCGGCGGTCGGGCACGACGGCCACGGAGGCGAGCCCGCCCATCGGCACGGCGCGCCCGCCGAAGAACTGCCCGAAGCGGTGCGTGCGGGTCATCGCGACCAATCGCGCGCCGTCGAACGCTCCGGTCGTGCGTTCGGGATCCTGCCGCAGGAACCCCTCGCGGCGCTCGATCGGAAGATGGAAGGCGTCGCGATCGAGCTCCCACGCCTGCTCGAGCTCGGACGCCCGCAAGCTGCGGATCTCCACGCGGCCGAGGCTACCGCGGACCGCCGGCCCGCCGCACCGACTCCGTTAGTCTGCCTCCGTGTCGGCTCCCGCCGTCTCCGTGCTGATGCCCGTGCGCGACGCCGAGGCGACGCTCGCCGCGGCGCTCCGCAGCGTCGAGCGCCAGACCGAGCGGTGCTTCGAGTGCATCGTCGTCGACGACGGCTCGCGCGACGAGAGCCTCGCGCTCGCTCGCGAGCAGGCTGCGCGCGACCCGCGCTTCCGCGTGATCGCCGCGCCGCGCGCGGGCCTCGTCGAGGCGCTGCGCGCGGGGCTCGCGGCGTGTCTTGCGCCGCTCGTCGCGCGCATGGACGCCGACGACTGGATGCACCGGGAGCGACTGGCCGCGCAGCGCGCGGCACTCGAGGCCGATGCGACGCTCTCCGGCGTCGGCTGCCACGTGCGCTGCTTCCCGCGCCGCGAGCTCGGTTCCGGTCTGCGCGACTACGAGGCGTGGCTCGCGAGCATCGACTCGCCCTGGCGCGTTCGGCAGGAGGCCTTCGTCGAGTGCCCGCTCGCGCATCCGACCTGGATGCTGCGGCGCGAGGCGCTGATCCGCTTCGGGTACCACGACGCGGGTTGGCCCGAGGACTACGACCTCCTGCTGCGCCTGCTCGCCGCCGGGCGCCTGGTCGGCGTCGTGCCGAGGCGGCTCCTCGGGTGGCGGATCCACGCGCGGCGTCTCTCGCGCACGAGCGACACCTACTCGCGGGCGCGCTTCACCGCGTGCAAGGCCGCGCATCTGGCGGCCGGCCTGCTCGCGGGCAGCGAACGCTATGCGCTCTGGGGCTACGGCGCAACCGGCCGCGCGCTGGCGCGCGCGCTCGAAGCGCACGGTCGGCGCGCCGACGCGATCGTCGAGATCCACCCGCGCCGCATCGGTCGCACGATCCGCGGGGCGCCCGTGATCTCGCGCCACGCGCTCGGACCGCCGAGCGGGAGACCGCTCGTGGTGTCGGTGGCCGGCGCCTCGGCGCGCGCTCTGATCCGCGCCGAGCTCGCGCGCATGGGCTGGCGCGAGTGCGTGGATTTCGTGTGCGCGGCGTGATCGGGTCTATTTCTCTTCCGAACTTCGCTCGCCTTCGGCTCGCTGCGCGCCGCGCGGGAGCGCGGCTTGCTCAGAACTCGGCGTGGCCCGGCACGCGGGGGAACGGGATCACGTCGCGGATGTTGGCCATGCCCGTGATGAACTGGATCGCGCGCTCGAAGCCGAGCCCGAAGCCCGAGTGGGGCGCGCCACCGTGGCGGCGCAGTTCGAGATACCACCAGTAGGGCTTCGGATCGAGCCCGTGCTCCTGCATGCGCGCGAGCAGGGCGTCCTCGCGATGCTCGCGCTGCGAGCCGCCGATCAGCTCGCCGACCTTCGGCACCAGCACGTCCATCGCGCGCACCGTGCGCCCGTCATCGTTCCGGTACATGTAGAAGGCCTTGATCTCCGCCGGGTAGTCGGTCACGACCACCGGCCGGCGCACGTGCTCCTCCGCGAGGTAGCGCTCGTGCTCGCTCTGGAGGTCGACGCCCCAGCGGACCGGGAACTCGAAGGAGCGCCCGCAGCGCTCGAGCGCCGCGACCGCCTCGCTGTAGGTCATTCGCTCGAAGGGCGACGCGACGATGTGTTCGAGCGTCGCGATCACGCCCTTCTCGATGCGCTCCTCGAAGAAGGCCATGTCGTCGGGGCAGCGCTCGAGCACGCTGCGGAAGAGGTGCTTCAGGAAGGCCTCCGCGAGCGCGACGTCGCCGTCGAGGTCGCAGAAGGCCATCTCCGGCTCGACCATCCAGAACTCCGCGAGGTGCCGGCTCGTGTTGGAGTTCTCCGCGCGGAAGGTCGGCCCGAAGCTGTAGACGTTCGTCAGCGCGAGCGCGCCGATCTCCGCCTCGAGCTGCGCGGACACGGTGAGGAAGGTCTGGCGACCGAAGAAGTCCTGCGCGTAGTCGACGTGGCCGTCCGGCGTGCGCGGCGGGCTCGCGGGGTCGATCGTGGTGACGCGGAAGAGAGCGCCGGCGCCCTCGGCGTCCGACGCCGTGACGATCGGCGCGTGCAGCCACACGAAGCCGCGCTGCTGGAAGAAGTCGTGCACCGCGCGCGCGGCGGCGTTGCGCACGCGCAGCACCGCGCCGAGCGTGTTGGTGCGCGCGCGCAGGTGCGCCACCTCGCGCAGGAACTCGAATGAGTGTCGCTTCTTCTGGAGCGGATAGTCGTCGCCGACGGGGCCGACGAGCTCGACGCGGCGCGCGCGCAGCTCGAAGCGCTGCCCGCTGCCCGGCGAGTCGACCAGCTCACCCGTGGCCGAGACCGCGCAGCCGGTGCGGAGCGATCGCACCACCGACGCGTACTCGGGCAGCTCCGGCGAGGCCACCACCTGGAGCCCCGCGAAGCAGGAGCCGTCCGAGACCTCGAGGAACGACACGTCCTTCCCGTGGCGCACCGTGCGCAGCCAGCCGCGCACTGTCGCCTCGCCGCTCGCTCTCTCGCGCGCGAGCAGCGCGCGAACCGACTCGGCCGTCGCCTCCAAGCTCCCCCCTCGCTCAGCCTCGGGCCGGCGGCGTCCGCACCACCAGCATGCGGATCTCCGTCATATCCTCGATCGCGAAGCGCACACCCTCGCGCCCGAGCCCCGAATCCTTGACACCGCCGTAGGGCATGTGATCGGCGCGCCAGGACGGCACGTCGCCGATCAGCACGCCGCCCACCTCGAGCGCGTCCCAGGCGCGCTGCGCCTTGTAGAGATCGCGCGTGAAGACGCCGGTCTGCAGGCCGAAGGCGCTGTCGTTCACCTCGGCGAGCGCGGCCTCGAAGTCGCGGAAGCGCGAGAGCACGGCCACCGGGCCGAAGGCCTCCTTGCAGACGATCTCCTGGCTTCGCGGCACGTCCTCGAGCAAGGTCGCCTCGAGCATCGCGCCCTTGCGGCAGCCGCCGCAGAGCAGGCGGCCGCCGGCGGCGGTCGCCGACGCGATCCAGCGCTCGAGCCGCGCGGCCTCGGCCTCCGAGATCATCGGGCCGATGAAGGTCGCCTCGTCCTGGGGATCGCCCATGCGGAGCTCGCGCGTCGCGGCGACGAGCTTCTCACGCAGCCGATCGTACACCCGCTCGTGGACCAGGATGCGCTGCACGCCGATGCAGCTCTGGCCCGACTGGTAGAACGCGCCGAAGACGATCCGCTCGCAGGCGTCGTCGAGATCCGCGTCGGCGTCGACCACGACGGCGGCGTTGCCGCCGAGCTCGAGGATCACCTTCTTCTTGCCGGCGCGCGCCTTCAGCGCCCATCCGACCTCGGGCGAGCCCGTGAAGGAGAGCAGGCGCAATCGCTCGTCCGTCGTGAAGAGGTCGGCGCCGTCGCGCCGCGCCGGCAGGATCGAGAAGGCACCGCGCGGGAGGTCGGTCTCGGCGAGCGCCTGCCCGATCATCAGCGCGCCGACCGGCGTCAGGCTCGCGGGCTTCAGCACGAACGGGCAGCCCGCCGCGATCGCCGGCGCGACCTTGTGGGCCGCGAGGTTCAGCGGGAAGTTGAAGGGCGAGATGAAGGAGCACGGCCCGATCGGGACGCGCTTCCACATGCCCGTGTAGTTCCGGGCGCGCGGGGAGATGTCGAGCGGGAGCACCTCGCCGGTGATGCGAACCGACTCCTCGGCCGCGACGCGAAAGGTGTCGATCAGACGCGCGACCTCGCCGCGCGAGTCGCGGATCGGCTTGCCCGCCTCGACGCAGAGCGCGTGCGCGAGCTCGTCCGCGCGCTCCTCGAAGCGGCGCACGCAGTGATTCAGCGCGCGCTGGCGCTCGTAGGCCGGCAGCGCGCGCATGGGCTCCGCCGCGGCGGCGGCCAGCCCGATCGCCTTCTCGATCGCGGCGGGGTCCGCGAGCGCGACGCGCGTCGCGAGCGCGCCGCTGTACTTGTCGCGCACTTCGAGGTCCTGGTTCGGCGCCTGCGCGACGCTCCCGAGGTAGTACGGGTAGGTCTTCTCGAGCACGTCCCCGTGCTAGGTGCGGGCCGGCGGCGCGGAGCGCAGCTTCGCGGTGATCGCGTCGAGCACCGCGGACTCGTCCTGCGACACCGCCGCGGCGGTGATGCCGAGGAGCTTCGCGAGCCCGCCGCCGGACGCCTCGGCGACGCGTCGGCAGCCTCCGACCACGTGGCGGATCCTCTCCTCGCGCTCGGACGCCGGCAGCACCGAGGCCGCGGCCTTCCACACCTCGAGCGCCGCGTCGAAGAGGGCGTCCGATGGGCGCTTGCGCAGCCAGTCCTCGAGCTGCCGGTAGGCAGGTGTGCCCGGCTCGACGCCGCGCTCGCGCGCCGTGCCGAGGACGACCTCGCGCTCGGCGTCGCTCACGCCTCCGTCCGCCCAGGCCACCTGGATCAGCGGCATGAGCAGGATGGCCGGGCCGTTCTCGCGGTGGATCCCCAGCGCCAGGATCCGGTCCACCAGCTCCTTGTCATCGACGCGCAGCTTGTCGGCGAGCGCCTGCGCGACTTCCTGGAGGGCCGCCTGCTCCCTCATCTTCGCCAGCAGCTTCTCGTCCTGCTTGCGGAAGTAGTCCGCCTCGAACGCGCGCTCGCGCTGCTTCATGATGTCCGACATCGCCTGCTCGTCTCCCTCGCTCGCGCCGAAGAAAGCGGGCGCGACTATAGCGCCAGCAGAAGCGCGGCCAGACCGACCGAGGCCAGCGACGCGCCGATCGGGATCATCGCGCGCCGGAGCGACGGCGCGCCGAGCGCGCACACCAACGCGCACTTCGTCACGGTGTTGGAGAGCACCGCGATTCCGATCGTGCGCGCCGCGATCACCGGCTCCAGGCCGCCCCCGCCGACGAGGTTCGACATCGAGAGCGTGATCGCGTCGACGTCGGTGACGCCGGCCAGTGCGCCCGCGAGGTAGAGGCCCGCGTCGCCGAAGTAGAGCTGCGCGGCCTTCGCGCCGACCGTGATCAGCGCGTAGAGCAGCGCGAAGCGGATCGCCATGCGGAGCTCGAGCGGGTTGGAGGCGGACTGCGCGCCCGCCGCGTCGGACACGCCGCGGCCGCGCCGCCGGTACAGCAGCGCGATGGCCAGCAGTCCCGCGAAGGTCAGCGCGCCTGCGGCCGGCGCCACGAGCGCGACGAGCGAGGCGTTCACCACGGCGACCTCGGCGATCACGCGCACGAACATCACCGTCCAGGCCAGCAGGATCCCGAGCGCGAGCGCACTGCTGGCGCCCGGCTGCGTCTTCGAGCGCTGCGCGAAGCCGAGCGAGACGGCCGTGCTCGAGACCAGTCCGCCGAGCAGCCCCGCGAGCCCGAGCCCGCGCTCGGGGCCGGCGAGCTTCACCAGCACGTAGCCCGCGAAGTTCAGGCCCGCGATCAGGACCGCCATCAGCCAGATCTGGTACGGGTTCAGCACGTCGAAAGGCGGGGGCCCGTAGCTGCGATGCGGCAGCAGCGGCAGCACGATCGCCGTGATCAGGCCGAAGCGCACCGTGGCCTCGACGTCGCGGGCCTCCATGTGCCGCGCAAGGGCGTGAAGCGGCTCCTTCAGCGCGAGCAGCATCGTCGCGACCACGCCGAGCGCCGCCGCGACCGACACCTCGCCCTGTACGCAGAGGATGCCGAGCACGAACGAGAACAGCGCCGACACCTCGGTGGTCATGCCGAGCTGGCCGCGCCACGCCGTGGTCACGTACGAGAGCGCGACGAGCGCGGCGACCGCGCCGAAGACGGCGAGCGGCAGCACCGGCAGCGCGAGCGCCTGGCCCGCATAGGACGCGGCGGCGCCGGAGAGCGAGATCAACGCGAAGGTCCGGACGCCGCCGAACCGCGTCTCGTCCTCGCGCTGCGCCCACTCGCGCTCGAGGCCCATCAGCAGGCCGAGACCCGTGGCCGCCGCGACCCGAGAGGCCAGCTCGAGCTGGAAGTTCCCGTCCACCGCCAGCGAGCTTACGCGATCACCTCGGTGCGGTCCGTGGCGAGCCACCAGAGCTCGAAGCGCGGCGGTGTGCCCAGCCCGAGAGACTCCGCGAGCGCGCGCTGATACACCGCTCCCTGGCGACGGTACGCCTCGCGCCGGGAGGCGCCCTGCGCGTCGGGGCCGTCGCGGTCGGTCTTGTAGTCGACCACGACCAGCTCGCCGGTCGCGGCGTCGCGCAGCACGAGGTCGATGCTGCCGGCGACGAAGTCCTGCGCGTCGCCGTCACTCGCGGCAGGCAGCAGCACGGGCAGCTCGCGGGCGACCACGCGATCTCGCGACGCCCACAGCCTCGCGAAGAGCTCGCCACGCGAGAAGCGCAGGAGCAGCTCGCTGGCGGCGTCGCGCACCGCGGCGACCTCGGCGCGTGACGAGTCCGCGGCCAGCGCTCGCAGCGCCTCGTCGCGCGCGCGAGCGAGCGCGGCTCTCGGCTCCGCGGCCGAGAGATCGAGCCGCTCGAGCGCGGCGTGGACCGCGCTGCCGACCCGCCTCGCGAGCTCCGCGCCCGCGTGCGCGACGCCCATCGCGCGGCGCGGCGTCTCGAGCTCGTCGTCCGCGTCGTCGCGGTCGTCGCGCGCCGGCTCGCTCGCGCGGCCGCCGCGCGGCCTCGCCATGCGGACGCGCGCGCGCTCCGACTCCGCGCGCAGGCGCAGCGCCTCGGCGCGCAGCGCGGGCAGGTCGAGCGGAAGCGTCGCCCGCTGCGGCGGCGCGGGCGCGTCGCCCTCCGCCTCCGAGGCCAGCACGCGCCAGCGCGCCCCCGCGCTCTCCACCGCGCTCGTCTGCTCGCGAGCGCAGCGCGCGTCGGTGTCGGACCAGTCCGCCGGCGCGGGCGCGCGCCGCTCGAGCAGCGCGACCGCGCTCTCCGTCGTCTTTCCGAAGCTCGGCCACAGTCCCGAAAGCACGAGCCGATCGCGCGCGCGCGTCATGCCCACGTAGAGCAGCCGAACGCGCTCGGCCTCTTCGACCTTCTCGCGTGTCGTCCGCACGAGGTCGAAGCCCGGCGTGCTCGCGCCGAGCACGCGGTACTCGAGCCGGTCCGCGACCCGACCGACCTCCACATCGGGCGCTTGCCGGCCCCTTCCCTTGTGGAGCTGCACCAGGAAGACGCAGCCGAAGTCGAGCCCCTTCGCGCCGTGGAGCGTCGAGACGCGCACGCCGTCGCTCTCGAGGTCGCGCGGCTGCATCTCCTCCGAGGGCTCTTCTTCCGCGACCGCGCGGCGCAGCTCGCGCAGGATCTGCGCGGTGTCCGCGCCGTCGGCGAGCTGCGCGGCGAGCCCGCGAAAGAAGCGCTCGAGATTGGCGACGCGCCAGGAGCCGAGGAAGCGCGCCGCCTCGCTCGCCTCGAAGCAGACGGCGTCGCGCAGCGCCTCGACGAAGACGTCGGGCGGCGCCTCCTGGAAGAGCCGACGCAGTCTCGCGACGGCGGAAAGCGCCGCGACGAGATTCCTCTCCCAGCCGCGCACGCGCTCGATGCCCGGCACGCCGGCCGGCAGATCCGCGGCGACGGCCTCGACCTCGCGCGCGAGATCCGCGAGCGCGTCCGGCGACGCACCCTCGAGGCTCGCCGCGCGGGCCAGAAGGCCGATCGCGAAGAGACCTTGCCAGGCGGCGTCGGGCACGCCGACGGCGGACGAGCGCAGCGCGGCGACGAGCGCGAGCGCGTCATCGGGGTCGAGCACGCATCGCACGAACGCCGCCGCCTCGATGATCTCGCGCCGCCGGTAGTAGCTGCGGTCGCCCTCCACGCGGAAAGGGATGCCGTGCCGTCGCAGCGCCTCGAGGTAGATCTCCCAGTCGCCGCGGCTGCGCATCAGCACCGCCATGTCGCCCCATGCGACGCTGCGGGTCTCGTGCAGCGCGCGCAGGTGACGCGCGAGCGCCTGCGCCTCGCAGGCGCTCGCCAGCGCCGCGGACGTCTGCGTCAGCGCGCCGGTGTCGGGGTCGCGCGTCGCCGGCAGCCAGTACTCGACCGGCTCTCCCTCTTCCGCGCCGGGCCGCGGAACCAGCGGCTCGAAGCCCGGCTGGAGGCCCGGCTCGGCCCGCATCACGGGCCCCACCACGCGCTCGACCTCGCGCAGGATCGACTGCACCGAGCGGTGATTCACGCTCAATCGATGCGGCTCGCCTCCCTCTTCGAGCGCACGGCGCACGAAGCCCTCGTAGGCGGCGAGGTCCGCCTCGCGCCAGCCGTAGATCGACTGCTTCGGATCGCCCACCAGGAAGAGGCCCGGCCGCGACGCCGGCGGACCCGCGAGCGCCAGGCTCTCGACGATCGCGCACTGACGCCGATCGGTGTCCTGGAACTCGTCGACGAGGAGCTGGTCGATCTGCGCGCGCACCGACGCCGCCACGTCGGGCCGCTCCGCGAGCAGGGTCGCGGCGCCGGTGAGGAGGTCGCCGAAGCCGAGCGTCCCGCTGCGCCGGAGCGACTGCTCCGCCTCCGCGAGCGCGCCGCCGAGCACCTCGCGCGCTGCGTCGAGCAGCGGCAGCTCGATCGCGAGGACGTGGCCGAGCAGCGGCTCGAGCCGCGCCGCCGCACCCGCGACGGCGCCGGCTCCGCCGCCGAAGGCCTCGAGCTCGCGCCCGGAGAAGTCCTCCTTGCGCCACTTCGTCAGGTGGGCGCGCAGCTTCTCGAAGAGGCCGCGCAGCGAGGCGGCGCACGCCGCGACGCTCTCGCGCGTCGCCCGCTCCGGCAGCGAGACGATCGCCGCCGTCACGGCCTGCGCGACCTTCGCCGCGTTGTCGCGATCGGCGCGCGCGAGGACGCCTCCGCCCGCGTCGCGCAGCGCCGCGAGCGCCTCTCGCAGTCGCGAGAGCAGGTCCTCGAGCCGATCGGGGGTCGCGGGATCCTGCGCGAGCTCGTCGGCGCAAACGCCGCGCTCACGCAGCGCGAGCAGCGCCCGCTCGAGCTCGGCGGGTCCGATGCCGCGCTCCGCGAGCGCGAGCGCGTGCGCATCGCGCGCCGCATACGCCGTGCGGAGTCGGCGCTCGAGCGCGGCGCGCAGCGCGTCGGCGGCGAGGCGCCCGCTCGCGTCGACCTCGAAGCCCGGGTGCACGCCCGCTGCGAGCGGATGCGCCGCGAGAAGTCTCCGACACCACGCATGGATCGTCTGCACCTGGAGATGGTCGAGCGCGCTGCGAAGCGCAGAGGCGCGGTCCGCCAGGAGCGGCGCTGCGGGCAATGCGTCCGGATCGATGCCGACCGGCCACTCGCCGGATGCGAGCCGCGCGAGCGCGTCGTCCACGCGCCGCGCCATCTCGGCGGCCGCGGCGTCCGTGAAGGTGATCGCGACGACGCGGTCGAGCACCTGCGCCGCGACGCGCGCCGCGTCGTCGCGCGCGGGAGAGCGCAGCTCGCGCACGGCGCGCTCCCAGCCCGGTCCGAGCGACCACGCGAGCACGCGCGCGACCAGGGTCGCGGTCTTCCCGGTGCCGGCTCCGGCCTCGATCACCAGCGGGCGTTCGAACTCGCGCTGCGCGCGCGCGCGGGCGCGCGCGTCCGACTCGCGCAACGCGTCGGGGCTCGCGCTCATGCCTCGGCCTCCGGCAGGCGCCACAGCGTCCGGGCCGCGCGCTCCACGTCGGTGGCGGGCGCGCCCGCCGCCCATTCGCCGAGCCGCAGCCGGACGCCCGAGTCGCCGCGCAGGCACGCCTCCTTCACGTCGCAGCCCTGGCAGGTGAAGGGCTCCTGGTCGTTCGCTGGATCGCGCAGGCGCGGAACGAAGGCGCCGAGATCCCAGGCGGCGAGCAAGGTGCCGACGACCTCGGTGAAGCGCTCCGGGTCGCCCGGCGCCGCAAGCGCGCGGACCCCGGCCGGCAGGTCGGGCCGGAGATGGAGGTAGCGGCCCTGCCCCGCCGCGCCCGCGGCAGCCGCGTACACGCTCGCCTGGAGCGCCGCGCCCTGCGCGATTCGCTCGCACAACGCTCTCTCGTGTCGAGCCCGGGCGGACGAGTCTCCGCCGGGCGGCTTGCCGGTCTTGTAGTCGGTGAGTCGCAGGCCGTCGCCGTGGCGATCGACGCGATCCGCGCGGAACGAGATCTCCCGCGGAGCGCCATCCGGCCCGGCCACCCGCAGAGCGCCCTTCACTTCAGCGCCGAGGACGAGCGGCGCGCCGCCTTCCCAGTCCGCGCGGCGCGCCTCGAGCACGAACGGAAGCGCGCGGCGCGCGAGTCCGTGCGCGTAGCTCGCGAGCGCGATCGACTGTTCTCGCACGACGTCCTGCGCCGCTTCCAGCAGGATCGCGTCGAGCGCCTGCGGCTCCGGCCAGGCGAGCGGCTCCGCCGGGACGTCGCGCAGCGCATCGAGCGCAACACCTCGGCCCCGCGACGCCGCGATCCGCTCGAGCGCACGATGGACGACGTTTCCGAGGAGCCGCGCGTCGGCGCCTCCGGGCAGCGCGCCCCGCGCGTCGGGGACGGGACCGAGTTGGAGCAGGCGCCGCAGGAAGACCTGCCAGCCGCAGCGCGCGAGGCCTTCGAGCATGGTCACCGAGATCGCGCCGGCGCGCGCGTCCTGCGCTCGCGCGCGGCCGACGAAGCCGAGGTAGGGACCCGCCGCGCGACGCCGCCCGTCGCGCGGGTCGAGCTCGCCGAGCACCGCGACACGCGCGCGCGTCAGCGCCACGACGTCCGATGCGGCCGCGCCGGCGTCGCGAAACGCCTCGAGCGCGACCTCGAGCGCGGCGCCGAAGCGCTCGCGCGGCTGCGCGAGCCCCGCCTCGCACGCGCGCTCGCGCGGCGTCGCGACGGCCGGCGCAGGCGGTGGCACCGGCTCGGCCGCGCGCGTCAGCGCGTCGAGGAGCGGCGAAGGCGCGAGCACCCGCCCTTCCGCGTCCCACTGCGAGAACGAGAGCGTGACCTGCTCGGCCGAGGCCAGGGTCTGCGCGAAGAGGAAGCGCTCCTCGTCGAAGCCGTCGCGCTTGACCGGCAGGTCGAGCAGCAGCTCGCGCAGCCGGCGGCGCGCGGGGTCCGGCAGCAGCGGATCCTCGCGGATGCCGCGCGGGAACACGCCGCGATTCAGCCCGAGCAGGAAGACGCGCTCGAAGGTGAGCCCGCGCGCCTCCATCACCGAGAGCAACGCGACGCCGCCGCCGCGGCCGCCGATCGGGACGCGCAGCGCCGTGTCGAGCGCGCGCGCGAGCCAGTCGAGGAGCTCGACTCGCTCGAGTGTCGGGTCGCCCGCGCCCGCGAGTCGCTCCTCGAGGTCGTGGAGGCCGGGCGTCTCCGCCTCCCAGCCGAGGCCGTCGCGCACGAGCGCGCGGAGCCGGCGCGCGTGTCCCGACAGCGCGTCGCGCGCCGGCCAGCCCTCGAGGCGCCGCAGCAACGAGGCCGCGGCGTCGCGCAGCGCGTCGATCCGATCCGCCGGTAGCGCGGCGGCGTCGCGCAGCGCGGCGCAGCCCTGCGCGTGCAGCGCGTGCCGCAGATCCGCCGTTTGCTCGAGAGAAGGCGCCGGGGCGTCGCCGCCTGGTGTCGTCGTCGGCAGCCGCCAGAGCGCCTCGAGCCAGCGCTCGGCGGCGACGTCGGCTCCTTCTCGGAGGATCGCCAGCAGCGCGCCGAGCCGGCGACCGGCCGGCGACACCGGACCCCGCTCCCCGGCTCCGGAGAACGGCACGCCGAGACCGGTGAGGCTCCGCCGCAGCGCGAGCGCATGAGGCGCGAGATCACGCGCGACGACCGCGATCCGCTCGGGCTCGGCGCCCGCGTCGATCGCGGCGCGCAGCGCGCCGGCGACCGCGCGCGCCTCGTCGAACGGGTCGCGCGCGCGCCAGATCTCGACTCGCGCCGGTGTCGCGGCCGCGACGCGCGTCTCACTCGGCGCCGCCGCGCGCAGGCGCTCGCGGAAGCTCGCTCCGAAGGCGCTCTCCCGCGCACCGGCCGAGGGCGCGGGCCGCGGCGGCAGCTCGAGCCACACGCGCGCGTCGAGCTCGCGGATCAGGGTCACCAGCAGATCGGTCTGCACGCCGGTGGCGTCGCTGAAGCCGTAGATCGCGACGCCGCGCGACGGCGGCGCTCCGTCGGCGCGCTCGAGCGTTTCGCGCGCGGCCGCGAACAGGCGCGAGCGGTGCGAGCCGAGCGGGCCGCCGAGCGATGCGGCGACCTCGCGCGCGACGCGCAGCAACGCTCGCTCCGTCG
>DATKND010000157.1:0-13505 GCA_035541475.1 Myxococcota bacterium | reverse complement strand
TCCGCGCCGAGACCGAGAAGTGGTGCCGCGAGCTGCTGGAGAAGAGCCCGACCGCGCTGCGCCTCGCGAAGCAGTCGTTCAATATGGACACGGAGGTGCGCGCGGGCGTCGGCGAGTTCGCGTCGACCGCGCTGTCCCTCTACTACCAGACCGAGGAGGCCCAGGAGGGCCGCAACGCGTTCGTCGAGAAGCGCCCGGTCGACTTCTCGAAGTTCCGGAAGTAGAGCGCGCGATGGAGCTGAACCTCGCGGGCCGGAGCGTGGTCGTGACGGGCGGCGGCTCGAACATCGGACGCGCGATCGTGCACGCGTTCGCGCGCGAGCGCGCGCACGTCACGATCGCGGAGATCGACACGGCGCAGGGCGAGAAGGTGGCGGCCGAGGCGCGCCAGCAGGGCGCCGCCTCCGCGCTCGTGGTCCGCACCGACGTGACCGACCGGGAGAGCGTCCAGCAGATGGTGCGCGAAGTGGAGGCGCGACGCGGCGGCATCGACGTGCTCGTGAACAACGCGGGCGGCACGGTCGACGCGCTCTTCATGGAGAAGCAGCGCGAGGAGTGGGAGCGCGAGGTCCAGCTCAACTTCTGGGGCGCGATCCACTGCATCCGCGCCGTGCTCGATGGAATGATCGCGCGCGGGTCGGGCGCGATCGTCTCGCTCGGCTCCGACGCCGGCCGCGTCGGCCAGTACGGCGAGGCCGTCTACGGCGCGTGCAAGGCGGGCATCGTCGCGCTCAGCAAGAGCCTCGCGACCGAGGTCGGCAAGCACGGCGTTCGACTCAACGTCGTGTGCCCCGGCATGACGATGCCCGACGACGACTCGGAGATTTCCCCGCGCAGCATGTGGACCGCGGAGGGAAACCGCCGCTGGCGCACCGACGAGCTGCGCGCGCGCATCGCGAAGAACTATCCCCTGCGCCGGCTCGGCACCGCGGCGGAGGTCGCCGACGCAGTCGTCTTCCTCGCCTCCGACGCGTCGAGCTACATCACCGGCCAGACGCTCAGCGTGAGCGGCGGCTACTCGATGGTGTGATGCGGGTCCCGGAAGCTCGAACGGGGCGACAGCCAGCGCCCTCGCCCCGTTCCGGAGGGCTCTGGAGCACGAGTCGGGACTCGAACCCGCGACTCCCACGTTGGCCGCGCCCGCCCCGTCCCCCCGAAGATTTCCGGACGGGCCCACGTCCAAGCATCGCGATCCAGTCGATCCAGCAGCCGGACGATCAGGATGGCCGCAACGTGGGAGGGTTCCGATGTCGAGGCGAATGGCCCGCTGGCTGGCGACCGCTTGGGTGACGCCGCTGCTCTTCCTGGCCGCGAACGCCGGAGCGGTCGCCCGCGACGACGAGGCGCTTGGCTTCGAGCGCACGCCGCCGCGCCTCAGCTTTGCGGACGGCGCCGTGTCGTTCATGCGGCAGGGCGCCCAGGACTGGACACCGGCGCAGGTCAACACCGCGCTCTCCTCCGGAGATGTGCTGTATACGGCGCAGGGCTCCAATCTCGAGGTCCAGGTCGGGCCCCGCGCCTACGTGCGCGCGGGCGAGCAGACCGAGCTCGGGTTCACGAGCATCGAGCCCGACTTCCTCCAGCTGCGCGTGACGAGCGGCAGCGTGTCGCTCGACCTTCGCAGCCTGACGGCCGGCCACAGCTTCGAGGTGGACACGCCGCACGCGGCCTTCACGGTCGAGCGCAGCGGCTACTACCGGATCGGCGTCTCCGACGAGCTCACCACCTTCACCAGCCGCCGCGGCGGTCGGGCGACGGTGACAGCACCGTCGGGCGAGTCGTCGACCATCGCGCCCAGTGAGCAGGTCGTGGTGCGAGACGGAAACGCCCCCGTGGTCGAGACCTACGCCGCGCCCGAGCTCGACGCCTGGGATCGCTGGAACTACTCGCGCACCGACGAGCAGCTCGACGCCGTGAGCGCGCGCTACGTGCCGTCCGACGTCTACGGCATGGACGACCTCGATCAGTACGGGGCCTGGCGCGTCGTGCCGACCTACGGCGCGATGTGGGTCCCGAGTGGAGTGCCCGCGGGCTGGGCGCCCTACAGCAACGGCCGCTGGATGTTCGACCCGTACTACGGCTGGACCTGGGTGGACAACGCGCCCTGGGGCTGGGCGCCCTTCCACTACGGGCGTTGGGTCAACGTCTCCGGCTACTGGGGCTGGTGCCCGGGGCCGCTGGTGCGGCGCGCCTACTACGCGCCGGCGCTCGTCGCCTTCTATGGCGGCGGCGGCTTCTCCCTCGGCGTCTCCTTCGGCTCGCCGCAGGTCGGCTGGGTCGCGCTCGGCTGGGGCGAGCCGATCGTGCCCTGGTGGGGCCCGGCGCACTTCCGCGAGCACCCGCACTGGGCAGGTTGGGGCGGCCCCCGCTACGTGAACAACGTCGAGATTCACAACACGACGATCGTCAACGTGAACGAGATCCACAACTACCGGAACACAGATGTGCGTAACGCGATCGTCGAGGTGGACCGCAAGCACTTCGGCCGTCAGACCGGGCGCGACGAGCCGTACCGCCGCGGCAACCCCGACAAGCTGAAGCCGGTCCACAACGACTGGTCGGTGGATCACGACGCCTCGAGCCTGGTCGCGAACGCCCGACCTGCAGAGCATCCGGGGCGCGACGCGGATCGGCCCACCGTGACGGCGCGGCGCGAGCCTCGCCGAGACACGGCTCGCGGTGCCGAGCCGGAGCGCACCTCCGACCTCGTGAAGGGTCACGGCGAGAACGGGCAAGCACACGAGGAGAACCGACCGGGTCACGCCACGACCTCCACCGCCGAAGCGACGTCGCCCGCGGCCGGCCAGGAGCGGCCCGGCCGGCCCCGACACGAGGACCTGTCACGGCGCCCGCCCTTTGGCCGCGACAGCGAGTCCGAGCGCCAGATCCCGCCGCCCGCCCCGCGCTTCGAGAAGCCGGAGCGACCCGCCCCGCAGCCGCCGGTCCGCCGCGTGGAGCCGGGTGCGGCACCGCAGAGCCACGAGGCTGCGGAAACGCAGGGCGGTCACGAGAACGACATCCAGAACCGGCACGCCTACGGGCGCGGCGCCGAGACGCCGAGCGCGACTCTTCCGGCTCCGCCGTCCGAGGCGGGCGCGCGGCCGGCGACTCCGGAGCCGCCGCAGCCGCGAGCCGAACGCGGCCTCGGCTCCGAGCGACACGAGCGCGCGTCGTCGCCCCCGCCGCCCGACCTCCCTGGCGAGCCCGCGAACCGCGTCTACCGTCAGCCGCAGCAAATGGGCGGCGGCGCCGAGCGGGCATCGCGCGCGGAGCCCCAGCCGCCGGCGGCGCGCGAATCGGGCCAATCCGGATCGAGCCAGCCCCGCGCGGAGCGCTCCAACGAGGGCCACGGCCAGCGCGGAAACCGCGGCGACCGGAGCTCCGAGGCGCAGCCCGGCGATCGCAACCAGTAGCCGTCAGCCGACAAGTGCAGTGATGGGATGGACTCCTCCCGCGACTCGAACGGCATCGACGTACCAGAGTCGCCTTACGCTCCGAAGTGACTCGGAGAGGAGGAGTCCGAGATGCACTCTACGACGATCGCAGTGGACCTAGCAAAATCGTTGTTCGAGGTGGCCGTATCGCGGCGGCTCGGATGGGTGGAAGAACGCCGACGCCTCTCGCGCGCTCAGTTCGCTCGCTTCCTGGCCGAGCGGGAGCCCGCGCCTGTGCTCGCCGAGGCCGCGCGCTAGATCGCAGATCTCGAGGGGCGCATCCGCGCGCTCGAGCAGCAGCTCGAGCAGCTGGCCAGCGAAGATGTGCGGATCGAGCGCCTGCGCACGATCCCCGGCGTGGGCCTGCTCACGGCCACGGCGCTCGTTGCCTTCCTCGGAGACGTCTCTCGCTTCCCATCGGGTCGCCACCTGGCGAGCTACCTCGGGCTCACACCCCGTGATCGATCGAGCGGATTGCAGCGCCGCCTCGGTCGCATCAGCAAGCGCGGAGATCCCTATCTCCGCATGCGGATGATCTACGAGGCGCTGAAGGGCATCCCGCCGCGGCCGACGCGGCGCTCGAACGCGCGCGTGCCGACGCTCGCGCATTTCGCGACGCGCTACCTCGAAGGCGACGTCGCGCACCTGGCGGAGACGACGCGCCACGACGTCGCCAACTACCTCGCGGAGACCGGCCTGCTCCCCGCCACCTCGGCGAGCGGCGCCTCGACGAGATCGATGCGGCGGAGCTGCGCCGCTGGTGGACCTCGCCGTCGAGACGCCGTAGAAGGACGCAAAGGGGCGCGAGCATCGACGCACGCCCGCGACGGGCCGGCGCTACCTCGACGTGCTCGCCGCGGTGCTCGGCTACGAGAAGGATCTCGGGATCATCGACGCGCGGCCGGCGGCCGACTTCCGCGAGTAGCTCCGGCGGCGCGACCGCACGAAGCGCGGCCGCGCGCAGTCGGCGCCCGATCGAAACATCCACCCGATCGAGGAGCCGCGCGCGCTCGGACGCCTGGTCTGCGAGGCGCGCGCCGGGGACGCCGAGGCGCTCGCGTTCGTGCTGCTCCAGCTCGACGCCGGCCTGCGTCAGGGCGAGGCGCTCGGGCTCAAGTGGGGCGCGGTCGCATGGGGAGCGAACTCGGGCGACATGGGTCGCCACCTCCGCATCGACGCCACGCGGCCGCGCGGCTGGGGCCTCGAGGACGAGGCGCCGAAGACCGGGCGCGCCCGCGACGTCGCCCTCTCCCGCCGGCTCTACTTCGCGCTGCGCCGGCTCCAACGCGAGCGCTTCAAGCCCGCGCCCGGCGCGCTCGTGCTCGCCGGGATCGAGCCCGGCAACTTCAGGCATCGCGACTGGCGCCGCACCCTCGAGCGCGCCGGCATCGGGCACCGCGCGATGAAGGACCTGCGCGACACGTTCGCGAGTCAACTCCTCACGGCCGGCGTGCAGCTCGGGTACGTGAGCGCCCAGCTTGGTCACGCGGACGTGACCGTGACCTCGCGCCACTACGCGCGGTGGTGCAGCAGCGACGGCTACCGGGCGCCGATGCTGCTGCGCGAGGGCGAGGTACCCGCCGACCTGCTGGCGCGCATCGCGGCCGAGATCGAGGCCGAAGTTCCCACGCAAGTCCCCACGCTAGTTCCCACAAGCAAACGGCCGAGAGGACGCGTGAGCGCTACCCCCCGGCCGTCATTGCGTTTTTTGGAGCACGAGACGGGACTCGAACCCGCGACCCCCACGTTGGCAACGTGGCGCTCTACCAGCTGAGCTACTCGTGCAAAAGCCGCAGGAATATCGCGGCCGGCCCCCGACCAGGCAAGGGCCGTCGAGGCGCGTTCGCGCGAGACGCCGCAGGCGGCCGCAGATCCGAGGCGCGGTTCCTTCGACCGCACAGACGTAGTGAACGTACGTCGAGCAGGCCGAGGGAGCGCAACGAAGCAGATGCGGCCGGATCCGGCGTCTAGAGGAGACGGATCTTCTCGCGGCCCTGCCGCACACCCTTCGTCGCGTTGCGCGTGTCGAACACGCGCGCGGCCTTCGCGACCACGCGCTCGAGGTCCACGGCCTCGTGGTCTGTCACGATCAGCACGAGGTCGGAGCCCGAGAGCACCTCGTCCGTCAGATCGACCGATTTCAGGCTGCGGCCGTCGAGGTCGAGCTCCGGCACGTGCGGGTCGTGGTAGCTGACCTCCGCGCCCTTGTGCGTCAGCTCGCGCATCACGTCGAGCGCGGGCGACTCCCGCACGTCCGACACGTTCGCCTTGTATGCGGCGCCGAGCACGAGCACGCGCGATCCGTTCACAGCCAGGCGGTCCTCGTTCAGGATGTCGCCGACGCGCAGCGCCACGTGCTCCGGCATGTGGCTGTTGATGTCGGTGGCGAGCTCGATGAAGCGCGCGGTGAAGTTCAGCGACTTCATCTTCCACGAGAGGTAGGTCGGGTCCACGGGAATGCAGTGGCCACCCAGGCCCGGGCCGGGCAGGAACTTCATGAAGCCGTAGGGCTTCGTGGCGGCGGCCTCGATCACCTCCCACACGTCGAGGTGGAGGCGGTCGCACATCAGCGCGATCTCGTTGACCAGCCCGATGTTGATCGCGCGGAAGGTGTTCTCGAGCAGCTTCACCATCTCGGCGCTCTGGGTCGACGACACCGGCACCACGCGATCGAAGATCGCCCGATAGCAGAGCGCCGCGAGCTCTCCGCAGAGCGGCGTCTCGCCGCCGACGACCTTCGGCACCTCGTGGACGGAGAACTTGCGGTTGGCCGGATCGATGCGCTCCGGCGCGAAGGCGAGCGCGAAGTCGACGCCGACCCGCAGGCCGGTCGACTCGAGCAGCGGCACAAAGAGCTCGTGCGTGGTGCCCGGGTAGGTGGTGCTGCCGAGCACGATCAGCTGGCCGGCGCGCAGGCGCTTTCGGATCTCCTCCATCGCGCTCGCCATGTGCGAGACGTCGGGATCCTTCGCGCGCGTGAGCGGCGTCGGCACACAGACGTGGATCACGTCGCAGCGCGCGAGCGCCTTGAAGTCGCTGGTCGCCTCGAACACGCCGCGGTCGCGCAGCTCCTTCACCGCCGCGGACGGCACGTCCTCGATGTACGAGGCGCCCTTGCGCAAGGTCTCGACCTTCGTGTCGTTCACATCGATGCCGGTCACGTGGAAGCCCTTGCGCGCGAACTCGAGCGCGAGCGGCAGGCCCACGTAGCCGAGGCCGATCACCCCGATGCGCGCCTCTCGCGATGCGATGCGGTCCCGCAGATCGTCCAGGCGGCTCACGAGCGTCCTCCGGATCCCGCGGCCGAGAGCCCGCGGAAGTAGTCGGCGAAGTAGCGGTAGCCCGACGCCAGGGTCAGGGCCGTGGCGACGGTCAGGAACACGAGACCGACCCGGTTCGCGTCGAGCCCGAGCGTCTCGTAGTGAAAGAGGAGTGCCCCGATCGCGATGTTCTGTGTCAGGGTCTTGAGCTTTCCGAGGCCGGACGCCGCCAGGACGTGTCCTCCGGCCGAGGCGAGCCCCCGCAGGCCGGTCACGGCGAGCTCGCGCCCCACGATCACGACCACCATCCAGAGCGCCCACAAGGGAATCCGCCCCATCGCCAGCAGCACGATCAGCGCGGTGGCGACGAGCAGCTTGTCTGCAAGCGGGTCGAGCAGCTTGCCGATGTGCGTGACCATCTTCCCGCGCCGCGCCAGCCAGCCGTCGACCAGATCCGATACGGCGGCAGCGATGAAGATCCACGCGAAGACCGCGCCCGCTCCCTTGCCCGGGAAGAGCGGCAGGAAGAGGAGCACCGGAACCACGCCCGCGCGCAGAACCGTGATCGTGTTGGGCGCGTTCCAGAAACGCTCGCGCGCGATCGCGGCGGACGTTGCGTGGAGCGCGTGGCGCGAGAGCGGAGGGACCGGACCCGACGAGGCGGTCCCCTCGCTATCGAGCGAAATCGACATGATAGGAGCGATAGTAGGTCAGAACCCGATCGACGTAATCACGCGTCTCGGGATAGGGCGGCACCCCTCCGTAGCGATCCACGGCGGACGGTCCCGCGTTGTAGGCGGCGAGCGCGCGAGAGAGATCGCCGTAGCGATCGAGCATCGCGCGCAGGTACCCCGCACCGCCGCGCACATTCGACTCCGGCTCGAGCGGATCGTCCACGCCGAGCGAGGCAGCGGTCTCCGGCATCAGCTGCATCAGTCCCTGCGCTCCGCGGTGCGAGACCGCACTCGGGTCGAACGCCGACTCCGCGGCGATCACCGCCTTGACCAGCGCGGGCGGCAGTCGATAGACGCGCGCGGTCTCGTCGATCAGCTCGTCGTAGCGAGCGTGGGATCCGGTCGGCCGCCACATGCGCCGCTCGTCGTGGAACACGACGCGCTGGTAGCGCGCATCCCCAAGGGGCCGATTCGTGTAGTGAGTGACGCCCTGCGCATCGGTGTACTGGAAGATGGCGCCGGCGTGCGCCAGCTCACTCACGCAGAGCGAGCCGACGCCGACCAGCCAGGCGATCACGAGGCGCGCGCGGGACGCACGCGAGGGACGTCGCGACCCCCTTCGGGGGGCTTCGCAGCGTCGCTGCGTACGGATAGAATGCGAAGCACCCATCGACCCGCGCTTATCGGAGGCCAGGGCAGAGGCCCTTTAGCCCCGGGGCGTACTCGAGACCCCCTGCTTGAGCGACCCGCACCGATTCGACGTCCTGGTTCTCGGCAGTGGAATCGCAGGTCTGTTCTACGCGTTGCGCATCGCCGATCGCGCCGATGTGGCGATCGTCACGAAGAAGCGAGCCGCCGACTCCGCGACGAACTGGGCGCAGGGCGGCATCGCCGCGGTCCAGGACCCCGACGACTCGTTCGATTCGCACGTGCACGACACGTTGGAAGCCGGCGCCGGCCTCTGTGATCCCGACGTCGTGCAGCGCGTGGTCGAGCGCGGCCCGGCGATGATCGACGCGCTGCTGAAGCTCGGGGCCGACTTCGACGCCTCGCACGGCGCAGGCCGCTTCGACCTCGGTCGCGAGGGCGGCCACAGCCACCGCCGCATTCTGCACCATCGGGACACGACCGGGGCCGAAATCGAGCGCGTGCTGCTCGCCCGCGCGCGCGCGCATCCGCGCATCTCGCTCTTCGAGGACCACTGCGGCGTCGACTTGCTGACGTCGGACCGCGCCGGCATTCCCGGGGCGCGGCGCGCGATCGGCGCCTACGTGCAGGACGCGCGCACCGGGCGGGTCGAGCGCTTCCAGGCGCGCATCACCCTGCTCGCGACCGGCGGCGCCGGAAAGGTCTACCTCTACACATCGAATCCCGACATCGCCTCGGGCGACGGCATGGCGATGGCGTATCGGGGCGGCGCGACGCTCGCGAACATGGAGTTCGTGCAGTTCCACCCGACCTGCCTCTACCACCCGAAGGCGAAGTCGTTCCTGATCAGCGAGGCCGTGCGCGGCGAGGGCGCGATCCTGCGCACGCAGGCGGGCGACGCCTTCATGGAGCGCGCACACCCGCTGAAGGATCTCGCGCCGCGCGACGTGGTCGCGCGCGCGATCGACGCGGCGCTGAAGCGCTCGGGCGACGAGTGGGTGCTGCTCGACATCACGCACCGCGATCCCGCGTACGTGCGCGAGCGCTTCCCGATGATCTACCAGCGCTGTCTCGAGTTCGGCATCGACATCACGCGCGAGGCGATCCCGGTCGTGCCGGCGGCGCACTACTGCTGCGGCGGCGTGCGCACCGACCTGCGCGGCGAGAGCGACCTGCCGAACCTCTTCGCAGCGGGCGAGGTCTCCTGCACCGGGCTCCACGGCGCAAACCGGCTGGCCTCGAACTCGCTGCTCGAAGCGCTCGTCTTCGCGGACGCGGCCGCGCAGGAGACCGCGCGGCGCCTGCCGGAGGTCGCGCCCGACACGCGCGACGCCGCGCCATGGCAGGAGGGCGACGCGAGCCCGAGCGACGAGGCGGTAGTGATCACACAGAACTGGGACGAGATCCGCCGACTCATGTGGAACTACGTCGGCATCGTCCGCAGCGACAAGCGGCTCGAGCGCGCCCGCCGGCGCATCGAGCTGCTGCAGACGGAGATCACCGAGTACTACTGGAACGTGAAGCTGACACCGGACCTCGTCGAGCTGCGCAACCTCGCCACCGTCGCCGAGCTCGTGGTCGAGTGCGCGCGCCGGCGCAAGGAGAGCCGCGGCCTGCACTACAACGTCGATCACCCGCAGCGCGACGACGTCTACTACCACCGGGACACGCTGGTGCGTCGCTGATGCGCCGAGTGGCGCGTCGCGCGCTTGCCGCGGGGCTCGCGTCGCTGTGCGGCGCCTGTCAGGCGCCGCGAGCGGTATCGGCGCCGCCGCCCGCTCCCGACCCGCTCGTCTCCCGGCTCGCGCTCGAGCAGGGCCGCGCGCTGCTGCGCGAAGGTCGCAGCGCGGACGCCGAACACGTGCTGCGACAGGGCATCGCGGACGATCCGGGCAACGCCGCGCTGGAAGGCGCGCTCGCGCGCACGCTCGTCGCGCAGGGCCGCAGCGAGGAGGCCGCGAAGGCGTGGGCGCGTGCCGATGCGCTGTCTCCGCCACCGCCGCCGCTCCCCGACGATCCGCTGCCGGGGCGAGGCGCCGGCATCCTGGTCGCGATCGTGCCGCTCGAGCCCGACCGCACCGCGAACGGCGCGCCCGAGTGGCCCGCTCCCGATCTCGAGCAGGTGCTGCGCGAGCGCCTGTCGATCCGACTTCCCGAGGCGCGCATGCTGCGCGCGGATCCGACCCGCGTCTCGGCGGCCGCGCAGTGGCTCGCGTCGCAGCGACCGCGACGAGTCGTCTCGCTTGCGCTCGAGCGGAGCTGGTGCGGCTTCACTGTGAAGGACGGCGATCTCTCGGTCGCGTCGCTGCGGGTCGCGGCCGCCTCACCCGGCGATCGCGACCCGACCGCGCACAGCGTGCGCGCCGCGACGGAGCCGCGCGGCGCGAGCGACTGCCGCTTCGACGCGCTCGCGCGCGCGCTCGAGCTCGCGCTCGCGGACGCGGCGGCGCAGCGCGCGCTGCCCGCCAGCTCCCCGCCGCCCGAGTGGTCGCGCGAGGCGTTGCGTGCCTTCTTTCCGGGCATCGAGCGGCGCCTCCACGAGGCTCTGCGCTCGGGGCGCGCGCTGCTCGCGGCCGGCGAGCTCGGCGACGCGCAGCGCGCCTTCGCGTCGGCCGCGGCGGTCGACCCCGGCGACGCGGACGTGCAGGACTACCTCGCCGACACCGCGCTGACGTTGGCGCTCGCGCGCGAGCTCGGAGCCCGCGCCGGCGGCGAGCCCGGATCCGGCGAGCAGCTCGAGCCGAGCCTACCCGCAGAGCGACGCGAGGCGGCCGAGCGCGCGCTCGAGGAGGAGCGCCACCGCCGCGACGAGCTGCTCGCGGCGCTCGCCGTGCTCGACGAGGACGTGCGGCCGCCCTCCGAGTCGACGCTCGCCGCGCTGCACGCCGTCGAGATCACCGACCCGGAGGCCTTCGGTCCGCGCCTCGCGCGCGAGCGCGCGCAGGGCGAGGTGATCGCGCGCGTCGCGTACGCGCCGGACGGCTCCGAGCTCGCACGCTACTACCTGCCGAAGTCCGGCGGTCCGCCCGTACTGCGCGAGGAGGACACGGACGCGAACGGCGCGCCCGACCGTTGGATCGCCTACCTCGGCGCCGCGCGCAGCGAGATCTTCGAGGCGGCGTCCGGCCGCGCGCCCGCGCTGCACTTCGTGTTCGCGGAGGGCGGCGATCCGCTGCTGCGCGTCGAGATGCTGCGCAGCGACGGCCTGCCCGAGCGCGTCTACCACTACGAGAACGGCCGGCTCGCGGCCGAGGAGCGCGACACCGACGGCGACGGCCGGCTCGATCGCTTCGACCGCTTCGACGCCGCCGGCCACGTCGCGCAGCGCGAGGAGGATCTCGACGGCGACGGCGCCGTCGACGTGCGGAGCGTCTACGAGCAGGGCCACCTGGTGCGACGCGAGTTCAGCGACCCGAAGCTCGTGCCTCAGTCCTGATCGCAAGCGCGGCCCGCAGGGCCGCGCTTGCAGCGAGGCGCAGCCGAGCGAAGTCCAGAAGATGAGACCCGGCTCGTGATGACGCCGAGCTACTCGGCCGTCACGTACGCCGCGGTGATCCCGCCGTCGACCAGGAACGTGGCGCCGTTCACGTAGGCCGACTCCTCCGAGGCGAGGAACAGCGCCGCCTGCGCGACCTCCCGGGCCTTCGCGAGGCGACCCATCGGCACGTGGATGAGTCGGCGCGCGCGCGCCGCCGGCTCGGCGAGGAGCTGCGCGAGCAGCGGCGTGTCGACCGGTCCGGGGCACAGCGCATTCGCGCGGATGCCGCGCCGCGCGTACTCGACCGCGATCTCGCGCGTCATCGCGAGCACGCCGCCCTTGCTGGCCGTGTAGGCGATCTGCGAGGTGGCCGCGCCCATCACGGCGACGAACGACGCGGTGTTGACGATCGAGCCGCCGCCGGCTCGCAACAGCGCCGGGATGCCATGCTTGCAGCCGAGGAAGACCGATTTCAGGTTCACGGTCATCACCTCGTCCCACACCGACTCCGGCGTGTCGACGGGCGAGCCGTCCTGCGCGGGGAAGATCCCGGCGTTGTTGAAGAGCACGTGCAGCGAGCCGAAGACGCGCTCGGCCTCCGCGACCGCGCGCGCGACGTCCTCGCCGCGCGAGACGTCGGTCTGCGCGAAGTGCGCGCGGCCGCCCGCCTTGCGGATCTCGTCGCAGGCCGCCCGCCCGGCCGTGGCGTCGCGGTCGGCGACGAGCACCGCGGCTCCTTCGGCGGCGAAGAGCAGCGCGCTCTCGCGCCCGATCCCGCTGCCGGCGCCCGTGATCAGCGCGGTGCGTCCCGCGAGTCGTCCGGCTCGCCCTTCCTGCACGGCGGCGCAGCGTAGCCGCGGCGCGACCCGCGCGTCAGGTGGAGAGCGCGATCAGACCCGCGTCGCGCAGCGCCTGCAGGGCGCGGAAGATCTCTGGATCCGACTCGGGGATCACGTCGAGCATGCGCTGCACCGTGAAGCCCGCGCGCGCGAGGTCGAGGATCGCCGCCTCGACCTTGGTCGGCGACTCGTAGCCGTCGACGTCGGCGCCGGGCACGAGCGTCACGTGCGCGTGGAGCGGGAAGCGGTCGCCCTCGTCCATCTGCCGGACCGCGTCGAGCAGCGCGGCCTCGAGCGGCAGCGGCGGCCCCTTGCCCTCCTTCTCCTCGAGCCGCGCGTGGAACTCGAAGCTGCCGTCGCGCCAGGAGAACATGTGGACGAGCGCGTCGACGCCCGTGCGGTTGCCGACCCGCGCGACGCGCAGCAGCCCGTGCTCGAAGCAGACAACGCCTTCCTCCTCGCCGTGGCGCAGCAGCAGGGTTCCCTCGGGCGCGGAGGTCGCGAACATCTGCACGATGTTCTGCGGGCCGAGCGCAGCGATCGGCCCCGAGATCCCGCCGAGCCGCCGCGCGTGCTCGATCTGCTGGAGGTCGGCGATGAAGCGCTCCGCCGCCTCGCGCTTCTCCTCGGACGGCATGAACTGCACCGCCACCGCGGAGACCTCCCCGCCGCTCTCGACCTGACGCACGACCCGGCCGTCGATCGCGCACTCGCTCCCGTTCGTCGGGTTGCAGAGCGTGAGGCGCACGCTCTCGCCGACGGGGATCGCGCCGCCGCGCACGCCGACGAGGACACCCGAGCGGGAGAGGTTGCGGGTCTGGCCGTCGACCAGCTGACTCCTGCCCGCGATGCGGGCAGCCACACGCACCGGTGTGCGGGCCGCGCTACGCACGCCCTTGTCGGCGGTCTTCTCCGGCTCACTGATCGGGAGCCCGACCTCGCGCAGCTTCGCGCGGACGGCCGAGGCGGCGTCCGTGAACTGCACCGCGACGCCGGGCGTGCCGCCCACACCGGCCATCTCCGCCGGCACGATGTGGACGACCTCGCCCGGCAGCCGCAGGGATTTCTTGATCCAGCGGAAGTCGAGCTGCACCTCCACCATCTCGCGTAGGGTGAACTCCTCGTCCGTGCGCAGGAACACGCCGCCGTTCACGAGATTGCTCGTGTACTCA
>DATKND010000156.1:0-24868 GCA_035541475.1 Myxococcota bacterium | reverse complement strand
GGAGCCGGGGCTGCTGCTCCTGCTCGGGTCGGGCGCCGTCGGCATGGCGCTGCTCGGCCGCAAGCGGATCCGCAAGTAGAGCCAAGGCTCGAACGCCCGGAGTTCCGAGGCGGCGTCCCGCGTGAGCGGGGCGCCGCTTCTTCTTCCGGCGACCGCTCCGCAGCCGATGCGGCCAGATCCGGCGTAGCACCTTATGCTGCGGCGCTCATGCCGGGGGAGCGCCACGCCGGACTCACAGCGGTCGCGCTCTGCGCGGTGACGGCACTCTTCGCCGTGCTCGTCTTCGCGCGGCTCGGCCAGCCGCTCTTCTGGCACGACGAGGCGGAGACGGCGGCCTTCGCGCAGCGAGTCGTGCGCTTCGGCTATCCGAAGGTGCACGACGGCCAGAACACGCTCTACTCGCTCTGGTCGGGATTCCGCCGCGAGGGCATCGGCATCGACGAGAAGACCGACGCCTACACCGGATCGCCGTGGCTCCAGTACTACGTGGGGGCGCTGGGCGTCGCTGCGGGCGCGGGCTCGCGGGATCTTTACACCCGCACGGCGTGGGTGCGCGGGCCGTTCGCGGCGATCGGCTGCGCGGGACTCGCGTTGCTATTCGCCGCGCTCTGGCCTTCGCTCGGCGCGGACCGCGCGCGACGCCTGGGGCTCGCGTCGGTCTACGGGCTGGCGCTCTGCGGGTCCGCGCTCGTGTGGCTCCACCTGCGCGAGGCGCGTCACTACTCGCTGACCTTGCTCGGCACGGCCGCCTTCTGCTTCGCGATGCTGCGGCGCCATGCGCAGGCGCGCCTCGGCTACGCGGCGTACGCGGCGCTCGCGTGCGGATCGCTCCTCTGCCTCTTCCACAGCTTCCACCCGGCGGCGCTCGCCCTCGGCGCGAGCGGCGGCGTCTGGCTCGCGTGGCGCGCGCAGGCGCGCGGCGGTCCGATGCGGGAGCGCGCCGGCTGGCTCGCGCGGGAGGCGGCTCCCTTCGCTGCGGCGGCGCTGCTGACCGCGCCGCTGCTCGGCTTCTTCGACTTCTTCGCGCAGACGCAAGGCTGGGCCCGGCGCTACGGCGAGCCGTCGCGCTGGCTCGAGAACGCGGGTTTCGTCGCGTGGACCTTGCTGCGCCACGACTGGCTGTTGCCGGCGCTCGTGCTGCGCCTCACCGTGGAGGCGCTCGCGCGGCGCGGCGCGGAGCCGGCCGACGCGGCCTTCCGCGCACGTCTGGCCGCGGCCCGCTTCCTCTCGCTCGCGATCGTCGTCTACGCACTCCTGATGACGGGCATCCCGTTCCTCTTCGAGCGCTACTTCGTCGCGCTCGGGCCACTGCTCTGCGCGGCCGCGATCCTCGACCTCGCGAGCGTGCTCGACATCGCGCGCGGCGCGGCAGTCGCGCCGCGACGACTTGCGCGCGCGGCGCTCGCGCTCGCGACGGTGACCTTCGCCGGCGGATTCCTGCTGCACGAGCCCGAGCTCGCCGGGCGCGTCGCCGAGATCCGCCGCCCCTATCGCGGACCGCTCGACTACGTGATTCCGTATCTGGCGGAGCGCTATCCGGACACGACCTCGCTCGTCGTGGCCACGAACTACGAGGAGCCGGCCTTCATGTTCTATCTCGGAAGCCGCGTCCTCGTCGGCTTCTACGCGCCCGATCTCGAGCAGGACATGACGCAGATTCCCGACGTGATCGTGCCGCGTCCATGGCCCGATCACATGGACGAGCTGCGCTGGCTGTCGACCCGCGCTCGTTATGCGTCGCACTCGTTTCCGGTCGGGAATCTGCGCTGGAACAACACGCCGTCGCTCTCGGCGCGCGTCGGCGCGAGCGCCGGCCACCGCTTCCGGGATCCGGTGATCGGAGAGGACGGCCCCGAGCTCGTCATCCTCGAGCGGGTGCGCGAGCCGACGACGGCGACGGAACCCGGCAGCGCGCCGGCAGCGCCTCCAGCTCGCGCAGCAGGCGAGCCGCGAGCATCGCGTGCGCCTCGGGCCCGGGGTGCGGATCGTCGGGTGCGGCCCAGAGCTTCCGGTCCTTGCGGCCGAGGAAGTCGTCGATCGCGCGAACCGTGAAGTAGCCGCGCTCGCGTCCCGCGCGCTCGATCGCGTCGTAGTGCGGATGGTAGGGGTGCAGCGCGTTCAGGAAGTGGAGCTGCGGGTGGATCAGCAGCACGGCGCAGATGTCGCGCGCCTTCGCCGTGGCGGCGAGGCGATCGAGCGCGGCGAGGGTCGTCTGCCAGGCCTCCGGGTTGTGGAACCAGTTGTCGTTCAGCTCGTAGAGCGGCGTCCCCGGCGGCGCGTAGAGCACCTCGCGCAAGGAGCCGATGCGCGGCGCGAGCACGCGCCAGAGATACGAGGGTGAGGCCGCGAGCGCCTGCGCGACGTCGCCGAGCAACGGCGCCGAATAGCGGTAGTGCTCGTTCTCGAGGTCGTTCAAGGTGAAGCCGTAGATCACCAGATCGGGGTCGTAGTCGAGGGCGAGCGAGTGGAAGCGCTCCACCACCGCCACCGCGTCGAGGCCCGCGAGCCCGAAGTTCAGCACCTCGGCGTCCGCGCCCTGCGCGCGCAGCGCCGCCTCGAGGCGCGCCGCATAGGTGTCTTCCTGGCGGACGTTCCACCCCATCGCGAAGGAGTCGCCGATCAGCGCGATGCGGAAGACGCCGGGCGGCTTCTCTCTCGCGCGCTCCGGGCCGCGAAAGCCCGCGCTGTTCGTCTCGAAGAGGGCGCCGCGGTTGCGCGCGTGGAGGTTCGGCCGCGAGAGATCCTCCTTCGTGCGCAGGTCGGGCAGCACTCGCCACGCCTCCGGCACGTCGTCGACGTAGGGCTGCGGCGGCTGCCACAGCGCGCGGGCTGCGAGCTCGCCGGCGACGAGCGCGAGCGCGATCCCGCCGGCCGCAAGCAGCGCCAGCCCGCCCGCGCGCCGCAGCCATCCCATCATGGCGAGAGCAGCCGGCGCGCCGCCTCGGAGATCCACGAGCCGGGCAGCGCGTCGCCCGCGTGCGTCCAGTAGGCGAGCGAGAGGTCCGTGCGGGCCGGTGCGAACACGGTACCGGTCGTGAACACGAAGCCGCCGAGCGCGGCGGCCACGAGCGAGAGCGCCACGGCCGCGCGCCGCGCGGGCCGCGGAAGCAGCGCGCAGCCGCGTGCGAAGGCGGCGCCTCCGGGCGCGAGCAGCGGCAACAGGTACGAGCTCTTCGCCGCCGCCAGCGAGGGCGCGAGCGCGGTGAAGGCGACGAACGAAGTCAGTCCGAGCGCGCACTGCGCGACGAGCGGCGCCTCGAGCGCGCGTCCGCGCGAGCGCGCGCAGCGGAGCACCATGTGTCCGAGACCGAAGACGGCGACGAGCGTCGGGACGAGCCCGGAGTAGAGCAGCGCGACGCCCCAGCCGACGCCGTCGCGCGGACCCGTGCGGTTCGCGCGGAGCCCGAACGGATCGAACCACAGGCCCGCGTACGCGAGGCACGGCACGCTTCGCATCGCCGGGTTCAGGCCTGCCCAGATGCCGCCGTCCGCCACGACCGCGACGTAGGGGTACCGCCCGCAGTCCCACGGGATCGCGAGGTAGTCGGATACGCGCCGCGCGCCCGCGGAGAGCCGCTCCTCGCTGGAGCGCATCGGCTCGCGCTCTCGCGTCATCGGCAGGAGGCTCCCCGTGGCCGCGAGATTTCGCAGGTACGCCGGCCCGGCGACGGCGACCGCGCAGGCGGCGCAGGCCGCGGCCGCGCGAAGGCCCCGGCGATCGAGCCCTCGCCGCGCGAAGGGCACCGCGCAGGCCGCGACGCTCCACAGCCCGGTGTACTTCGACGCCGCGGCGAGACCCGCGAAGGCTCCCGCGGCCACGGCCAGCCGGAGACGCCGGGGATCCTTCTCCAGCCGCACGAGCGCCCACAGCGCCAGCGCCGACGCTCCCGCGCAGAAGCCCTCGTTGCCGATCATCGAGCCCGCGAGCTGCGCGACCGGCAGCTCGGCGCACATCGCGGCGGCGCAGAGCGCGAGCGCGTCCGAGGCGCCGAGACGGCGCGAGATCCCGAAGACGGCGACGACCGCCGCGAGCAGGCCGAGGAGCGAGGGCAGGCGCAGCGCGACCAGCGAGGCTCGCGGGCCGAAGGGCTCCGCGAGCGACCACGCCGCCGCGCCGACGAGGTGCGCGGCCGGCGGATGGAAGGTCGACCAGCCCGAGAGCGGATGCGGCAGGCCCTGCTCCCGTATGGCGAGCGCGTAGCCCGCGTGGCCGCCCTCGTCGTAGCCCCAGAACGCGCGCTGAGCGGCGGCGTTCCAGATCCCCTGCGCGGCGACGAGCGCGAGCAGCGCCGTCAGAGCGACCCGTGATTGTGTCGGGCTCACTGCCGGGGCTCGGGAGCTTCCGAAGGGGGCGCCGCGCCGCGCGGCTCGCGCGCCATCGCCTCGGCCTGCTCGCGCAGCGCGACCGCCAGGTTGTGCGAGGTGCTCGCGCGGCCCGGCTCGCGCGCGAGTGCCACGCGGTAGTGCAGGATCGCCTCGTCGATGCGTCCGGAAGCGAGGAGCAGATTGCCGAGATTGTTGTGGGCGCTCGCGTGATTCGGATCGCTGCGGAGCGCCAGTCGATACTCGCGCTCGGCGCCTTCGGGGTCGCCGTCGCGCTCGAGGGCGCGGCCGAGGCCGTAGTGCGCCGACGCGAGCCGCGGCTCGATCGCGAGCGCGCGCTCGAGCAGGGCGCGCTGCTCGACGGGATCCGCGTCGAGCGCGTTGGCCCAGTTCGAGTAGGCGATCGCGTTGTCGCGCGTGACGGCCGCCGCGCGCGCGAACAGCGTCGCGTCGTCGCGCCACCACGCGAGCTGCGCGCGCGTCGCGGCCGCCAGCGCCAGCAGCGCGGCGAGCGCCGCGACGGGCAGCGCGGTCGCGATCCGGCGGAAGGCGTTGGCGTCCGCGATGCCCCAGGTCATCGCGACGACCGGTCCCACCATCGGCAGGTAGGTGTACCGATCGGCGCGCGCCTGCGCGCCGACCTGCACGAGCCCGATCACCGGCAGCAGCATCACCAGGAACCAGAGCCAGCCAGCCAGGAAGACCGGGCGCGTGCGGACCGCGCGCAGGCAAGCGAGCGTGATCGCGCAAAGCAGCGCCGCCGCGCCGAGCGGCTGCCACCAGCCCCAGCCGCCCCGCGGGTGCGGGTACAGAACGGCGAGCTGCGTCGGCCAGAGGAAGTCGCGCAGGTAGAGCACCGGGGAGACCAGCGCGTTGGCGACGCGATCCTGCGGCGGCAGCACCTCGAGCGTCGTGAGCGAGCCGCCGCGCCACTGCGCGAAGAGCGCGATCGCGCCAATCGCGCCGCAGAGCGCGATGAGCGGAGCCTTCTCGCGAAGCCGCGCAGGCAGGTCGGCTGTGGTGCGGAGGCGGCCGAGCGGCCAGAGATCCACGAGCAGCAGCACGATCGGCAGGGTCATCAGCATGGATTTCGAGAGCAGGCCGAGCAGCGCGAGCGCGAGCAGCGCGGCGCCGCGCGCCGCGGACGGGGCGGCCGTCCAGCGGCCGTAAGCGCAGAGCGCCGCAAAGAAGAAGACGCCCGAGAGGACGTCCTTCCGCTCGGCGATCCACGCGACCGACTCGACGCGCTGTGGGTGCAAGGCGAAGACGGCGGCCGCGAAGGCCGCGCGTCCGGGAGCGCCGGTGGCGCGCGCGAGCCCGCTGAAGAGCAGCACGGCGGAGAGCGCGTGCAGCGCCACGTTCACGAGGTGCTGCGGCCCGGGGTCGAGGCCGAAGAGATCCTCGTCGAGCATGTGCGAGAGCCACGTGACCGGGTGCCAGTTGCCCGCTGCCACGTTGGTGAAGGCCCATGCGACGCCCGACGCGCCGAGGCCCGCGCGCACCTCGGGGCGCTCCGTCACGTAGGTCCGGTCGTCGTAGTCGAGGAAGCCGTGGTGGCGGACCGGCGCGAAGACCCAGAGCGTGGCGACGACGAGGGCGGGAGCGAGCAGGCGGCGCACGGTGGACTGGGCTCGCGGCTGCGACGCCGCACGGCGGCATTCTACCTGCTCAGAAATAGCCCCGGAGCCCCGCGACTCCCTCGACCCAGCCGCGGCCGAAGTCGCGCTCGTAGCTGCTGCGCAGCTCGAGCGCGAGGTGGTGCGTCAGGGTTACGCGCTGCGCGAGCCCCGCGGAGAGCGCGGTCGTGACGTCGCCGAGCGCATAGCGAGTGGCTCGTGCGAAGAGCTCGCCGCGCCAGAGGTCGCCGGGCGTGGAAGCCAGGATCCCCGCGGAGCCGCCGGCGCCGAGCGCGGCGTCGTGATCGAGCTCCGCTCCGATCTCGCCGGTCGCCTCGGCTAGTGCGTAGAGAAGCGCGCCGTCGCCGAGGTCGAGGGAGAGACCGAGTCCGCCGCGGTTCCGAAAGACCGACGCCTGCTCGACGCCGTCGCCGTGGCGCGCGGGCGCCACGCGCGTACGCAAGCCCGTGTCGACGCGGAAGGAAAGCGGGCGGAAGATCGAGTCCCACGGCGTCAGCGAGACCAGGTCCAGCGGCACGAACTCCTGCACGCGGGCACGGCCCGTCGTGGGATAGACGCGCAGCGCCGTGTCGAAGAACTGGATCTCCGCGCCGCGCACGTAGCCGCCCTGTGGGTCGAGCTGATCGTGGAAGGCAGGGCGGAAGCGCAGCTCGAGGTAGGGCTCGTCGCCGAGCGCGCCGGCGGAGAAGGCGGCGCGCATCGTGTCGTGCCCCTCGTCTGGACGCCATGCCGGGCGCGGCGGCTCCGGCGCCGCGCCTCGCACCCCGACCTCGCTGCGCGCCAGCAGGATCGCGCGCGCGCGGCCCGCGCTTCCCTCGCGCGCGACGTCGTGCGCGAGGTAGCGGTAGCGGAGCACGTCGTAGGCGACGTCGAGCGTCGCCGCGCGCTCGGCCGGCGGCAGTGCCTGCACGGCCGGTGCGTCGGGCGCGACGTCGCCGGACGCGATCCCGAGCGCGAGGCCGCGCTCGTCGCGCGAGAGGCGCGACGCGGCGTCGCGCAGGCGTGTCGCGGCCGACGGGCGATAGCGGACGTCCGTCACGAGGTCGTGGCGGACCGCCGCTCGCACCGTGTCGGCCGGAATGACCCAGGGCGGGAGGAACTCGCGCTCGCGCAGCGCGGGGCGCGCGGCCTCGAGCAAGGCCAGCAGCTGCTGCGAGCAGTTCTCGTCGAAGTAGTAGTAGTCGAAGGCGATGCCTTGGAGCTCCCAGAGGTGCGCGAGCAGCAGGTCGAGCTCTTCGGGCGAGAGCGCGAGCTGATACTCCCAGATGTCGCGGTTCTCCCAGTCGCCGTAGGACTTGACCTTCTCGTAGTACGGATCGACGGAGAAGAAGCCCTGGTAGCCGCCGGTCAGTCCGCGCGCGGCGTAGACGATGCCGCTGTCGTTGCCGGTGGCTCCCGAGAAGTTGACCGCGAAGCCGAGCAGATCGCGTCCGCGCTTCGTGTCGATCCGCAGCAGCGTGTGTCCGAACATCGAGGCCGGGTTGTTGAGGAATGCCTCGGCGAAGACCAGGGTCGCGCCGACCGGATCGAGCGCCGCGCGGAACTGCTCGTAGGCGGGGCAGGGTGGCTCGGGCAGCGCCGCGAGCCCGAGCTCGCTGGCGAGCCACGTGCGGCGCGCCGGGTAGCGGCAGCTCGGATGGGCGTCGGGAGCCGCGGGGCTCTCGGCGAAGAGCGCGGCGAGGGTGGCTTCGAGCTCGGACTCGGGGCTGCGCTTGCCCTCGGGCGCGACGAAGAAGGCCGCGCCGTCGGCCTGGCTGGTCCAGCCGCTGCGAAACGGCATGCGGCGGTAGTGCACCAGCGCGCGCCACATCAGAGTGTCGGCTAGGTGGCGCGCGCGCGCTTGCGCGATCGCGGCGGCGAGGCCCTGCGGCGCCGGCTCGGCGTTGGCGGTGGCCGCCGCGCAGAGCGCGGCGGCCACCGCCACGAGAGCGACCCGAGAGCGATCAGCCCTGCGAGGCGTAGACCGCAAGCTGCGGCTCTTCGGCCATCAGCTTTTCCAGCGAGGCGAGCACCTCGAGCGACGTGGTGTCGTCGTTCGCGAAGATGCGAGCGAAGTTCCGCTGGGTGAAGGCGTAGAAGTCCGCGCGATCCGAGTCCTTCACGCCGATCAGCCCGGCGAAGGTCGACAGCACCTCGCCGTCGCCTTGCGCCATGTCGTGCGCGAGGGCGTCGAGGTTGGCCGCCGCGAACTCGCGCACGTGCGCGTCCGCGACGACCTTACCGCCCTGGTGGCAGCCGAGCGTTCCGAAGGTGATGCCGAAGGTCTGGAGGCCGAAGCTGCCGTTGGTCGTCGCGCCGAGGACCTTGGGCGCGACACCCGAATTTCCGGCCCAGATCTGCGTGCCCGGGCCGCAGCCGATGTCGGGATCTCCCGCCATCGCTGCGACGGGAGCCAGAACGAGCAACGCCATGAGGGCGAAGCGAGCCATGGGATTCTCCTGTTGCGGGCTCGCGACCGCGCAGTTCAGGAGAGGCGGGCTTCCCGTCACTCCGATCCGCTGGGTGGTCGAACCCAGCCTCGAATGTCAGTCAAGCCGGCAGCGGGCTCAATACGGTGAAAACACCACGCTTGATCGCGAATTTCACGATTGCGATCGGTAAGGGTCTTGCGCATCGACTCGCGATGCTGTCGATTCCCGCACGCGATCGGTTCGTGGCATGCGGGGGTCGCATCCACGGGGGGCGATGCGAAGAGGGAGCGATCGCGACCGGTGCCCTCTTCAAACTTTTTCGTGAAGAAGGAGGACGGAATGCGAAAGCTCGGTGCGCTCATGGTGCTCGCGGCGTGTCTGCCGCTGGCTGGATGTATCTCGGTGGCAACACCGGCGATCGGCATCCTGTTCACGGACGTGACGTACGCCGCCGACGGCCAGGGCGCGATCGGCGCCAAGGAAGGCAAGGCCTGCGCGCAGTCGATCCTCGGCCTGATCGCGCAGGGCGACGCGAGCATCGAGGCGGCCGCGAAGAACGGCGGCATCAAGACGGTGTCGACGATCGATCACTCCGCCAAGAACATGCTCGGAATCATCGGCGACTATTGCACGATCGTTCACGGCTCCTGAGCCGCGCGACGAATCGGCGGCTCCCGGCCGCGAGGCCGGGAGCCGCATCGCAGCTAGCCGCCGAGCGCGTCGAGGGCGAAGCGGCCGTCCTTCACCACCGCGTGTAGCTTGCCCGGGTCCTTCAGCACGGCGATGTCGACCGACGGATCGCCGTCGACGACCACGAGGTCGGCGAGCTTTCCCGCCTCGAGCGTGCCGAGCTCGTGGCCGCGCCCCATCGCCTCGGCGCCGTGGCGGGTGGCCCATCGCAGCACGTCGAGCGGCGCGACGCCGAGATCCTTCACGTAGAACTCGAGCTCCGAGGCGTAGTCGCCGTGCGGCAGCGACAGGACTCCGTAATCGTCGCCGACGAGCAGCCGCACGCCGGCCGCGTTCGCGCGCGGCACCATACGGCAGGCGTGGTCGAACTCGCGTCGCACCACCTCGATCTGCTCGGGCGTCGCGATCGGCACCTCACCCGCGTAGTCGAGCAGCCGCTTCACGAAGAAGAGCGCCGGGCACAGGAAGGTCCCGTGCTCGCGCATCGCCTCGACGCAGGCGTCGTCCATCTGGTCGCCGTGGTCGATGATGTCGACGCCCTCGCGGGCGCATTCGAGAATCAGGTCGCGCCAGGCGCAGTGGGCGCGCACGCGGCGGCCGCGGTGGTGGGCCGCGTCGAGGATCGCGCGCAGCTCGTCGGGGGCGAAGCCGCGCGTGCCGGTGTCGTCCGCGACGCCGTGCCCTCCGCTCGCGAAGATCTTGATGATCTCGACGCCGCGCTTGATCTCCTGGCGCACCGCCTTGCGGAACTCGTCGGGACCGTCGCAGAAGCGCTGCGCGCCGAGGTTGCCGAGACGCCACCAGTACTTTCCGGTGTCGTTGTAGTCCCCGGTGGTGTCGAGACCGACCCCGCCGGCGAGGAGCCGCGGGCCTTCGACCAGCCCGTCCTCGATCGCGAGCTTCAGCTCGGCGTCGATGTTGTCGTTGACCACGCCGGCCGAGATGATGCTCGTGAAGCCGGCTCTCAGCGCGGTCAGGACGTTGCGCGCCGCGACCAGCATCAGGTAGCCGGGCGGCTTCTCGAGCCCGAGCGGCTCGGGCATGATCGTGATGTCGCGGTAGGTCGAGTGGAAGTGCGAGAGCACCATGCCGGGCATCAAGGTGCGTCCGCGCAGGTCGATCGCGCGGTCGCCGGACGCGGGCGCGACGGGCGCCGCACTAACCGACGCGATGCGCGAGCCCTCGACCACCAGGGTGCTGCTCGCGCGAGCGGGATGGTCGCCGTCGAGCAGGTTCGCGTTCCGGAAGACGAGTCGGGTCATGCCGCGGCGCCGCTCTTCAGGCGGAAGGACGCGAGCAGCTCTTCCTGCTTCGCGGCGACCGCCTCGAGCGCCTTCTCCTTCACCGACTCGAAGCCGCGGACGTGCTCCGGCAGCCGCGCGATCTCGATCGCGACGTCGAGGTTGTCTCGCGAGAGCCCCTCGCAGAGCTCCTCCACGCGGGCCTCGTAGTCGCGCGCAAGCTGCCGTTCGAGCCGCCGGTGCGCGACCCGCCCGAATGGGTCGAAGGGCGTGCCGCGCAGGAACTTGAAGCGCGCCAGCACGCGCAGGAAGGAGAAGATCCACCGCCCGAAGGCGATCTTCCTGGTGCGCCCGGTCGTCGCCTCGCGGCGGTCGAGGAGCCAGTCGATCACGGGCATGTGCGGCGGCGCGAGGTGGAGCACCACGCGATAGTCGCCCTCGAACTCGGCGTCGAGCTGCTTCTGGAACTCGCCGTCGGTGTAGAGGCGCGCGACTTCGTACTCATCCTTCACCGCGAGGAGCTTCGCGTAGCTCTGCGCGACCGCGCGGGCGAGCGGGCCGGCCTCGCCGCAGAGCTCGCGCTCGCGCGCCGACACGCGCGCGACGAGCGTCTGGTAGCGCTGCGCGTAGGCGGCGTCCTGGTAGTCGCTGAGGAAGGCGCTGCGGCGCGCGACTAGCGCTTCGAGCGTGTCATACTCTTGTGTCGCTTCGCGACCGGACGGACGCGCGGCGCGCTCGACCGCTGCGAGGTCGTGCGCGGCGAGCCGGCCCCAGGCCAGCGCGCGCAGGTTCGTCTCCACAGCGCGGCCGTTCAGGTCGATCGCGCGCTCGAGCGCGGCGAGCGACACCGGCAGGCGTCCCTTCTGGAGCGCATAGCCGAGCAGGAAGGGGTTGGTGAAGATCGCGTCGCCGAGCAACGCTGTGGCGATCCGCGTCGCGTCGACGAAGTGGCACGTCTCCGCGCCGGCGCGCAGCGCCGCGCGCATCGGGTCGCCGGAGAGGTCGAGATCCGGGTGGGTCGCGAACTCGAAGGTCGGGGCGACGTGGCTGTTGACGACCGCCGCGCTCCGCGCGGGAGAGAGCTTCGACAGGTTCTCCGGGCTCGCCGCGACGACGATGTCGCAGCCGATCACGAGGTCCGCCGAGCCCGCGGCGATGCGCGTCGCGTGGAGCTCTTCGGGCCGCGCTGCGACGCGCACGTGGCTCGTGACCGGGCCGTTCTTCTGCGCGAGCCCGGTGACGTCGAGCACCGACGCGCCCTTGCCCTCGAGGTGCGCGGCCATCCCGAGGAGCGCGCCGACGGTGATGACGCCGCTGCCGCCGATGCCGGTCACGAGCACGTTCCACGGCTCGGCGAGCCCGGCCTCCAAGGGCGCGGGCAGGTCGCGGAACAGCGCGTCGCCGCCCGTGTCGCACCCGCTCTCGGCGCGCCGCAGCCTCGCTCCGTGCACCGACACGAAGCTCGGACAGTGTCCGAGGAGGCAGCTCCGATCCTTGTTGCACGACGACTGATTGATGCGGCGCTTGCGTCCCCAGTCCGTCTCGATCGGCTCGATCGCGATGCAGTTGCTCTGCACGCTGCAGTCGCCGCAGCCTTCACAGACGCGCTCGTTGATGACGACACGCTCGTCGGGATCCGGGAGCTCGCCGCGCTTGCGCAGCCGCCGCGCCTCGGCGGCGCAGGTCTGGTCGTAGATCAGCGCGGAGACGCCCTTCACCTCGCGAAGCTGGCGCTGCACGGCGTCGATCGTGTCGCGGTGGTGGAAGGTGACGCCGTCCGGGAAGCGAGCCGTCTCCGGGTACTTGTCGGGCGCATCGCCGACCACCGCGATGCGCGCGACGCCCTCCGCGCGGAGCTGTCGCGCGATCTCGGGCACTGTGATCTCGCCGGCCAGGGTCTCGCCCTCGATCGGCTGGCCGCCGGTCATCGCGACCGCGCCGTTGACGAGGATCTTGTAGGTGAGCGTGACCTTCGCGGCGACCGCCGCGCGGATCGCGAGCAGGCCCGAGTGGAAGTAGGTGCCGTCGCCGAGATTCTGGAAGATGTGCGGCGTGTCGGTGAAGGGTGCGGCGCCGATCCAGTTGGCACCCTCGCCACCCATCTGTGTCACCGCGAGCGTGCGGCGCTCGGGCAGCCACACCGCCATGCCGTGGCAGCCGATGCCGCCCTGCGCGACGCTGCCCTCCGGGACGACGGTCGAGCGGTTGTGCGGGCAGCCCGAGCAGAAGGCCGGCAGGCGCACGAGGCCCGACGCCGCGGCCGGCGGCGCGATCGCGACCGGCGCCCGCAGCCGCGACGCCAGATCGGGGGCACAGCGCTCGAGCCAGCGGCGCAGCACCGCGACCACCTGGCCGGGCGCGAGCTCGCCCTCGGAGGGCACGAGCGGGCGGCCTTCGAGATCGCGCTTGCCGAGCAGGCGCGGGTGCGCGGGCTCGTCGTAGAGGAGCCGCGCGAGCTGCTCCTCGAGCAGAGGCCGCTTCTCCTCCACCACGAGCAGCTCGTCGAGCCCGGCGGCGAAGCGGCGCGCGCCCTGCGGCTCGAGCGGCCACACCATCGCGACCTTGTAGATGCAGAGGCCGAGCGCGTCGGCGAGCGCGTCGTCGATGCCGAGCTCGTCGAGCGCCTGACGCACGTCGAGGTAGGCCTTGCCGGTTGTCGCGATGCCGAGGCGCCGGCGCGCGCCGCCGAGCGCGACGCGGTCGATGCCGTTGGCGCGCGCAAAGGCCTGCGCGGCGGGCAGGCGCTGCTGGTAGAGGCGCGCCTCGACCTGGAGCGGGTAGTTGGTCCAGCCGATGTGCAGGCCCGCGGCGGGCAGCGCGTGGTCCTCGGGCATGCGGACCCGCACGCGCTCGGGCCCGACCTCGACGGAGGCGCCGCTCTCCACGGTGTCGGTCACGCACTTCATGCCGACCCAGCAGCCGGCGTAGCGCGACATCGCGAAGCCCATGAGTCCCAGGTCGAGGTAGTCCTGCACGCTGGCCGGATTCAGGATCGGGATGCCGCAGTGGATCAGCGCCGGCTCGCTCTGGTGCGCGATCGACGACGACTTCGCGCCGGGATCGTCGCCAGCCAGCACGAGCACGCCACCGTTCGGTGACGCGCCCGCGTAGTTGCCGTGCTTCAGCGCGTCGCACGAGCGGTCGACACCCGGGCCCTTGCCGTACCAGATGCCGAACACGCCGTCGTAGCGCGCGCCCGGATAGAGCGTCGCCTGCTGCGAGCCCCAGACTGCGGTCGCCGCGAGATCCTCGTTGATGCCCGGCTCGAAGCGGATGTCGTTCGCATCGAGCAGCGACTTCGCCTCCCACAGGCCCATGTCGTAGGTGCCGAGGGGCGAGCCGCGGTAGCCGGAGATGAAGCCCGCCGTGCGGAGCCCGGCCTGGGCGTCGCGCTGACGCTGGAGGAGCGGCAGCCGCACGAGCGCCTGCACGCCCGTCAGGTACACGCGCCCCGACGCCCGCGCGTAGCGGTCGGCGAGCTGGTAGTCGGGATCGCGGAGCGGGGAGGACAAGTGGCGACGGAGCCTCGGCTTCCCGGGCCCGACGGGTCCGGCGAAACGCGTTGCAGCGTATCAAAGGAGAAGAGGCATGGAGGGAGTGGAAGTCACCGACCGACGGCTGTCGATCGCCCCAGCCCTTCGTTACGGCTGCTTCTTCCCGCCCGGAATCTCTGCCGGGTCGATCAATCCGTGCCTGCGCCAGCCCATGCGGAGAAGCCACGTGCGAGCGGGTGCGACGGGGGGTGGCTCGTTGGCCGGAAGCGGCTGGGCCCTTCGGGCCCAGCCATCGAACCACTCTGCGGATGACGCTTCGTCGAGAGTAACTCGCGGAGCCGTCCCTTTCCGCTGCCGCCAGTGCTTGCGTGCGTTGAGCAGCACATAAGCGAGCGCGTTCCTGACTTCCTTGGGAGTGCGCAGTGCGCGGACGTGATAACGCCCGAGCAGCACGGCGCCGGCGCGTCCGAAGACGCGATTCACCGCGCGTGCGACACGCGCGCCGATCGACTTCATGCCGCGTCCGAGCCCGGGCTTGCCTGCTGTCTCGACCATCAGATGGATGTGATCGGTCTGGACCGAGAACTGAACGACTCGGAAATGCCCGCGCTCGCAAGCCGCAGCGAAGCTGCGGCGCAGCTCTCTAACGAAGGATCGTCGTCGCAGCGACGGCAGACCTTCGCGGATTCTCAGCGTCACGTGCGCAGGGCAGTCGCGCGGCATCGGCTCCCGTCTCACGTGATGGACGACCGGACGCGGCACGCGCGGCCTTCCCGCACCGGGCCGGGGTCCGCCGCGTCCGCTGCGACGGCGATGATCGTCGAAGGCGAGCTGCTGCCCCGCTTTCATTCGAGTTTGATTATAGGCTATGTTATGTCAAGGTCAAGAGTCTGACCCGCCCTCGCTAACTCTGCGAAGCGCTATTCCTTCGCCGCGCGTTGCATGGCTTTGAGGGTTCGCTCGAGCCAAACCTGCAGATCGCGAGGAGCACTTCCCGCGCCTTGAGGAATCCATGCGGCGCGCAGTTGTGCCCTTCTCCGGTCGCCGTGCTCCCGGATGAAAGCGGCGAGCTCGCGCCGCAGAGCGTCGACTTCCGGTGTGGAGAGCGTCTTCAAGTAGTCCCGCCCGCCTTCGTCGAAGTCGCCACCGAGGTGGGAGAAGTCCTGGTGGAACCAGCCTGCAAACCGACCCAGGTGAGAGCGATTCTCATCGTTTACGACGATAAAGGTCGGCTTCCTTGACATCGTTCGACTCACACCAGCTCGAGCACCTTCTCCGGTGGCCGGCCCACGACGGCGCGGTCGCCGCGGACGAGGATCGGCCGCTCGAGCAGCTCGGGATGCCGCGCGATGGCGTCGAGCACCGCCGCGTCGCCGCTCTCCGGGCCGAGGCCGGCCGCCGAGAACGCCGGCTCGCCGCGGCGGGCGAAGTCGCGCGCCGGAAGTCCGAGCCGGCGCCGCAGCTCGGTGAGCTCGTCGCGGGTGAGCGGATCCTCGATGTACAGGCGCAGCTCGAAGCGCGCACCGCGCTCCTCGAGCAGCGCCTTCGCCGCGCGCGACTTCGAGCAGCGCGGGTTGTGGATCAGGAGCAAGGTGCCCGCGTCGGGAAGGGTCATTCCGTGCCGCCGATCTGATCGATTCGCACGTTCACCACCTCCTCGCGGTCGTTCAGCTCGATGTAGATCGCAGCCTCTTCCATGTAGGAGAACTGAGGTTCCGGCGGTGTTACCACATCGAACCGCCCGCTCAGCGGCGCCCCCTCGAACGTGGTCTCCTGCCTCGTCTCTGAGAGGACGTGCCACGGGACGTAGACATAGGTGACGGGCATCGCTCGGAGCCTCAGCTCCACCTCCAGACGGCTCATGCCGATCGAGATCTCGGACCGGATCTTGTCGACGATCTGCGTCGTCTTCGATGGCCCTTGGCTGCACGTCACCGCGACACACGAGACGAGCAACAAAAGCCAGAGCCTCGTCGCAGGCCTCGTGGTGATCGACGCCTGCCTTCGGGCGATCAGATCACGCCCTTCTTCCGCAGCTCCGTGACGCGATCCCAGTCGTAGCCGAGCAGCTCCGTCAGGATCATTTCCGTGTGCTGGCCGAGCTCGGGCGCCGGATCGCGGACGGAGCCCGGCGTCTCCGAGAGGCGCACCGGCACGCCGACCATCGGCGTCTTGCCGAACTGCGGATGGTCGAGATCGACGATGTAGCCGTTGATCCTCATCTGCGGGTCCTCGGGCAGGTCGTCGACGCTGTTCACGATGGTGAAGATGAAGTCGCCGCCGTCGTGGAGGATCTTCATCCAGTCGGCGCGCGGCTTCGTCGCGAAGGTGGCGTCGAGGAAGCCGACGCAGTCGCCCGCGTTCTCGGTGCGCTTGCGGAAGTCGACGAAGCGCGGGTCGTCGCCGAGCTCCGGACGCCCGAGCGCGCGGCACAGGTCCTTCCAGTAGCGATCGGACTGCAGCATGCCGAGCGCGAGCCACTTGTCGTCCGCGCAGCGGTAGTGGTTCCAGAGCGCGTTGGGCGCCTTCGCGCGGAAGGTGCGCGGGAAGGCGAAGCCCGCCATCAGCTTGCAGGAGAGCGAGAGGCCCTGGAGGAAGGACATGCTGCCGAGGTGCGAGGCGTCGACCTCCTGGCCGATGCCGTAGCGCTCGCGCGCGACGAGCGCGGCGAGCACGCCGTAGGCCATCACGACGGCGCCCATCTGGTCCGCGATGCCGCCCGCGATCGGCAGCGGCGGCATGCCGGGCTCGCCCGCGGCGAGCATGAGCCCCGAACGCGCGAGGCCGAGCTGATCGAACGACGGCTCTGCGCTGTCGGGTCCCTCGGGCCCGTAGCCCGTCGCGTTCGCGTAGATCAAGCGCGGATTGCGCCGACGCAACGTGGCGTAGTCGAGGCCGAGCCGCGCGGCGACGCCCTTGCGGAAGTTCTGCACGAACACGTCGGACTTCGCCGCGAGCTCGTAGACGATCTCGCGCGCCTCCGGGTGCTTGAGGTCGAGCGTCAGGCTCTTCTTGTTGCGGTTGTTGGCCTCGAAGTAGAAGTTCGGGCGCTTCGCGAGTCCGGCCCCGCCGATGCTGACGAGCCCGCGCCCCGGGTCGCCGCCGTCGCGCGACTCGAGCTTGATCACTTCGGCGCCGAGGTCGGCGAGCATGGCCGAGCAGACGGGACCCTGCTGCCAGATGGTCCAGTCGAGGACGCGCAGGCCTTCGAGCGGCATCGGCATGGGAGTCCCTCCTCAGCGCAGATAGACGCCGCCCGAGAGCCGCGTGGCCTTCGGGTCGACGCGCACGTGGACGACCGACACGCGGCCCGACGCGAGCGCGCGCTCGAGCGCGGGCCGGATCTCCTCGGGTCGCTCGACGCGCTCCGCGTGGCCGTCGACGAGCTCCGCGAGCTTCTCGTAGTGCGCCGGCAGCAGGCTCGCGATGCGCGGCGCGCCAGGCGGGAACATGCCGTCCTGGATCGCGTGGCCGGCGATGCCCTCGTTGTTCGAGACGACGAACACGACGGGCGCGCCGACGCGCGCCGCGGTCTCGACCTCGAGCGCAGCCGCGCCGAAGGCGTAGTCGCCGAGGAGCGCGACGCTCGGCGACTCCGGGTGCGCGAGCTTCGCGCCGATCGCATAGGGCACGCCGGTGCCCATGCAGCCCGTGGTTCCCGCGTTGAGCAGGCCGCGCTCCACGTAGCAGGGAAGGATCTGGCGCGCGATGCCCATGATCGTCTCGCCGTCGACGGCGATGCGCGCGTCGCGCGGCAGCGCGTCGCGCAGCTCGCGCACGAGGCGGTGCGGGTCGATCGGGACGGCGTCGGAGGTCATCGCGCGCGCGAGCAGCGCCTCGTTCTCGGCGCGCCTCGCGGCGAGCTTCGCGAGCCAGCGGCCGTCGGCGCAGCGGATCTTCCGTCCCGCGAGCGCCGCGAGCAGCTGCTCGCAGGCGGCGCGCGCGTCGGCGACGAGGCCCTCCTCGAGGTCGGCGCCGCTCCAGAGCTCCTCGGCGGCGACGTCGATCTGCGCGATGCGTGCGGGCAGCGCGGAGCGCCGCGCGCTGCCGAAGCCAAAGATCCAGTTGAAGCGGCCGCCGACCATGAGGATGGCGTCGGCTTCGGCGAGCGCCTCGCCGCGCGCGCCATTCGCGAAGCTCGGGTGGTCGTCGGGGACGGTTCCGCGCGCCATCGGCGAGCAGACGTACGGGATGCCGAGATCGGCGAGCCTGCGCAGCGCGTCGCCCGCGCCGGCCCAGGCGGCGCCCTTGCCGACGAGCAGCAGCGGTCGCTCCGCGCCGGCCAGCAGCGCCGCGACGCGCTCGACCGCGGCGGGATCCGCGTGCGGCACCGCGATCCGCGGCGCGCGCGGCCGCACTCGCGTGTGCTTCTCGTCGACGCGCCGCGAGACCTGGTGGCCCGGGAAGTCCAGATACACCGCTCCGGGTCGGCCGCTCGCAGCCTTCCCGAGCGCGAGGTGCAGCCACTCGGGGATCCGCTCGGTCGAGTCGATCTGCTGCGTCCACTTGCAGGCGGGCCTCGCGAAGGCGGTCTGGTCGGCCTCCTGGAAGCCGCCGAGCCCGCGCGTCGGCCCGTAGGTCGAGCCGCCGAGCACGACGAGCGGCATCGCGCTCTCGCTGGCGACATACATCGGCGTCAGCGCGTTGGTCATGCCGGGCCCCGACCCGACCACGCAGACGCCGGGCTTCCCTTTGACGAAGCCCCAAGCCGACGCCATCAGGCCCGCCGAGACCTCGTGCCGGCAGTTCACGACGCGGATCCCGGCCTCGACCGCGCCCGACAGCACCTCGATCATCGGCCCGGCGACGACGCAGAAGATCGTGTCGATGCCTTCCGCGGCGAGCTGTCGCGCCGCGAGCTGACCGCCGTTCCACTCCGCCATCGGCTCCTCCTCGCATGGGCGCGTATCATAAACGTCTCGCGGCGGCGCGGCGCGCCCCGACCGCGAACCCGGAGGACCCCCCATGGCGCTTCAGCTCGGCGACGTCGCCCCCGACTTCGAGGCCGATACGACCGAAGGACGCATCCGCTTCCACGACTGGATCGGCAGCGGCTGGGCGGTGCTCTTCTCGCACCCGAAGGACTTCACGCCCGTCTGCACGACGGAGCTCGGCGCGGTCGCGAAGCGCAAGAGCGAGTTCGAGAAGCGCGGCGTGAAGGTGATCGGCCTCTCGGTCGACCCGGTGACCGACCACAAGAGGTGGGCCGCGGACATCGCCGAGACGCAGGGCGCCGCGCTCAACTTCCCGCTGATCGGCGACCCCGACCGCCGGGTCTCGCAGCTCTACGACATGATCCATCCGAAGGCGAACGAGACCTTGACGGTGCGCTCGGTCTTCGTGATCGGCCCGGACAAGAAGATCAAGCTGACGATCACCTACCCCGCCAGCACCGGGCGCAACTTCGACGAGATCCTGCGCGTGATCGATTCACTCCAGCTGACCGCGAAGCACTCCGTGGCGACGCCGGTCGACTGGAAGACCGGCGAGGACGTGATCATCGTGCCGTCGCTCTCGGACGAGGACGCGAAGAAGAAGTTCCCGGGAGGCTGGAAGACACTCAAGCCGTATCTGCGGGTCGTGAAGCAGCCGAAGGCTTGAACCACGGCAGCGCGATCTCCTCGGACATCTTCCGGAAGGTCACCTCCACGCGCATGCCGATCTCGATCGCGTCGTGCGGGCAGTCGACGAGGTTCGTCAGCAGGAAGGCGCCCTCGTCGAGCTCGACGATCGCCACCACGTAGGGCACGTCGAACTCGGGCCGCTGCGGCCGGTGCACGACCGTGAAGCTGTAGAGCGAGCCGGTGCCCCGGCACTCGACCCACGCGAGCTCGGCGCTCTGGCACGTCGGACAGAGCGGCTGCGGCACGAAGACGTGTCGGCCGCAGGCGCCGCAGCGCTGCACGAGCAGGCGGCCCTCGCGGCAGCCGTCCCAGTGCGGCCGCGAGAGCGGCGTCGGGTGGGGCAGGGGGATGCCGCGCGCGCCGCTCATGCGCGGTCGAGACCGAGCAGCAGCACGTCGGTGAAGAGCGCTCCGGAGCCGCCGTTGCTGGTCATCGCGACCGACGCGCCCGGCACCTTCAGCGCGTCGGGCACGCGTCCCTGCAGCTGGTGGACGCTGTGGATCACCTTCTGCAGCAGCTGCGCCGTGCCGGCGTGGCTGAAGGACATGAGCCCGCCGCAGGTGACGAGCGGGAATTCGCCGCCGATCTCGATCCGGTCGCCCTGCACGAAGTCGCCGCCCTCGCCGTCGCCGCAGAAGCCGTAGGCCTCGAACTGGCGGATCAGCTCGAAGGAGAAGGGATCGTAGAACTCGCACACGTCGACGTCGGCCGGCGAGAGACCGCAGGCGGCGAACGCCTGCTCGGCGGCCCAGCGACCGACGTGGCCGCAGTGATCCCACACCGGCGCGGCCACATACGCCATGCCGAGGCGCTCGAGCGCGCCGCCGAGGAGATACACCGGCGTGACGTCGAGATCGCGCACGCGCGACGCGTGGGTCAGCACGAGCCCCGCTCCGCCCTCGGAGTTCATCGCGCAGTCGAGCAGGTGGAAGGGCTCGGCCACGAGCCTCGAGGCGAGAACGTCCTCCGGCGTCACGCGACGTCCGTAGTGCACCGCCTCGGGGTGCTGCGCGCCGTGGTTGCGGATCGTCGCCGCGACGTGGGCCAGCGACTCGGGCCGCGTGCCGTAGAGGTGCATGTGGCGCTTCGCGCAGAGCGCGAACTCGGCCGCCGTGTAGAGCCCGAAGCACTCGACGAACTCGGAGGACGGCCGCGTCCACGGCGAGGTGGCGGCGCGGTCCACGTACTCGCCGGCCTGCGCGTCTGCGAGCAGCACCGTGTGACACTGGCCCGTGGCGATCGCGCCGGCCGCCTCGAGCACTCCCTCGATGCCGAGACCGAGCCCGGTCCAGCGCGGGCGCCCCCCGAACAGGTGAGCGGCCTCCCGGGAGTGGAGCCGCGAGCGCGTCCCGCGAAGGTTCAGGCCGTCGACCTGGTCCCAGCCGAGCCCCGCGGCGGCAAGCGCCCCGCGCGCGGCGTCGAGGATCAGGTCGATCTCCCGCACGCCCTCGAGCACCCGGGCCTGGCGGGTGTGGTACGCGCCCACGATTGCGACGTCGTGAAGGGGGTTGCGCGCCACCGGCGCGGCCGTCGTAGCATGGGGGCCGCGGGTGGCGCAACGCAGCGCACGGTCCCGACCCTGGGAAGGGGGAAAGACGTGCCGACGCGAGGCGCCACCCGCTTCTTCCTCGCCGGCCTCGTCGTGTACGCGTGCGCGCAGTGGCTCCACACGGGCCAGCTCTTCGCGCAGTCGCACTGGCCCTACTACGTCTACTACGCGCACGCGCTACTGGACGGGCAGCTTCACTTCGACGTGCTGCCGCCGGCGGCGCTCGACCTCGTCGTCTATCACGGCCGCGCGTATCTCTATCACCCGCCGTTCCCGTCGCTGCTGATGGCGCCCGCGGTGGTGGTCTTCGGCATCGGCCTGCCGGACCGCTTCGTCTCGGTGCTGCTCGGCGCGCTCGACGGCGCGCTCTTCTACGGGCTGCTGCTCGCACTCGACCGCGAGGGCTTCGCCCGCAGCGACGAGCGCGAGCGCGGGCTGCTGACGGCCCTCTTCCTGTTCGGCACGGTGCACGAGTACCTGGTCGTCACGGCGAACCACTGGGAGCTGTCGCAGGTCGTCACGATCTGGGGCGTGCTGCTCGCGCTTCTCGCGGCGCTCGCCGGACGGCCGGTCGCGATGGCTCTCGCGCTCGTCGCCGTGCTCTGGACGCGCAGCCACGTCGTGCTCGTCGCGTCGGCGCCGCTCGGCCTCTACCTCTGGCGCGAGCGGCGGCGCGGCGGCACGTGGGACACGTCGCTGCGTCGCCTGGCGCCGGCGGCCGCGCTCGGCGTCGCCGGCGTCGCGCTGCTCCTCGCGTTCGACGCAGCGCGCTTCGGCAATGCCTTCGAAACGGGGACGAGCTACCAGAACATGCACGGCATGTTCCGCACGAACTTCGAGCGCTACGGCCTCTTCGACCTCCACTATCTGCCGCGCAACCTGAACGCGCTGCTGATCGCGACGCCGATCGCGAGCGCGCGCTTCCCCTTCGCCACCTTCTCGCCGCACGGGCTCTCGATCTTCCTGGCGACCCCGTTCTATCTCTATCTGCTGCGGAGCCTGCGGCGCGAGACGCGGCCGCAGGCGGCGATTTTGTGGGCGGGCGTGGTGCCCGTGCTCGTGCCGGTCCTGCTGACCATCGGAACGGGGGAGATCCAGTTCGGGCACCGCTACTCCGCGGACGTCCAGCCGCTGCTGCTGCCGCTCGCCTGGCTCGGCGCCGGCATGCGCTTTACGCGCACGGGGCTCGCGCTGCTCGTCGCCTCGATCGCGATGAACGCGCTCGGTACCTGGTGGTTCGTGTCGACCTACGCGAACTAGAGTGCAGCCGATGGCGCGCGTGACCCTCAGCTTCGACAACGGCCCGGACCTCGAGGGCACGCCGCGCGTGCTCGACGCGCTCGCAGCGCGCGGGCTGCGCACGACCTTCTTCGCCGTCGGGCGGCGGCTCGAGCGGCCAGGGGCCCGCGCGCTGCTCGAGCGCGCGCGCCGCGAGGGACACTGGATCGGCAACCACAGCTACTCGCACGGCACGCCGCTCGGGCGGGACCCGTCGTTCGAGGCGGCGGCGCGCGAGATCGACGGCGCGCAGGCCCTGCTCGGCGAGCTCGTGCACGAGGATCTCCCGTTCCGTCCGTTCGGAGGCGGCGGGCGCCTCGACCGCAACCTGCTCTCGCGCGCCGCGCTCGCGCGCCTCGTCGCCGGCCGCCACACGCTGGTGCTGTGGAGCTGCGTGCCGGGTGACTGGGTGGACGCCGGCTGGATCGATCGCGCACTCACAGAGATCGGCGGGCGCCGCGAAGCGCTGGTGGTGCTGCACGACACGGTGGCCGACACCGCCGCGCGGCTCCCGGAGTTCCTCGACGTGCTCGAGACGGCGGGCCACGAGATCGCGCAGGCGTGGCCCGAGGACTGCGTGCCGATCCGGCGCGGCGCCGTGCGGCGTCCGCTCGACGCGTGGATCGCGGACTAACCTGATCGACTTCGCTCGGCTTCGCCTCGCTGCGCGTCGGCCGACTCGGTTCGAGTCGGCCTCCTTGCTCGGGCCCCTTCTTCCTGCGGCGGCGCCGACTCCGGCAGGCGATCCATGCGGCGTAGCTCGGGGAAGCGCCGCACGAAGTCAGCCACCACGAGGAGCGTGGCGACGCCGCCGAGCACGAGCGAAGGGACGAGGCCGAGCCAGCTCGCCGTCACGCCCGATCGGAACTCGCCGAGCTCGTTCGAGGCGCCGATGAACATCGAGTTGACCGCACTGACGCGCCCGCGGATCGCGTCGGGCGTCTCGAGCTGGACGAGGATCTGCCGCACGTACACCGAGACCATGTCACCCGCGCCGAGCACGGTGAGCGCGCCCAGGGAGAGCCAGAGATCGTGCGAAAGCCCGAAGACGACGGTCGCGAGGCCGAAGACGGCGACGCCGCCGAAGAGCCAGCGGCCGATGTGGCGGTGGAGCGGCCGGAGCGCGAGCACGCCCGCCGTGAGGCCGGCGCCGACCGCCGGCGCGCTGCGCAGGAGGCCGAGGCCCGCCGGGCCGACGCGCAGCACGTCGCTCGCCACCATCGGCAGCAGCGCCGTCGCGCCGCCGAAGAGCACGGCGAAGAGGTCGAGCGAGATCGCGCCGAGCAAGGTGCGGCGCCGGAACACGTAGCGGAGCCCCTCGAGCAGCTCGCGCCCGGCCACGGTGCGCCTCGGCGGCTGCTTGAGGCCCACCGAGGCGATCAGTACGACCACGCAGAGCATCGCCGCGACGGCGCTCGCATAGGCGACGAGGGGGCCGAGCTGGTAGAGGAGTCCTCCGAGCGCCGGGCCGCCGATCACGGCGATCTCGAAGAGCGCCGAGTTGGCGGCGATCGCGCTCGGAAAGAGCGTCGCCGGCACGAGACTCGGCACGATCGCCTGGCCGGCCGGCATCCAGAAGGCGCGCCCGCTGCCGAAGAGCGCCATCGCCGCGAAGACCGGCCAGACGCGCTCGCTGCCGCTGGCCGAGAAGGCGAGCAGGATCGCCGAGGCGAGGAGGTCCGTGCCGTAGGCGCCGATCAACACGCGGCGCCGCTGTGCGCGGTCGGCGACCTGCCCCGCCGGCAGCACGAGAGCGACGAAGGGCAGGAACTGCGCGAGGCCGACCCAGCCGAGCATCAGCGGGTCGCGCGTCAACGCGTAGACCTGCCACCCGACCGCGACGGAGAGCATCTGCCACGCGAGCGTGGCGAGGAAGCGCGCCGCTGCGTAGAGCGCGAAGTCGCGCTCGCGTAGCGCCGCGAGCGCGCCCGGGCGGGTGTCCTCGCCGCTCAATCGTTCTGGATGCCGGCGCCCCTCCGAAAGGCGAGGGGCTCCGCAGGCCGAGCAGGCGGTTCCAAGAGGGGAGTGATGCCGGGACACAGGCGCATCGCCTCGCGGAGGTTCTCGGGCGAGCGCAGCAGCTCCGGCCAGAAGGGCCACGTTCGGCACTGCTTCGGCCGCGCGGGGTAGACGCTGCAAGCCGTCTCGTTCCCGTCGCGCAGAAAGACACAACGCCCACCCGGCGAGTCGATCAGGCGATCGCCACGCCGCGCGACATAGCGCTGGCGCACCACCTCCTCCGACAAGCGCAGGTGCCTGGCGATGCGCGCGACGTCGGCGGGTCCGACGCGCACCTCGCCCTCGGGCCGCGAGCAGCAGTTGCCCGAGCGCTGACAGCGGAAGCGGAAGGGATAGGCCTCGGCCGGCAGCGCCATGGCGAGGCACAATAGCCGAGCAGGGGGGTGGTCATGTCCGAACGCATCCGGGTCGTGTCGCCCGTGGACGGACGCATCGTCGCCGAGCGCGCGCTCGCCGACGGCGCGGCGATCGCGGCGCTGCTCGCGCGCGCGCGCGGCGCGCAGGCGGCGTGGCGGCAGGTGCCGCTCGCGGAGCGCCAGGCCGTCGCGTCCCGCTTCGTCGAGGCGTTCGAGGCGCGCGCGCCCGAGCTCGCGCGCGAGATC
>DATKND010000155.1:0-20120 GCA_035541475.1 Myxococcota bacterium | reverse complement strand
CCCATGACCGCGGAAGTCGCGCTCTCGCTCGGCCAGGCCGTGGCGTACGTGTTCGCTCGCTCGGACGAGCGGCCGCGCATCATCATCGGCAAGGACACCCGGCTCTCCGGCTATCTCTTCGAGGACGCGCTCGCCGCCGGGATCTGCTCGATGGGCGTCGACGTGATGCAGGTGGGTCCGATGCCGACGCCCGGCATGGCCTTCCTGACCGTCGACATGCGCTGCGCCGCCGGCGTGATGATCTCCGCCAGCCACAATGCCTACACCGACAACGGAATCAAGTTCTTCTCGCGCGACGGCTTCAAGCTGCCCGACGAGATCGAGGACCGGATCGAGATGCTGCTCGGCTCGTCCGAGCTCGCGAACGGCCGCGCCTCGGCCGAGCAGATCGGGCGCGCGCGCCGCATCGACGACGTCGAGGGCCGCTACGTCGTGTTCCTGAAGAAGACCTTTCCTCGAGAGCTCTCGCTCGACGGGATCCGCATCGTGCTCGACTGCGCGCACGGCGCCGCGTACAAGGTCGGTCCGACCGTGCTCGAGGAGCTCGGCGGCGAGGTCTTCACGCTCGGGGTGCAGCCGAACGGCCGCAACATCAACGACGAGTGCGGCTCGCTGCATCCCGAGAAGACGGCCGCGCGCGTGCGCGAGCTGCGCGCCGACGCGGGCGTCGCGCTCGACGGCGACGCCGATCGCTGCGTGATGGTCGACGAGCGGGGCCACGCGATCGACGGCGACGCGCTGCTCGCGCTGCTCGCCGAGGACGCGGTCGAGCGCGGCGTGCTGAAGGGCGGGAAGGTGGTCGCGACCGTGATGAGCAACCTCGGCCTCGAGCAGGCGCTCGAGCGCCGCGGTGTCGGACTCGTGCGGACGGCGGTCGGCGACCGCTACGTGGTCGAGGCGATGCGCACGGGCGGCTACAACCTCGGTGGCGAGCAGTCCGGCCACGTGGTCTTCCTCGACCACAACACCACGGGCGACGGGCTCATCACGGCGCTCAAGGTGCTCGCGATCGCGCGCCGCCGCGACCGCACGCTCTCCGAGCTGTGCGCCGGCTTCGAGCGCTTCCCGCAGGTGCTCGTCAACGTGAAGGTCGCGAACAAGAAGCCGATCGAGGCGCTGCCCGACGTCGCGTCGGCCGTCCGCCGCATCGAGGCCGCGCTCGGCAAGCGCGGCCGGGTGCTGATCCGCTATAGCGGGACGGAGCCGAAGGCCCGGGTGATGGTCGAGGGGGAGGACGAGTCCACGGTGCGCGAGTACGCCGAGGAGCTCGCCGACTGCCTCGAGCGCTGCGTGGGGGGGAGAGGCTAGATGCGGTCGTTCGTTCTCGAGCTCGATGCGTTGACGAGCCTGCGCGAGGCGGCCTCGGCGTCCGAGGTGGATCTCGCCGCGGCGGCGACGCTCGCGGAGCTCGCCGGTGTCGACGCCGTGCGGCTCGGCGTGACCCTCGACCTGAAGCCGGTGCGCGAGGAGGACCTGCGCGATGCGCGGCGTGCCGCGCGCCGGCTCGAGCTGCGCATGCCGCCGCTCGCGCGCCTGATGGAGCTCTCGCTCGCGCTGCGGCCGGATCGCGTGCTGCTCGCCGCCGACGGCCGCGAGGGCCGCGCCGCCGCGAGCCCGCTCGATCTGCGCGGCGAGGCGTCGGTGGCGCCCGTCGTGCGTGGCCTCTCCGAGGCCGGCATCGCGGTCGGCGCGTTGATCGCGCCGGGCGTCGAGGCGGTGAAGCGCGCGCACGCGGAGGGCCTCTCGCGCGTCGAGCTCTACACCGGCGCGGTGACGGATCTGCCGGCCGCCGAGCGGCGCAGCGCGCTGTCGCAGCTCTCGGACGCCGCGCGGCTCGCCGCGAAGCTCGGCATCGAGGTCGGGGTCGCGGGCGGCCTCGGCTACCGAAGTCTGCGCGAGGTGCTCGAGTCGGTGCCCGCCGCCGAGCGCGTCGCGGTCGGACGCTCGGCGCTCGCGCGTTCGCTGCTGGTCGGCCTCGACCAGGCGCTGCGCGACCTGCGCGCGCTGGCGGCGTGACGCGCGCGCGCGCGGCCTGGCCGCTCGTCGGCTCGGCGCGCATGCGCGCGCTCGACCGCCACACGATCGAGACGCTCGGTGTCCCGGGCGAGCTGCTGATGGAGAGCGCGGGCCGCGCGGTGGCCGAGGCGGCGCTCGCTCTGCGCGCTCCAGGCGTACCGATCCACGTCCTCTGCGGCTCGGGCAACAACGGCGGCGACGGCCTGGTGGCGGCGCGCCACCTGCACCGGGTGGGCGTGCCCGTTCGCGTCTCGCTGCTCGGCGAAGGCAGCGCGCTGCGCGGCGATGCGGCGGCGAACTGGCGCCGCGCGCGCGCCGCGGGGGTCGCGTTCGAGGGTGGACCGTTCCGCGCGCCTGCCGGCGGGGTCGTGATCGACGCGGTCTTCGGCACCGGTCTCGCGCGCGACGTCGAGGGTCCGGCGGCCGACGCGATCCGTCACCTCGATTCGGCGCGCGGCGCGAGCGCCGGCGCGCTGAAGGTGCTCGCCGTCGACCTGCCGTCGGGGCTCTGCGCCGACACCGGAAAGGAGCGAGGCGTCTGCGTGCAAGCCGACGTCACGTTGACGCTCGGGCTGCCGAAGCTTGGCCTCGCGCTCGAGCCGGGGCGCACGCGCGCGGGCCGCATCCTCGTCGCGCGCATCGGCATCGCGGACGAGGCTCCGGGGGTCGTGCACGACGCGTGGCTGTGGACGCGCGCGGGCGCCGCGGCGCATCTCCCGGCGCGTCCGGCCGCGGGTCACAAGGGCACGTTCGGCCACGCGCTGATCGTCGCAGGCTCGGAAGGCAAGACCGGCGCCGCGACGCTCGCGGCGCTCGGCGCGGCGCGGGTCGGCGCCGGACTCGTCACGGTCGGGTGTCCGGCGGGCCTCAACGACATTCTGGCGATCAAGCTGACCGAGGCGATGACCGCGCCGCTGCCCGACACACCGGCGCGTGGGCTCGCCGCCGCGGCCGAGCCCGCGATCCTCTCGTTGGCGCACGCTCGCGACGCCGTGGGGCTCGGTCCGGGCATCGGCCGCGACGCGGAGGTGCAGGGGCTCGTGCGCGCGCTCGCCAAGCGGATCGAGCAGCCGCTCGCGCTCGACGCCGACGGGATCGTGGCGTTCGCGGGCGAGCCCGGGCTGCTGAAAGCGCGCCCCGCGCCGACCGTCCTCACGCCCCATCCCGGAGAGGCGGCGGCGCTGCTCGGATGCACGCCGGCCGAGATCAACGCGGATCGGCCGGCGGCCGCGCGGCGGATCGCGGCCGAGACCGGCGCGGTCGCGTTGCTGAAGGGCGCCGGGACGATCGCAGCGACGCCGGACGGGCACCTGGTCGTGAACGCGACCGGCGGGCCGGCGCTCGGATCCGGCGGTACGGGCGACGTGCTCCTCGGCATGCTGACGGGCTTTCTGGCGCAGGGCGTGCCCGCGGCCCACGCCGCCGCGCTCGCGGCATACGTGCACGGTGCGGCGGGAGACGCGTGGGCGCGTCGGGCGGGTGACGCGGGCCTGCTGGCCGGCGATCTCGCCGCGTCGCTCCCCGAGGTGATCGAGGCGCTGCGCGCGGAGGCCGGCGGCTCCGCCGGCGAGACCTCCCTTGTGGCTGCGTTCCCCGAGCCCTGAGGCGACGCAGGCGGCAGGCCGCCTGCTCGGTGAGCTGCTCCGCGCGGATCCCGAGGCGGGGGTGGTCGCGCTGGTCGGCGAGCTCGGCGCCGGGAAGACCGTCTTCGCGAAGGGCCTCGCGACCGGCCTCGGCATCGACCCCCGCGCGCTCGCGAGCCCGACCTTCACCCTGGTGCACGAGCACGGCGCGCCGGACGGGCGTCGCCTCGCGCACGTCGACTGCTATCGCATGCGGAGTGCCGCCGAGCTCGAGGGCGCGGGCTTCCTCGATCTGCTGGCTCCCGGCGTGGTCGTCCTGGTCGAGTGGGCGGACCGCTTCCCCGACGCGCTACCGGCCGATCATCTGCGCATCGAGCTCGCCCGCATGGCGGGGCGGGACTCGCAACGGCGGCTTTCCGCGATAGCTTCCGGCCCCGCCGCGGAGGCCTGGCTCGAGCGCTGGCGCGATGCACTGCGCCGGCGCGCCGCGGAGTCGGACGCGTCGAACCCGAACTTGGAGCTGGTCCCGGACGGGCCGGCCTGAGCGCGACGCACGGGAGTCAGCGTGGCCCTGGTGGTCCAGAAGTACGGCGGGACCAGCGTCGGCAGCCCCGACCGCATCCGGAACGTCGCGAAGCGCGTCGTCGAGACGGTGCGCGCGGGCCACCAGGTGGCGGTCGTCGTGTCGGCGATGTCGGGTGAGACCGACGCGCTGGTCGCGCTCGCGCGCGATCTCGGCGGCGACGAGCCGGACCCGCGCGAGTACGACGTGCTCGTCTCGACGGGCGAGCAGAAGACCATCGCGCTCGTGGCGATGGCGATCCAGCGACTCGGGCTGCCGGCGCGCTCGTTCACGGGCGCGCAGATGGGTATGCGCACCGACACCGCGCACACGCGCGCGCGCATCGAGAGCATCGATCGCGAAGTGCTGCTCGACACGCTGCGCGGGGGCTCGGTCGCCGTGATCGCGGGCTTCCAGGGTATCGACGACGCCGGCAACATCACGACGCTCGGCCGCGGCGGCTCCGACACCTCCGCCGTCGCGGTCGCGGCGGCGATCGGCGCGGACCTCTGCGAGATCTACACCGACGTGACGGGCGTCTTCACGACCGACCCGAACCTCGTGCCGGCCGCGCGCAAGCTCGCGCGCATCTCGCTCGAGGAGATGATCGAGATGGCGAGCCTCGGCGCGAAGGTGCTGCAGATCCGGTCGGTGCGCTTCGCGATGACCTACGGCGTGCGCCTGCACGTGCGCTCGTCGTTCGTGCCGGACGAGGGGACCTGGGTGGTTCCGGAGGAGGAAGTGATGGAGCGCCTCGTGGTCTCGGGGGTCACCTACAACCGCAGCGAGGCCAAGATCCGCGTGCGCGGCGTGAAGGACGTGCCGGGCGTCGCGGCTCGGGTGTTCACTCCGCTCTCGGATCAGGGCATCGTGGTCGACATGATCATCCAGAACCTGTCTCAGGACGGCACCACGGACCTCACGTTCACCGTGCCGCGCGGCGAGTACAAGCGCTCGTTCGCGATCGCGCAGCGCACGTCGTCGGAGCTCGGCGCGGAGGTCGAGGGCGACACCGCGATCGCGAAGGTCTCGATCGTGGGCCTCGGCATGAAGGACCACGCGGGCGTCGCGTCGCGCATGTTCCAGGTGCTCGCCGACCACGGCATCAACATCCAGCTCATCTCGACCAGCGAGATCAAGGTCTCGGTCGTGATCGAGGAGCGACACACCGAGGAGGCGGTGCGGGCGCTCCACGCCGCCTTCCTCGAGGCGGGCGCGTCGGCGCCGCAGGCGGAGCGCTAGTGACCGCCGCGCCGCGTCCGGACGCCGCCGGCGCCGCGCAGGCCGCGCTCGTCCTCGCGGCGCTGCTCTTCGTCTCGGCGTGGCCGGCGGACCCTCGCGCGACCGCCGCATGCGACGCACCGGCCGAACACAGCGCAGAGCGAGGCTGGACGCGCGAGGTCTCGTGCGCGGGCGGTCCGGCGCTGCGAGGCCCGGCGCGGCTCCTCTACGGGCAGGCGCTCGATCCGAACCGCGCAGACGCCGCGACGCTCGAGGTGCTGCCGGGGATCGGCGCGACGCGAGCGCGTGCCATCCTCGACGCGCGCTCGCAGCGTCCGTTCGCCAGTGTCGGAGAGCTCCGGCGCGTGCCCGGGATCGGGGCCACGACCCTCGCGCGCATCGCGCCGTACCTCGCCGTGGAGGTCTCGCCGCAGGAGCGCGCAGCGCCCGGCGCTCCGGGACGTTAGGCTCGGCGGCGCGTTTCTCGCGCGGAGGTCTCGTGGCGGCTGGCCTGCTCCGACGCGCCCGCAGCTTTCTCGCGGCCGATCTCTGGAGCGCGCAGCCTCGACGGCGCGCACGCCGCTCTGCGCTTCGCTTGCTGCAGTTTTCGATGATGGTGGTCGAGGGCTTCGTGCGCGACCACCTGCTGCTGCGGGCGTCGGCGCTCGCCTACTTCACGGTGCTGTCGGTGGTTCCGCTGCTCGCGGTCGCGGTCTCGATCGCGGGCTCGGTCGGCGTCGGGACGGAGTCGTTCGTCGACTGGGTCGTGCACACCTTCGCCGCGGGCAGCCCGGGCACGCAGGCCGACATCTTAACGATGGTGCGGAATGCGAACTTCGCCGGGCTCGGCACCGCCGGCGCGGCGGTGCTCCTCTTCACCACGCTCTTCGCGATCAGCAACGTCGAGAGCGCCTTCAACAGCATCTGGGGCGTGGCGGAGGCGCGCAGCTGGAGCCGCCGCTTCTCCGACTACCTCGCCGTGATCGTCCTCGGCCCCGTGCTCGGCGGCCTCGCGCTCTCGCTCAGCACCACGATGCACAGCCGCTGGCTGCAAGAGCGCCTGCTGCAGCTGCCGTTCTTCGCCTGGTTCTATCACTTCGGCCTCGCGCAGATCCCGACCGTGATCCTGTGTGTGACCTTCGGCGTGCTATACGCCTTCCTGCCCAACACACGCGTGCGCTGGACCTCGGCCGCGATCGGAGGCGTGGTCTCGGGCGTGCTGACGGTCGGGGCGCAGCACGTCTACCTCGATCTCAGCGTCGGCGTGGCGCGCGCGAACCTCTTCTTCGGCAGCTTCGCCGCGCTGCCGCTGCTCTTCGCCTGGATCTACGTCCTGTGGGCCGTCGTGCTCTTCGGCGCGGAGATCGCCTTCGCGCACCAGAACCTGTCGCAGTATCGGCGCGAGGTGCGCGGCGAGCCCGCGAGCCCGGCGGAGCGCGAGGCGATCGGCCTGCGCATGGCCCTCGAGGTGGCGCGGCGCTTCCGCGACGAGGAGCCCGCGCTTGAGGCGGGCGCGATGTCCGACGCCCTCGGCGTGCCGGTCCGCACGGTCCGCGAGGTGGCGGACCGGCTGCGCACGGCGGGGATCCTGCTGATCCAGACGCGCGACGGGGGCGTCGAGTGCCTCCAGCTCGGGCGACCGGCCGAGCGCATCGCGGTCATCGATCTGCTCTCCGCGTTGCGTGGAGGTCGCGAGCGCTCCGGCGGCGACGCGCGCCAGGCGGAGGTCGTCGACGGCACGCTGCGCGAGCTCGAGCACGGCGCCGCGGAGGCTGCGCACGACCGCAGCCTCGCGCACCTGCTGGATGCGCTGCCGCCCCCGCCGCCCCACGTTTGACCAGCTTTTGCGCGCTCTGTAGGGTCGCCGCGTGCGCATCTACCTCGACCACAACGCGACGACTCCCGTGCGCGACGAGGTCGTCGACGCGATGGCGCGCGCGCTCCGCGAGCGCTGGGGCAATCCCTCGAGCGTGCACGCGGAGGGCGCGACCGCGCGCGCGGCGGTCGAACGGGCGCGCGAGTCGGTCGCGGCGCTGCTCGGCGTCCTGCCGCGCGAGGTCTTCTTCACCTCCGGCGCGAGCGAGGCGAACAATACGGCGCTCGCGGCATTCGCGGGCCGGACCGCGTCGCGACGCCACGTCGTGACGACGTCCGTCGAGCACCCGTCGGTCGAGGCGCCGCTCGCCGCGCTCGAAGGGCAGGGGGTCTCGGTGACCCGCCTGTCGGTCGACCGCGAGGGCCTCGTCGATCTCGATTCGCTCGCCGCCGCGCTGACGAGCGACACCGCGCTCGTCTCCATCCTCTACGCCCACAACGAGACCGGCGTCCTCCAGCCGCTCGTGCGCATCGCCGCGCTCGCGCGTGCGCGCGGTGTGCCGCTCCACGCGGACGTCACGCAGGCGGTCGGCAAGCTGCCGCTCGACCTCGGCGAGCAGGGCGTCGACCTCGCCTCGCTCTCCGCGCACAAGTTCGGCGGCCCGAAGGGCGTCGGCTGCCTGATCGCGCGGGGCGGCATCGACTTCGAGCCCATCCTCCGCGGCGGCGGACAGGAGCGCTCGCGGCGCGGTGGTACCGAGAACGTCCCGGGCATCGTCGGGCTCGGCCTCGCGTGCGAGCTCGCGCAGCGCGAGCTGCCGGACCGCGCACGCGAGCAGGCAGCGCTACGCGACCGGCTCTGGGACGGCATCGCGGCCAAGATCCCGCGCGCGCGCCGCAACGGGAGCGCCCTGCGCGTGCTGCCGAACACGCTCTCCATCTGCCTTCCCGGCGCGCCGGGCGACCTGCTGCTGCAGGCGCTCGACCTCGAGGGCGTGGCCGTGTCGTCGGGAGCGGCCTGCGCCTCGGGGTCGATCGAGCCCTCGCGCGCGCTGCTCGCCTACGGTCTCTCGCGCGATGAGGCGCGCGCGACCTTGCGCCTCTCCGTCGGGCACGGCGTCGACGCGGCGCAGATCGATCACGTGCTCGCGATGCTGCCGGATCTCGTGGCGCGGGCGCGCGCCGCGGAGCGAGCGTGAGCGCGGCAGGTCTCGCGGCGAGCGCGGCGCGCGAACGCGTGGTCGTCGCGATGTCGGGCGGCGTCGACTCGTCGGTGGCGGCGGCTCTGCTCGTCGAGCGCGGTGCCGATGCGATCGGCGTGACGCTCCACCTCGCGGGCAGCCGCTCGCGCTGCTGCTCGCTCGCGGACGCCGACGACGCGCGCCGCGTCGCCGAGCGGCTCGGGATGCACTTCTACGTGGTGAACTACGTCGATCGGTTCCGGCGCGAGGTGATGGAGGTCTTCGCCGACGAATATCTCGCGGGCCGGACGCCGATTCCGTGCACCATCTGCAACAAGAGCTTCAAGTTCGATTACCTGCTCGAGCGCGCGCGCGTGCTCGGGGCGTCGCGCGTGGCGTCGGGTCACTACGCGCGCGTCGATGTCGATCCCGACACGGGGCTGCGTCGGCTTCGCCGCGCGGCCGACGCGGCGAAGGATCAGACCTACTTCCTCTTCCAGCTCGATCAGGCGCAGCTCGCGGCGCTCGAGCTGCCGCTCGGGGAGCTCACGAAGGAGGAGGTGCGAGCGCGCGCCCGCGCGCTCGGGCTCGCGACCGCCGAGAAGCCCGAGAGCCAGGAGATCTGCTTCGTGCCCGACGGCGACTACGCGCGCGTGGTCGAGTCGCTGCGGCCGGACGCGCTGCCCGGCCGCGGCGAGATCGTCGACGCGTCGGGCCGCGTGCTCGGGCACCACGAGGGTGTCCACCACTTCACGGTCGGGCAGCGGCGCGGGCTCGGGATCGCATCCGAGCGACGCCTCTACGTGACGCGCCTCGATGCCGCGCGCAACCGCGTGGTGGTCGGCGATCTCGATGCGCTCGGCGCGGCGCGCGCGCGCGTCGAGCGCGTGTCGTGGATCGCGGGCGTGCCGCCGCCGGCCGGCGCGCGCGCGCGCGTTCGCATCCGCTATCGGCACGCCGGTGCCGACGCGTCTCTCGAGCCCCTCGCGGACGGCGGGGCGCTCGTCCACTTCGATGCTCCGGTGCAGGCGGTCGCGCCCGGTCAGGCGGCCGTCTTCGACGCCGGAGACGTCGTGCTCGGGGGTGGCTTCCTGTCGGAAGCGCTCGCTTGAGCGAGCGCGACGCGGATACGGAGGCGCTCGAGCGGACGCTCGACTACCGATTCCGCGATCCGTCACTCGCCGCGCTCGCGCTGACGCATCCCTCGCTCGCCTACGAGACGGACGGCAGCCGCGGCAACGAGCGCCTCGAGTTCCTCGGCGACGCGGTGCTGGGACTGGCGATCGCGGCGCTGCTGTACGAGCGCGAGTCGGGCTGGAGTGAAGGCGACCTGACTCGCGCGCGCGCCGCGATCGTGAACCGCCGCGCGCTCGCGGAGCGCGCGCGCGCCCTGGGCCTGCACGAGCTCGTGCGCCTCGGGCGCACGGAGGAGCGGTCGCAGGGTCGCGACAAGGACTCGATCCTCGCGAACTGCTTCGAGGCCGTGGTCGGTGCGCTCTACCTGGACGGCGGCCTCGACGCGGCGCTGCCGCTCGTCGCGCGCTGCTTCGAGAGCCTGCTGTCGGCCGGCCCGGCGCGCCGCGATCCCAAGACAGCCTTCCAGGAGTGGGCGCACGCGACCCACCGCCGCACTCCGAGCTACCACACGGTCGGCGACAACGGAGTGGAGGACGGCGACGACCGCTTCACGGTCGAGGTGCGCGTCGGCGGCGAGCCCTACGGGCGCGGAGTCGGGCGCACCAAGCGCGCCGCCGAGGCGGCCGCCGCGGAGCAGGCACTCCTGCGCGCGGGCGAAGCCCGCTAGACCCGGGACTTGCAGTCGGTCTGCGCATCGCGGCTATGCGCTCGCGACACGCGCGCGCGCGCGGCGGCCACCTAGACTCAGGTTCTCGCGGGTCCTCGCGATTGACGCTCCGAGCGGCATTCGTGTAGCCTGCTTTTCTCTTTCGTTTTCTCTCACGATTTCGGGATCTTGGCGTCCCGAATTCCCGAGAAGTCGCAGCCAGACCCCACGCGATCGCTTCGAATCGCCCACCGCCGCGAGGCCCGGAGGAGATCCATGAGCCAGAAGGACGTCGTCATCGCCAGCGCCGCACGCACGCCGATCGGATCGTTCCAGGGCGTGCTCTCGCCGCTCTCGGCGTCGGACCTCGGCGCGGTCGTCGTGCGCGAGGCGATCAAGCGGGCCGGCGCAAAGCCGGAGCACGTCGAGCGCGTGTTCATGGGCAACGTGCTCTCCGCCGGCATGGGTCAGGCACCGGCGCGACAGTGTGTCATCAAGGCCGATCTGCCCGTCTCGACCGGCGCGGTGACCTTGAACAAGGTCTGCGGCTCGGGCCTCCAGGCGGTGATGTTCGCGCGGCGCGAGATCCTCGTCGGCGACGCCGACGTGCTCGTCGCGGGCGGCATGGAGTCGATGACGAACGCGCCGTACATCCTGCCGCAGGCGCGCAGCGGCTACCGCATGGGCAACGGCCAGATCCTCGACTCGATGATCCACGACGGCCTGTGGGATCCGTACGACAACGTGCACATGGGCGTGTGCGGCGACGCGGTCGCGGCGAAGTACCGCTTCTCGCGCGAGGACCAGGACAAGTTCGCCGCGGACAGCTACCGGCGCGCTCTGGCCGCGCAGAAGGAGGGCCGCTTCAAGCAGGAGATCGTGCCGGTGTCGGTGCCGCAGAAGCGCGGCGAGCCGCTGCTCGTCGACGCCGACGAGGAGCCCGGGCGCGGCAACATCGAGAAGATGGGGAGCCTGCGGCCCGCCTTCACCAAGGACGGCACGGTGACGGCCGCGAATGCCTCGTCGATCAACGACGGCGCGGCGGCGCTGCTGGTGGCGTCGGCCGACGCGGCGAAGCAGCGCGGCTACAAGGTGATGGCGCGCATCGTCGCGGACACGACCGCGGCGGTCGAGCCGAAGTGGTTCACGATCGCGCCGGTCCACGCGCTGAAGAAGCTCTACGAGAAGACCGGCACGAAGCCGCTCGACTGGGATCTCTACGAGATCAACGAGGCCTTCTCCGGCGTCACCATGGCGGCCGCGAAGGAGCACGGCATCGGACTCGACCGCGTCAACGTGAACGGCGGCGCAGCGTCGCTCGGCCACCCGATCGGCTGCTCGGGCGCGCGCGTGCTGGTCACCTTGCTCTACGCGCTGCGCGATCGCGGGCTCCGCAAGGGCATCGCCACGCTCTGCATCGGCGGCGGCGAAGCGGTCGCCCTGGCCGTGGAGCTCGTCTAGCCATGCGCGTCGTCGGGGTGATCGGCACGGGAACGATGGGCTGTGGCATCGCGCAGGTCGCGTCGCAGGCGCGCTGCGAGGTGATCTTCCAGAACCGCAAGGATGAGTCGGTCGCACGCGGGCTCGACCGCATTCGCAAGTCGGTCGAGAAGCTCGTCGCGAAGAACAAGCTGACCGACGCGCAGGCCGAGGGCGTGATGGAGCGAATCCGCGGCGTCGTCCCGTTGGAGGAGCTGAAGGGCTGCGACATCGTGCTCGAATCGGCGCCGGAGGATCTCGACACCAAGCGCGAGATCCTGGAGCGCCTCGACGAGATCGTCGGCGACGACTGCATCATCGCCACCAACACGTCGAGCCTCTCGGTCACTCGCCTCGCGGGTTACGTGAGCCGCCCCGGCCACTTCGTCGGCATGCACTTCTTCAATCCGGTGCCCGCGATGAAGCTCGTCGAAGTCGTCGCGGGGCTCCGCACCACGGACAGCACGCTCGGGCTCGTGCGCGACTTCGCGGAGAAGCTCGGCAAGCTTCCGATCGACGTGAAGGACTACCCGGGCTTTGTCGTGAACCGCGTGCTCTTCCCGATGATCAACGAGGCGGCCTTCGCGCTGCAGGAGCAGGTCTCGGACGCGAAGGGCATCGACGAGTGCATGAAGAACGGCTGCAACCACCCGATGGGTCCGCTGGCGCTCGCCGATCTCGTCGGTCTCGACGTGGTCCACGCGATCCTGTCGAGCCTCTACGAGGAGTACGGCAACCCGCGCTACGCGCCCTGCCTGGAGATCACGAAGCGCGTCGAGGCCGGATGGCTCGGACAGAAGTCGGGCAAGGGCTTCTACGATTACGGCAAGTAGTCCCGCTGCCGGCGAGCCGGCGCTCTGCATCTACGAGGTGGGGCCGCGAGACGGCCTCCAGAACGAGCCCGAGACGGTCGCGACGGAGCAGAAGCTCGCGCTGATCGAGGGCCTCGCGCGCGCGGGCCTGCGGCGGATCGAGGTCTCGTCGTTCGTCTCGCCGAAGTGGATCCCGCAGCTGGCCGACGCCGAAGCGCTGACGTCGGCGCTGCGCCCGCATCCTGGTGTCCGCTACAGCGCGCTGGTGCCGAACCTCAAAGGGTACGAGCGCCTGCGCGCGGCGGGCGGCGAGGTCGCGGTCGCGGCGGTCTTCCTCTCCGCGAGCGAGACGCACAACCGCAAGAACGTGAACTGCAGCGTCGAGGAAGCGCTCGAGCGCTTGCGGCCGGTCGCCGAGAGCGCGCGCGCAGACGGCATCGGGCTCCGCGCCTACGTGTCGACCGTGTGCGGCTGCCCGTACGAGGGCGAGGTCGAGCCACGCGCGGTGGTGTCGCTCACTGCGAAGCTCCTCGCGCTCGGCGCGACCGAGATCTCGCTCGGCGACACCATCGGCGTCGGGCATCCCGCGCAGGTGCGCGCGCTCGTGCGCGCGGTCGCGGGCGACGCGCCGCTCGAGCGCATCGCGCTCCACCTGCACGACACCTTCGGCCGCGCGCTCGCGAACGTGCAGGCCGGCTACGAGGCCGGTGTCCGCACCTTCGACGCGTCGCTCGGAGGGCTCGGCGGCTGCCCCTACGCGCCCGGCGCGTCGGGCAACGTCGCGACGGAGGACCTCGTGGATCTCTTCGAGCGGGCTGGCGTCCCGACGGGTGTCGACCTCGAGCAGCTCGTCGACACGACGCGCTGGCTCGAAGAGGACGTGCTGCGGCGGCCGCTACCGGGTCGGGTGTATCGCGCGCGCCTCGGCGCGCGTCAGCGTGAGCGAGAGGAGCGCGTGTGAAGAGCGGGCGCGACGTCGAGGAGCGGCTCGAGGCGATCCGTCGCGGCGGCGACGCGAAGTACCACGAGAAGGCACGCGCGGAAGGGAAGCTCTTCTGTCGCGAGCGCCTGGCACTGCTGCTCGACGAGGGCTCCTTCGTCGAGGATGCCGTCTTTGCGAACGCGCAGGCCGGCGACCTGCCCGCCGACGGCGTGGTGACGGGGACCGGCCGCATCGGCGGCCGTGCCGTGTGCGTGATGGCGAACGACTCGACCGTGAAGGCGGGCTCCTGGGGCGCGCGCACCGTCGAAAAGATCCTCCGCATCCAGGAGCGCGCCGAGCGCTCGCGCCAGCCGCTCTTCTACCTGGTCGACTCCGCCGGTGCGCGCATCACCGACCAGGTCGAGATGTTCCCAGGCCGGCGGGGCGCCGGTCGCATCTTCTTCAACCAGTGCCGCATGTCCGGCATGGTCCCGCAGATCTGCCTGCTCTTCGGGCCGTCGGCCGCGGGCGGCGCCTACATCCCGGCCTTCTGCGACGTGGTGTTCATGGTCGAGGGCAACGCCAGCATGTATCTCGGCTCGCCGCGCATGGCGGAGAAGGTGATCGGGCAGCTCACCAGCCTGGAGGAGATGGGCGGGGCGCGCATGCACTGCTCCGTGTCGGGTTGCGGCGACCTGCTCACGAAGAGCGAGCCCGAGGCGATCGCGGCGGCGCGCGCCTATCTCGCCTACTTCCCCGAGCGCGCTGGCGCGCCGCTGCCGCAGGCCGAGCCGCGCGCGCCGGCGTCCGGCGGCGACGACCTCGAGAGCCTGATCCCCGCCGAGGAGAACAAGCCCTTCGACATGCGCGTCGTGATCGAGCGCCTGGTCGACGCGGGCTCCTTCTTCGAGCTGAAGAAGCTCTTCGCGGGCGAGCTGCTGACGGGCCTCGCGCGCATCGAGGGGCGTCCGGTCGGAATCGTCGCCAACCAGCCGAAGGTGAAGGGCGGCGTCCTCTTCGTCGACTCGGCCGACAAGGCCGCGCGCTTCATCTTCCTCTGCGACGCCTTCGGGATCCCGCTCGTCTTCCTCGCCGATGTGCCGGGCTTCATGATCGGCAAGCACGTCGAGCGCCAGGGGATCATCCGCGCCGGCGCCAAGATGGTGATGGCGGTCTCCGAGGCGACCGTGCCGCGCATCTCGGTGGTCGTGCGCAAGGCCTACGGCGCCGGCCTCTACGCGATGAGCGGACCGGGCTTCGCCCCGGAGGCCACGCTGGCCTTCCCGGGTGCGATGATCGCCGTGATGGGCCCCGAGGCCGCCGTCAACGCGGTCTACTACAACCGCCTCCAGGCTCTGCCGGAGGCCGAGCGCGCGGCGGAGGAGGCGAAGCTTCGCGCCGAGTACCGCGAGAACGTCGACATCGGACGTCTCGCGAGCGAGCTCGTCGTCGACGCGATCGTGCCCCCGGCGCGGCTGCGCGAGGAGGTCGCGGCGCGGCTTCGCGCGGCGGGTGACCGCCGCGATCCGCCGCCAGGCAAGCGTCGCAGCGTCACTCCCATGTGACGCGGAGCGTCACTCCTCGGACGTGACGACGTGCGTGGCAGGTCGACAGAGCCAGACGGCGAGGAACGAGAGCGCCACGCCGACGACCGACACCACGACGTGGATCTCGTCGGTCCAGTGCCAGAGCTCCGAGGCCGCATAGCCCGAGATCCCGAAGAGGCAGAGCGCCGGGCCGATCGCGGGGCGACGCTCGCCGAGGAACGCGAGGATCAGGAGCAGCGACCAGTAGTAGCCCGTCAGCTCGAGTGCGACCGGGACGAGCGCCGCACCGAGCGCGGCGCCGATCCAGAGCGGCTGTCCGGCGGCCGCGCGCGCGAGCAGCAGGCCGAACGCGACGGCGATCGAGGCGAAGAGCGGGCGCCGCTCGGCGAAGCGCTCACGCCGCGCCTCCTTCCAGGGCGCCATCGGATCCTCGAGCGACGAGTTCCGCGCCAACTCGCTGCGCGATCGCGAGTCGTAGGAGAGCGCGGTCACGAGCCCGACGTGGTTCGCGAGCGGGGTCGCGAGCTGGACGCGGCTCCGCTCCGCGAACTCCAGCCAGCGCGAAGGACCTCCGGTGGCCGCGCTCGACACGGCGAAGCCGAGCGCGAGCACGATCGCTGCGCCCGTGGCGAAGCGGATCTCGGCGGGCCGGAGCCGCAGGCTCCGCGTGCGCACCATGCGCCACGCCGCGCCGAGCGCGACTGCGGCGAGCAGGCAGCCCGGAAAGACACGCAGGAGCGTCGCCCAGGCGATCCACGCGCCGCCCGCCACCGGTCGGTCGCGCCGGAGGAGCGCGACGCCGAGCACGCTCGCCGCGAGCCAGTCCTGGCGCAGGATCGCGCCGCCGGTCCAGTTGTAGGGCGAGAGGTAGTTGGTGCCGAAGTAGACTGCGGCGACCGCGGCCAGGCGCCAGCCGAAGCCCCAGAGCGCGGCTCCCCACAGAGCCAGCAGCAGCAGCGGGTCGAGTGCCCAGAGGAGCCGGAGCTGCGCCATCGACGCAGGCCCCGTGTTCGTGACGAGGTGTCCGACGAGCGTCCACGCGGGCGTCGCGTTGTAGCCGTGGTCCTGCTGGAAGCTGTTCCAGCGGCGCGGCGGAACGAGGCCGCGGAGGAAGTCGACGTCGTGGCGGAACTCCGACCAGCGCGCGGTCTCGAAGCGCGCGGTGCAGCGGCTCGGGTCGGCGAGCACGGCGTCGGTCGTCGTCAGCTCGTTGGTCGCGAGGTCGCGCATCGGGCGCCGCAGCGACGCGGGATCGAGGGCCTCGGCGTCGGCCGCCGCGACGCACTCGTACAGGCGCGTGTAGCCGAGCTCGGGGAAGTACTTCGCGCCGAGGTAGTAGTGGAAGGTCTCCGACGGATGGGCGAAGCCCGGGAACTGGAACGCGAAGAGGTTCCACCAGCAGGCGAGGCCCGCGAAGCCGAGCGCGGCGAGGAGCCGGTCGCGAACCGGCGCCCGCGGCCAGGCGCCCGGGCCGGCCCAGGAGCCGCGGAGCAGCAGGGCGGCGGTGGCGAGCGCAACGGCCACCTTGGCTGCGCCGACGGTGCGCAGGTCCAGGAGCAGGCCGGGCGGCACGCCCCGAGGGTAGCCGTGGCCTGGCCCATCCGGACGTGCTAGATGCAGTTGACGTGAACTGGCAAACAACCGATTCCCAATCTCAGCTGTCCTCGATCCCCGCCGCGCCGACCGACTCCCCTGGGCTCGCGATCGCAGAGGTGCAGTCGCGCACCGGTCTCTCGGCGCGGACCCTCCGCTACTACGAGGAAGTCGGGCTGCTGCCCGGCGTGCGCCGGCGTTCCGGCGGGCGCCGCGTCTACGGGGAGGCCGAGCTCGAGCGCCTGCGCTTCATCACGCGCCTCAAGACCCTCGGCCTCACGCTCGCCGAGATCAAGGAGCTGAACGCGGTCTACGCGATCGCGGGCTCGACGCGCGCGATGCTGCGGCGCCTCGCGGAGCTGCTCGACCGACACCTGACCGACGTCGACGCTCGCCTCACCGAGCTCGGTGCGCTCCGCTCCGAGATCGCGCGCTACCGCGAGCGCGTCGCGCGCCGCGCCGAGGGACGCGACGCCGAGGGCGAGCGATGAGTCCGGCCGCGCCCGCCGTCGCGCTCCCGCTCCGCCGCACGGAGAGCCGCGTCCGCGTGGTCACGGCGGCGTCGCTCTTCGACGGCCACGATGCGGCGATCAACATCATGCGCCGGCTGCTCCAGGCGCAGGGCGCAGAGGTGGTCCACCTCGGCCACGACCGCTCCGTCGAGGAGATCGCGCGCGCGGCCGTGCAGGAGGATGCCGACGCCGTCGCAGTGTCGTCCTACCAGGGCGGCCACATGGAGTTCTTCCGCTATCTCGCGGCGAGACTCCGCGAGCTCGGCGCGGAATCGGTGCGTGTGTACGGCGGCGGTGGCGGCACGATCACCCGCGACGAGGCGTGCGAACTCGAGCGCGAAGGCGTCGCGCGCATCTTCCGCCCCGAGGACGGCCGCGCGCTCGGCCTCGAGGGCATGATCCGCAGTCTCCTCGACGAGTGCTGCGGCCGCGCGCTCGCCGCGCCGGAGGCGCTGCTCCCGCGCGTCGCGCAGGGCGACGCCGCCGCGATCGCACGCTGCATCACGTGGCTGGAGGAGAGCGAGGAGGGCGAGGCGGAGCTCGCCGTTCTTCGGAAGCGCCTCGACGCGATGCGGGGTCGCGCGCCGGCGCCGGTCGTCGGCTTCACGGGCACCGGCGGCGCCGGCAAGTCGAGCGTCGTCGACGAGGTCCTGACCCGCTACCGACTCGACCACCCCGAGCGTCGGATCGGCCTGCTGCTCGTCGACCCGACGCGGCGCCGCACGGGCGGCGCGCTGCTCGGAGACCGCATCCGCATGAACGCGGTCGAGGGCGAGCTCGTCTTCGCGCGCTCGCTCGCGACGCGCCGCGCGCATCTCGCGCTCTCGCGCACCGTGTCCGACGCGCTGCGTGTGCTCCAGGCGGCGGGCTTCGATCTGCTGATGGTGGAGACAGCTGGCATCGGCCAGAGCGACTCCGAGATCGTCGACCTCGTCGATCACTCGGTCTACGTGATGACGCCCGAGTACGGTGCGCCGACGCAGCTCGAGAAGATCGACATGCTCGATCTCGCGGATCTCGTGGTGCTGAACAAGTCGGACCGCCACGGCGCCGAGGACGCGCTCCGCGACGTGCGCAAGCAGTGGCGGCGCAATCACGCGAAGCCCGGCGTGCCCGATTCGGAGGTTCCGGTCTTCGCGACGATGGCGCGCCGCTGGAACGATCCGGGCGTCGACCGCCTCTACGCGGCGCTGTGCAAGCGACTCGGCGAGAGCGTTCCTTTGCGCGAGGGAGGCGCCGCGACCGCCGAGGGATCCATCGTGCCCTCCTCGCGCCGGCGCTACCTCGCGGAGATCGCGGAGAGCGTGCGCGCCTACCATGCGCGCTCCGACGCCGAGGCCGAGGTCGCGTCGGGCGCGCAGGCGCTCGGCCGCGCGCTCGATGCGGTCGGCGACAGCCCGGAGGCGACGGCGCTGCGCGAGCGGCACGCGCGCGCGCTCGACGAGCTCGCACCCGAGCTGCGTCGCGAGCTCGAGGACTGGCCCGCGCTGCGCGCCCGCTACGCCGACGAGAGTCAGAGCTACGAGGTCCGCGGGCAGGCGATCCCCGTCGAGAACTACGCGCGCACGCTCTCCGGCACGCGGGTTCCGAAGGTCGCGCTGCCGCGCGCGCGCGAGTGGGGCGAGCTCGTGCGCTACTTCCGGCGCGAGAATCGCCCGGGCGCCTTCCCGTTCACGGCGGGTGTCTTCCCGTTCCGGCGTCAGAACGAGGACCCGACGCGCATGTTCGCGGGCGAGGGCACGCCCGAGCGCACCAACCGCCGCTTCCATCTGCTGGCGAACGGGCAGCCGGCCGCGCGCCTCTCCACTGCCTTCGACTCGGTGACGCTCTACGGTCGGGATCCCGACCTGCGTCCCGACATCTTCGGCAAGGTCGGCAACTCGGGCGTCTCCGTCTGCACGCAGGACGACGCGAAGAAGCTCTACTCGGGCTTCGACCTGTGCGCGCCGAGCACGTCGGTCTCGATGACGATCAACGGACCGGCTCCGATCATCCTCGCCTTCTTCCTGAACGCGGCGATCGACCAGGGCGTCGAGCGACACCTGCGCGAGACGGGCCGGCTCGAGGCGGTGCGCGCGTCGCTCGCGGGACGCGATCTCCCGAGCTACGCGGGGGCGCTGCCCGAGGGCCACGACGGCCTCGGCCTCGCGCTGCTCGGCGTGTCGGGTGAGGAGGTCGTCGACGCGGCGACCTATGCGCGCATCCGCTCGGACGTGCTGCGCCGCGTCCGCGGCACCGTGCAGGCCGACATCCTGAAGGAGGACCAGGCCCAGAACACCTGCATCTTCTCGACCGACTTCGCGCTCGAGCTGATGGGCGACGTGCAGGAGTGGTTCGTCGCGCACGAGGTCGGGAACTTCTACTCGGTCTCGATCTCCGGCTACCACATCGCGGAGGCCGGCGCGAACCCGATCACGCAGCTCGCCTTCACGCTCGCGAACGGCTTCACCTACTGCGAGTACTACGCCGCACGCGGTATGCGGGTCGACGACTTCGCCCCGAACTTCTCCTTCTTCTTCAGCAACGGCCTCGACGCCGAGTACAGCGTGATCGGGCGCGTCGCGCGGCGGATCTGGGCCATCGCGATGCGCGAGCGCTACGGCGCCTCGGAGCGGAGCCAGAAGCTCAAGTATCACGTGCAGACCTCGGGCCGCTCGCTGCACGCGCAGGAGATGGCCTTCAACGACATCCGCACGACGCTCCAGGCGCTCTGCGCGCTGCAGGACCAGTGCAACAGCCTCCACACCAACGCGTACGACGAGGCGGTGACGACGCCGACGGAGGAGTCGGTGCGCCGCGCGCTCGCAATCCAGCTCATCATCCAGCGCGAGCTCGGCCTGTCGAAGAACGAAAACCCGCTCCAGGGCTCCTACGCGATCGAGGAGCTGACGGACCGCGTCGAGGAGGCGGTGCTCCAGGAGTTCGAGCGGATTTCGGAGCGGGGCGGCGTGCTCGGCGCGATGGAGACGCTCTACCAGCGCAGCAAGATCCAGGAGGAGAGCCTGCGCTACGAGGAGCGCAAGCACTCCGGCGCGCTGCCGATCGTCGGCGTCAACACCTTCGTGCGCGACGGCGCCGCGGGCGAGGTCGCCGC
>DATKND010000154.1:0-52528 GCA_035541475.1 Myxococcota bacterium | reverse complement strand
GTAGGGGCTCACGTAGATCGCGTCGATCCGCTGCTTCGAGAGGCGCTCCGCGGCGGCGCGCGCCTGCGCGCGCCCGAACTCCGTCAGCGCGGGATCGTTCACCGACGGGCCGCCGCCGGGGCTCCAGTCGGGCTCGCCGTGGCGCAGCAGGAAGACGTGCGCGTGTGGAGCGCGGCGTCCGCGCATCTCGCGCTCGGCCTGCACGCCGGGCTTCGGCTTCGCGTCCGCCACATGCTCCTCCGGAAGGCGGCGAACAGTAGCTAAGGCGCGAGCGCGAGGAGGTGCGCCCCCTCGACGTGGCGATAGCGCGCGGGGTCGCAGGTGAGCACGAGGATCTGGCAGCGGCGTCCCGCTCGCGCGAGCGCGCGGCCGAGTCCGGCGAGGCGCTGCGGATCGCTGTGGCCGAGCGCGTCGTCGAGCACGATCGGCGCGCCGCCGTCGTCGGAGACGAGCGTCGCGCAGGCGAGCCGCGCGCACAGCGCGATCTGCTCGCGCGCTCCCGCCGAGAGCTGCTCGAAGTCGAGCGCGACGCCGCGCTGCACGCGCTTGGCTACGCGCAGCGACTCGTCGAGCTCGACCTCGAAGTCGTCGCCGAAGATCTCGCGGCCGAGCGCCTCGATGCGCGCGCGCAGCGGACCCGCGTAGGTGCGCTGGCTCGCGGCGCGCTCCGCCTCGAGCGTCTCGTGGAGCAGGCGCGCGGCCTCGGCGCGCCGGCGCGCGCCCTGCGCCTCGCGCTCGGAGCGCCACAGCGCCGCCTGCGTCTCCTCGCGCTGCTCGAAGAGGCCCTGCTCGCCGCGCACCTCGAGCCGCGCCGCGAGCTCGATCTGCTCGTCGCGGCAGGCGCGCAGCGCGGACGCCGCCTGCTCGCGCCGTCGCCGCGACGACTCGAACGCAGCCGCCGCCGCGTCCGGATCGCTTGCGCCGAGCAGACGCTCCGCGTCGCGCGCCTCGGCCTCCAGCGCTCGCGCGCGCGCCGACTTCGTCTCGAGGCGGCGCGCGAGCTCCTCGTCGGAGCACTCCGCGCGCGCCGCCGCGAGTCGCGCCTCGAGATCGGCGAGGCTCTGGCGCGCGAGCGCGAGCCGCATCTCGGTGTCGCGTGCGTGCTGCTCGAGCGCGTGCGCGCGCGCCGCCGCGGCCGCCTCGCGCGCGGCGGCGGACTTCTCGGCGTCGCGTGCACGGGCCTGCGCGGCCTCCGCGTCGGCGAGGCGAAGCGCCGCGGTGTCGGCGTCGTGAGGCGCCTCGCCCACACCGGGCTCCGCACCCGGAGCGAGCGCGCGCGCCTCGAGCGCCTGCACGCGCGCCGCGATCCGCTCGCAGCGAAGTCGCAGCGAGTCTCGGGTCTCACCCGCGAGGAGCTCCTGCTCGCTGCGGCGCGCGGCGGCGAGCGCCTGCTCCGCGGTGGCGCGCGTCGCGAGGGCGCGCAGCGCGCCGGCGTGGTCCTCGACCCGGGCCCCGACGCAGAGCTCGCGCCAGCGGCTCTCCGCCTCGTCGAGCTGCTTGCGGAGCGCGGCGGCGCCGGCGCCCGCGACGACGCCGACGTCCGCGACACCCGGAAGCGACAGCCAGAGCGAGTCCGACACGCGCTGCTCGAGCCGCTCGCCCGCCGCGATCCGCACGAGATGGCCGTCGACGGTCGCTTCGAGCGCGGCGTGCGCGGCGATCCGGACGCGCGGCTCCTCCGCCTCGAGCCGATCCCGCGCGCGCTGCGCCGCGCGCTCAGCGCGTCCGATCGCCTCCGCGCACGCGTCGTCGACCGGCAGCGCGCGAAGAGACCCTGCCGCACGCTCGGCCTCGCTCCGCGCCGCGGCGACGCGCGCCTCGCGCTCTCGCCAGCTCGCGAGCTCCTGCTTCGCGCGGAGCCACTCGAGCTCCGCGCGGCAGCGCGACTCGCGATTCGCCGCGCGCTCGCGCGCGTCGCGCGCCGCGGCGTGCGCGCCCGACGCGTGATCCGCCTCGGCGCGCGCGGCCAGCAACTCGGGCTCGCCCTCTTCGAGCTCTTCGGCGCGCGCGATCGCGTCGGCCTCGTGGACGGCGCGCGCGGCGAGCAGCTGGTTCTGCGCGCGCGATTCCTGGAGCGCCTGGCGCTCCTCGAGCGCGGCGGCTTCGCCGCGCGCGCGCGCGGTGGCGAGGGCCTCGCGCAGGCTCTCGCTGCGAGCGGCCGTGGCCTCGCACTCTCGCAGCGCGCTCTCCGACGCCGCGACCTCCGCTTCGAGCGCGGGTCGCGACTCGCGAAGCGCCGCGTCGCGCAGCACGTCGCGCTCCAGCGACGCGAGCGTCCGCTCGAGCTCGCTCGCCGCCTCGCGCAGCCTGGCCACCTCGCGCTCCTTCGCCTCGAAGTCGCGGCGCGGGCGTCCGCCCGGCGTGTAGTAGGTGAGGTACTCCTCGCGCACCGCCTCCCGCAGGGTCTCCTCGCGCGCGCCGGCGCCGACGAGTCCGGCCGCGCGGTCGAGCGCGGCCGCCAGCGCCGGCTGTCCGCGCCACGCCACCTGTTCGAAGCCGCGGCCCTGCTCGACCCGCAGCGCGCGCCAGAGCTCGCGGTCGAGCGTCTGGTCGAGAATCTGCTGCACGCGCGCGTGCGCCTCGCGGCCGGTCCGGCTCTCCGCGCGCGGGCGCACGACGCGGAGCTGCGTCGCCGGCTGGCGGTGGAAGCGCTTCGCGAGCGTGAAGAGATAGGGACCGGACTCGATCTCGATCTCGATCTCGCTGCCCGCGTCGCGATCGACCGGCTGGACCTGGCGCACGCGCTGCTTGGCCGCGCTGTCGAGCTCCTCGAGCACGAGGTCGATCGCCTCGGCCAGGCTCGACTTGCCGACCTCGTTCGGCCCGTGGACGACGGTCACGCCGTCGCGCGGGAAGCGGAGCTCGCGCTCGCGGACGCCGCGGTAGTTCGCGAGTCGGAGCCGCAGGATCCTCATGCGCGCGCCACGCCGGCCAGCCGCACGAGGAGTGCGAGCGCGTCGCGGGCGCGCGCGCCGTCGTCGCCGCCCGCCTTCACGCGCTCGCGCAGCGCGGCCTGCGCCCGGGCCGCGAAGCCCGCGAGCTCGAGATCGTCGAAGTCGGCGTCGGCCGGCTCGACGCGGAGATCGGCGCTCCAGTCGAGGCCCGCGAAGAGGTCGCGCGCGCGCTCGAGCAGCAGGTCGAGGCGCGCGCCGCCGCGCAGATCGAGCGTGCCCGCGCCCTCGAGCCTCAGCACGCAGCGCTCCTTCGCGGGCAAGGAGAGGAGCCACGCCTCGAAGGCGTCGAGGTCCGGTTCGCCGGCGAGGCGGAGATCGCGGCGGCGGAGGAAGGTCCAGGTTCCGACCGTGTGCGGTGTCACCTCGATCCGGCCCGGCTCGAGTGTCACGACCAGCGCCTCGCCGGGCGCCTGCTCGTCGAAGTCCGTCGGCTCGGGGCTGCCCGCGTAGAAGATTCGGCCCGTGCCGCCGACCTCGGTGCGCGAGTGCCGGTCGCCCAGCGCGAGATAGTGGAGACGCCCGTCGGCCAGGGCGGTCTCCGCGCCGGCGAGAGAGATGCGCGCCGGGTCGTCGCGGTCGGGCGAGAGCGCGTCGACGGCGCCGTGGGCGGCGCACACGCGAAGCGTGCCGCGAGCGGGCGCGAGTCCGGCGCAGGCGGCGGCCACGAGGTCGCGGCCGGGGCGCTTGCTGCGCCAGGGCGCGCCGATGAGCTCGATCCCCGGCGCGACCGCGACGGGGCGTGCGTCCTCCAGGACGCGCGCCTGCGACGGCGCGCGCTCGCGGAAGGCGGGTTGCCGGTAGATCGACGCGCCGTCGAGCGGATCGTGGTTGCCGGGCAGCAGGTACACCGGCACGCGGAAGGCACCGAGCGCATCGAGCGCGCGCGCGAGCGTGCGGCGATCGACCTGGCTCGACTCGAAGACGTCGCCGCACACCACGGCGAAGGCGCAGCTCTGCTCGTGCGCGAGCGCGGCGAGCCGACGCACCACGGCGAAGCGAGCGTCGGCGAAGCGCGCCTGGGCCTCGTCTCCCAGGTAGCGGCGCTTCATCCCGAGCTGCCAGTCGCTCGAGTGAAGGAAGCGGATCAGTGCTCACCCCCGGACTCCGCGGACGCGGAGCCCGGGCGGATTGTGGACGGATCGCGCGGCGGGGACAAGAGCGAAGTTCGTGGCTCGGTCGGACTGCGGCTCAGTACCGCCGAAACTGCTTCGCGCTCTCGTAGGCCGACCAGATGCAGAGCGCGTGGACCAGGAAGCCCGGCACGAAGATCGCCCAGTAGGCGAAGCCCGTGGCGAGGAACCAGGCGGCGCCGGCGCCGAGGCGGCCGACGTACACCTGGCCGAGTCCGGGGATCAGCGCCGAGAGCACCGCCGCGATGCCCGGATTGGGGCTGGGAATCGGGCGTGGCACGAGCAGCATCTCGTCGAGGTCACGGTCGCGCATCGCACTCTCCTTCGTGTCGGCGATGCCGGCCGAGAAGAGCAAGCGCCGTGCCGCGCCCGCGCTGCGCCGGAGCGCCGCGCGCGGGCGCGGGTGCAGCGCGCGCCATGCGGCGCCGCAGTACGCACGCTGCATCGGGCTAGGGGCGCGCTTCGATCACCAGATTGAAGGGCGTCCGAGTCGCCAGGCGGACTCGCGTGAAGCCCGCATCCTTCAGCACGTTCTCGAGGCGCGCGTAGCCGGCCTGCGCGCCCAGCGCCGCCCCGACCTCCTGGGCCAACGACGCCTGCGTGCACACGAGAGTCGACACCGAGTAGAAGAGCCGGCCGAGCGGATTCAGATTCTCGTGTACACGGTCGTGCGCGAACGGCTCGACCAGCAGCCAGGTGCCGTCGTCGCCGAGCGACTGGCGCACGTGCGCGGCGGCGCCGACGGGATCGCCCATGTCGTGCAGGCAGTCGAAGAAGGCGACCAGGTCGTAGCGGCCGGGAAAGCTCTTCGCGCTCGCGACCTCGAAGCGCGCGCGCTCGTCGAGTCCTGCCTGATTCGCGCGCTCGCGGGCGCGCTCGACGGAAGGAGCGTGGTAGTCGAAACCCGTGAAGCGCGAGCGCGGATAGGCCTTCGCGAGGATGAGCGTGGACGCGCCGTGCCCGCAGCCGACGTCCGCGACGCGTGCGCCTGCCTCGAGCTTCGCGTGCACGCCGTCGAGCGCGGGGATCCATTCGGAAACGAGGTGTGCGTTGTAACCCGGTCGGAAGAAGCGCTCGGTGCCGACGAAGAGATCGGGGTCGTGCTCGTGCCAGCCGAGCCCCTGCCCGTGCCGGAACGCTTCGATCACCTTCGGCGTCGCGCGGATGGCGGCCGACATGCCCTGGAAGCCACCGAGTACGCAGGCGGGGCTCTCCTCGTCCGTCAGCGCGACCGCGTGCTCGTCGGAGAGCGCATAGCGATTCGTGGCGGCGTCGTAATCGAGATAGCCGGCGGCGGCCTGCGCGGCCAGCCATTCGCGCACCGAACGCTCGTGCGTGCCTGTGCGATTCGCGAGCTCGTGCGACGTGAGTGGCCCCGCCCCGGCCATGGCGCGGTAGAGACCGAGCTTGTCGCCGATCACGACCATCGACGCGGTCAGCGCCGAGCCGAGATCTCCGAGCGCCTGGTTGACGAATGCTTCGAGCTTGGACGGATCCATCGCAGAGTCCTCCTGCAGCCACCCTATCAGAACGGCTCTCAGGAGTTCGACGTGTCCAGCTCGCGCCGCAAGGTCTCCTCGAGCAGCGCCAGCTCCGCGCTGCGCGAGGGGTGACGGCGGTCGAGGCGCTCGAGCGACGAGAGCCCCGCAAGCACCGAGACGGTGTAGCGCTGGAGCATCGCGACACGCCGCGGCGGCAGCGGCGAGTCCGCGAAGATGCGCGCCCAGATCCGGTTCAGCGCGCCGACCATCTCGCCCTGCCAGCCTTCGCCCTCCGAGGGCAAGGGCGGGAGGTGCAGCAGGATCTCGAGCGTCGAGTGGAAGTGCGGGCTCGAGAAGTGCTCCCAGGCGCGCAGTACGAACTCATGGATGCGGAGCGCGAGCGGCGCGTCGGGCGGCACCTGCTCGAGACGCTCGGCGAGATGCGCGAACGATTGCTCGAGCACCGCCTCGAGGATTCCGTCCTTCGCGCCGAAGTGGTGCTGGACCGCGCCCCAGGTGACGCCCGCGCGCTTCGCGATCTCGCTCGCGGTGGTTCGCCCGAAGCCCTGCTCGGCGATGCTCGCGACGACCGCGGTGAGGATGCGCTCGCGCGTCGCGGCGGTGCGCTCGGCCTGGGTGCGGCGCACGTGCGGACGGCGCGGCGTGCGCGCGCGCTGCGCCTCGCTCATCGGCCCAACCGTTCCGCGCTGGTGTCGAAGCGCCACGCGGTCGCGGTCGAGAAGCGCATCAGCGCCGCCTCCTGCGGCGTCGCGGCCGGCTCGCGCGAGGCGCCGAGTGCGAAGTCGGCGACGAGGCGGCCGCCCTGCGACTCGACCTTGCGCAGGCTCGCGTGCGGCGCGGCGCCCTGCGCCGCGGCCTCGAGGCCGCGCGTCTCGCCGCGGGCCAGCAGGCCGAGCCAGCCGGGATTCTCGGGATCGAGGAGCTTCGCATCGGCGGGCTCCATCACGAGGCGGACGCCGTCCGCGCGCGCCTCGACACGCCGGGAGAATCCCGGCGCCAGCGCGCCGTGGAGTCGCAGCACCGAGGCGAGCGACTCGACGTCTCCCGCTTCGGCGCCGAGCGCCTTCGCGAGCCGTTGCGCGCCGACCCACGCGACGCCGATCCACTGCCTCGCGATCACCTCGCGCGCCTTCTCCTTGCCGAGCCGATCGCGCACGGCGAGCTCCGCCGAGCTCGAGAGCAGGTGGCACTGGATCTGGAATTCGCGCGCGACCGCCGCGAGTGTCGGCGAGGAGAGGAGTCCCAGCTTGAAGCCCTGCACGAAGGCGCCGCGGTAGTCGCGCAGTCCTGTCGGACTCGGCTCGTCGGCGCGCACGTTCGGGACCGACGCGAGCGGCAGCGCGCCGACCGCGTTCGTGTGCTTCGCGGGGCCGACCGGGTCGTTCGCGGGGTCGATCTCGATGGTCCAGTGGCAGTGCGGGTGGCGGTCGGCGGGACGCCGCGGCGGCCGGTGGATCGGGCGCACGCGCGCGCGGGGGTTGGTGGCGTAGGCCGTCGCGTCGAAGGTCGGGTCCTCGATCGTGTGACACATCCCGATGACGCGCGCCTCGCCGTGCGGCTCCGTATCCATCAGCGCGCCGCAGTGGAGCAGCCAGAACTCACCGTGGCGCTCGTCGAGGAGCTTGTAGCCGACGTCCATGTACTGGTGCGGGAAGCCGACGTCGAGCTGGAGCGCCTTCATGATCGCGCCGACGCCGTCGCCCTCGATGCCCATGAGCCGCCGCATGCGGCGCGTGTAGATCGGCGACGCGCCCATCCACTCGTCGATCGCGATCGCGTCGACCTGCGCGACGCCGCCCGTCGCGATCGCGACCTGTGGCATGAGCGCGCGGTCGAGCAGGTGGCCCATGTGCATGCTCTCGAGCGCAACCGGCAGGAGATGCTCGCGCGGCAGGGCTTCGAACGCGGGCCCGTGGGGACTCATGCGGCTTCCTATCTTGTGGCGGTCGCCCCACCCTACCACGATTTACATTGCAAGCGCAATGTATCTGGCGTAGGCTGCCTTCGATCCAGGAGAGGGGAGACACGTGACGCGCGAGATCCCGAGCCTCTCCGGCGGCGGCCGGCGCACCGGACACCTGATGGCGCTGCGCCGCGATCCGATCGGGCTCTTCCGGCGCGTGGACGCCGAGTGCGGCGACCTCGGACACTTCCGGTTGATCGACCGCGACGTCGTCTTCTTCTCGGGCGAGAAGGCGCAGGAGACCTTCTTCCGTCAGCCCGACGAGGTCTTCGATCCGCAGCCCACCTCGAACGAGCTGATGCGTCCGATCTTCGGCGAGGGCGTCGTCTACGACGCGCCGCCCGAGAAGCGGCGCGAGATGATCCGATCGCCCGCGCTGCGCGACAGCAACTTGCGTCAGTCGGCGCAGATCATCGCGGAGGAGACCGAGCGAATGGCCGCGACGCTCGGCCGCGAGGGCGAGATCGACCTGCTCGACTTCACCGCGGAGCTGACGATCTACACGTCCAGCTCCTGCTTGATCGGCAGGCCCTTCCGCGAGTCGCTGACGCCCGAATTCTCGCGCAAGTACTTCGAGCTCGAGGTCGGCACCGACGCGATCGGCTACCTCGATTCCAAGGTGAACATCGAGGCCTTCCGCGTGCGCGACCGCGCGCGCGAGCGCCTGATCGAGCTCGTCTCCGGCGTGATCCGCGAGCGCCAGGCGATGGCGGAGCCGCCGCGCGACCTGCTCGGCATCCTGCTCTCGCTGAAGGACGGGGAGACGCTCCGCTACTCGCCCTCCGTCATCACCGGCATCCTGATCTCGACGATGTTCGCCGGGCACCACACCAGCGCGGGCACGGCCGCGTGGACCCTGGTCGAGCTGCTGCGCGCGCCGCACCTCCTGAAGCGTGTGGTCGACGAGCTCGACGGCATCTATGCCGACGGGCGCGAGGTCAGCTTCCAGGCGCTGCGCGAGATCCCGCAGCTCGAGAACGCGGTGAAGGAGGCGCTGCGCCTGCACCCGCCGCTGATCTGGCTGCCGCGGACGGCGCTCGTCGACTTCGAGTACGAGGACTTCGTCGTGCCGAAGGGGACGATCGTCGCGATGTCGACGGCGCTCTCGAATCTCGATCCGGCGTGCTTCGCCGAGCCCGAGCGCTTCGATCCCGATCGCTTCGCCGCGCCCCGCGAAGAGGACGCGAAGCATCCCTTCGCCTACGTGCCCTTCGGCGGCGGTCGCCACCGCTGCCTCGGCGCGAACTTCGCCTTGATGCAGCAGAAGGCGATCTTCTCGGTGCTGCTGCGGCGCTTCGAGTTCGAGCTGGTGGCGCCGCCGGCGAGCTACGTCGACAACTACTCGGCCATGGTGGTGCGCCCGAAGCAGCCCTTTGTGGTGCACTATCAACGGCGCACCAACTGAGGAGAAGGACGATGTTTCCTGGCATCGCGGGCAAGGTGGCCGTCGTGACCGGCTCGGGCGGCGGCATCGGCGAGGCGTACGCGAAGGCGCTCGCCGCGAACGGCGCGAAAGTGGTCGTGGCCGAGATCGAGAAGGCGAAGGGCGAGCGCGTGGCGTCCGAGATCCGCGCCGCGGGACAGGAAGCGGTGTTTGCGGAGGTCGACGTCTCGTCGCCCGCCTCGGCCGCGGCGATGGCGGCGCGGGCGGTCGAGTCGTTCGGCGGCATCGATCTGCTCGTCAACAACGCCGCGATCTTCGGCAACATGAAGCTCGCGAGCCTGATGGACGTCGACTACGACTACTACCAGCGCTTCATGAACGTGAACATGAACGGCGTGCTGCTCTGCACGCGCGCGTGCGCGCCGGCGATGAAGAAGCGCGGTGGCGGCGCGATCGTGAACCAGTCGAGCACGGCGGCGTGGATGGGCGTCGGCTACTACGGGCTCGCCAAGCTCGCCGTGAACGGGCTGACGCAGTGCCTCGCGCGCGAGCTCGGACACGCGCGCATCCGCGTCAACGCGATCGCGCCGGGTCCGACCGACACCGAGGCGCTGCGCGCGCAGGTGCCCGAGGCCTACAAGAAGCAGCTCGTCGCCTCGCTGGCGCTGCCGCGCCTCGGCAGCCCCGACGACCTCGTCCCGACCTGCCTCTTCCTGCTCTCCGACGCCGCCGGCTGGCTGACGGGCCAGGTCGTCAACGTGGACGGCGGCCAGATCATGCGGCCGTGATGGAGAGATCGAACACCAACATGGTCGTTCCTCTGATCCTTCGTTCGCTATCGGCTCACTGCGCGCCGCCTCCGGCGGCTTGCTGACGTGCGGGTCCGGGTCGACTTCGATCTGTGTCAGGGTCACGGCACCTGCAAGAACGAGGCGCCGAACGTCTTCGACGTGGACGAGCGCGAGCACCGCGTGGTCGTGCTCGCCGAGGAGCCCCCCGAGTCGGAGCGCGAGAACGTCGAGCGCGCCGTGAAGTACTGCCCGACGTTCGCTCTCAAGGTGGAAGACTGACGACGTGTCGCGATATCCCTTCCCCGCGACGCCCGACGGCTGGTACGGCCTGTGCCTCGCCTCCGACCTCGCGCCCGGCGACGTGAAGCCGCTCAGCTACTTCGGCCGCGAGCTCGTCGCCTTCCGCGGGCAGGACGGCGCCGCCCGCGTCTTCGAGGCGCACTGCCCGCACCTCGGCGCGCATCTCGGCGTCGGCGGGAAGGTCGAGGGCGACGGCATCCGCTGTCCCTTCCACGGCTGGCGCTTCGACGGCCGCGGCTGCCTGGTCGAGGTGCCGCGGCTCGCGCGCACGCCGCAGGGAGTGCGCGCGCGCAGCTATCCCGTGCAGGAGCGCAACGGCTTCGTGCACGTGTGGTTCCACGCGCGCGGAGAGTCGCCCGGCTACGAGGTGCGCGAGTTCGTCGGTGACCCCGCGCTGTGGACGCCCTGGCGCGCGAACGAGTACCGCGTGCGCGTCCACGTGCAGGACATGACCGAGAACATCCTCGACCGCGCGCACTTCCTGCACGTCCACGACATGCAGCCGCCGGACGAGGAGCGCTTCGAGACGCGCTTCGACGGCCCCTTCATGGTGGTGGAGCAGAAGCTCAAGGTGACGGCGCTCTCGAAGGCCGGGATCGAGGTGCTCTCGGTCACGACCAACTGCGGGCCCGGCATCTCGGTCGCGGAGGTGCACCAGGGTCCGCTCCACATGATCAACTACATCACGCAGACACCGATCGACGACGAGATGACCGACGTGCGCCTGCACTTCTGCATGAAGCGCCTCGCGGACGAGAGCGCGAGCCGCGCGGTCGCGGAGCTGAACGACCGCATCACGCAGGAGCAGTTCAAGCAGGACGTCCCCATCTGGGAGCACCGCGCCTACCTAGAGCGGCCGCGCCTCACCGAGGTCGACGGCCCGGTCGCGCAGTACCGGCGCTGGTACCGCCAGTTCTACTCGGGCTGGCGCGGAGTCGAGGCGGAGGCGCGATGAGCGGAGCGGCCGCGCGCGCGCTCGGCCCGGACGATCCGGTCGAGTACGACCCCTTCTCGTACGAGCAGGACGAGGATCCGTATCCGATCTACCGCTGGATGCGCGACTACGCGCCCGCCTACTACAACCCTCGCCTCGACTTCTACGCGCTGACTCGCTTCCAGGACAACCTCGACGCCTTCCTCGACGCGGCGACCTGGAGCTCGGGCTGGGGCACGAGCCTCGAATTCATGGATTCGCCGAAGCCCGACACCGGGCTGATGATCTACATGGATCCGCCGCGCCACACGCATTACCGCAAGCTGATCTCGAAGGCCTTCACGCCGCGCAGCATCCAGATGCTCGAGGGCGAGATCCGGCGCATCGCCTGCGGCTACCTCGACGCGCTCGAAGGTCGCTCGAGCTTCGACGTCGTGAAGGAGTTCACGGCGCGCCTGCCGATGGACGTGATCTCGTCGATGCTAGGCATCCCCGAGGCCGACCGGCACGAGGTGCAGCGCAACTCGAACTGGATCCTGCACCGCGAGCCCGGCAACCCCATGCCCGTGAAGGAGGCCTTCCGCGCGCAGGCCGCGCTGATGCAGTACATGACCGCGCAGATCGAGGACCGCCGGCGCCGCCCGCAGGACGACCTGATGACGCGGCTCACGCAGGTCGAGCTGCACGAGGACGGCGTCAGCGCGCGCCTCTCCGACGACGACATCCGCGCCTTCCTGATCCTGCTCGCGACCGCGGGCAACGAGACGGTGACGAAGCTGCTCGCCACCGCGTTCCACGAGCTGTGGAAGAACCCCGGCGAGCGTCGGCGTCTCGTCGCGAACCCGGGTCTCGCGGCGACCGCCGTCGAGGAGACGCTCCGCTACGACCCGCCCTCGCAGTATCAGGGCCGCGTGACGACGCGCGAGACCCTGCTCCACGGCGTGAAGATCCCGCGGCACGCGCGCGTGCTGCTGATCAACGGCGCGTCGGGCCGCGACGAGCGCCGCTTCCCCGATCCGGACCGCTACGACGTCGGCCGCGAGATCGACATGCACCTCGGCTTCGGCTACGGCCGCCACATCTGCCTCGGCGCCTCGCTCGCGCGCATGGAGTCGCGCATCGGTATCGAGGAGTTCCTGCGGCGCTGGCCGGAGTACGAGATCCCGTCGGACGGCGCGGTGCGCATGCACTCGAGCAACGTGCGCGGCTTCTCGGGGCTGGTGATCGAAGCAAGCCCGTAGGGCGCGCAGCGAGGCGCAGCCGAGCGGAGATTCAGGATAGAATCGGCGGCTCTCGAGGGAGTACCCGCCGTGAACCGCCTCGATCTCGACGATCCCCGCGACCGCCTGCTCGGCCGTTGCCTGCGGCGCCAGGCCGAAGCCATCCCCGACCGCGACTTCCTGGTCTCGGACGACGTGCACTGGTCGTACGGTCGCGTCAACGAGCTCGCGAACTCGATGGCGTCGGCCTTCGGCGAGCTCGGCGTCGCGCGCGGCGACACCGTCTGCCTGATGATGGACACGCACCCGGCCTACGTGTGGACGACGCTCGGGCTGAACAAGCTCGGCGCGGTCTGGGTGCCGACCTCCACCGACTACAAGGGCACGTGGCTGCGCGACCGCCTCGCCGAGAGCCGCGCGCGCGTGCTGGTCGTGGACGAGGGACTCGTCGCGCGCGTCGCGGAGTGCGGCGCCGCGGGGCTTCCCTTCGAGCGGGTGGTGGTGCGCGGCAACGCCGCCGCGGCCGCGCCGCTCGGACTCCCCGCGGTGTCGTTGGCCTCGCTCGAGCGCGCGCCCGGCAAGGAGCCGGACGACCGCGAGCTCTTCCTCGGCGACACCGCCGCGATCCTCTGGACCTCGGGCACCACCGGCCGCTCGAAGGGCGTGATGCAGAGCCACAACGTGTGGATCCGCGCGGCGGTGAACGGCGCCGTCAACGCGGGGTTGCGCGAGGGCGAGATCATCTACTCGTGCCTGCCGATGTACCAGTCGGCGTCGTGGGTCTCGAACATCTACCGCGCGCTGGTTTCCGGCGTGCCGTGCGCGATCGACGCTCGCTTCTCCGTCACGGACTTCTGGGACCGCTGCCGCTTCTACGGCGCCACCATGACCTTCACGCTCGGCGCGATGCACATCTTCCTGTGGCAGCAGCCGCCGCGCGACGACGACGCGGACAATCCGATCCGCACGGCCGGCATGGTCCCGATGCCCGAGGCGCTGATCGAGCCCTTCAAGCGCCGCTTCGGCATCGAGGAGATCCATCAGGGCTACGGACAGAGCGAGGTGATGGCGCTGCTCTCGCGACGTCCGGGGCGACGCTATGCGCCGAACTCGCTCGGCGAGCCGGCCGACGGCATCGAGGTGAAGATCCTCGACGACCGCGACTACGAGGTCGCGCCGGGCGAGACGGGCGAGTTCTGCATCCGGCCGCTCGAGCCCTACGCGATCTTCAACGGCTACTTCGAGCGCCCGGAGCTCACCGTGGGCGCGTGGCGGAACCTCTGGTACCACACCGGCGATCTCGGCCGGCGCGACGCCGCGGGCGAGTACTACTTCGTCGACCGCAAGGCCGACTTCATCCGCTTCAAGGGACGCAACATCGCATCGGTCGAGGTCGAGGCGGCCGTCGCGGCGCATCCGGCGGTCGCGCAGGCGGCCGCGCACGGTGTCACCTCGGAGGAGCTCGCCGCCGAGGCGGAGCTGAAGGTGTGCGTGGTCCGCAAGCCGGGACAGCAGGTCTCGGCGGAGGAGCTCGCGCGCTTCGTCGCCGACACGGCGCCGCGACACTTCGTGCCGCGCTACATCGAGTTCCTGGACGCGCTGCCGGCGACGCCGACGGGCCGCGTGCAGAAGTTCGCCCTGCGCGAGCGCGGCGTCACGCCGCAGACGTGGGACGCCAAGCACGCGGGATTCGTCGTCGCGAAGAGGTGATGGCCGCGCTGCTCGCGAGCCCCCAGCGCCGGTCCGGCGCCGCACGCCGCGAACGAGCGATCGCCTAGCCTCGCGGGCCCTTCTCGAACGTGGGGACGCCGGCGGGGATGGTGTGGAAGGCCTGTTTCTCCGCCGTGAAGATCGCCATCTGCGGCATGCCGAAGACGCTCGGGTCGTCGAGCGTCCCGACCTTCAGCAGCACCGCGCCCGGCAGGGCGGGTGCGCGCGTCAGCAGGTGCGTGCCGCACTCCGCGCAGAACTCGCGGGTCACCGGACTCGGGAGATCGCTGCGCCGGAAGCCCTTGGCCTTTCCCTTCGTGTACTGGAAGCCCGACTCCGGGAACGCCATCACGAAGGCCGGCGCGCCGCCCGCGATGTACTGGCATTCGCGGCAGTGACACTGTCCGCGGAACATCGGATCGCCGCTCACGCGATAGCGAACGGCGCCGCAGTAGCAGCGGCCTTCGACCTGCATGCTCGTCCTCCTGCGCGACCGGCGCGACGGCGCCGGGCACCGCCGCACCACCCTACCACGGACGCCTATACTGATCGCTCTGCATGGCCTCGCTCACGCCCGACGAGATCCGCCGCCGTCTCGGTCATCCCGTGATCGATGCCGACGGCCACTCTCTGGAGTTCCTGCCCGCCGTCCGCGACCACCTGCGAGAGATCGCCGGAGAGAGCGTGGCCGCGAAGCTCGACGAGAGCTTCGCGGCGGGAGCGCGCATGCACGAGCTGCCGGTCGCCGTGCAGCGCCAGCTCGGCGTCTTCCGCATGCCGTGGTGGGCCTTCCCGACCGAGCGGACGCTCGACCGCGCGACGGCGATCCTGCCGCGGCTCCTCTACGAACGCCTCGACGAGCTCGGTATCGACTTCGCGTTCGTCTACCCGACCTTCGGCCTGATGGTGCTCTCGGCCGAGGAGCCGGAGCTGCGATCCGCCTTCGCGCGCGCCTTCAACGCCTACTATGCCGAGGCTTACGCCGGTCTCGGCGACCGGCTCCAACACGCGGCGATCGTGCCGATGCACGACCCCGTGGAGGCCGTCGCCGAGCTCGAGCATGCGACCGGAGCGCTCGGGCTGCGCGCTTGCGTGCTGGCCGGGCACGTGCTGCGCCCGCTGCCCGGGGCGGAGTCGGTGCGGGGCGCGCGCTGGCTCGACCTCTTCGACGCGGAGAGCCCGCACGATTACGACCCCGTGTGGCGCCGCTGCGAGGAGCTCGGCGTCGCGCCGACCTTCCACTCGAGCGCGATGGGCTGGGGCAGCCGCCGCTCGCTCCACAACTACGTGTTCAACCACCTCGGAAACTTCGGCGCGTCGGGCGAGGCAACCTGCCGCGCGCTCTTCCTGCACGGCGTCCCGGTGCGCTTCCCGCGGCTGCGCTTCGCGTTCCTCGAGGGCGGCGTCGCGTGGGGCGCGAGCTTGCGCGCGGACCTCTGCTCGCACCTCGAGAAGCGCGGGCCCGAGAGCATCGGCAGCCTCGATCCGCTCGCGCTCGACCGCGACGAGCTGAGGCGACTGTTCGCACGCTATGCGCCGAAGCGCTTCGCCGAGCACGTGGGCGAGCTCGAGGGCGCGCTCGCTGTGCTCTCGCGGCCCGACGAGGATCGCGCGTCGATCGACGAGTTCGCGCGCTCCGGCATCGCGTCGGCCGACGATGTCTTCGCGGTGTTCGACCGCTTCCACTTCGGCTGCGAGGCCGACGATCCGCTCGTCGGCACGGCCTTCGACTCGGGCGGCGAGCGCGCGGCGCCGCCCTTGCGCGCGATCCTCGGCTCCGACATCGGACACTGGGACGTGCCGGACGTGCGCCACGTGCTGCCCGAGGCGTACGAGCTCGTGGAGCATGGCCGCCTCACGCCGGCTCAGCTGCGCGCGTTCCTGTTCGAGAACCCTGTGTCGCTCTTCGCGGGCGCGAACCCGCGCTTCTTCGAGGGCACCCGGGTCGCGGAGGCAGTGAGGGCGGCCGCCGGTCGTTAGGCGCGGGGTAGGCACACGGGTCGCCGGCCCTACTCGAGAATTCAAGATGTGCGAGGCGCCCCGCGGGTCCGACGGGTCGTGTAGAGCACGACCGACACCAGCAAGCCGGCCAGGATCGCCGACGATCCGACCGTGCCGAAGTCGAGCCCGCCCTTCTCGGCGGGCTTGGTGAGGAGGTCGCCGAAGGTCGCGCCGAAGGGACGCGTCAGCACGAACGCGATCCAGAAGAGGAGCACGCGGTCGATGCGCGTGACGAAGGCCGCGAGCGCGGTCGCCGCGATCAGCCCTCCGATCAGCGCGGCGCCGCCGAGGAAGCCGAGGCCCGAGTCGTCGGCGAGGAAGTCGCCGAGCGCCGTGCCGAGCGTGTTCGAGAAGAGGATCGCGATCCAGTAGAAGAGCTCGCTGCGGCGCGTCTCGATCCGATCGACGGAGAGCGTGCCCTCGGAGAGTCGCCAGGTGAGGAGCACCGCGGCGAGACACGTGACCAGGAGCGCGGCGCCCTTCGCGTAACCGAGCCCCGCCGTCCGATCGAGGAAGTCCGACATCGTCGTGCCGGCCGTGCTCGTGGTCAGGATGACGGTCCAGTAGAGCGCGGGCCGGAACGAGCGCGCGCGGAGCTGCGCACCGAGCGAGAGCAGGAAGATGCCGAGCAGCAATGCGGAGCTCAGCGCGTAGCCGACCCCGAGCGTCATCGACACGAGATCGCCGGCGGTCTCGCCGAGCGTCGTCGCGCAGATCTTCATGATCCAGAACGCGAAGTCGACGCGCGCGACCTTGCTCACGGCGCGCGGAGGCTAACGGCCGCTACGCCGATGCGGTCGGCCGGCCTTTCAAGGCCTTCTTGACGCGGCGCTTCAACGCGAGCCCCTCCGGCGGCAGCTTCGCGTCGGCGGTCTTCACGAGGAAGGCGTCGAGACCGCCGACCTTCTGCACCGTGCGGATCGCGCGCGTCGTGACGCGCAGGCCGACCGCGCGCCCGAGCGCGTCGCTGTAGAACGTCGCGTTCTGGAGGTTCACGTCGAACGTGCGGTGCGTCTTGCGGTTCGAGTGCGAGACGTTGTGGCCCGTCTGGGGCGTGGTGCCCGTCAGCTCGCAGCGGCGCGGCATGGCGTCCCCGTCTACTTCTTGCGCGCGTAGCGGCGCCGGAAGCGGTCGATCTTTCCGTCGGAGTCGAGCTCGCGCATCGTGCCGGTCCAGAACGGATGGCTGGCGGCGGAGATGTCGAGGTGGATCACGGGGATCTGCTCGCCGTCGATCTCGCGCTTCTCGTTCGAGGTCATGGTCGAGCGCGAGAGCCACTCGTCGCCCGTCGCGGAGTCGACGAAGAGCACCTTGTGGTAGTCGGGATGGATGCCGTCGCGCACGGGACCTCCTACCAGCTCGACTTCCGCACGCCCGGGAGCTGTCCCTTCAGCGCGAGGTCGCGCAGCGCGATGCGGGAGATGCCGAACTTCCGGTAGTAGGCGCGCGAGCGGCCGGTGATCTTGCAGCGGCGCTTGAGGCGCGTCGGGCACGAGTTGCGCGGCAGCTTCGCGAACTTCTTCTGCGCCTCGAGCTTGTCGTCGATCGAGGCGTTCTGGTCCTGGAGCTTCTTGCGCAGAGCAGCGCGGCGCTCCGCGTACTTCTTGATCATCTTGATGCGTCGCTGATCGCGCAGCACCTGCGAGGTCTTGGCCATGGCGCCTCCGGAAGGGCGAGGAGGCTATCCGTGTGCCTCGGCCGTGGCAACCCCGGACGGGCCCACCTCTTTTGACTTCGCTCGGCTTCGCCTCGCTGCGCGCCGCCTGCGGCGGCTTGCCTTATCCTCGCGAACCCCGACGAGGACCCGCATGACCGCGCCGAAGGGGCACATCGCCGCCATCGACCCCGCCTCCCTGCCGAAGCACTACGACGCGGCCGCCGCGGAGCCGCGCTGGGGAGAGGTCTGGGAGCGCGCGGGCACGTATCACTACGACCCGGGGCGGCCGCGCGCCGAGACCTATGTGATCGACACCCCGCCGCCGACGGCGTCGGGCTCGCTCCATCCCGGCCACGTCTTCTCCTACACGCACACCGACATCCTGGCGCGCTACGTGCGCATGACCGGCCGCAACGTCTTCTACCCGATCGGCTGGGACGACAACGGGCTGCCGACGGAGCGGCGCGTCCAGAACTACTTCCACATCCGCTGCGATCCGGGCGTGCCCTACGACCCCGAGCTCGTGCTCGAGGAGGCGTCCGCGAGGGCCTCGAAGGAGGGGCCGCCGCGCAAGGTCTCGCGCCCGAACTTCATCGCGGCCTGCGAGCGCGTGACGCGCCAGGACGAGCAGGCCTTCAAGCGGCTGTGGACCCGCATGGGCCTCTCCTTCGACTGGCGCGAGGAGTACCAGACGATCGGCACGCGGAGCCGGCGGATCGCGCAGTACTCCTTCCTCGACCTCTGGCGCAAGGGCCACGTCGAGAGCCGCTACGCGCCGACACTCTGGGACGTCGACTTCCAGTGCGCGATCGCACAGGCGGAGCTCGAGGACCGCACGGTGCCCGGCGCCTATCACGATCTCGAGTTCGGAGTCGAGGGCGGCGGCCGCTTCACGATCTCGACCACGCGCCCCGAGCTGCTCGCGGCCTGCGTCGGCGTGACCGCGCATCCCGAGGACGCGCGCCACCGCCATCTCTTCGGGAAGCTCGCGCTGACGCCGCTCTTCCGCGTGCCGGTCCCGATCTTCCCGTCGGAGAAGGCCGACCCCGAGAAGGGCACGGGCATCCTGATGGTCTGCACGTTCGGCGACGCCACCGACGTCAAGTGGTGGCGCGAGCACGGCCTGTCGCTGCGCCAGATCGTGCAGCGCGACGGCCGGCTCGCGCCGGTCGTCTTCGGCGGCGAGGGCTGGGAGAGCCGCGACGCGGCCGCCGCGAACCACGCCTACGCCGAGCTCGCCGGCAAGAACCTGAACCAGGCGCGCAAGCGCGTGGTCGAGCTGCTGCGCGAGCCGGACGCCAGCGCGACGGGGCAGGGCGCACCGCTCGTCGCGGAGCCACGCGCGATCCAGCACGTCGTCAAGTACTACGAGAAGGGCGAGCGACCGCTCGAGCTCGTGCCGACGCGTCAGTGGTTCGTGCGCCTGCTTCCCTGGAAGGACGCGCTGATCGAGCAGGGCGCGCGCATCCAATGGCACCCGGGCTACATGCAGCACCGCTACGAGGACTGGACGCGCAACCTGAACCAGGACTGGTGCATCAGCCGCCAGCGCTATTTCGGCGTGCCGATCCCGGTGTGGTTCCCGCTCGACGCCGAGGGGCGTCGCGACTACGAGAAGCCGATCCTGCCCGACGAGCCGCAGCTCCCGGTGGATCCGACCACGGACGTGCCGCGCGGCTACGAGGCCGCGCAGCGAGGCGTGCCCGGCGGCTTCGACGCCGAGACCGACATCTTCGACACCTGGTTCACGTCGTCGCTGACCCCGCAGATCTCATCGCACTGGACGCTCGACGCCGAGCGGCACGCGAAGCTCTTTCCGGCCGACGTGCGGCCGCAGGCGCACGACATCATCCGCACCTGGGCCTTCTACACGATCGCGAAGGCGTGGCTGCACGAGGGTCGCACGCCCTGGGACGACGTCGTGGTCTCGGGCTTCGTGCTCGACCCCGAACGCAAGAAGATGTCGAAGAGCCGAGGCAACGTGGTGACGCCGCTGCCGCTGGTCGAGGAGTACGGCGCGGATGCGATCCGCTACTGGGCCGGCAGCGCGCGACTCGGTGTCGATGCGGCGCTCGACGAGCAGGTCTTCCGCGTGGGCAAGCGGCTCGTCACGAAGCTATTCAACGCCGGGAAGTTCGCCCTCGCCCAGAGCGGTCCGGCGCATCCGATCGCGAGCGAGCTCGATCGCGCCTTCGCCGCGCGGCTCGCCGAGCTCGTCCGCAGCGCGACGCGCGCCTTCGAGGACAAGAACCACGCGCAGGCGCTCCAGGAGACGGAGTCCTTCTTCTGGAGCCGCTACACCGACGTGTACCTCGAGCTGGTGAAGGCGCGCGCGCGCGACGAGGCGGCAGAGGCCGCGGCGGGACGCGGATCGGCGGTCGCGGCGCTGCGCCTCGGGCTCTCGGTGCTGCTGCGCCTGTTCGCGCCGTTCGTGCCGTACATCACGGAAGAGGTGTGGTCCTGGCAGTTCGCCGGCGAGCGCGGCGAGCCCTCCATCCACCGCGCGCCGTGGCCGTCGGAGCGCGACTTCGCCGGCATCGCGCCGCCCGCCGAGAGCGCGAGCCTCGAGATCGCGATGGCCTGCTTCGCGGCGATCCACAAGGCGAAGGCGGACGCCTCCGTGTCGGCCGGCCGCGAGGTCGAGCGCCTGACGCTCGCCGCGAACCCGAAGACCCTCGCGAAGCTCGCGCTCGTGGCGGGCGACGTGCTCTCCGCCGCGCGCGTGCGCGAGCACGCGCTCGCAGCGCAGGACGACCTCGCCGACGGCGCCTTCGCGGTACGCGACGCGGTGTTCGCGGAGCGCGCGGAGAGCTGAGCGGCGCGCGTCGGCTCTAGTCGGTCGGGACGCCTCCGATGGAGCGCCGGCGCGGATGGTCGACCACGATCGCCCGCGCGTCGCTCTGCGCGCGGACCGAGTGGATCGTGTTCGCCGGCACGACGGCGGCGCAGCCCGGACCGGCGACGCGCGTCTCGCCCGCGATCGTCACCTCGAGCCGGCCCTCGATCACGTGCCAGACCTCTTCGTTCGGATGCGCGTGGGCGTGGATCGCCGCGCCGGCCTTCACCGCGTAGTACCCGAACGTCATCGTCTCGGAGTGGAAGTAGCGCCCCTCCCACCCGGGAAGCGGCTCGCGCGCGGGCAGCTCTCGCGTGTCGAAGAACGCCATGCGGACTCCTCCTCCGCATAGCATGCGCGGCGATCCTCGACGCCGCTTGGAGGAATTTTCCGGCGCGAACGCCGCGTCTCGATCAGCCCGTCTGCACATCGGGGCGCTCGACCCTTCGAGCATCCTCCAGCATCGGCAACTTGACAGAACCGTCATTCCAATCGCGGTTTGAATGTCCGATCACACAGCAGGTCTCGTCCGGCATCTCGCCGACCGAGCGGAACTGCCGGCTCGTGCCGAGATCGCGAACAAACTACTGCCAGCGGGGACTAATTGTGGCCATTGGAATCGAGGCCAGCTGATTGGGAGTAGCACGCACGATGACTGAGCTTCTCGATGTGTTCCGCTACAGCGAGAGCGGGCTCAAGGTATACAAGAAATTGCGGATGACGCTGCATCGCGAGAGCAAATGCATCTTTCTCGCGGCGATGCCTAAGTCCGGATCGAGCTTCCTTTCGCGCGCTCTCGCTGCGCTGACGGGATTCGAGCATTCCTACTTCGCGTTCAACTACGCGAACATCGAACAGGAGCTGTATCGGCCGAAGGTCATCGATGCCTATGGCCGAGGTACGGTCGTGCAACAGCACATTAGAGCGAATGAACCGAACATCGAGATCTTCAAAGAGTTTTCGATTCGCCCGATCGTACTCGTGCGGAACGTCTTCGATGTGGTCGTCAGCGTGAGAGACCATCTGGCGAGAGAGAAGATCGACAACTTGCCCTCTCTCTATACGAGCGAGGAATTCCTGGCGTTGGACAGCGATCGCCAGACCGATTTCATCGTGGACTTCGTCGTGCCGTGGTATCTGTCGTTCTACGAGTCGTGGTTCGATGCGGAGCGGAAGAAGAAGATCGACCTTCTGTGGATGGTGTACGAACAAGCCTCGAGTGATTGGCGCGCGGCAATCCTACAAGCGACGCATTTCTGCGGCATTCCTGTGCCTGAGCACCAAGCATCCGAGATCGTCGCCTCCCTCGAGAGCGGCCGACCCTCGAACATTCGTTTCAACAAGGGCGTGTCGGGTCGCGGCTTCTCGACCTTGTCGGAAAAGCATCGGGCCAAGATTCGAGCCTTGGCGTCGCACTACCCGTGGGTGGATTTCGCGCGTATTGGGTTGCGTGACTCGGGTGGCGTTCGAGCAGTCTCGTCCTGAAGGTGACCGAGTCAGCACTGGCAATCCCCGGTAACTCGACAGAACCGCGCTTCCCGGACGCTCGAATCGCGGTTCGAATGTCCTGTCCGCGCGCAGGCGCGCATCGCGTCGACGGGGCGCGCTCCGCGGTGTCGATGCGCTAGTGCGGATCAGTCCTTCTTCACCCGGATCAGCGCCTCCTGCGCGACCGACGCGACGCGTACACCGTCGAGGAACATGCCGCCGAAGATGATCCCGCGGGCCGCGAACGCGGCCGGGCTCTCGCTGGCATAGAGCAGCCAGCGGTCGTCGAGGCGGAAGGGCCGGTGGATCCAGACCGCGTGATCGAGGCTCGCCGTCATGCGCATGCCCCACGGAAGTCCATGCGGTCGCGCGGCCGTCGACGCGAGCGTGCGGTCGCTCATGTAGACGAGCAGCGCCGTCTGGAGCAGCGGGTCGTCGGGCGGCGTGCCGCGCAGCCGCACCCAGATCGTCTGTCGCGCCGGGCCCGGCTTCTCCGGGTGATGGACCTCCGCAATCCGCACCTCGGCGGCGCTCTCGCGCCAGGCGTGGCCCAGGCCGAGCACGCGCGAGCGCGCGACTTCCCAGTCCTCGCACTGCTCCGGCGGCGGCGCCTGCGGAGCCGGGTCCTGGTGTTCGATGCCGGGCTCGGGCAACGCGAAGCTCGCCGCGAGGTTGAAGATCGCCTCGCCGGCCTGGTGCGCGACCACGCGCCGCGTGGTGAAGCTGCGGCCGTCGCGGATGCGGTGCACGACGAAGCGGATCGGCGCGTCGTGTCGGCCGGGGCGCAGGAAGTAGGCGTGCAGCGAGTGGAGCATCCGCTCCTTCTCGACGGTCATCCCCACGGCGATCGCGCTCTGCGCGGCGACCATGCCGCCGAAGAGCCGTCCGTCGCCCGGCCCCGGATCGCCGAGGTAGAGATCGGCGTCGAGCGTCTCGAGGCGGAGACACGCGAGCAAGGTCTGGAGGGGATCGCGCCGGGTCATTTCTCTGAACTTCGCTCGGCAGGCCCTTGCGATCTTCGCTCGGCTTCGCCTCGCTGCGCGCCCGTTCGGGCTTGCTCTCGCTGCGCGCGGCCTGCGGCTGCTTGCAATGCCTCACGCACCAGCACGAGGCGATCGTTGCCGAAGTACATGTCATCGCCGTCGACGAAGAGAGTCGGCGAGCCGAAGCCGCCGCGCGCGATCAGCTCGTCGGTGTTGGCGCGGAGCCTCTGCTTGATCTCCGGCTTCGCGATCGCCGCGAAGAATTCCCCCGGCGCGAGCCCCGCGCGCGCGGCGACGTCCGCGAGCACCGGGTCCTGCGAGATGTCGCGAAGCTCGCCCCAGTACGCCTCGAAGGCCGCGCGCGCATAGCGAGGCAGCACGCCCGCGTCCTGCGCGACGAGCGCACCGCGCATCGCCTTCACGCTGTTGACGGGGAAGACGCTCGGCCACCCGATCGCGAGTCCGTACAGACGCGCCCAGTCCGCGAGGTCCTTGCCGTGATAGGCCGCGCGCGCCGGGACCGGGTTCTCGCGCGCCGCATACACCGCGGGGTTCACCGCGTTGAAGACGCCGCCCACCAGGATCGGCTTCCAGACGAGCTCGGCGCGCGCCTCGGCCGCGACCTCCTCGACTTTGTGGAAGGCGAGGTAGGTCCAGGGGCTGCCGCAGTCGAAGAAGAACTCGAGGCGAGGCATGGGGAGCCGGATATACCACCCGACGTCGCGTCCATCACCTCGTGACCGGATCGGCGCGGCCGAGGACGCGGTACACGGCGATCGGCGTCTGCTTGCCCTTCAGCAGGAATTCGCCCAGCTCCTCCACGACGAAGGTCGAATCCAGGCAGCGACGCGTCGGCTCGTTGATCAGGATGCGGCAGGGATCCTGATCGAAGGCGTGCCGGCTGTCGTCGAGGCTCTCGAGGCGCTGCGCCGTGACGACGGCGTCGCCGACCACGCTGTACTTGATGCGCGTCGCGCTGCCGAGGCTGCCCGCCACGACGAGCCCGGTGCTGATGCCGACGCGCGCGCCGACCGACGGCAGGTCGCGCTGCCGCCAGCCCTCGTTGAGCCGCCTCACCATCGCGCGCATCTCGAGCGCTGCGACGACCGCGTTGCGCGCGTCCCGCTCGATCTCGTCGGGATGCTGGCGCGGTCTCGGCACGCCGAAGAGCGACATCATGCCGTCGCCGAAGAAATCCTCCACCACGCCGCCGTGGTCGTGGACGATCTGCGCCATGTGGCTGAGGAACTCGTCGATCCACTGCATCAACTCGGTCGGATCGCGCTTCTCGGACATCGTCGTGTAGCCCTTCATGTCGATGAACATCGTGGTCACCGTCATGCGCTGCGAGCGCGGGCGCCGGCCTTCGAGGAACTCGTCGCGATGCCGCCAGAACTCCTCGGCGAGCGCGGGCGTCACGTGGCGAGAGAAGAGCTGCATCAGCTGCGCGCGCTCGCGGCGCTCGCGGCGCGACAGATAGGTCGAGATCGACCCGACGCTCGCGGTCCACGAGATGGCCGGCGGCACGACGGCGACCCACACGCCGGCCGCGAGCGCCTCGCGGCCGAGCAGCCACAGCCCTCCGCCGACGAGCGCGCTCAGCGCGAGCAAGGTGCGGGCGGAGCGCGTCCAGAGGCCGGCCGAGGCCCCGGCGAGCGCGGCGAGCGCGACGAGGCCGATGTCCGCGAGCTCGGAGCTCGCGCGCAGCGGTGTCTGCTCGCCCTTCGCCAGCCGCAGCAGGTAGCTCGCGACGTCGGCCTGCACCTCGACGCCGGGGCGCTCGACGCCGCCCTCGCGTTCGATCGGGACGTAGAAGGGGTCGCGGACGCTCTGCGCGCCGACGCCGACGAAGACGAGTCGGTCGCGCAGCACGGCGGGCGCTCCGTCGGGCGACAGCACCTGCTCGAGCGTGGCGGTCGCGTAGCTCTTGGCGGCGCCGCGGAGGTCGAGCGGCATCTGGAAGCCGGCCGCATCGATCCCGACGTAGCCACCGAAGCCCGACGACAGCGGCTCGAGCGTGGTGGCGCCGAGACGCGGCAGATCTGCCCGCTCCGGATCCGGGCCGAAGCCGGCTTCGTCGCCGAGATAGAGCAGCGCGGCTTGCAGCGGCAGCGCGAACAGCACCTCGTCCCGATGATTCAAGAAGACCAGCGCGCGCCGCGTGATGCCGTCCGGGTCCGACACCATGTTGTTGAAGCCGACCTGCCTGTCGTGCTTGCCTTCTTCGGCGAGCGCAGGTGGAGGCCCCACGCCTGGCTGGCCGGCGTCCGGAACGAGCGAGAGCCACGCGAGGTTCGGGGTTTGTCGCAGGCGCGCGTCCAGCTCCTTCGTGCCGGGCGGCACGGGCATGTCGCGATAGATGTCGACCGCCACAGCGCGCGCCTGCACCGTCGCGAGCGCCTCGAGCACCTTCTCCAGCGTCGCGTCCGAGAGCGGCCACTCGCCGCGGCGCTGGATGTCCTCCTCGGTCACGAGCACGAGCGCGACGCGCGGATCCTCCGCGGGTCCGTGCCAGACCTGGCGCGTGAAATGATCGTAGGCGTCGAGCTCGTATCGCTGGAGCGCGCCGCTCGCGCGTAGCCCGAGCGTCGCGAGCACGATGGCCGCCGCGATCGCCGCGGCGGGGAAGGCCGGGTGCTGGAAGGCGGCGGGCAGCGAGCGCTTCATGCGGGTCGGGCGCGAGTATCGCTCAGGCGACACGCTCGGAGGAAAGCAGCCGGAAATGGCGAGCGCGGCTTCCGCGTCGCGGTCATGATCTCCGCATGAGCGAGATCATCCTCCACCACTACGACATGTCCCCCTACGCCGAGAAGATCCGGCTGGCGCTCGGGCGCAAGTCGCTCTCGTGGCGCTCGGTGCAGACGCCGTACGTCCTCCCGAAGCCGGACCACCTGGAGCTGACCGGAGGCTACCGACGCGTTCCGGTGATGCAGATCGGTGCCGACGTGTTTTGCGACACGCATTGCATCGCGCGTGCGCTCGACCGCCTCTACCCGGATCCGCCGCTCTCGCCGCCGGGACAGGAGCTCGTCGAGCACGGTATCTCGCGTTTCGCCGAGAGCACCTTCATGATGGTGATCCTCGCGCTCTTCGGGATCGGCGGCGTCTTCCCGAAGGACTTCGTCGAGGACCGGCGTAGCACCATGGTGCCGCCGGGCACCGACATGGACCGCACGAAGCTGGTGCTCGGCACGAAGCTCGCGCAGATCCGCGCGAACCTCGACCGCCTCGAGCGCCACCTCGACGACGGCCGCGCCTTCCTGCTCGGCAAGGAGCCGTGTCTGGCGGACTTCTCCGCCTTCCATCCGCTGATGGGGCTCGGCATGCATCCGAAGACGCAGGCGCTGCTAGGCCCGCTGCGGCGCGTGCCTGCCTGGATGGAGCGCGTGCGCGCGATCGGCCACGGCAAGCGGACCGAGATCACTTCGGAAGCGGCGCTCGCGGTCGCGCGCGCGGCGAGCCCCGCGACGTACGAAGGCGAGCCCGCGCTGCCGGACGGCATCGCGCTCGGGCAGCGCGTCGTCGTCTTCGCCGACGAGTACGGCAGCGGCACCGTGACCGGCGCGCTCGCTGCCTCGGACCTCCACGAGATCGCGGTTCGCCGCGAGGGTCCGCGCGTCGGCGAGCTGGTGGTGCACTTCCCGCGCGAGGATTACGGCGTGATGGCGATCTCGTGATGCGCCGCGGGCCCCTGCCAGCGCAGGCGTAGCCGGAAGTCGTGGCCGCGCCGGACGGCGCCCGGCGGTGTGTCGGGCGTCGTGAAGAGCTCGATCGCGACGAACTCCCGCGGCCGATAGGAAGGGTCGTCCACCCACTCCTGGAGCTGCGCCGAGAGATCCGCGACGTCGACCCAGGCGTCGGGCGCCGGGAAGGGCGGCACCTCGTCGATGCGCGCGAGCATGCCGAACGGCGGCGTCCGCGGCGTGACGAGATCCTCGTCGAAGAGGAACGGGAGCTGGTTGAGAGCGGGATACGCGACGATGTTCCACGCGATCTCGAGTCCCCGGTTGACGAGACCGCCGTCCGCATACGCATTGTCGTGCTGGATCTTCAGCTGCACGCGGTTCGCCGCCGAGCCGATCGCGTCGGACTCGAGCACGAAGGCGTAGCGGGCACCCGCCTCGAGCGCGGGTCCGTCCGCGAAGGAATAGGTGACGAGGTCGCCGGCCGGCGCGAGCGTGAACGTTGCGGCGTCGACCGGCTCCGACACGCCGAGCGGAACGCCGTCGGGGCGGTCGTCGCTGCCGTCGTCGGCGCGGCAGCGCTCGACGCGCACGCGCGTCGCGCCGCTGGGGCTGCCGTCGCGCCGGAGCTGGAGATCGAACGCGGCGAGCGTGCCGGCGCGCGTGACGGTCAAGGTCTGCCCGACCTCCGTCGAGGAGACGAGCGAGACGGGCGTGCCCGTGTCCTCGATGCCGAAGTTCGCCTGATCGGGGGCGGCGAGTCCGGTCGTCGCGAGCGCCTCGCCCGCTTCGTCGCGCGCGGTCGCGATCGCGTCGAAGTCCGGAGCCTGCCCCCATTGCGGGCGAGGGAAGCGTCCGTCCCAGCGCCCGTCCCTCGCGACGAGGCCCGCGTACACGCCGCAGTGCGGCTCGGTGTCGGCGTAGCGCGCCTGGATCTCGAGCGTGGCGCCGAGAATGCGCGCGCGCGGCGGGACGTCGCCGAGGCCCACGCGCAGGAACACGTGACGCGGTGCGCCGTCGAAGCCGAACTCGATGTTCGTGTCGTTGTCATAGTTCTCGTCGCCGGTGCCCGCGTCGGCCGCGACGGCGTAGTTGTCCGCCGCGATGCGCGCGGCTCCTCCGGGCGAAGGGCCGAAGACCTGCTCGTGCATGCGAACGGGACGCCGCGGAGTCTGTGCGGTGCTCGGCGCGCGCGAGGCCGACCCGGCGGACGCGTTCGCGTCGCGCGCGAGCGAGCCGTTGGTGACGACGATCACCCCGCCGCCCTGCGGCGGCGGGCACGCGGTCGTCGTGCACGCCGGCCCGCCGATCCGCACCGCGACGTCCGTGTTGTCGCACGCGAGAAGCGCGGAGGCGAAGAAGGCGAACAGCGGCGCGAGGGAGCGACGCGAGCCCACCGGCCTCTTATGCGCGCTGCAAGGGGGGGTCGTCAAGCAGGGCTCCGGGTTCCCGGCTCTTCGGCTGGCTACGAGCGGTTTCGGAGCCGGAAGAGCACCTCCTCGAGGTAGACGCGGTGGCGAGTGAGCATGTCGCCGATCACGCCGAGCTGCAGCAGCAGCAGCGCGAGCCCGAGCAGCGCCGCCGACGCGAAGCCGGCCCACTTGTGCGGCGAGAGCGCGCCGGTCTCGACGTAGTGCCAGAGCAGGAAGGCGCCGAGCCCGAACCCGGGAATCGAGAGCAGCACCGCCATTCCGCCGAAGAAGCGCAGCGGATGATAGTCGCGGTAGCAGCGCAGGATGATCTGCGCGCTGCGGAGCGCATAGCGCCAGAGGCTGGCGGCGACGCGGCTCTCGCCCACGCGGCGAACTCCCTGCACGCGGATCGGCACCTCGACGATGCGGAGCTGCTTGAAGGCGAGGTTCAGGAACACCTCCTGCGTGTAGGTGAAGCGTCCGAGCAGGTGGAGCTGCAGCGCCGCGGCGCGGCTGTAGCAGCGGAGTCCGCAGGAGACGTCGTGGAAGCGCTGGCCCGCGAGCCGCGAGATCAGGCGGCTCATCGCCCGGTTGCCCCAGCGCTTCAGCCACGGCATCTCCGGAGTCAGCGCGGGGTCGGCGAAGCGCGAGCCCGAGGCGAAGTCGGCGCGGCCTGCCGCGACCGGCTCGACGAGGCGCGGGATGTCGGCCGGATCGAACTGCCCGTCGGCGTCGATGCTGACGATCAGGTCCGCGCCCGACTCGATTCCGTGCGCGAGCCCGCTGTGGAAGGCGGCGCCGACGCCGCGCGTGGTCTCGTGGCGGATCACCTCGGCGCCAGCCTCGCGCGCGCGCTCGGAGGTGCGGTCGCGGCTGCCGTCGTCGACCACCACGACGTCCACCCGGCCGACGCCCGGGATCTGGCGCGGCACGCCGCGCACGACCGCCGCGACGGTCTCCTCCTCGTCGAGCGCCGGCAGGCTGACGAGCAGCCGCGGCAGCGCGGCGCGCTGATCTTCGATCGTCCCGGCGCGCATGGCCGCGTAGCATATCGCGACACGCCGGAGCGGATCTTCGCCGCGCGCGGTTAGAATGCCGCGCCATGCCGATCCGCCGATTGCTGGCGCGCTCGCTCGCCGCGCTCCTGTTCGTGCTCCCGCTCGCGTGCTCGCGCGGCGCGCCGATTCCGAAGGGCGGTCCAGTGGCCGAGTGGCCCGCCTACGGCGGCGACACGGCCGGCTCGCGCCACTCCCCGCTCGCGCAGATCACACCGGAGAATGTCGGTCGTCTGGAGCTGACCTGGGTGCACCACAGCGGCGACATGGAGCCGCGCGGCGGCAAGACGCATCTCCCGAGCTCGTTCCAGGCCACTCCGATCGTGGTCGAGGGAACGCTCTACTACTGCACGCCCTTCGACCGCGTGTTCGCGCTCGATCCAGAGACCGGCGCCGAGCGTTGGAGCTACGACCCGCACGTCGATCGCACGGGCTTCTACCTCGTGAACTGCCGCGGTGTCTCGGCCTGGCGCGATGCGCGCGCGCCGCGCGACGCGGCCTGCTCGCTGCGCATCTACGTCGGCACGCTCGACGCGCGCCTGATCGCGCTCGACGGCGCGACGGGCCGCCCCTGCGACGAGTTCGGTCGCGGCGGGAGCGTGGATCTGCGCGAGGGCATCGGCGACACGCAGCCCGGCGAGTACGGCGTGACGTCGGCGCCGCTCGTGCTCGGCGACCGCGTCATCACCGGCGCGATGGTGCTCGACGATCGCCGCGTCGACTCGCCGGGCGGCGTCGTGCGCGCCTTCGACGCGCGCACGGGCGCGCTCGCCTGGGCGTGGGATCCCCTACCTCCTGGCGTGTCGCCGCCCGGCAACGGCCACTACCGTCGCGGTACGACCAACGCCTGGAGCACGCTCTCGGGTGACGCCTCGCTCGGCCTCGTCTACGTGCCGACCGGCAACACGTCGCCCGACTACTACGGCGGCCAGCGCGACGGCATGGACTACTACTCGAGCTCGGTGGTGGCGCTGCGCGCCGACACGGGCGAGGTGGCCTGGCACTTCCAGACGGTCCACCACGATCTCTGGGACTACGACGTGCCGGCGCAGCCCGTGCTCTTCGAGTTCCCCGGCAAGGCCGGCCCGGTGCCCGCGCTCGCGCAGGCCACGAAGATGGGCCACCTCTTCCTGCTCGATCGCCGCACGGGCGAGCCGCTCTTCCCGGTCGAGGAGCGGCCGGTGCCGCAGGGCGGCGTGCCGGGCGAGACGCTCTCGCCGACCCAGCCCTTCCCGACGAAGCCGCCGCCGCTCCACCCGGAGACGCTGACGGCGGACGAGGCCTTCGGCTTCACGCCCTGGGACCGCGCCGCCTGCCGGAAGCAGGTCGCGTCACTACGCAGTGACGGCATCTTCACGCCGCCCTCGTTGCAGGGCTCGGTCCACTACCCCGGCATGGCGGGCGGCTCGAACTGGGGAAGCGTCGCGGTCGACCCCGAGCGCGGGCTGATCGTGCTGAACCAGGCACGCGCGGCGGTGAAGGTCCGCCTCGTGCCGCGCGCGGAGTTCGACGAAAAGTTCCCGAACGGCCCGCCGGAGTTCGGCTTCGAGCCGCAGCTCGGCACGCCCTACGCGCTCGAGCGTGTGCCGCTCGTCTCGCCGCTCGGCGCGCCCTGCAACCCGCCGCCGTGGGGCACCTTGACGGCCGTCCACCTCGCGACCGGCGAAATCGCCTGGGACGTGCCGCTCGGCACGACGCGCGATCAGGCGCCCTTCCCGGTGTGGCTCTTCCTCGGGAACCTCGGCGTGCCCAACATGGGCGGCGCGATCACGACCGCCTCGGGGCTGACGTTCATCGGCGCGACGACGGACTTCTATCTGCGCGCGTTCGAGACGGCGACGGGCAAGGAGATCTGGCGCACGCGCCTGCCGAACGGCGGCCACGCAACACCGATGACGTACCGGCTGCGCGACGACTCGCGCCAGTTCGTCGTGATCGCGGCCGGCGGCCACGGCATGCTCGAGCGCACGCCGGGCGACGCGCTGATGGCGTTCGCATTGAAATAGCGAACCGCGTTTTCCTTTACCGCCGCGAGCCGGTGTGTTCGAATGAGAGCGTGCAGACGCTCTCGCTCCGCAAGTGGGTGGTTCGCTCCGAGCCGGAGCTGACCGCGGAGGCCTACGCGCTGACGGAGACGGGCGGCGCCGAGTGCTGCGGCTGCGAGGAGTGCTTCAACTTCGCGGCGGCGCGCCATCTGATCTACACGCCCGAGGTGCTGGAGCTCTTCGAGCTGCTCGGCATCGATCCGCTGCTCGAGGCCGAGGTGCGTCACGACGGCGCCGTCGCGCCGGGCCGCCACGCCTACACGGTCTCGTTCTTCGTGGTGGGCGAGATCGAGTCGGGCCCGGTCTCCTGCATCGCGCGCGCGGGCAGCGCGATCGGCGCGTCGCGCGAGTCGGCCGGTTGCGGCATCTCGATCGGCTTCGCGAGCGCCGAGGGCACGCCGCGCCCCGAGGCCTTCCTCGGGCTCCCGGCCGTTCGGCTGGAGCTCGGCGTGGTCGCGCCCTGGGTCTCGAATGCGCCGGAGCCCGTCCTCTAGCGGCCGCCGCCCGGCCTCGCGTCGCGCTGCGGTGTCGGTTGCCGCGTCGGCCGAGGTCGAGACCGAGCGCCTGCTGCTGCGCCAGTTCCGCGAACACGACCTCGACGACTGGGCGCGCATCACCTCCGACGCCGCGGTGATGCGCTACGTCGGCGGCAGTCCCTTCACGCGCGACGAGGCATGGCGCTCGCTCGGCTACGCGCTCGGCCACTGGCAGATCCGTGGGTTCGGCCTGTGGGCGGCGGAGGAGAAGTCGAGCGGTCGCCTCGTCGGGCGCATCGGCCTCTACCAGCCGGAGGGCTGGCCCGGTCTCGAGGTCGGCTGGCTGGTGGACCGCGCGCGCTGGGGCGAAGGGCTCGCCAGCGAGGGCGGCGCGGCGTCGCTCGCGCACGCCTTCGACGCGCTCGGCGCCGAGCGCGTGATCAGCGTGATCGAGCCGCCGAATGCGGCGTCGATCCGCGTGGCGGAAAAGCTCGGCGAACGTTTCTGCGAGCGCCGCCAGCTCCAGGGCCGCTTCGTCTCGATCTATGCGATCGAGCGCGCGCAGTGGCGGTCGCGAGCTCAGGACTCCTCGGCGTAGTCGACCGCGAGGATCTCGAGCTCCTCGTCGCCGCGGGGCGCGCGCAGCCGCACGCGGTCGCCGACGGTTCTCCCGAGCAGCGTGCGCGCGAGCGGCGACACGAACGCGATGTCGCCGCGCGCGGCGTCTGCCTCGTCGACGCCGACGATCCGGTAGCGCCGCACGCCGGACGCGCCCTCGAGCGAGACGCTCGCTCCGAAGCGCACCGTGTCGCAGGATGGATCGGGCGGCGCAACCCGCTCGGCGCTCGCGATCCGCTGCTCGAGCTCCGCACGGCGACGCGACAGCGCCGCGAGCCGCTCCGCCTGATCGGGGCTTCGCGCCCCCGCCTCGAGGTCGGCGCGCTCGGCGCGCAGCACCGCGAGCTCGGCACGGAGCCTCGCGAGTCCGCGCGCCGTGACGTAGTTCGGCACGCCGGGCGGCAGCGGCGCGCGAGCCGGAACGATGCGCGGCGCGTCGGCCGTCTCTTCGTCCGTGAAGGCCTTGCTCACGATCGCAGGCTAGCTCCGAGGGAAGATGACAGTGCTGATCGGGGGCGCGAGCGAGCCGGGCTGTGGCATGCTCACACGCCCATGTTGCGCGTCGGCACGAGCGGCTTCAGCTACGAGTCCTGGCGCGGGAGCTTCTATCCGGAGGAGCTTCCGACGAAGCGCTGGCTCGCCTACTACGCCGAGCGCCTGCCCGCGGTCGAGATCAACAACACCTTCTACCGCATGCCGAAGGCGTCGGTGCTCGCCGGCTGGGCGGAGCAGGTGTCGGACGACTTCCGTTTCGCGATCAAGGCGCCGCGGCGCATCACGCACATCAAGCGCCTCGCGTCGGTCGAGGAGGAGACGAGCTACCTGATCGACGTGCTCGGCGCACTCGGCTCGCGGCTCGGCGCGGTGCTCTTCCAGCTTCCGCCGAACCTGAAGCTCGACCTCGCGCGCCTCGAGCGCTTCATCGATCTCCTCGCTGGCCGCCTGCCGGTCGCGTTCGAGTTCCGGCATCCCACGTGGTCCGACCCGGCCGTCGTCGCGCTGCTGCGCGCGCGCGGCGCGGCGGTCTGCATCGCGGACGTCGACGGCGCTCCCGCGCCCGAGGCGCTCGCGACGGCGCCCTTCGCTTACGCGCGACTGCGTCGGGAATGCTATGCGGCCGGAGATCTCGCGGAGTGGGTGGCGCGACTGCGGGCGCTGCCCGCGCGCGATGCCTTCGTCTTCTTCAAGCACGACGACGCGGGCGTAGGCCCGCGCCTCGCGGCGGAGCTGCTCTCGCTCGCGGGTGCGCGCGCGGTGTCTCCGCAGGAGCTCCGAGAGAGGAGAACTCGTGACGACATCGCGAACTCGGCTTAGCGCGCTGCTGCTGGTCCTGGCTCTGGCCGCGCCGGCATCGGCGCAGATCCCCGACGCCCCGACCCTGCTCGCCGCGCTCGGCTTCTCGCAGAGCGAGATCCAGCAGATCACGTCGGGGCAGATCGTGCGCGGCGAGATCAAGGCGGCCAGCGATCGCGAACTCGTCGCGGCGATGGCGTTCTCGCTGCCTTCTCCGCCGAGTCAGATCGTCGCGGCGATGAAGGCGGGTCAGCTCGCGAAGACCGACCCGACGATGCGAGCCGTGGGGCCGTTCTCGAGCCCCCCCACCGCGGGCGATCTGGCGAAGCTGACTCTCAGCTCGGATCAAGTGAGCGCCTACCAGAGCGCGGCGCCTGGCGACGCGCTGAATCTCTCGACTCAGGAGATCGCGACCTTCGATCAGCTCGCGAGCGCAGGTGCGGGGCAGGTGACAGCCGCTGTGCACACGGATCTGCTGGGACGCCTCATCGCGTACCAGAAGCAGGGGCTGGCGGGCATTGCTCCCTACGCACGAAAGAGTGGCACGCGCTCGTGCAACGACGAGATCCGCACGATGACCGAGGCGTCGAAGGCGCTCAAGCAGTACGTCCCGAAGGCCTACCAGATGCTGCTCGGCTATCCCGGCTCGAAGCCCCCCGGCACCGAGGAGAGCTTCCGCTGGTCCCAGCTCGACGCGCACGGCACTCCCGTGATCGCGCTGACGCACGCCGCCTACATCCCCGACGGAAGCGCCTTCGTGATCGCGCAGCGCATGTTCTACGTGAGCGCGAGCTTCAACTGCGAGCAGGCGATCGCCGCGCTGCTGCCGGTGCAGAAGGGCACCGTGGTGGTCTACGGCAACCGCACGTCGACCGATCAGGTCGAGGGCTGGGGCGGTAGCGCCAAGCGCTCGATCGGAAGCCGCCTGCTCGAGGACCAGCTCGAGACCCAGTTCCAGGGCGCGCAGTCGGCGGTGGGCAAGTAACGCAGGGAATTCGGGAGCTAGTGGAGGGTGGGGATGTCCTCGACCTTCGTCACCTTCTTGATGAAGTACTGCGTCTCGCCCCAGCAGCTCGTCGGCAGGCCGACGTGCTGCTCGTACGTGAGCGACACGCGGTTGCCGAGGCTCGCGTTGATCTCGGCGGCGATCGCATCGTCGCGCACGGTGAAGTAGAACTTCTCCGCGACGGTGCCGGGCATCGTGATCAGCGCCAGCTCGCCTTCCCACGTCTTGCAGATCCAGCCCTTCTTGGAGAGCTTCTGCACGTAGCCCGCGCGCTCGCCCGTCGAGTAGCTCCAGTGGAGCGTCAGGAAGATCCAGCCCGCGAGCGCGAGCGCCGCCGCGAGCAGCAGGCCGAAGAACCACTTCACGCTGTCTCTCCCGTCGCTGAGACGGGCGGATCCTAGCCCGCATTTCTCGCCCGGTTTCGTGACGAAGCGTGGCTAGCTCTGCGGGGTCGGGAACGGCGCGATCTTCGGGAAGGCGTGCGTGATCTCGGCGAGGAGCTGCACCAGCCGGATCGCGTGCGCCGACAGGACCGCCTTGCCGCTCGCGAGCAACGCCACGCTGAGACGCCGTTCGGGGTCGGCCCATGAGAAGATGTTCGTGAGTCCGAGGTGCCCGAAGGCCAGCGGATTGTCGTAGCCGAACAGGTTCGGCGCCCTGCCGCCGAGCATGAAGCCGAGGCCGTAGCGGATCGGGAAGCCGAGCGTGAGATCGACCTCGAGATAGCTCACCTCCGCGGTCGCGTGGCGCACCGTGCGCGGCGCGAACACGCGCACGCCGTCGAGGCTGCCGCCTTCCAGCAGGCACTGGTAGAAGGCCGAGAGCTCCGCGGCCGTGGTGACCACGTTGGCCGCCGGGATGATGCCGGTCAGGAAGCGCGGATCGTTCGCGAGCTCCACCGCCTCGGGAAGCGACACGCCGAGCGCGTTGCGCAGCACGGTCGACATCGGCGGCGGCACGGGCGGTCCCGTCAGCGCGTCCTGCACGACGAGCGGCAGATCGTCCGGCGCGACGCCGTAGCGCATCCAGCGGAACCCGAGCGGCGCGGCGATCCGCTTCTCGAGCACGCTGCGGATGTTCTCGCCGGTCGCGCGCCGCACGACCTCGGCGAGCAGGAAGCCACCGGAGACGGCGTGGTAGGCGAGCAGGCGTCCCGGCCGCATGCGCAGCCTCGCATTACACAAGACGGAGACGATGCGCTCGGGGTGTGGCAGCAGCTCGAGGTCGATCGCCTCGCGCGGCAGATTCGGGATGCCTGCCTTGTGCGACAGGATGTGGCGCAGGCTGATGCGGTCCTTGCCGTAGCGGCCGAACTCGGGAATGAAGTCGCAGACGCGGTCCTCGAGGTGGAGCACGTGCTCCTCGTCGAGCTTGTGGATCACCATCGCGGTGATCGCCTTCGACGCGGAGAAGATGTCGAAGGGGCTCGCGGTCGTGAGCGGGACGCGCGGCGCGTCCTGCGGATCCTGCGGCGCGTTGCCTCGCGCGTGCCCGATCGAGCGGTGCAGCACCACGCAGCCGTCGCGGCGTACACAGATCTGGAGCGCCGGGTGCACGCCCGTCCGGTAGAGCGCCACGACGCACTCCCACACGCGCTCGATGCGCGCGCGCGCGACGTCCGAGCCGCCGGGGTCCTCCCAGCCGACGTCGGTCACGGCGTCGAGGTCGGCCGGGATGCGGCAGCGCGCGAGGCCGGGAATCGGCAGTCGCGCCAGCCATTCGAGCGGATCGGCGCGACGGGCCGGCATGCGTGGAATCTATCGGAGTGATGCGGGGGCGAGGCAGAGGTCCCCGAGGAGGAACAGAGGGCCGCCGCAGGGGGCCTCTGCCTCGCCCCCCCTCAGCCCTAGCTTTCGCCTTCTTCTGCGCGCTCGCCGAGGAACACCTCGAGCCCGCCGTGCGACGCATTGCGGTAGATGCGCTCGAGCAGCTGCGAGGCGTCGTCGCCGCGCGCGAAGGGCAGCGCGCCGAGTCGCTTGGTCAGCGCCGCCGGCACGGCCGGGATGCGCGACTCGCGCACGTCCTTTGCCGTGAAGTTGCCGCCGGCCCAGAAGCCGTGCGGATCGGCGGGAAGCGGGAGCGGCTGCGGCTCCGGCTCGAGCGGGTCCTCGGCCCACGCGGGCGCCTGACCGTAGTCGCGCTCGCCTTCGCCCTCGTCATCGTCGTCGACGTCGTCCTCGTCGCGCAGAGCGTCGTCGAGATCCTCCGCGGGCACGGGCTCGCGCGCCTCGGCGCGCTCGGCCGGCGCAGGGCGCGGAGGCGGCGGGGGCATCGGCGTGCCGCGCAGCGGTCCACCGAGCGCGTTCACCAGCTCGTTGCGATCGAGCCCGCGCAGGCGGAAGAGCAGGTACGGATCACGCGCGATCTCCTCGCCGAGCAGGTAGTAGACGGCGGCCACGTGCTTGCACGGGTTGGCCGGGTCCGGGCACGAGCAGGCGGTCTTGAGATCGCCGTTGGCGCGCGGGAACAGCGAGAGGCCGAGCCGCTCGAACACCTCCTCGACGCCCTCCGGCATCTGGCCCGACGCCAGCGCGGGCCCGAGCACGGGATCCGCCGCGAGCTCCTTCGTGACCTTCTTCCAGTCGGTGCTCGAGAGCATCGAGAAGCGCATGCGCACGAGGTACGGCGCGTCGCGCGATCCCTGCACCTGCGCGGTCACGAAGCCCTGGCCGATCTCGAGCTCGAGCACCTGACCCTGACGTGCGTAGAGGCGTCCGCGTCCGAGGCGGCGACCGACCTCGAAGCTCTCGAGCACGTCGGTCCAGCGGCGCGCCCACCACTGGTCGGCGCCGCGGCCGCGGCGCTGCCAGGGCCGTCGCCCGCGATGCGGCCGTCCGCGACCGCGCTGGCGCGGTCGCCCCGGACCCGGTCCGCGACCGCCTTGCGTGTGACGCGGCTGCGAGCCGGGATGGTGCGGGCGCGACCCCCGCTCGTCGTGCGGACGCGGGCCGTGGCCCTGCGCGTCCTGCGCACCGCTCTCGCCCTGCGGCCGGCCGTCGCGACTCGCTCCGTAGCGACCGCCCGGCCGGCGGCGCGAGCGGCGTCGGCGCCGGCGCGGACCTTGCGGTCCCGGCGGACCGGAGTCTCCCGGCGGCGGACCTTCGGGTCCTCGCGGCTCGTCCGTCATTCCCGTACCGCGTCCTTGCGCAGCGCGAACATGTCGTGGAGTTCCTCGTTCGAGAGCTCCGTGATCCAGGTCTCGCCGCCGCCGACGATGTCCTCGGCCACGCTGCGCTTGCGCTCGATCATCTCGTCGATGCGCTCCTCGAGCGTGCCGGCGCACACGTACTTGTGGACCTGCACGTTGCGCGTCTGGCCGATGCGGAAGGCGCGATCGGTCGCCTGGTTCTCGACCGCCGGATTCCACCAGCGGTCGAAGTGGAAGACGTGGTTCGCGGCGGTGAGGTTCAGGCCGGTGCCGCCGGCCTTCAGCGACAACACGAAAATCGGCGGCGAGTCCGCGTCCTCGCTCTGGAAGGCCTCGATCAGCGCGTCGCGCCGTCGCTTCGGCACGCCGCCGTGCAGGAACAGCACCTCGCGCCCGAGCTCCTCCTGGAGGTGGCGCTGGAGCAAGGTGCCCATCTCCACGAACTGCGTGAACACGAGGCTGCGATCGCCGGCCTCGATCACCTCCTCGAGCATCTCGGTGAGGCGCGTCAGCTTCCCCGAGCGGCCCTCGATCTCGGAGTCGTCGCCGAGATAGTGCGCCGGGTGGTTGCAGACCTGCTTCAGCTTGGTCAGCGCGGCCAGGATCACGCCGCGGCGCTCGATGCCCTCGGCGTCGCGGATGCGCTTCTCCGCCTCCTCGACCACCTGCGTGTAGAGGCGACCCTGCTCCGCCGTGAGCGTGCAGAAGACCTTCATCTCGTTCTTCTCGGGCAGGTCCGAGATCACGCTGCGGTCGGTCTTGAGTCGCCGCAGGATGAACGGTCCGGCGATGCGGTGCAGCCGCTCGGAGGCCTCACGGTCGCGGAAGGCCTGGATCGGGACGAAGTAGTTGCGCTTGAACTCCTGCCGCGTGCCGAGGAAGCCGGGGTTCAGGAAGTCCATGATCGACCAGAGGTCGCCGACGTGGTTCTCGACCGGTGTGCCGGTCAGCGCGATGCGGTAGTCGGCCTTGAGTGTGCGGACCGCCTGACTCTGCTTGGTGGAGGGGTTCTTGATGTTCTGCGCCTCGTCGAGCACGACGCCGGCCCACTGCATCGTGCCGAGATCGTCGAGGTCGCGGTGGAGGAGCGCGTAGCTAGTCAGCACGATCGCGTGGGCGTAGGCGCGCTGCTGGAGCTCGTAACCGCGCGCGCGGCCCGTCCCGTGGTGGACCGTCACCGGCAGCGAAGGCGTGAAGCGCGCGGCCTCGCGCTGCCAGTTGGTCAGCACGGAGGTCGGGCACACGAGCAGCACGGGCCTGTCCTCGCCGGCGGCGCGCTGGCGCTCGATCAGGGCGAGCGTCTGGATCGTCTTGCCGAGGCCCATGTCGTCGGCGAGGCAGGCGCCGAGGCCGTAGCGGCCGAGCGTCTCGAGCCAGGCGTAGCCCTTCTCCTGGTACGGACGCAGCAGCCCGCTGAAGCCCTCGGGCGCTTGCAGCGGCGCGATCGAGGTCTTGTCGGTGAGACTGCGCAGCAGCTCGCCGAGCCAGCCCGACGCGTCGACGCCCTCGAAGCGGATGCCGGCGGACGTGTCGGCCGAGCCGAGTCCCATGCGCACGAGCTCGCGCGCGGTCACCTCTCCCGCGCGCCGGTTCTTCCAGAACATCTGCGCCGCGTGGATCTCCTCGACCTGCGTCTCGATCCAGTGTCCGCGCACCGCGATCAGCGGCTCCTTCAGGCGCGACAGCTCTTCGAGGTCGCGGCCCGAGAGCGGGCGCTCGCCGACGACGACCTCCCAATCGAAGGCGATGCTCTCGTCGAGCGACGGCTCGTAATCGAGATCGCGACGTTCCGGTGTGTGGACTCGCGCGCGCACGCCGAGGTGGTACGCGCTGCCGGACTCGGTCCACCAGGTCGGCAGGATCACGCCGAAGCCCGCCTGCTGCAGCGCCGGCGCGGTGCGGGTCAGGAACTCGTGCGCGCCGCGCGCGTCGAGCGAGAAGCCGGACGGCTTGCGCGAGCGCAGGCTCTCCTCGATGCGCGGCGCGACGCCGGCCGCCTGCACCATCGAGGCGAGCAGCGCCGAGTGGAGATCGGTGCCGCTGCGCGCGAGCGCGGCGGCCTTGCGGCCGCGAATGATCCAGGCGTCGGCGGTCGGCACCAGCAGGTTCGGGTCGTCGGCCGACTGCAGCAGGAAGCGCACGTACCAGCGACGCTGGCCCGGACGCGGCGCCTCGCGGCCCGGGCGATTGCGCCCGTGACGGCGCCCGCGCCGCGGCATCGCCTCTTCCTTCGCCGGTGCCGGCTCCTCGAGCCGGAAGCACAGCCGGAAGGGAGCCGCGGCGACGGTCTCGACCGGTCGGCGCCAGTCGCGCACGACGTCGGCGAGCTGCGCCAGCGACTCGGGTTCGCCCGTCACCTCGCTCTCGGGCGCGCGCAGCGCGCCGAGCCAGCGCTCGACCACGTTCGAGCCGGTCGCGCCGTTGGCGATGACCGGCAGGCCGTCGTTGGCGTGCGCGCGCACGAGCTGATCGACCGCCGCGCCGACGAAGGCCTCGACCGCGCGACGCGGCGGCGTGTCGGGCGGGCCCGCGTCGGCATCGCGCGTCAGCGCGCGCGCGGCCGCAGGCATGTCGCGCGCGAGCTCCTCGAGCAGCTCGGCGTCCTCGCCGAGCCAGACCGGTTGCCAGCGCGCGTGCCAGTGCCCCGCCTGCTCGACCATGCCCGGCAGGAAACGCTGGCGCGTGACCAGCGAGCCCGCCTCGCGCAGCGCCAGGATCCAGAAGCGCAGATCGCGCCCCGCGACGACGCCGTGCTGCGAGCGCCCCGCGTGCGTGGCCAGCAGGTCGAGCGTCTCCGCCGGATCGAGCCGCAGTCCGGACACGCGCCACGGCGCGATCAGGGTCTCGCCTTCCGCGTCCGGGGAATCGCCGATCAGGGCGCTCGACGGGAAGGGCTGCTCGCTGACCGTCGGCAGCCAGGCAGTCGCGCTCTCCTCGCGATTCGTGTCGGGCGCCGGCTCGAGGCCGAGACTTCCGAGCGCCTCCGCGAGCGCGGTGAAGCCGGCGTCGTAGGGAAACGGGGCGACGCCGTTCTTGCGTCGCGCGCCGCGGCGCGGACGCGGAGGAGCCTCGCCCCACACGAAGAGGCGATCCTCGAGTAGCGCGCCGTGCAGAATGATCATGGGTGTGGCTTCGTCCCCAAGGGACTCGTCGCCCGCACCGATTCGCCGGGTTCCTGCAAGTGTCCTCCGGCCTCGGGGCGCGCCGGCCGCGCCTCGAGGTCGCCCCGCGCATCACGCCGCGGGTCCCTCGTCGCAATTCTGGCGACGGTTCGGTTGCCATTGCGCTCGAGCGGCTACGCGATTGCCGCTCATGCGCCCGGAACCTCGCCGGGCTCGGCGACGATCAGGGGGACGTGGCCCGTTCGGGGGTGCGGGCCTCGTGCATGGAGCCCCGTGTTCGCCGAAACCTCCGCCGTATCGGAAGAGAACACGAAACTTACGGTTCCGCAAGGCCGCGGCGCCGAATTTCCCGATTCGAAGGGCTAATCGAGGAGCGCGAGAACCTGCGCGCGGGCGCGCTCGAAGGGGTCGTCGGGACCGGGCTCCTCGAGGCGCGGGCCGATGCCGCCGATCGCGAAGAAGGCGCTCTGCACGAGCCAGAAGCCCCAGGTCGCGAGCGTCGGTCGGACCAGCCAGGGGCCGGCGAGAAACGCGGCGATGGCGAGGCCGACCGCGAGGAGCAGGCCCTCGAGCAGCACCGCGCGGGCGGGGCGCGCGCGGAACAGGATCCCGCTGCGGCAGACCCCGAGGAGCGCGGCGGTCGCGAGTGCGGTCGCACGGATGCCGAGCGACAGCGCGCCGAGTCCCGCCGCGAGCGCCGCGGCTCGTGCGCCGCGCGAGCGCGAGGGCGCCAGCAGCGCCGCGTACGCGACCACCGCGGCGACGAGCAGGAAACGCACGGCCGCGCGCTCGCCGAACGCGGGCGTGAGGAGCGGCGCGCCGACGAGCAGCGCGGCCGCGGCCCCGAGCGCGAAGGCGAGCGAGTGGGCGAAGGGCGACCGGCTCACGACGTCGCCTCGCCGCCGCGCCGGCGCAGCAGCTCGAGCTCGATCTCCTCGTCGGCGGCCGGCAGCTCGACGACGAGTACGGGCTTGCCCTCCGCGGCCTGCGACTCCGCGATGCGCGCGCGCACGCGACGGTGCAGCTCCTCGAGCGCACCTTCCTGCTCGGCGAGCTTCGCGGCGAGCCGCGCGCTCTCGTCGTCGATCTCGCCGCGGCGTCGCCGCAACGACTCGGCCGCGCGCCGCTTCGGCAAGAGCTTCCGCAGGCAGAAGCGCGCGAGCTCCTCCTTGCCGCCGCCGAGCGCGAGCGCGACGTCGGCGTCGGGCGAAGCCATCTCCGCGCCGAGCCGGCGCAGCTCGTCCTCGCCGCGGCGCGCCTCGTCGGCGAGCGACTCGAGACGCGCGCGCTTGCGCGCGAGCTCGAGCTCGGCGTCGCGCAAGTGCTGCCTCGCGAGGAGCGTGCGCTCCTCGAGCTGGTCGAGCACGCCGTGCGCATCGGCGTGGACCAGGGTTGCGAGTCGATCGAAGAGCTTCATCGTCGTCTCCTTCTTCGTTCAATGCTTGGCGCCGGAGCGGCGCGCGTCGCGGCCTTGCTCGAGCCACTGCTTGCCGAGCTGTTGCTGCACCTCCGGCTTCGCCGCCTCCGGTGCGGCCGCCGCGGCGCGCAGCTCGGTGAGCGCGCGCGCAGCCTCGGGCGCGACGTCGCCGAGCGCGCCCTTCTGCTCGAGCTGGAGCCGCGAGGAGAAGACATCGAACTCGTGGACGGCCTCGTCCTGCCGGCCCGCGCGCAGGCTCGATGCGACCTTCTCCTTCAGTCCCCCGATCGCGTCCTGGCTCGAGCGGAGATAGATCGGATCGTCGAAGGAGGCGTAGTAGGCGTCATCTCAGGTAACACAGGCTAGAGACGGCAGCGCCAGCGGCGGCGGCGCGCGGCCCGAGCCATCGGGGTCCTGCCAGCGCAGCGCGAGGGCTCCCGTCTCGAGCGCGCCCTCGCGACCGGTCGGCGCGCGCAAGGTCAGGAACACGCGCCGCACCTGACCCGCGTAGAGGTCGCCCGGCCGGAACGCGACGCGCGAGGCCATGCGCTCGAGCGGATAGCCCGCGGCGTCGACGAGCTCGATGCCCGAGCCGGGCGCGAGCTCGACCACGAGCCCGCGCGCGACCGTCTCGCGTGCCGCCGCGAACTCGCCCGCGAAGATGCCGGCGAGCTCTCGCACGTCGGGCAGGTAGTAGAAGTTGCCGGTGCCCGCGTCGGCGAGCGCGCTCATCAGCGTCTCGTCGAAGCCCGGTCCGACGCCGACCGCGGAGAGCACGTACTCGGAAGGCACCGCGCGGGCCGCGTGCGGCGCGGAGCCCGACGTGCTCGAAGGCTTCCGCTGCGGCGCCGACGACTACGTGACCAAGCCCTTCTCGGTGGCCGAGCTCGTCGCTCGCGTCTAGGCGCTGCTGCGGCGCGCGGGCGCGCGCGTCGCCGCGACCGCGGAGCCCTTCTCCTTCGGGAGCTGGCAGGTCGATCCCGCCGAGCGCATGGCGCGCCGCAACGGGGCCGAGGTCGCGCTGACGCCGCGCGAGTTCGAGCTCTGCGCGCTCTTCGCGGCGGAGAAAGGCCGCATCCTCGGACGCCGCCGCCTGCTGCGCGAGCTGTGGGGCTTCTCGCAGCCCGACCGCATCGAGACCCGCACCGTCGACATGCACATCGCGAAGCTCCGCAAGAAGCTCGGCGATGCGGCCGCGCGGATCGAGACGGTGCGCGGCGAGGGCTACCGCTTCTCCGGATGAGGCGCATCCGCGTCGCGCTGCTGCTGCTCTTCCTCGCGCTGCTGGCGCCGATCGGCGTGCTCACCTGGCGCGCCCTCGACGGTCTGGCCTACGAGCGCGCGGCGCGTCACCAAGCGGTGTCGGAGCGGGTGTTCGAGGAGATGGAGCGCGGGCTCTCCGGATTCCTGGCGCGCGAGGAGGCGCGACCCGCCGCGCACTACCACTTCTATCTCGCGGATGGCGGGCGCTCGCCGCTCGCGAGCGCGCCTGCCGAGCCCTTCGTGGTGGGCGGCTTCGAGATCGACACGGACGGCGCGATCCACACGCCGCTCGAGCCGGACGACGTCGCGGCGGTCGAGGCGGGCTACCCCGAGCCGGAGCTCGCCTCGCGCGACGACGCGGCGAAGAGAGTGATGGCGAAGACGGCTGCCGCGACGCCGAAGTCGGTCGCGCCGCAGCCGCCCGGCACGACGCAGTCCCTCTCGCCGGCGCTCCCCGAAGCTCCGGCTCCGCAGGCGGGAGCGGAGCCCGTGCGCGACGAAAGCACCGCCTACGACGTGCTCCAGCGCTTCAACCGCGTGGGCCTCGAGCGCGCGGAGCGAAAGCAGAAGGTCGAGGAGGAGTCGCTGCCTCGCCTGTCGCGGCTGGCTTCGCGTGGTGCCTCGCTGAAGGATTTCGGCGCGATCGACTCCGTCGCGCCGGAACCGATGAAGCCGGAGCCGCCGCGAGAGCTGCCTCCGGAGGCGCAGAAGATGCTGGACGCGCGAGCGCCGAAGGAGCGGGCGGACGCACCGGCGCATGCACCGGCATCGCAGGGAAGGGCGCTGCAAGCTCCGGCGCCGCCGGCCCCCGCGCACAAGGTCCGGGTCGCGGTCGACCCGATGCAGGGACGCGTCGCCGGCGAGGATCACCTGCTGCTCGTGCGCAGCGTGCAGCTCGGTCGCGAGGCCGTGCGCCAGGGACTCGTACTCGACCGCGCGGCGCTCGCTCGCTGGCTCGAGCAGCGCGCGATCGAAGAGAGCGGGCTCGCGAGCGTGGCGGAGGTCGCCTTCCGCGCGTCGGACGCGCTGCCTCCGCCTCCCGCGTCGGACGGTCGCTTCGCCTTCCGCCACCGCTTCGCCGAGCCCTTCGACCCGCTGACCGCGGACCTGCGCCTGGCGCCACTGCCCGGCGTCGGGAGCCCCGGCACGATCTACGCGCTCGTCGCGCTGCTCGGCGCGGTCGGCGCCGCCGGGCTCTTCGCCCTGCATCGCATGGTGTCGGTCACCGTCGGCTATGCGGAGCGGCGCAGTAACTTCGTCGCGGCCGTGACCCACGAGCTGAAGACGCCGCTCACCGCGATCCGAATGTACGCCAAGATGCTGCGCGACGGGCTCGCCCCGACCGAGGCGAAGCGCGCGGAGTACACGCGCACGATCACGGACGAGTCGGAGCGGCTCTCACGCCTGATCGACAACGTACTGGAGTTCGCCAGGCTCGAGCGCGGCCGGCGCGATCTCTCGCTCAGCGCGGGTCCCGTCGCGCCGGTGCTGGAGGAGGCGGTGGCGAAGCTCGCGTCGCACGCGGCGCGCGAGGGCTTCGCGCTCGAGCTCGCGGTCGAGCCGGGGCTGCCGCCGGTACGCTTCGATCGCCACGCGCTGCTCCAGGTGCTCTTCAACCTGGTCGACAACGCGATGAAGTACGCGCGCACGGCGGGCGCGCGGCGCGTCGTGCTGGAGGCGCGCCGCGCGAATCCCGGCGTCGTCGTCGCGGTGCGCGACTTCGGCCCCGGCGTCGCGCCGGCGCACCTCGCGCACATCTTCGAGCCCTTCTACCGCGGCGTGAACGAGCTGACGCGCGGCACGCAGGGCACCGGAATCGGGCTCGCGCTGGTGCGCGAGCTGGCGCAGCGCATGGGTGCGCAGGTCGTCGGCATGAACCTCCCGGACGGCGGATTCCGCGTGAGCTTCGCATTCGCGGCGGCCGAATAGCGACGAAACGCCTCAGCCTCGCTGCGTCGCGAGCGACTCCACCTCTCTCCGGATCTCCGCGCGCAGCCGGCGCAGCCTGGTGGCGCGACCCGGGAAGATCCGCAGCACCAGCCAGGCGCCGACCTCGCGCCAGAACGACTCGTTGCGCTCGTGGAAGAGCAGCGCGTACCAGCCGGTGACTGGCGCGGCGACGGCCACCGCGAGCGCCGCCCACGGACCGGCCATCCTCCACGCGATCGCCGCCTCGAACGCGAACCACAGCGGAGCCAGCGCGAGACCACACAGGATCTTGTAGGTCGCGGGCAGGTCGCCGTGCCGCCGCACGAGTTTCGCGACGAGACCGGGCACGCGGTACGGCACGTAGCAGAGGAGCGTGCCGACGAGCGCCACCGGCAGCGAGAGCGCGAGCCGCGAGGCGTGCGTGCCGACGTAGTGCGCGGCGAGGCGCGCCGGATAGCGCGCGCTCACCTGGTCGTCGCGCAGGCCGCTCTCCTCGAGCAGCGAGTCGTACTCGCGCACCAGCGCCTCGACGCGCTCCACGCGGCGAGGCTCCCGCTCGCGCGCCTTGGCGTAGCCGCTGCCGAGCGCCTGGCGCAGCGGGAAGCGCGCGCCGAGCTCGGCCTCGCCGGGCATCACGCGCGACTCCTCGGCGAAGAGATCCGCGACGCGCTCCACCACCTGCGACTCGTCGAAGCTTGCGAAGTTGAGCGTGACGGCGCGCAGCCCGGCCTCGATGCGCGCGGTCAGCGAGAGCACAGCCTCGCGCTCGTCCCGCGCAGCGAGCGCGCGCTCGGGGGCCGGGTCGATCGGCTTGCCGACGGCGAGCAGCGCGCGCGAGCGGAAGATCGCCTTGTCCTCGAAGGTGAGGCCCACGGGCAGCACGCGGATCGCCGGGTCGCGCACGCCGAGCGCGATGCGCGCGGCGCCGGTCTTCAGCGGCTGGAGCGCGGGCGCGTGATACGAGATGCCCTCCGGGAAGATCGCGATCGCGCCGCCCGCGTCGAGCGCTTCGAAGCAGACCTCGAAGGTGCGGTCGTTGCTGCCGCTCTCCGCGCCGTCCTGGCGGCGGTAGACCGGGATCGCATCGGCGAGCTCGAGCAGGGGCCGGACCAGCGGGTGCTGCCACAGCGTGTGCTTCGCGAGGAAGCGCGCGCGCCGCGGCATGCTCGCCAGCAGCAGCAGCGGATCGACGAGGCTGTTGCCGTGGTTCGCGACGTAGAGCAGCGGTCCCTCCCATGGCACACGCTCGGCCCCCGTCACTTCGACCTCGCGGAAGAAGACCGCCGCGCACAGCTTCGACAGTCGCTCGGCGCCGCGCCCCGTCGCCGCACTCGTGTGTTGCATCCGATTTCCTCGCAGCGCGGGGAGCGTAGGCGCCCGAGCTGCGCAGCGCCTTGCCCGTGTTGCCGGTGACGGACGCGGAGGCGTCGCTCTCGGCCGCGCGCGGGGGTAGGATGCGAGCGCATGAGCGCGCCGGCCGACATCGACGCCACGCTCCGCCTGGCCGTGGTGATCCCCTGCTTCGACGAGGCGGTCACGATCGGAAGGGTCGTGGAGGACTTCCGCAAGGCGCTGCCCGAGGCCCGCATCTTCGTCTTCGACAACAATTCGCGCGACGCGAGCGCCGAGATCGCGCGCGCGGCCGGCGCGCGGGTCGTCGCGTCGCCACTGCAGGGCAAAGGGCACGTCGTGCGGCACATCGCGGATGCCGTCGACGCCGACGTCTATGTGCTCGTGGACGGCGACGACACCTATCCCGCCGACACTGCGCCCGAGATGGTGCGCCGCCTGTGCCGCGAGAACCTCGACATGCTGGTCGGCGCGCGCCTCGAGGACTACGAGGCCGGCGCCTTCCGGCCGTTCCACCGCGCTGGCAACCGGGTCATCTCCTGGCTGATCCGCCTGCTCTTCCGGGCGCGGCTTCGCGACGTGTTGTCCGGCTATCGCGTGCTTTCTCGCACCTTCGTCGACCTCGTGCGGTTGCGGCGCGCGGGCTTCGAGGTGGAGACCGAGATGACGCTCCAGGCGCTGGCCAAGGGCCTGCGCATTGCCGAGGTCGCCGTTCCCTACCGACGCCGGCCGCGGGGCAGCCAGTCGAAGCTCGATACCTGGAGCGACGGCTTCCTGATCGCGCGCTGCATCGCGATGCTGTTCAAGGACTACAAGCCGCTGCTCTTCTTCTCCTCGCTGTCGGCGCTGATGGCGCTGGCCGCGCTCGCCGCCGGCAGCGCGCCTATCCTCGACTTCGCCCGCACGGGCCTGGTGTTCCACATGCCGCGCGCAGTCCTCGCGGCCTCGCTCGGCACGCTCTCCATCATCTTCCTCACCGCGGGCCTGATCCTCGACACGATCGCGAAGTACCACGAGGAAACGATCGGACTGTGGCGTCGCAGCTTCCGGCGGCATCCCTGATGTCCGAGGCGAGCCGGCCGTTCGAGGCTCCCGAGCTGATCGAGGTCATGGACACCGCGGTGCGTTATACCCGCTTCCTGGTCGACGCCCTGGTCGACTGGGGCCGCGGCGCCGGCCGGATCCTCGACTACGGCGCGGGCAACGGCCGCTTCTGCGCCGCGCTGACGCAGCGGGGCTTCGACGCGGTGGCGGTCGAGCCGGACGCCGCGCTGCGCGAGCAGATCCGGTCGCGTGGCGTCCCCGTCAGCCGCTCGCTCGAGGCGCTCGGCAACGAGGGCTTCGGCGGCGCGTACGCGATCAACGTGCTCGAGCACGTAGAGGACGACGTGGGTCTGCTCGCGGCGCTGCGCGAGCGGCTCGTGCCGGGCGGACGCCTCTTCCTCTACGTGCCGGCCTTCCCGTTGCTCTACTCGGCGAACGACGTGCGCGTCGGCCACGTGCGGCGCTACCGCCGGCGCGGGCTGTGCGGGGTGGTTCACGCCGCGGGTTTCCGCATCACGCGCGTGCTGCACGTCGACAGCCTCGGCTTCGCGGCGGGGCTCTGGTACCGCCACTTCGGCGATCCCGAGGGCGGGCTCGACGTGGCGGCCGTGCGCCTCTACGACCGCGCCGTCTTCCCGCTCTCGCGCGCCCTCGATGTGCTCACGCGCGGGGTGATCGGCAAGAACCTGCTCTGCGAAGCGCTGCGGAGCTAGGCGGCATCCGGGCTCACTCTCGTCGCCCGAGCAGCAGATTGACGAAGAGCCCTCCGCCGAGCGCGTTCTCCGCGCGCAGGAGCAGCGAGGTGAGCCCCGTGAGCCAGGCGGCCCCGTCCATGCGCTCGCGGGGCAGACGACCCCACCAGAGCTCGAGGACGCGCAGGCCCGCGTCGCGGGCGGCTCGCTCGAGGCTCGAGCGCGTGAAGAAGACCAGGTGGTGCGCCTCGTGCGTGCGGCGGACGGGTCCGCGCAGGCGCCCGCCCGAGAGCCGGTACGCGGTGCGCCCGAGCCACGGGACGATGCTTCGCTCGTGGATGGTCTGGAGGTAGATCAGTCCGCCGCGCGCGAGCCGGTCGGTGAGCGCCGCGAGCAGAGCAGCGGGGGCGGGCACGTGCTCGAACACGTCCCAGAGCGTGATCAGGTCGAAGGGACCCTCGACGCGCGAGAGCGTCGCGAGCGCGTCGCCCGTGTGGATCCGCGCGCCCGGGTCGCGCGCGCGCGCGGCCGCCGCGCGCGTCGGGTCGAGCTCGATCGCTTCCCGTCGGGTCGCGGGGTCGCGTGCGGCGAGGTAGGCGAGGAACTCGCCCGTGCCGCAGCCGACGTCGAGGATGTTTCGCAGCCTGTGCGCCGGAATCTTCGCGAGCAGTCGCTCCCAGCTCTCGCGTTCGCAGGCGGCGTTCTCGAAGTAGCGTCGGGGCTCGAAGCTCGTGGCGGCGCCGCGCGCGAGCGCATCGCTCGACCAGGCGCCGCAGTCCGGGCAGCGATGCAAGGCGAAAGCTCCGACCTCGATCTCGCGCCGCGAAGGCGCGGCGCAGACCGGACAGGCGTCGCCGCCCTGCGTGACGAGGCGAGCGGGCGCGGGTTGCGAGGTCGGCATCGCTAGGGATCCTCGGAGGCCGCTTGGTGGGTGGCGCCCGGAAGGATCTCGTAGGCGCGCAGCGTCTTGCTCTCGCGCTCCAGGCGTAGATCCTGTTCGCTCCATCCCGGTGGCGCAAACCTCGCTTGCAGGTCCCACCAGGCGCCCGGGTCGTGGACGATGACCGCGCGGAAGCCCAGCTCCCGGATCGCGTCGACCGCCCAGCGCCACGGCAGCTTCGCGGATTTCTCGGCGAGCTCGCTGCGCAGGCGCGGGCGAAAGGAGCCGTAGCAGGCGGATGTTCTCTGGCCATGCCACGCGGAGAGCAGGATCCGCCGCGGCCCCACGTCGGTCCAGTCCTGGTCCACGAAGTCGAGGGGCACTTCGAGCAGCGGACCCGTCAGGCCCTGCGCGCGGAGGGCGCGGAAGAAATCGATCGACGCCTGGTCCGGTCGGATTCGCTCGAGCTCCCAGCGGAGCGGCTGGGGGATCGGGGCGCCGAAGCAGACGAGCGCGGCGGCCGCGACACCGACCAGCGACACGACGGGGCCACCGTAGCGGCCGGACGCGGCGATCGCGGCCGCGAGCCCGGTGCCCGCGAGAACGCACGCCACGAGGTGTACCCCGCTGCCGAGGCGCATCACCACCCGCACGGTGTCGAGGCCGGGCAACGCTCGTGCGAGCGAGGCGTACGGGTCGAAGAGTGGAACGGGCAGGCCGATCGACGAGAGCGACTCTGCGGTGCTCGGACCGGCGGCGACGAAGGCGAGGAGCAGCGCGGCGCCGAGCAGCGCGGGACGCGGGTCCCCCTCCACGCGCGCCAGCGCGAGACGCCGCGGCATCGCGAGGCCGACCGCAGCGGCGACCAGCAGCGGGAGGCCCAGGAACAACGGGCCGCCCGGCAGCCAGGTCGCGGGAGTTGCGAACAGGAACTCGGTTCGCTGCGGAAGCTCTCCCAGATCGCGCGCTTCGAGATAGGGGCCGAGCACGAAGGCCGCGGCGAGCGCCACCACGGCGAGGACGGCCGCGAGCTGCGCGACGGTCACCCGGCGCGGCGCGCGGCGAAACAGCAGCCAGAGACCGAGCGGCAGCGCGAGCAGGGTCGCAGCCAGCAGCGTGTAGAAGCTCGTCGCGATCTGGAGGGCGATCGATGCGCCGAGCCCGAGCACATCGCGCCAACGGCCCATGGCGAACAGCCGCTCCGCGAAGAAGAGCGCGAACGCGGTCGGCGCGATGTCCCACTCGGCGGGGTGGAGGATGTGGTCGAGCCGGATCGGGTGGAAGGCGAAGAGCAGCGCGGCGGCCAGACCCGCGGCGCGTCGTCCGGTCCAGCCGGTCACCAGCGCGTACATCGCGAGCGCGGCGACGGTGCTCCAGGCGGCGAGCGCGGCGTTGTATACGAAGACCGGCTCGCTCGAGAAGATCGCGGTGGGCACAGCGAGGAGGCCGAGCCCGATGAGCGGCACGCCGTAGGCGAGCGTGTGCTGCTCGGGCGCGCAGTGCTCCGTGTCCCAGAGTCGCCACGGTCGCGTGACCAGCGTGCGCGCATGCCGCGCCACGAGCCAGGCCTCGAAGATCACGTCGCCGACTGCGGACTGCCGCGGCCAGACCACCTGTCCTTCGGGCGCCAGCGGCGCGACCTCCGCGGCTCCCGCGCGGAAGATCTCGCCGTGCGCGAGCGCGACGGCTGCGGCCAGCGCGGCCAACGGGAGAATGCGCTGCATCGCGCGGTGGAAGCCCGGCATCAATGCTCGCGTGCGCCCGCCTCCGGCAAGGGGCCGGCCACGATCGCAGAGGCGATCATCTCGTCGTGCTCGGGCGGCACCACCGAGCCGTAGCAGGCCGTGGTCCGATGCCCGTGCCCGTGTTCCGCGACGAGCGGGAAGGGGTCGCGGGCAGGTCGCGGCGCCTCCTCTATCGACATCACGCCTCGATGTTCCTGCGCGCGCAGCGCAACGCTGCCGGGTGATAGCATGGCGACCGGCGCGCGGCCTCGCCGCGCGGCCGATTCAGGGAGACGCCGGTGGCCGAGCGCTTCGTCTACGACCCCTCGCGGCCGGATTTCCAGGCCCGCATCTACGAGATCTACCGCACGCTCCGGAACGAGCATCCGGTCTACCGGAACCCCGACACCGGCGTGTACGCGCTCTCTCGCTTCGAGGACGTGCGCCTTGCGGCGAGCGATCCCGAGGCGTTCTCGTCGGAGGGCACGAGCCTCGCCGTGGGACTGCTGCCGCACATCCAGGTGATGGATCCGCCGCGACACGATCGCCTGCGCCGCCTGGTGACGGTCGCCTTCACGCCGCGGCGCGTGACCGAGATGGAGCCGCGCGTCCGCGAGATCGCGCGCGGGCTGCTCGACCGCTTTGCCGGCAAGGGTCGCGCCGATCTCATGGCCGACTACGCGCGGCACCTGCCGAGCCGCGTGATCGGCGACATGATCGGCGTGCCCGCGGAGCGCCGCGAGGATTTCCTGCACTGGACCGAATCGATGGTCGCGGTGGCCGACGGCACCACGCAGGCCGCGAACATCAAGACGGCCGCGACGAACATCTACGGCGAGTTCGCGCGACTGCTCGACGAGCGCCGCCGCGCGCGCCGCGACGACCTGATGAGCGCGTTGCTCGACGCGGAGATCGACGGCGAGCGCCTCACGCAGGACGAGCTGCTCGGCTTCTGCTTCGTGCTGATCGTCGCGGGCAACGACACCACCACGAATCTGATCGCGAACGGCGCGATCCTGCTCGCGCAGCACGAGGACGCGCGCCGCGAGCTCTGCGCGGAGTCGGCGTCGCTCGAGGACGCGATCGAGGAGATGCTGCGCTGCGAGTCGCCCGCGCAGGCGCTGCCGCGGCGCGCCACGCGCGACCTCGTCCACCACGGCGTGACGATCCCGGCGGGCTCCGAGGTGCAGCTCGTGTGGGGGGCCGCGAACCGCGACGAGCGCGAGTTCGACGACCCCGACCGCTTCGACCTGCACCGCCGCATCCGCCGCCACCTGGCCTTCGGACAGGGCCTGCACTTCTGCCTCGGCGCGAACCTCGCGCGGCTCGAGGCGCGCGTCGCCTTCGAGGCGCTGCTGGCGCGCATCCCTGACTATGCGCTCGCGGCGGAGCCGCGCTGGGTCACGTCGGTGTGGGCGCGCTCGCCCGAAGCGGTCGCGATCGAGTTCGACGCGTAGGGGAGAACGGCCGAGCGGGGGGCGAGGCAGAGGTCCCCGAGGAGGAACAGATGGCCGCCGC
>DATKND010000153.1:0-2917 GCA_035541475.1 Myxococcota bacterium | reverse complement strand
CCCGCTGATCGGCTCGGCGCCGGCCTCCGCCAGCAGGGTGGGCGTCACGTCGGCGAGGCGCGCCAGCTCGTGCGCGACGCGGCCGCCCGTGAAGCCCGGCCCGCGCGCGACGAGCGGCACCCGCTGCGTCGCCTCGTAGACTCCGTAGGAGTGGGAGAGCTCGCCGTGCTCGCCGAGCGACTCGCCGTGATCGCTCGTCACCAGCACCAGCGTGCCGGCGGGATCGAAGCGCGCCGAGAGCGCCTCGAGCGCGCGCCCGAGCTGCGCATCGACGTAGGCGATCTCCCCGCTGTAGAGGTCATAGGGGAACGAGAGCTTGAAGCCCTCGGGCGGGTCGTAGCTCGCGTGCGCATCGTAGTAGTGTAGCCAGACGAAGAAGCGCGGAGGCGCGGCCGCGAGCCAGCGCTGGAAGGCGTCGGTCACGTCGCCGGCGCGCCGCTCCGCGAAGCCGACCAGCGAGCTCCGCCGGTCGCCGAAGTGGTCGTCGTAGACGTCGAAGCCGCGCGCCAGGCCGAAGCGCCGGTCGAGCACGAAGGCGCCGACGAACGCGGCGGTGGCATAGCCGCGCGCGTGCAGCCGTTCGGCGAGCGTCGGCACGGCGGGGTCGAGCGAGAACACCGAGTTGTGCCGGACGCCGTGCCGGTCGGGATCGAGGCCGGTCATGATCGTGGTGTGCGACGGCAGCGTGAGCGGAGCCGGCGAGAGTGCGACCTCGTAGCGCACCCCCTCCGCGGCGAGGCGGTCCAGGGTCGGCGTGTGGGCGCTCGCGAGGCCGTAGCAGCCAATGTGGTCCGCCCGGAGCGTGTCGATCGTGACGAGCACGATCCGCTCCGGAGCCGCTGCGCCGAATCTGCACCCGAGAGAGGCGACCGCGAGCAGTGCCGCGACGCGCGCGATCCCGCCGCCTTGCCGCGCGAGGTGCGCGATCGCTACCACGGTGCCCTCGTCACGTCTCGAGGAATGCCGCCACTCAGCGGGGGACTCAACAATGCACTCGCGGAGGAGACTACGCAGCGCGCATGGCCCAGGGCCGACCGCCCGAACATAGCAGAAATCGGAGGAATTTGAGTGGCCTTCCGTCGGACGCCGCGTATACTGCCGCGTTCGCTCGAGGGACGGAGGGAGCAGACGATGCGCCTCGGTCTTCGCCTCCTAGCTCACCGATGGGCCCGCACGGGCGCGCTCGCGCTCGTCACCGCCGCGATCGGAGTCGGCTGCGAGGGCAGCGTCGAGGACCGCCTGACGGAGGTGCGCGCCCTCCAGGACGCCGGCCAGTTCAACGAGTCGATCGAGCCGCTGCGCCAGATCCTCGCGCACGATCCGAACCTGGGCGAGGCGAACTACCTGCTCGGCGTGGCGCTCGTCCAGACCGGACAGGCGAGCGTCGCGGTATGGCCGCTTGAGAAGGCGGCGGCGACACAGTACCGCGCGGTGCCGGCGGGGCTCCTGCTGGCCTCGACCTTCCTCAACCTCGACGCGTACGGCGACGCCATCCGCGTCGCGAGCAAGGTGCTCGAGAGCAAGCCCGACAACGTGAACGCGCTCCGAATCCGCACACAGGCGAAGCTCGGCGACAACCGTCGCGAGGAGGCGCTCGAGGACGCCAACCGGCTGCGCGAGCTGGCGCCCGACGACTTCCAGGCCGCGCTGATCCGCGCCACGATCCTGGCCGAGCTCGGCCGCATGGACGAGGCCGAGAAGGCGCATGAAGAGCTCGAGCAGATAACCGCGAAGAGCAGCGACCCGTCCGCGTTGATTCGCGGCTGCCTCGCGCGCGCCTCGTTCATCGAGGACAACGTGAAGGACGCGAAGCGCGCCGAGGAGCAGTACAAGCACTGCCTCGACAAGGTCCCGACCGACCCGCTCGGCCTGCGCCTCATGACCAAGTTCTACGACGGACAGGGGCGCGGCGAGGAGGCGACGCAGCTCTGGGTGCGCGCCGTCGCGAAGGCGCCCGAGAACCTCTCGTTCCGCGTCTCCCTGGCCGACCGCTACGAGGCGGCCGGCAAGGTGGACCCGGCGCGCAAGCTCCTCACCGAGGGCGTCGAGAAGCTCGGCACCGCCGCGGCCTGGGGCACGCTCGCGGAGTTCGAGCGCCGCAACGGGCACCCCGAAAAGGCGCTCGAGGCGATCAACCAGGCGACCAGGGTGCAGCCCGCGTCCGCCGAGGGCCTCGCATTCCTCAAGGCCGACGTGCTGATCGACCTGAACAAGCTCGACGAGGCCCAGGCGCTCGTCGACCAGATCAAGGAGCCTGCGTCCCGCGATCTGCTGAAGGGGCGCGTGCTGCTCGCGCGTGGCCAGCCGCAGGCCGCGCTTGCCGCGTTCGACTCCGGCCTGCGGCGCTGGCCGAACAACGCCGGCGGGCGCTACCTCGCTGGGCTCGCGGCACGCGACGTCGGCGACTACGACCGCGCCGCGTCCGAGTTCCGCGAGGCAATCCGCGCGGACTCGAAGGCGACCGACGCAGCCCTCATGCTCGCGTACCTCGAGCTGGCCCGCGGCAACTACAAGGACGCCACCGAGTTCGCGCGCAACTTCATGACCAACCGCAGCGGCGCCCGACCCGAGGGCTACGACATCTACATCCGCGCGGCAGCCGCGCAGGGCCTCTACGACTCGGCGCGCCGCACGGCAGACTCGATGGCGAAGGCGGGCTTCCAGCGCGAGGCCGCGGTCTCGCGCGCCGGGATCGAGGCCGCCGCGCAGGGTCACGAGGCCGCGGCGCGCTCGCTCCAGAAGGCGGCCCTCGATCTCACCGATCCCGCCAACGACGTGGTGCTGCGCGCGCTCGCCGAGCAGCTCGTCGCGGCGGGGAAGCCGGACGAGGCGCTGGCGCCGATCGCGCGCGCGCTCGCCGCGCATCCGGACGCAGCGTCGCTCTACGAGATCCAGGGCACGGTGCTCGTGAACGCCA
>DATKND010000152.1:0-5940 GCA_035541475.1 Myxococcota bacterium | reverse complement strand
GCCGCGCTGCGCGCGCCGCTCGCCGCCGAGCCGGCCGCGGCTCCGGCGAAGCCGCCGGTCGCGGCCCCGGCCGGCGCGGCGAATGCGCCCGCCGCGCCTCGACCCGCATCGGTGTCGGTGCCGGGGCCGTCGTCCACCGTCCGCGTGCAGGCCGGCGTGCTCGATCGCTTCCTCTCGACCGTCGGCGAGGTGATCCTCTGCACGAGTCAGGTGCGCACGGCGGCGACCGACGGCCGCGCGGACGACGGTCATTTCGAGGAAGGTCTCGACCGCATGGAGCGGGTGGTCGGCGAGCTGCAGCGCCGCGCGCTCGACCTGCGCACCACGCCCATCCTGCGCATCGTGGAGCCGCTGCCGCGCGCGGCCCGCGAGATCGCGCGGCGCGCGGGCAAGCAGGTCGAGGTGCTGCTCGCGGGCGCCGAGCTCGAGCTCGACCGCTCGATTCTCGACCGGCTCTCCGACCCGCTCGTGCACCTCGTGCGCAACGCGGTCGACCACGGCATCGAGTCGCCGGCGGAGCGCGCCGCGGCCGGGAAGCCCGAGGCCGGCCGGCTCGTGATCGAGGCCCGCCGCGAGAAGGGCCACGTCTGCATCGAGGTGCGCGACGACGGCGCCGGGATCGATCTCGACCGCCTGCGCGCCCGTGCGGTCGAGCTCGGCATGCTGCACCCCGACCTCGCCGCGGATCTGACGCCGGCGCAGGCCGCGGCGCTCGTCTTCCGCGCCGGGCTCTCGACCGCGCGCGAGGTGACCGAGGTGTCCGGACGCGGCGTCGGCATGGACGCGGTGCGCGCGACCGTGGAAGCCCTCGGCGGTGCCGTGGAGATCGAGACGCAGCGCGGTCGCGGCACGACGACGCGCCTGCGCGTGCCGATCACCGCCGCGGTGCAGCGCGTGTTGCTCGTCTCGGTCGGCGGCGAGACGCTCGCGCTCCCGATCGCGAAGGTCGAGCGCATCCTCGAGACGCCCGCCTCGGCCGTCGAGCAGAGCGGCAGCGACGCCTTCACGCTCGTGGACGACGAGCTCGTCCCCGTGCTCGAGCTCGCGAGCCTGCTCCGGCTCGGTCCGCCGCCCGTCGACGCGCTGCGCGTGCTGGTGCTCGCGGAGGTGCGCGGCGATCGCGTGGCGCTCGGCGCCGCGCGCGTTCTCGGACAACAGCAGATCTACGTGAAGCCCGTGCCGGAGCTGCTGGCGGGGGTCCGCGCGCTGGCGGGCTTCACGATTCTCGGCGACGGGAGGCCCGTGTTCCTCCTCGATCCGAATCAAGTCGCATGACGACGCGCGCCGCGGAGATCTCCGAGTCCGAAGTCGACCGGCTGCGCGAGCTCGCGCACATCGGCGCCTCGTGGGCGGCCGGCGCCTTCGCGCGGCTGGTCGAGCGGACCATCCTGACGCGCGTCCCGGTCGTCTACGGGCCGGAGCGCTTCCGCCGCCGCGGCGATTGGGAGACCGGCATCCTCTGCGATCTCAGCGGCGACCTCAGCGGCCTCGTGGCGATCCTGATGTCGTCGCGCACGCGCGAGAGCGTGATCCGGCTGCTGTGCGGCGCGGACGATCCGCCGCGCGAGATCGCCGCGTCGGCATTGACCGAGTTCGGGAACATCCTGGTGTCGCAGACCGCGTCGGCCGTCGCGGATACGCTCGGCGGCCGCATCCTGCCGAGCCTGCCCGAGCTGGTCTTCAGCGACGCGGAGACCGCGCTCCAGGTGCGCATGTCGCCGCGGCGCTGTCCCGACGCGCTGCTCTACATCGAGAGCGAGCTCTTCGACCGCGCGGGCGAGTTCCGCGCGCTCCACGTGATGGTGCCGCGGGTCGTGAAGGAGGCGGCGCCCATCAAGCGCGGGGCCGCGCGCGCGCCGCGCGGCAGGAAGTAACCGGCGACGCAACCGGAAACCCGGCTCCGCCCGGCGCGAATTGTTACCGTCGCGTTTCGGAGGTCCCACTCTTGAACCGCGAGCGTGTCCGCGAGCTGCTGGAATCGGTGAGCCTCGGCGAGACCGGAGTCGAGGCCGCGCTCGAGCGACTCTCGCGGCTCCCCTTCGTCGAGCTCGCCGACGCGCGCGTCGACACGCACCGCGCGCTGCGCGTGGGTCTGCCCGAGGTGATCTTCGGGCCGGGCAAGACGCCGGAACAGATCGCCGAGATCGTGCGCGCGCTGAGCGAGTCCGACCAGCACGTGCTCGCGACGCGCGTCGAGCCCGAGGTCGCGGCGGCGGTCTGCGAGCGGCTCGGCAGCGGCGACTACGAGCGGATCGCGCGCACGCTCTGGTTCGGGCCGGCCGACGTGCCGCCCGTCGGCGCGGGGACGATCGCGATCGTGTCGGCGGGAACGGCGGACGCGCCGGTGGTGGCGGAGGCGGAGAGCGTCGCGCGCCGCTTCGGCAACAAGACCGAGCTGGTGCTCGACGCCGGCGTCGCCGGGATCCACCGGCTGCTCGCGCGCAGCGAGTCGCTGCGCGCCGCGCGCGTGCTGATCGTGGTGGCGGGCATGGAGGGCGCGCTGCCCTCGGTCGTCGGCGGTCTCGTCGGCAAGCCGGTGATCGCGGTGCCGACCAGCGTCGGCTACGGCGCCTCGTTCGGCGGGATCGCCGCGCTGCTCGGCATGCTCAACAGCTGCGCCTCGAACGTCTGCGTGGTCAACATCGACAACGGCTTCGGAGCCGCGTATGTCGCGACGCTCGTCAACCGGCTCTAGGCGAAGATCCGCGCCCGGGCCGGCACCCGGTGCGCGAGTGCTGCACCTCGACTGCTTCTCCGGCATCGCGGGCAACATGCTGCTCGCCGCGCTGCTCGACCTCGGGCTGCCGCGCGAGCAGCTCGAGGCGGATCTCGCCGGGCTGCGGCTGCCGCACCGCCTGGTCGTGCGGCGAGTGCAGCGCGGCGCGATCGCGGCGCACCACGTCGACGTCGAGGCGCCGGGTGCGCGCGCGCGCCCTCCTGCGCGCCGGGCGCAGCGAGCCCACGCGCACCCGCACGCGCACCCCACGCACGATCACGGCGCGGATCGCGACCGGGGCGACCGCGCGCACGGCGATCACGCTCCGGGGCGTCACTACCTGGAGATCGTGCGGGTGCTCGAGCACGCGCGACTCGATGCGGAGGTGCGCGCCCGCGCGCTCGCGACCTTCGAGGCGCTCGCGCGCGCCGAAGCGCGCGTCCACGGCATCCCGCTCGAGCAGGTGCACTTCCACGAGGTCGGCGCGGTCGACGCGATCGTCGACGTGACGGGCGCCGCGATCGGGCTCTCGCGGCTCGGCATCGCGCGCGTGACCGCGAGCCCGGTAGCGCTCGGCGGCGGCCGGGTCGAGACCGCGCACGGCAGCTTGCCGCTCCCTGCGCCCGCCACGCTCGAGCTGTTGCGCGGCATCCCGACGGTTCCCGCGCACGTCGAGTGGGAGACTGTGACACCGACTGGTGCCGCGCTGCTGCGCACGTGGGTCGAGGAGTTCCGCGCGCTGCCGGCGATGACGATCGAGGCGATCGGCCACGGCGCGGGCAACGACCGGCCGGGGCCCATGCCGAACGTGCTACGCGCGGTGCTCGGCCGCGAGTCGGGCGCTGGTGCCGACCGCGTCGTCTGTCTCGAGACGAATCTCGACGACCTGGTCCCCGAGCACTTCGACCACCTGATGGAGCGCCTCTTCGAGGAGGGCGCGCTCGACGTCTCGATCGCGCACGTGCAGATGAAGAAGAACCGGCCGGGCTTCCTGGTGCGCGTGATCGCGCGGCCGGCGGAGCGGCTGCGGCTCGCGCGCACGCTCTTCGCGGAGTCGAGTGCGATCGGCGTCCGGGTCAGCGAGACGGATCGCGTCGTGCTCGCGCGCGAGCCGCGCGAGGTCGACACGCCGTGGGGTCGGATCGGTGTGAAGATCGTGTGGGACGTGGAAGGTGCCGCTCACGCGTCGGCCGAGTACGACGACTGTAAGCGCGCCGCCCGCAAGCACGGCGTGCCGCTGCGCGAGGTGGTGCGCGTCGCCGAGGAGGCGGCGCGCGCCGACCTCGACGCCGCGCGGAGGCCGTCGTGAGCGGCGCGGCCGAGCGCGTGGAGTTCGACGCCTTCGACCTCGGCGCACCCGACGCGCGGGCGGCGGTCCTCTGCCTGCACGGGCTCACCGGCACGCCCTACGAGGTGCGTCCTCTCGGCGAGGCGATCGCGCGCGCGGGTCTGCGCGCGTTCGGACCCGCGCTGCCGGGCCATCTGCGGACGCCGGAGGATCTCTCGCGCGTGCGCCACGGCGAGTGGCTCGAGGCGGCGCGCGACGCGCTCGAGGGCCTGCGCGCGACGCACCGTCGCGTCGCCGTCGTGGGGCTCTCGCTCGGCGGACTCCTCTCGCTGGCGCTCGCCGCCGAGCGCGCCGTCGACGCGATCGCCGTCGTGGGCACGCCGCTGCGCCTGCGGATCCCGCTGCTGCCGCTGCTGCCGGCGGTCCGGCGCGTGAAGCCCTTCGTGCGCAAGGCCGCCGGCTCCGACATCCGGGACGCGGATGCGCGCGCGAGGCATCCGAGCTACGACCGTATGCCGCTCGCGAGTGTGGAGCAGCTGCGCGCGCTACAGGCGTTGGTGAGGCGCCAGCTCGCACAGGTGCGCGCGCCGATCCTCGTGGCGCACGGCCTGCTCGACGCGACCGCGCACCCCGACGACGCGCGCGTGATCCTGCAAGCGGTCGGCTCTGCGACACGCGAGATCCTGTGGCTCGAGTCGTCCGGACACGTCGTGCCGGTCGATCGGGACGGACCCCGGCTCGCGGCGGCCGTGGCGATGCACTGCGCGCGGTTCGCCTAGCCGCGGGGCCTGCTGCTACGTTCCCGCGCCTCAAGGAGGACCGCGCTGGCGCCGCGACCGCGGCGGAGCAGAGGTCGCTCGACGGAGGGGTGAAACATGGCTGGATTGCCCAAGGCGGTAGTGAAGCGACTCATGACCGAGCATGGAGGCGGCCTGCGCGTCTCCGGTCCCGCGCTCGACGCCGCGGTGGCGGCCACCGAGGCCTACATCGGCCGACTGGCGCGCGCGGCCCAGCAGTCCGCCGAGAGCAACAAGCGCAAGACGATGATGGACGGCGACATCTCCACGGCGCGCTCGCAGGTCGGATGAACCGGATCGGCGGGCAGAACGCCTCCTGAAAAATACGAAGGCCCCGGAGCGGAGCGCTCCGGGGCCTCGCGTTTCCAGTGGCGGCCGAAGGATTACATCGGCGGCATGCCGGGCATGCCGCCTCCCCCGCCTTCCTTCTTCTCGTCGGGCTTCTCGGCCACCATCGCCTCGGTGGTCAGCAGCAGCGACGAGACGCTCGCCGCGTTCTGCAGCGCCGTGCGCACCACCTTGGTCGGATCGATCACGCCGGCCTTGATCAGGTCCTCGTATTCCTCGGTCTGCGCGTTGAAGCCCTGCGCTCCCTTGGCGTTGCGGACCTTGTCCACGACGATCGAGCCGTCGATGCCCGCGTTCTCGGCGATCCGCCGCAGCGGCTCCTCGAGCGAGCGGCGGATGATGTTGACGCCCGCCCGCTGCTCCTCGTTCTCGCCGATGCCCTCGAGCACTCGCTGGCAGCGCAGCAGCGCGACGCCACCGCCGGGCACGATGCCCTCCTCGACCGCCGCGCGGGTCGCGTGGAGCGCGTCCTCGACGCGCGCCTTCTTCTCCTTCATCTCGGTCTCGGTCGCCGCGCCGACCTTCACGACCGCGACGCCGCCGACGAGCTTCGCGAGCCGCTCCTGGAGCTTCTCGCGATCGTAGTCGGACGTCGTGTCCTCGATCTGATTGCGGATCTCGTTGACGCGGCCCTCGATGTCCTTCTTGCTGCCCGAGCCGTCGATGATCGTCGTGTTGTCCTTGTCGATCTTGATCCGCTTGGCCTTGCCGAGATCCTTCAGGGTCACGTTCTCGAGCTTGAGCCCGAGCTCCTCGGCGATCACCTGGCCGCCGGTCAGCACGGCCATGTC
>DATKND010000151.1:0-15654 GCA_035541475.1 Myxococcota bacterium | reverse complement strand
GACATGGCCGTGCTGACCGGCGGCCAGGTGATCGCCGAGGAGCTCGGGCTCAAGCTCGAGAACGTGACCCTGAAGGATCTCGGCAAGGCCAAGCGGATCAAGATCGACAAGGACAACACGACGATCATCGACGGCTCGGGCGCCAAGAAGGACATCGAGGGGCGCTGCAACGAGATCCGCAAGCAGATCGAGGAGACGACCTCGGACTACGATCGCGAGAAGCTGCAGGAGCGGCTCGCGAAGCTCGCGGGCGGCGTCGCGGTCGTGAAGGTCGGCGCGGCGACCGAGGCCGAGATGAAGGAGAAGAAGGCGCGCGTCGAGGACGCGCTCCACGCGACTCGCGCGGCGGTCGAGGAGGGCATCGTGCCCGGCGGCGGCGTCGCACTGCTGCGCTCGCTGAAGGCGCTCGAAGGCCTCGACGAGGGCTTCTCCGAGGATCAGCGCGCGGGCGTGCGGCTCGTGCGCAAGGCGGCGGAGTTCCCGTTGCGCTGGATCGCTCAGAACGCGGGCATCGACGGCTCGATCGTCGTCGACAAGGTTCGCAACGGGAAGGGCGCCTTCGGATACAACGCCGCCACCGACACCTACGAGGATCTGGTGAAGGCCGGCGTGATCGACCCGACCAAGGTCGTGCGCACCGCGCTCATGAACTCGTCGAGCGTGGCGTCGCTGCTGCTGACGACCGAGGCGATGGTGGCCCAGAAGCCCGAGAAGAAGACGGGCGGCCACAGCCACGGCGGCGGCGGCATGCCGGGCGGCATGCCCGACATGGGCGGCGACGACTTCTAGCCTCTGATTTCTTGCGTCGAAAATCCGGGGGCGTCGCCGCGCAAGCGGCGGCGCCCCTCGCGCTCGAGCAGGCCGGATCGAGCCGCGGGACGTGGACTAGCGTCACCGGCCGGAGTCGATCCGGATTACCGGGACGGGTGTCAAGCGCCCGGTCGGTGCGGCCGATGGATGCGCGGGGGTGCCGCATGGCGATGGGCGCAATCCCTTCCATCAAGGGCTCGGTCTTTGCGTCCGTGGTCGAGGATGTGCGCAAGCTGATCGCCCGCGGCGACGTGAGCCGAGCCGAGTTGAAGCGGCAGCTCCGCGCCGAGGACCTGTCGCTGCTTGAGGGCGAGATCTTCGTCTCGCACTGGTACGACATCCGCATCTATTCGCGCCTGTCCGAGCTGCTGCGCGACGTGGAGGGCGATGGCGACAACGAGTTCCTGCGCGAGAAGGGGCGCGAGACCGCGCGGCGTCTGCTCGAGGCGGGTCTGTACGCCCAGCTCGAATACCTGCAGAGGGCCGGCGTCTCGAAGGTGATCGGCTCGCGCGAGCGCTTCGAGGCGTTCGGACGCGACCTGCGACTGCTCACCACCTTGAGCGGGAGCATCCTCAACTTCTCGCGCTGGCTGCCGAAGCCCGACCCCGATCGAGCGGACCGCTACGTGATCGAGGTCTCGGACGCGAACGACATGCCCGAGGCGCTCTGCTGGCGCTCGGACGGCTTCGTGAACGAGATGGCGCAGAACCACGGTGACAAGGATCTGTGGAGCTGGGAGCGACCGCGCCAGGATCTCGTGTTGTTCCGCATGACGCGCTCGCTGTAGTCGCCACGCCGACGGTGCCTTCAGCGCACCGGGTCGCTCTTCCGATCTTCGCTCCGCTTCGCCTCGCTGCGCGCGCCTTCGGCGCTTGCCGGCCGGAGCTTGCGAAAGTCCGGCGGGCGCTTCTCGAGGAAGGCGCGCACCGCCTCGAGGTTCTCCGGCGAGCCGGCCTGGCGCCGCATGCCCTCGTCTTCCGCGCGCAGCGCCTGCTCGACGCGCGCGCGCCGCGCCGCGAGCAAAGTGCGCTTGGTCGCCTGCAGCGATCCGACCGGCCAACGCGCGATCTCCCGCGCGCGCGCGAGCGCCGCGTCGAGGAGCTCGGCGTCCGGAAAGGCGCGCGTCGCGATGCCGGTCTCGACCGCGCGCTGCGCGTCGATCCACTCCGCCGCGAAGAAGAGCTCGGCCGCAACACGCGAGCCGACCACCGCCTCGAGCATCGCGCTGCTCGCGCCCTCGGGCACGAGGCCGAGCGACACGAAGGGCAGCCGCAGCCGCACGCTCTCGCCCACGTAGACGACGTCGCAGTGGAAGAGCAGGGTGCAGCCGATGCCGATGCCGACTCCCCGCGCCGCCGCGACGAGCGGCTTGTCGAAGTCGACGAGCACCTCCATGAAGGCGTGGTACGCCGACGCGTGTCCGTCGGCGCGCGGGCCGGACGGCTTCGTGAACGACGAGAGATCGACGCCGGCGGAGAAGGAGTCGCCGGCGCCGGTCACGACGACCACGGCGACGCGCGGGTCCTGGCGAGCGTCGCGCAGCGCCTGCGCGGCGGCGTCCCACTGCGCGTCGTCGAAGGCGTTCTTCTTGTGCGGGCGGTTGAAGGTGACGAGCAGCACGCCGTGCTCGTCGTGGCTCCGGAGGATGGGCGGGTCGGTCGTCACCGGGGCGCGCATTCTACCGGAGCGCCGCACGCCATCGAGTATGCTGCCGGCTCGCATTCCGGAGGCATCGATGGCGAGCCGTGAGTTCGAGCAGCTTCGCAAGGTCCTGAAGCCCGGTCTGGCGGTGGCGAGCGATCCGCCCGCACTCGTGCGCGAGAAGATGCACGCGATCCACCCGACGCAGTTTCCCTCCGACGTGCGCGTCACCTACGCGACGCTCGGAGGCGTGTCGTCGGCCTGGATCGAGACGCCGGAGTCGGCGGGCAGCGAGCTGGTGCTGCTGCACGTGCACGGCGGGGCCTTCGTCTCGACGGGACTCGAGCACTACGTGCCGTACGCGGCACGGCTCTCGCGCGCCTTCGTCGCCCGCGTCGTGATCTTCGCCTACCGCTGGGCGCCCGAGCACCGCTTCCCGGCGCAGCTCGACGACACGCTGGCCGTCTACCGCGCGCTGCTCGCGGACGGCGTCTCGCCGGGCCGCATCGCGGTCGTCGGCGACTCCTGCGGCGGCGGCATCGGCGTCGCGCTCCTGTGTCGACTGCGCGACGCGGGCGAGCCGCTGCCCGCCGCCTTCGTGGGGCTGACTCCCTGGTTCGACCTCGAGCAGGCGGGCGAGTCGTCGCGGCACCTGCGCGGCGTCGATCCCTACGTCGAGGCCGAGTGGATCCGCCGGCGCGGGCGCGACTACGTGGGCGAGGGCGACATCCGCAATCCGCTGGCCTCGCCGATCCACGCCGATCTCTCGGGGCTGCCGCCGATGTTCCTCTCGGTCGGCGAGATCGACACCACGCGCGACGACTCGACGCGCCTCGCCGCGCACGCCGGCCGCGACGGCGTCGCCGTGACGCTCGAGGTGAACCCCGAGATGATCCACGGCTTCCACGGGCTCTCGGACCTGATCCCGGAAGGCCACGCGGCGCTGCTGCGCGCGGCGGAGTTCGTCCGGCGCCACGCTGCCTAGCAAAGCGCCGAGTCAGGGCGCGAGGATTCGCTCGATCGCGACGCCGTCGACCGGCTGGCCCGGCTGGATGCCGAGCATGCGCGCGATCGTCGGGTGGATGTCGATCGCTCGGACGGGCCCGAGGTCGCGGCCGCGCGGGACGCCGCTGCCCCAGACGTAGAGGAGGCCGCGCATCCCGTCGGTGTCGGGCGGGTAACCGTGCGTCGCCTTCAGGTTGAAGCCCGCGTAGAGGAAGTCGGGGCCGTAGTCGCCGACCCACTGGAGGAACGACGGCCAGTGCCGGATGTCTTCGATGAAGTAGGGCGGCTTCGCGGACACGATCAGCGCCGGCACGCGCGGGCCGCTGCCGAGGTGCACGTAGTCCGGGAAGGCGCCGCGGCGTAGCACCTCGAACTCGCTGTAGCCCGAGAGCGCCTCGGCCGCGCGCGCGGCCTCCGCGGGTTCGTCGTGGTCGAGGTAGATGAAGGAGGTGGTGCCGCTCGAGACGGGCGTCGCCGCGATGCCCTGCCGCCGCAGGATCCGCTGGATGTTCACGATCGTGTCGACCGCGCGCATGCCGTGGTCCGTCGTCACGACGAGCGTGATGTGGTCGCGGTGCGGGAGCGTCTCGATCGCCGCCATCAGCTGGCCGAGCAGCGCGTCGCTCTGCACGACCAAGGCGGCGGTCTCGGGCGAGTCGATGCCGTGGAAGTGCTCCGGCGTGTCGGGGCCGTTCAGGTAGATCGCGACGTAGCGAGGACGCTCCGCGTCCGGCAGCGCGAGCAGGCGCAGCAGCTCGGCCATGCGCTCGGGATCGGGCGGGCGCTCCTCGTGCTTCACGTCCGCCGAGACGAGACTCGCCAGCGCGCCATTCTTCTTCGAGTAAGTGCCGGGGAACCAGAGCGCGGCGGAGCGCAGGCCCTGGCGCTTCGCCGCGGCGTGCAGGGGTTCGCAGCCGGTCAGCCAGTCCTCGTCGAGATCGTGGTCGAAGCGGCCGAGCACGGGATCGAGAAACTCGTTGCTGACGATCCCGTGGTGCTCGGGCCAGCAGCCGGTCGAGATGCTCGTCTGGTTGGTGAGCGAGATCGACGGAAAGACCGGCTCCAGCTGGCGCGTGAAGCTCCCCTCGTGCTCGATCCGGTGGAAGGCCGGCGTCTTGTTCGAGTCGAGCAGCGAGGGCAGGAAGCCGTCGTAGAGGACGAGCACCACGGTGCGATCGGGAGCCTCGGCGCCGGCCGCGGGGGTGGACGCGATGAAGAGGGTCAGGCAGGCGAATGCGCAGAGAGCAGCCGGGACTCTCACGGACCGGACCTCGCGAAGGCCGGATCCTAGCTATGCCGGGACTTCGCTCGGCAAGCCCGTGCGATCTCCGCTCGGCTTCGCCTCGCTGCGCGTCGGCCGACTCTCGAGTCGGCCTCCTAGCCGCCCGCCTTGGTCCGCAGCGCCGCTCGCGCGAGCGTCTTGCCGAAGCTCCAGATCGCGCCGCCGATCTGCTCGGTATCGCCGAGCACGTCGTCGACGGCGCGCGCGATCGATTGCCGCTCGCCGTCGCCGATGACCAGCGGCGGCAGGAACTTGATCACGGCCTGATCGTGGCCCGAGGTCTGCGACAGGATGCGGTGCTTCTGGAAGAGCGGCACCACGACGAGCTGCGCGAAGAGCCCCTTCTGCGCGGCGTCGAGGATCTTCCAGGCCGCCTTGTGCGTGAGCCGGTCGGGCGGGGCGAACTCGATCGCCTGCATCATGCCCTTGCCGCGCACCTCCTTCACGCAGTCGTGGCGCTCGCCGATCGCGCGCAGGTCCGAGAGGATTCCCTCGCCGACCTTGGCGGCGTTCTCGACCAGCCCCTCCTCCTCCATCACGTCGAGCGTCGCGATGCCGGCCGCCATCGCGAGCGAGTTCTTCGAGAAGGTCGAGCCGTGGATCGGCGCGCGCACCATGTTCGAGTAGACCGCCTCGAAGGTGCGTCGGCGCATCAGCACCGCGCCGACGGGCACGAAGCCGCCCGAGAGCGCTTTCGCGCAGAGCAACATGTCCGGCTCGACGCCCCAGTGCTCGACCGCCCACATGCGGCCCGTGCGGCCGAGGCCCGTCTGCACCTCGTCGGCGACGAAGAGGGCGCCGTGCGCGTGGCACAGGCGCGCCGCCTCGCGCAGGTAGTCGTCGGTCGGGACGTTGACCCCGTGGCCCTGGATCGGCTCGACCACGAAGGCCGCGACCGGCCGCGCCGCGAGCGCACGCTCGAGCGCGTCGAGGTCGTTCCAGGGGATGCGGTGCGTGTCGGGGAGCAGCGGGCCGAAGCCCTCGCGGAAGATCTCGTCGCCGTTCAGCGAGAGCGCGCCCTGCGTGACGCCGTGGAACGCGTGCTCGCAGTAGACGATCGCGGAGCGGCGCGTCGCGTAGCGGGCGAACTTGATCGCCGTCTCGACCGTCTCCGCGCCGGAGTTGACGAAGACCACCTTCTCGAGGTGCGGAGCGGTCGCGACCAGGCGCTCGGCCAGGATCCCGGCGAGCACCTCGACGTCCATCTGCACCATGCTCGGCAGCTCGCCTTCGATGACCTCGCGCAGCGCCGCGACGATGCGCGGGTGGTTGCGGCCGACCGCGAACACGCCGAAGCCGGAGAGCAGGTCGAGGAACGCCTCGCCCTGCTCGTCGTAGAGATAGGCGCCGCGCGCACGCACGTAGCGCCGATCGAAGCCGATCGTCTGGAGCACGCGCACGAGCTGCGCGTTGAGGAAGCGTTCGTGGAGCGCGAAGCGCTCACCGCCCCTCTCTCTGACGAGGTCCAGGATCTCGCGCGCCATGTCACCCCCCCGAGACGCAGGAGCGCCCCGACGTCGCAACATACAGAAGGCCGTACACCTCGCAGCCCCGCCGGCGCGTAGAATGCGCGCATGCTGGCCGGTGCCACGGCTCGCAGCCCCTGGCTCTTCGGTCCCGTGCCCGACCTGCTGCTCGGGTGCGGGGGCGCCTATCTGCTCGTCTTCCTGGCGCTCGGCGCCGCTCCGGACTGGATCGAGGCGCAGCTCCCGATCGGGCTGGTGGCGCTCCCGATCCTGGCGCTCTCGGTCCCGCACTACGGGGCGACCCTGCTGCGGGTCTACGAGCGGCCCGAGGACCGCAGCGCCTACCGCTTCTTCGCCTTGTGGTCGACGCTTCCGATCGCGCTCTGGTTCCTGCTGGGCGTGCGCGACGAGACGATCGGCAGCGGTCTCGTCACGCTCTACCTGACCTGGAGTCCGTGGCACTACAGCGGCCAGAACTACGGCATCGCGCTGCTGCTCCTGGGGCGCCGCGGCGTGGTTGTCGAGCGGACGACCAAGCGCTGGCTCTACGCGAGCTTCGCCCTCTCGTTCGCGCTGGTCTTCCTGGCGATCCATACGGAGGGCGCGAGTGCCAGCTACGCGCCCGGATCGATCTCCGGCGTGAGCTACCGCTTCCTGCGGCTCGGCATCCCCGCGCCGATCGCCGCCTGGCTCGTGATCGGCGCGATCGCGGGCTACGCGGTGTCGCTCGTCGCCGTGGTGACGGCGCTCCGGCGCGCCGCTCCGTGGCGCGACCTCGCGCCCGCTCTCTGCGTGATCGCGCTCCAGGCGCTCTGGTTCTCGCTGCCCGTGATCTCGCGTGCGACCGGTTGGCTCGACCACTACGCGCCCTTCGACACGACCCGCCTCGAGTACGTCTTCCTCTGGATCGCGATGGCGCACGCGGTGCAGTACCTCTGGGTGACGACCTACTTCGCGCGTCGGACCGGCGTCGCGCCGCGATCCCCGGCCTACCTGGCGAAGTGTCTGCTCGCGGGCAGCGCCGTGTGGGGCGTCCCGACGCTCCTCTTCGGCCCGGATCTGCTCGGCGTGCGCGCCTTCGACGCGGGGCACGCGCTGCTCGCCGCCGCGGCGGTCAACGTCCACCACTTCGTGCTCGACGGCGCGATCTGGAAGCTGCGCGACGGCCGCATCGCGCGCATCCTGCTGCGGCCGCGCGCCCCGCACGTCGAGCTCGCTCCGGCGCGCCGTCGGCTCGGGCCGGTGGGCGCGCTCGTCGGCGCGACCGGTGTCGCGTACGTCGTCGCCACGGTGGTGGGCGCGCTCGAGGGCGAGTACGGCGTCCGCCGCGCGAGCAACCCGCCCGACTTCGCGCGCCTGCGCGTCGCCGCGGATCGACTGCGCTGGGTCGGCCGCGACGATCCGAGCCTCCGCTACAACCTCGCGATGCACGAGCTGCGCGAGAACCACCTCGAGCTCGCGCGTCGCGAACTCGAGCGCAGCCTCGCGCTCCAGCGGAGCGACCACGCCTGGCTCGCGCTCGGCGTGGTGCACCAGCGAAGCGGCGAGTGGCACGACGCGCTGCGCGCGTACGACGCCGCGCTCGACCTCGATCCGGGAAGCGTCGCGGCCTGGAGCCGCAAGTCGCAGGTCTACGTGCAGCTCGGTGACGCCGTCCAGGCCCGCGAGGCGCTCCTGCGCGCGCTCGCGCTCGCGCCCGAGCGGATCGACTTGCAGCGGCGCCTGGCGGAGCTGGCGAGCGGCGAAGCCGCGCGCAGCGAGCCGAAGGCGGGCGAAGCGGAGAGAAGCAGGCCCGGCTCGCGCAGCTCGACCTAGAGCTTTCTTCCTCCGTCGAGGATCAGCGTCTGCCCGGTCACGAACGACGACGCGGGGCTCGCGAAGTAGACCGCCGCGCCGGCCATCTCGTCCGGATCCGCGATGCGGTGGAGCGCGGCCTCGCGCACCGACGCCTCGTAGAACCTCGGGTCGTCCCACAGCGCGCGCGAGAACTCGGTCTTGATCAGCCCGGGCGCGATGCAGTTGACGCGGATCCGGTCCTTGCCCCAGGTCTTCGCCTGCACCTGCGTCAGCATGATCAGCGCGGCCTTCGACACCGAGTAGCCGCCGATCACGTCGGACGCGAGGAAGCCGCCGACCGAGCTCACGTTCACGATGCTGCCGCCCTCGCCGTGCTGCAGCATCGCCTCGCGCGCGAAGTTCGATAGGAAGTGCACGCTCTTCACGTTGGTGCTCATGATCATGTCCCAGGCGCGCTCGTCGATCTCCTGGACCGGGCCGTACACCGGGTTGGTGCCGGCGTTGTTGACGAGGACGTCGACGCGACCGAGCTGGCGGAGCGTCTCGTCGACGAGAGTCCGCAGCTCCTCGACGCGACGCACGTTGGTGGGGACCGCGATCGCGCGCCGCCCCGTCTTCTGGAGCGCGCCGAGCGCCTCGTTCAGCGCGTCCGGCTTGCGCGCCGCGATCGCGACGTCGGCGCCGGCCTCGGCGAGGCCGAGTGCGATCGAGCGGCCGATGCCGCGACTCCCGCCGGTGACGATGGCGACCTTGCCTGCGAGCGAGAAATCGGCGACGGGCATGCGAGACCTCCGGCGGGCGGGCGGACAGCATGCCAGTTCTGAACTTCGCTCGCCTTCCGCTCGCTGCGCGCCGCTTCGCGGCTTGCTCGGTTCCGACGAGCACGCCACGTTCAGGCGCCATGCTCGCCATGCAGCTCCGCGCGCCGGGCGAGGCGCTGCAGCCGGTCGCGCTGGCGGACCCGACTCCGTCGGCCGGCGAGCTGCTCGTGCGCGTGCGCGCCTGCGGCGTCTGCCGCACCGACCTGCACGTCGTCGACGGCGAGCTGCCGGACGCGAAGAGCCCGATCGTGCCGGGACACGAGATCGTCGGCGTCGTGGAGCGCGTCGGCGAGGGCGTCCTCGGCTTCGAGCCCGGCGCGCGCGTCGGGATCCCGTGGCTCGGGTACACCTGCGGCCGCTGTCGCTACTGCCTGCGCGGCGACGAGAACCTGTGTGTCGCGCCGCAGTTCACCGGCTACACGCGGGACGGTGGCTACGCCGAGCTGGCGCTCGCGGATGCCCGCTACTGCTTCGCGTTGCCGGACGCGCAGGGCGGCGACGAGTCGGCGGCGCCGCTGCTGTGCGCCGGGCTGATCGGCTACCGCTGCCTGCGCGCGGCCGGCGATCCCGCGCGCCTCGGCCTGTACGGCTTCGGCGCGGCGGCGCACATCGTCGCGCAGCTCGCGCGCTTCGAGGGCCGGCGCGTGTTCGCCTTCACGCGCCCGGGCGACACAAGCGCCGCGCGCTTCGCGCAGGAGTGCGGCGCCGAGTGGGCGGGCGGCTCCGACGAGCTGCCGCCCGAGCCGCTCGACGCGGCGATCCTGTTCGCGCCGGTCGGCGCGCTCGTGCCGGCCGCGCTGCGCGCCGTCGACAGGGGCGGCACCGTCGTGTGTGGAGGCATCCACATGTCGGACGTTCCGGCCTTTCCGTACCGCATCCTGTGGGAGGAGCGCGTGGTGCGCTCGGTCGCGAACCTGACGCGCCGCGACGCGTGCGAGTTCCTCGCGCTCGCGCCGCGCGTGGGGATCCGCACGCGCACGCGGCGGCTGCCGCTCGCGCAGGCGAACGAGGCGCTCGCGATGCTGCGCGCGGGCGAGGTGGAGGGTGCGCTCGTGCTCGCGCCGGAGAGCACGCCGTGACCTTGTCGCCGCGAGGCGTCGGTGCGCATCGCGGCGGCGCCGCGGGCGCGCCCGAGAACACCTGCGCGGCCTTTCGCGAGGCCGCGAGGCTCGGCGCCCACATGATCGAGTTCGACCTGCGCCGCAGCGCCGACGGTGAGATCGCGGTGCTGCACGATCCGACGGTCGACCGCACGACCGGAGGGCGGGGCCCGCTCGCGTCGCTCCGGTGGGAAGAGGTGCGCGCGCTCGACGCGGGACGCCACCGCGGCGACGCCTTCGCCGGCGAGCGAATCCCGAGCTTCGCGGAGGCGCTCGCGGCGATCCCGCGCGACGTCTGGATCAACGTGCAGATCAAGGAGGGAGAGCCGATCGCGGCGGAGGTCGTGCGGCGTCTCGGCGACGACGATCGGCTCTCGCAGGCCTTCGTCGCGGGCGACGACGCGACGCTCGCCGCCGCGCGCGAGGCCTGCCCGGGAGTCCTCGTCTGCCCGCTGTCGCGCCAGCGCACGCGCGCGATCTACGTCGAGCACGCGCTGCGCCTGCGCGCCGACTTCATCCAGTTCCACTGGCTGCGCGGCTTCCCCGAGCCCGAGCTCGTGGCGCGCTGCAAGGACGCCGGCCTGCGCGTCAACTTCTTCTGCGGACCTCGCGACGACTCCGCGGCGCTGTGGGAGGCCGGAGTCGATTTCCCCCTCGTCGACGACGTGCCGGCCGCGCTCGCCGCGGCCGGGCGGCTCGGCATCGCGCCGCTCTCGCGCTAGAGCTAAGACGTGAGATTCGCTTCCCGCGCTGCGCGGGAGGCACTACTCTCGGCCAGCCCCCTTTTCGTCGACCCTTCCCCGCCGGAGATCTCCGATGGTCCCTCCCGAACCCGGGCTGAAACCCGAGCTGCGCAATCGCATCGAGAACACCATCCGCTTCCTCGCCGTGGACGCGGTGCAGCGCGCGAACTCCGGTCACCCCGGCGCGCCGATGGGCCTCGCGCGCCTCGTCTTCGAGCTGTGGGACTCGCACCTGCGCTTCGACCCGCGCGATCCGCGCTGGCCGCTGCGCGACCGCTTCGTGCTCTCGAACGGTCACGCCTCGATGCTGCTCTACTCGCTGCTGCACCTGTGGGGCTTCGGCCTGCCGATGGAGGAGATCCAGCGCTTCCGCCAGCTCCACTCGAAGACGCCGGGACATCCCGAGTACGGAGAGACGCCGGGCGTCGAGACGACGACGGGCCCGCTCGGCCAGGGCTTCGCGCACGGCGTCGGCATGGCGCTCGCGGCGCGCGCGACACGCGCGCGTTTCGGTGCGCCAGGCGAGGGACCGGGAAACCACTTCGTGTACGGCGTCGTGAGCGACGGCGACCTGATGGAGGGAATCTCCGCGGAAGCGGGCTCGCTGGCCGGCCACTGGCGCCTCGGCAACCTGATCTACACCTACGACGACAACCACATCACGATCGACGGCGGGACCGGGCTCTCGTTCAGCGAGGACGTGCAGAAGCGCTTCGAGGCGCAGCACTGGCACGTGCAGCGGGTCGACGGCGCCGACTACGAGGGCTATTCGCGGGCGCTCGTCGAGGCGCGCGCCGAGACGGAGCGGCCGTCGCTGATCATCGCGCGGACCATCATCGGCTTCGGCAGCCCCGGCGTCGCCGGCAAGAGCAAGGCGCACGGATCCCCGCTCGGCCCCGAGGAGGTGAAGCGCACCAAGGAGGCGCTCGGCTGGCCGCTCGAGCCGGAGTTCCTCGTGCCGGACGACGTTCGCGCGTACTTCGCCGAGAGGGCGAAGCAGAAGCGCGCCGACCGCGAGGCGGCCGACGCGAAGCTCGCCGCGTGGCGGCGGGCTTCGCCCGAGAAGGCCACGGCCTGGGACGCGGCGCGCGAGCGGCGCGTGCCGCCCGACCTGGCGGACGTGCTGACGGAGGGCATGCAGGGCAAGGACGCCGCCACGCGACAGCACGGCGCCGCCGTGATGGAGCGCCTGATCGAGCGTGTGCCCTACCTGATCGGCGGCTCCGCGGATCTGGCCGGATCCGAGGCGCCGCCGATCCTCAAGGGCCGGGGCGTCATCGGCGAGGGCGAGGGCGACGCGCGCTTCGCGGGCGTGAACATCCACTTCGGGATCCGCGAGCACGCGATGGCGGCCATCACGAACGGCATCGCGCTCGACGGCACCTTGCGCTCCTACTGCGGGACCTTCCTGATCTTCAGCGACTACCTGCGCCCGTCGCTGCGGCTCGCGTGCCTGATGCGCGTGCCGTCGATCTTCGTCTTCACGCACGACAGCATCTACCTCGGCGAGGACGGCCCCACCCATCAGCCGATCGAGCAGCTCGACGCGCTGCGCGCGCTTCCGGGCATCCACGTCTTCCGCCCGGCGGACGGCGTCGAGACCGCGCTCTGCTGGGCGTGGATCGCGCGCCAGCGGGAGGGACCGTCGCTGCTCGCGCTGACGCGCCAGAAGCTGAAGGCGCTGACGCGGCCCGCGTCGTTCCGACCCGAAGACGTCTGGCGCGGCGGCTACGCGGTGCGCGACCCGGGCGCGAACACGAAGGTCGTGCTGGTCGCGACCGGCTCGGAGGTGTCACTCGCTTGCGACACCGCCGAGAAGCTCGCGGCCGGCGGCATCCCGGCGCGCGTGGTCTCGCTGCCGTGTCTCGAGCTCTTCCTCGCGCAGCCCGCCGCGTATCGGCACGCGCTCGTGCCGGAGATCGGCCCGCCCGTGGTGACGATCGAGGCCGCTCGCGGCGAGAGCCTGCGCCGCCTGGCCGGAACCCGGGGCCTCGTCTACGGGATCGACCGCTTCGGCGCGTCGGCTCCGTATACCGATCTCGCGGGGTTCTTCGGCTATACGCCCGATCAGCTCTGTGCGCGCGTGCAGGAGCATCTGCGCGAGCGAGGCGAGGACGCGGGATGATCGAGACGCCGACCATGCTGGAGGCCTTCGAGGCGATCGGATTCACGGGGGTTGCGATCCTCGTGACCGGCTGGCTGATCGTCTCCTTTTCGCCCCCGACGCAGATGCGCGAGCGCGTCGAGTGGGTGGCCGCCTGCGGCATGTACCTGGCGCTGCTCTCGCTCTTCACGCATCTCTCGCTCAAGGCCCATGCGGACGGCAAGCACGCCGCAGTGATGGCGTTCGGCTTCCTGGTGCTCTTCTTCACCGCTGGCTTCTTCGTCTGCCTGAGCCAGACGATCACCGCGTTGCGCGGCCGCAGTACCAAGGGCGCCGAGAGCGCGGTCAACTAACCGGGCGCTTCCGCCACGCGAGTCCCGCCAGACCGAGCGCGACGAGCAAGCCCGTGCCCGGCTCGGGGATCGGCGTGATGCGGAGCGTCAGCGAGAAGTGCTCGTCACCGCCGACGCTGTCCTGGGCCTTTACGGCGATCAGGTTCTGACCTGCGTGCAGCAGAGCGGTCACGTCGTCGACCTGAAAATGTGTCGGGAAGAAGTCCTGATCGTCGTAGATCAACGTCCCGTTCAGGTAGACCCGGGCATCGTCGTCGACGACGCTGCTGGCGTCCGTATCGAAGAAGGTGCCTCCCATCTCCGCCAGAACGGGATTGCCGTCGAGGGTGAAGACCCTCCGGAAATACGCAGGCGTGTCACCCGCATCGTCGGCCCAGATACTGTTCGTAGTCGTCGCGCCATATTGAATCACGTCGCGGTACACGGGTGTGTGCCAGCCCGCGGCATCCGAGTCGTCGAAGCCGGGACTCGTGTTCCAGCCGACGTGGTCCGCTTCCCAGGTGAGACCGACGCTCGCGATCGGCTGACCTTCGAGATTCCCGACGGTGCGATCGCGCGCCATCCATCGGCCGGGTCCGCGCTGGTCGAGATCGTCAGGGCGCTCGCTGTGGATGTGACCGTTCCCAGCCAGACGCTCGCCGTGATGGCGGCAAGCCAGGGAAGGGGCGGCGACGCCATGGGCCACCTCCGACGGTGTCCCCTTCCCGGGAGCACTCCTACACCCGAGCGAGCTGTCGTGTCAATCCTCGAGAGTCGGTACGGCGGCGCTACGCGCGCACGATGATCTTCGCGACGCCCTTCACGTTGGCGCACGAGACCGGCGCGTCGCTCGCGTCGTCGGGGATCAGCAGCCGGAAGGGGCCGCCCTGCTTCTCGGGCAGCGGCGCGCCGTCCTGGCCGTGGACGAGCACGCCCTCGCGTAGCACGTCGAGCGCGACGGGCTCGCTGGCGAAGCCGTCGCCCGCGACGACCACCGCGCGGCCCTGCGCGCCGACGCCGAAGCGCTCGAAGAGCGCGCGCACGCGGGCGGCCGCGCCCACGCGCTTCGGAAAGAGCGCCGACACGTCGTCGATGCCGTCCGGCAGCGACTGCAGGAGAGCGCGGTCGATCTCGTGCACCGAGCCGTCCGGCAGCACGAGCTCGATCTGATCGGCGCCGACGCGCGCCTCGCCCGCGGTTCGCACCGACTCGTCGAGCCATGCGCCGATCCGGTCGAGCACGGCGGCGTCCTCCGCGCGCACGATTGCGTCGGCCCGACTGTCCCGCCGGAACGACGTGCGCCGGTCGTGCAGCGCGCCGCCCGCGATCTCGAGCCGCGAGACGCCCTGCTCGGTGCGGAAGATCCCCTTGAAGCGCGCGAGCGGCGCGCCCGCCTCGCCGCGCAACATGCGGGCGAGCGCGGCGGAAAGGCGCGCGTGCGAGAACACGGCGTCCGGCGCCCAGCGCCACGAGCGCACGGTGTGATCGCTCGTGGAGGCGTGCGCGTGAGCGTGCTCGTGCGCCGACGGCGCGCGCGGCGCGCGCGCGCCTTCACCGGCGGGCCACTCGAAAGCCGACACCGGCAGCCGCCCCGAGGTCGTCTCGAGCACGGCGAGCGGCGCGGGCCAGCGCTCCGCGGCGAAGTGGCGGAAGCGCGCGAGTGCCGCCTCGTCGCAGAGATCGATGCGGTTCGCGACCAGCACGTCGGCCGCGTCGGCCTGCTCGACCAGTAGCGCGAGCGCGTGCGCGTCTGCGCGGGCCTCGAGCGCCGAGAGCTGATTCGGGTCGAGCAGCACGACGAGCGGACCGAGCTCGAGCGCGCCGGCGTGCCGGCAACGCCGCAGGGTGTCGACGAGGTCCTGCGGCCGCGCGAGCCCCGTCGGCTCGATCAGCACGCGATCGGGACGCGTCTCGAGCACGGCGCCGAGCGCGTCGACGAAGCCCTCGGGCGCCGTGCAGCAGACGCAGCCGCCGGGGATCGCGGTGAGGCGGAAGGGCGCCCCTTCTTCCAGCGTCGCGGCGTCGAGCGAGGCCTCGCCGAAATCGTTCACGATGATCGCGATACGCTCGCCGCGGCGGGCCTCGAGCTGCGCGCGCAGCGCGCTCGTCTTTCCCGCGCCGAGGAACCCGGCCACGACGTGGACCGGAACGCTCACGTCAGCCTCGACGCTTGCGCACGGCCTCTGCGAGCCGGAGGAAGAGCGGCTCCGTCTTCTCCCAGCCGAGACACTTGTCGGTGATGCTCTGCCCGTAGACCAGCGGCGCGCCCGACTCGTGGTCCTGGCTGCCGTCCACCAGGAAGCTCTCGACCATGACGCCCATCAGCGCGTGGCTTCCCGCCTCGAGCTGATTGCAGACGTCGTGCAGGACCTCGGGCTGCCGCGCGTGGTCCTTGCCGCTGTTGGCGTGGCTGCAGTCGATCATCGCATAGCCCGGCAAACCGCAGTGCTCGAGCGACGCGACGACGCGCTTCACGTCCGCCGCGGAGTAGTTCGGGCCGCTGCTCCCGCCGCGCAGGATCACGTGCGTGTCGCGGTTGCCCTTCGTCGCGA
>DATKND010000150.1:0-3664 GCA_035541475.1 Myxococcota bacterium | reverse complement strand
CCGATGGTGCTGGAGCCGGGTGAGATCCCCGCTGATCTGCTGGCCCGTCTCGCGCTCGATTCCCCAAGCGGTCCCCAAGTCGAGCCTGAGATCGAGAACGGCGAGGCACCGGAATCGAGCAATCACGAGGACTTGAGTGGTAGCGGTGGTTGGACTCGAACCAACGACCTACGGCTTATGAAGCCGCCGCTCTAACCGACTGAGCTACACCGCCCCGACGCACAGGCCGCCGTGCCGAGCGAGGCTCGCGAGGCGGCGCCGAACCGTAGCGCGCGCGCCGATCGGAATCAGTGCCCGGCGGGCTTCGGCCCGCGCCCGACCGCCGGCGCCGGAGCCGACGGCGAGGGCGCCGGAGCCTGATTGGGCGGCGGCACCGGCACCGACTCGTCCTGGCCCGTCTGCGCTGGCGCCTGCGCCTCCTTGGTCGCCGGCGCGGTCGTCTTGCCGTACACGGTGCGCTCGAGCGCGTCGATCCGGTCGAGCAGATCGCGCAGCGGCGCCGCGTTGCGCGCGCGCTCGCCGACCGCCGCCTTGGCCTGCGCCTCGCCGAGCACGTAGTAGGCGATCTTGTCGGCCAGGTCGTCGAGCTTCGGGATGATCTCGCCGATCGCGCCCGACTGCACGAAAAGCGTTCGCGCCGCGGCCGCGTCCTGCGACTTCACGGGCGCGCACTGGAGGTCGAGGCTGGCGCCATCTCCGAACTGCGTGAAGGAGCCGAAAACCACGTAGTCGACCGAAAGCGACCCGCCGCGATCGACCGCCTGATCGAGGCGCGTCGTCGCCGCCTTCGAATCGTCGTCGCGCATCACGCGCATCCCGCCGATCTGCTCGAGCCTGGCGGCGAGCATGTCGGCCAGGCCGTCGGAGAGGTAGGTCGGGTCCGGGGCCGCGCTGTGCACCACCAGCGGCAGGATCGCGATGCGCGGCACGGCGCCGGCCCACGCGGGAGCGAGCGCGGCCGCGCACGCGAGGAGCGCGCATAGCCGACGTCTCATGAGCCGCCTCTCTCTCGGTGGGTGCGAAAGCGGCGAGATTGCTACCCGACGCGCTGGAGAGGGTCAAGCGGGCGCTGCGGCGCGCGCCCGTCGATCGGCCAGAAGACGCTGAAGCACGTGCCCTCGCCTTCGCGCGAGCGCACCTCGATCGAGCCGCCGTGATCGGAGACGATGCGGTGGCAGACCATCAGGCCGAGGCCCGTGCCCTGGTCGGGATCCTTCGTGGTGAAGAACGGATCGAAGATCTGGTCGATGTGCTCGGGCGGGATGCCGGCCCCGGTATCCCGGACCTCGAGCAGCAAGCCGTTCTCCGCCGCGCTGCAGCGGACGACGACGCTGCCGCCCGCGGACGTCGCGCCGATCGCATTGAGCACGAGGTTCAGCAGCACCTGGTGCACGTGGTCGCGCACCGCGACGATCTTCGGCGCGTCGGGCGCCGCCTCCGCGCGCAGCGAGACCTTCCCGAGCTCGGCCTCGCGGTGGAGCAAGGTCACGACCTCTTCCGCGATCGCGGGCACGCTGACCGTCTCGCGCGGCAGCGTGTGCGCGCTTCCGCGTCCGAGCCGGCGCATGGTCTCGACCAGCCCCTTGATGCGCTCGACCTCCTTGCAAGCGAGCGCGTGGTAGCCGCCCCAGAACTCGCTGTCGTTCTCGTACCGCTTGGACGGCGCCATCGCGAGGAAGGTGTTGATCGAGACGAGCGGGTTGTTGATCTCGTGGGCGAGACCCGCGGCCAAGGTGCCGAGCGAGCCGAGCCGGTCCGCGCGGCGGATCTGCTCGCGAGAGCGGCGCAGGTCCTCCACCAGGCGCGCGTTCTCGAGCGCGATCGCGGCCTGGTTGGCGAGGCCCTCCATCAAGGTCTGGTCGTCGCTCGAGAAGGGCGCGCGACCCCGCCGGTTATCGACGCAGAGCGCGCCGATCAGGTCATCCTTGCCGTGGAGCCCGACGATCAGCACCTGCCCCGCGGCGATCTCGGTGACGAGCCGGCGCACGGGCGCCTCGTAGTCGAGCGCGTCCTCGAGGCGCAGCAGGTTGGTGCGGCCGTTGTGCAGTCGCTCCAGGAAGCGCGGACACGTGTTCGTGTCGAAGCGCAGTCTACGCAAGGTCGGATCGAGGTTCGGATCCTTCGGATTGCCGCGCTCCCAGGTGAGCGCCTGATCGCGCGGGGCATAGGTCATGAGACCGGCTGCGTCGAAGCCGCATTCCTTCACCAGCGTGTTGAGCACCAGCCGCGAGAGCCGCTCGAGATCGAGCTCGCGCGCGAGGCTGCCCGAGATGCGGTGCAGGATGCCGAGCTCGTGCAGCAGCTGCTCGCGCTCGCGCTCGAGCGCATAGGCCTCGATGCCGCGCCGCAGCGTGACTCCCATCTCCTCGGGCGTCCACGGCTTCGCGACGAAGCGATAGATCGAGCCGTCGTTGATCGCGCTCTCGAGCGTCTCGACGTCGCCGTAGGCCGTCACCATGATGCGGAGGGTCTTCGAGTCGAGCTGGCGCACACGCGCGAGGAACTCGGTGCCCGTCATGCCCGGCATGCGGTGATCGGAGAGGACCAGCGCCACCGGCTCGCGCTGGATGATCTCGAGCCCCTCGGCGCCGCTGCGCGCAGTCAGGATCGCGAACTCGCGCCGGAAGGTGAGCTCGAAGATGCGGAGGTTCTCGGGCTCGTCGTCGACGTAGAGGATCGGGTACTCGCGATAGTCGCGAAGCGACTCAGGCTTGGGCCGCATCGCCCGCTCCTTGCGCGTTGCGTCTCACGGGCAGCGTCACGCGGGCGCAGGTCCCGCCGCCGGGCGCGGGATCGAGCTCGATGCGCCCGCCGTGCTCGGTCACGATGCGGCGGCTGATCGAGAGGCCGAGGCCTGTACCCTTCCCGGCCGGCTTCGTGGTGAAGAACGGCTCGAAAAGTCGATCGCGCAGCTCGGGCGCGATGCCCGGACCCCCATCCTGGATCTCCACGATGACCGCGCCCTCCCCCGCGCGCGCACGGACCTCCACGCGGCCGTGACGCCCCTCGTACGCTTCGGCTGCATTCTTCAGCAGGTTGAGGAAAACCTGATTGAGGGATCGAGCGTCGCCATCGAGCAGCGGGAGGTCCGGGGCCAGCTGCTCCTGGATCTCGATGCCCGCGTGCACGAACACGTGTCGCACCAGCTGGAGGGTCGAGCGGAGCCCACGCGAGACGTCGACCTGGCCGGCGGAGCGGCCGCCGGGCGCGGCGAAGTCGCGCAGGTCGCCGACCAGGCGCGAGGTGCGTTCGAGGCCCTCGGTCACGATCTCGCCGAGCTCGGACAACGCCTCGACGTTCTGATCGAAGCCGAGGTCGCGCCGCAAGGTCTCGAGCTCGGCCAGGTTCTCGCGGAGCGCCTCCGGACGCTCCTGCGAGAGGCCCGCGACCTTCTCCGCCACGGTCCGGACGTCCTGCACGTAGCCCCGGAGCGCCTTCATCGCGTTCAGCGCGAAGTTGACCGGGTTGTTGACCTCGTGGGCCACGCCCGCCGCGAGCTCGCCGACCGCCGCCAGCCGCTCCGCCTGCACGAGCTGCGCGCCCGCATCGCGCAGCTCGCGCAGCGCGGTATCGAGCTCCGCGTTCGTGCTCTCGAGCAGCTTGTTGCGAACCGCCAGCTCGCTCTGCAAGCGCCGCAGCTTCACCAGACTGCGCACTCGCGCCA
>DATKND010000149.1:0-13798 GCA_035541475.1 Myxococcota bacterium | reverse complement strand
TGGCGCGAGTGCGCAGTCTGGTGAAGCTGCGGCGCTTGCAGAGCGAGCTGGCGGTTCGCAACAAGCTGCTCGAGAGCACGAACGCGGAGCTCGATACCGCGCTGCGCGAGCTGCGCGATGCGGGCGCGCAGCTCGTGCAGGTGGAACGGCTGGCGGCCGTCGGCGAACTCGCCGCTGGGATGGCGCATGAGATTAACAACCCCCTCAACTTTGCGTTGAATGCGATGAAGGCACTCGGCAGGTACGTAGAGGACGTACGGACAGTGGCCGCAAAGGTTGGGGGCCTGTCAAAGCAGAGCCCTGAAGCGCTCACCGAGAGCTTGAAGGAGCTCGAGGCGCTGCGCAGGGACGTTGGTTTCGATGAGAACGTGGAAACACTGTCCGAGCTTGAGGAGATCGTGACCGAAGGCCTCGTACGCACATCGCGCCTAGTGGGGGATCTCAGGGATTTCGCGGCGCCGGGCAGCCGCTCGGTGGGCCAAATCGATGTCACCCGCGGCCTGTGCTCCACCTTCAAGCTCGTGCGACACGTCTTCGTGAAGGCAGGGATTGAGGTCAGCGAGCAGATTGCACCGCACCTGCCGCTACTCGAAGGTGATGCGCGCTCCCTCAATCAGGTGTTTCTCAACCTGCTGAAGAATGCGGCCGAAGCGCTGGAGGGGCAGAAGGGCCGGGTGGAAATCCGTGCGCGCGCGGAGGAAAACGTGGTCATCGTGGAGATTCAGGACAATGGTCCCGGCATCGCGCCCGAGCTGCGCGATCGACTCTTCGAGCCATTCTTCACTACGAAGCCAGCGGGGAAGGGCACGGGTCTCGGCCTCTCGATCAGTCGACGAGTTATCACCGAGCTCGGCGGACGCATCGAACTCGATCCCGTGCCTGGCGGTGGAACCTGCGCTCGCGTGACGTTGCCCATCCAGCGTAACCAGAACGAAGACGCGAACCCTGAATCACCGCGCGCTTCCCGCTAAGTCGCGGCAGCCCTGTCGAACACCGTGCGCCAATAACGTGTCGCGTTCTGCTGAGTTCCCGCTGCCCTTCGATCCAAAGAGAGCAGAGATGCTTTCTGTGAAGATCGCTCGGGATCCGGGTGGCTACACAACCCTGGCTTCATTTTGGCCATCGCGACGAGCGCGCGGGGTCGGGATCGGGGCGGCGGAAGCCGGCTAGAACGGCGGAACGCGCACCGGCGGGCCCGGCAGCTGCTCTTCGGGCTCGCCGCTTGCGCCGCCGGCCGGCTTCGATGCCGCGCGCGCGAGCACGCGCCAGTAGCCGCGCTCGATGCAGGCGTCGTCGAGCACGCCGCGCGCGCGCAGCAGTCGGTGGAGCGCGGGCAGGCGGTAGTGTGGGACGGTCATCACGAGGTGGTGCTCGAGGTGGAAGTTCACGCGATTGGGCGCGATCAGCAGGCGCTCCCACCAGCGCGCCTGCGTGGTGCGCGTGCGGCCGCGCGGCTCCGGCGCGTCCGGCGTCAGCGCGTGCTCGGCGATCGAGCGGATGCGCGTCACCAGCGTGTTGGTGGTGAGCCATGCGCCGGCCCACAGGAGATACAGCGCCGGGTGTCCGAGCGCGGTCAGCCCGGCGAGCAGCACGAGGTTCGTGACGGCTACGCCGACCGCGGCGCGCCGCGCCGCCTCGCTCTGGCGCGCGCGACGGAAGGTCCGCGCGAAGGCGGCCTTCGCGAACTTCCAGCCCGTGCGGCCAGAGAGGTCGCGCCCGACCTTTCGCAGCAGGCTCTCGCGCGTGATCGGGAACGGCGCGATGAGGCCGAGATCCGGATCCTCGCGCGTGCCCGTGCGCGCGTGGTGCTGGAGGTGGTACGGCCGATAGGGCGTGATGTCGCTCCACACGGGATACGCGCAGAGCCAGTTGCCGACCCAGTCGTTGAAGCGGCGATCGCGCAGCAAGGTGCGGTGCGCGGCCTCGTGCATCAGCACGGCGAGGCCGAGCTGGCGCGCGCCGATCACGAAAAGCGCCGCGACGATCGAGAACGGATTCGGCCATGCGGCCACCCACGCGAACGCCGCGAACACGAGGCCCCAATCGACGGCGATCGAGATCCACGAGCGCAGATCGCTCTGCACCAGCAACGGCGCGATCTCCTCGCGCGAAAGCGCAGCGCGCCAGTCGGCCTTCACGAGAGTGGGAGAAGCGAATGCCATGGCGCCATTCCTCCGGATGCTAGGCGACCAGCCGGTCCGAGCCGTCCGACACGCGCGTGTCGGCGGGCGCGCGCCGGTGCGGCACGTCGTAGCGGGCGAGGAGCCCCGACCAGCAGCTGCGGCCGCGGCGGTCGTAGTCGCGCATCGCGCGGGCGAGGGCATCGCGCTCGCGCGGATCGCAGATCTCGGGCGGCAGTACGGGGTCCTGCGCCAGGCACTGGATCGCGCGACCGCCGACGAGGAACGACTCGCGCATGGCGTCCGGATCGGACAGCTCGCCGAGCCGCGCGCTGCTCGCCTCGAGCTCGGCCAGCGCGTCGCGGTAGGCCTTGCGGAGTGCGGGCGCATCGTAGAGACGCCGTGCCCGCTCTTCGCTCGCCAGATCGAGGTCGCGCAAGGTGAAGACCAGCGCGCGCGGCGAGAGGCCGAGAGCGTGGAGCTCGTCGCGCAGCGCCTCGCAGCCTCCACGCAAGTTCGCCGGACGCACCGCGAGTCCGGGTCGCAGGTGCCGGAAGCCCAGCAATCGCAGCGCGCGCTCGTGACGGCGCGCCTGCGGACCGCGCCGACCGAGTCCTGTGTCGTGCACGGTCCACCAGCTCCCGTCCCACGGCACGCTGCGACCCTCGAGTCCGCGCCAGCCCTGAACGACGGACTGCACGGGCGCCGCGGCCGCGCCGAGCCGATAGCGGCCGCGCACGTCGCGCTCGACCCGTCCCGAAGCGAGCAGACGCGCAAGCGCCACACGGATCGTGCCGGGTGCGAGGCCGAAGAGGGCGGCCGCCTCGACGAGCGCCGCGACGGGCATCGTGCCCTGCGAGAGCGTCGAGAGCAGATCGAGGATCAGGCTGCGGGGCGTCGGACCGCGCATGGGCACGATATTACGATCGATGAGCCGAGACGGCCAGTCGATGTAATATTGTGGCCCCGAGGGGCGCCTACCTCTCTTAGTCCTCGCTCTCTTACTCCTCGCCCGCGCTGCTGGCCGCGCTCAGGCGTCGGCGCGCTGGAGCTGCAGGATCCGCTCGGTCAGAGCCAGCACTCCCGGCGCGTCGAGATCGTCGCGGAGCAGGCTGCGCCGCAGGTCGAGCAGCGCGAGGTCGTTCTTCATGCGCCGCAGCGCGTGATCGAAGTCGTCGGGCACGAGTTTCGAGTCCTTCGTCGAGGGTTCGAGTGCGCGCCACATGTTCCGCTCCGCGTCGCCCCGTGAGTGCGCAACGACGCGGAAGAGGTGACGCGCTCTAGGAACCGCTCGCGGACCTCTCGACCAGGACCACGCGGATCAAGTTCGTGCTGCCGGTCTCGCTGCCGACACCCGAAGTGGCGACCACGACGTCGCCGGGCTCGGCGATGCCGAGCTGCAGCGCGCGCTCGATCGCGAAGGCGACCTGCGCGGCGTCCGAGGTTTCGTCGCCGTCGAAGCGCACTCCGGTCACGCCCCAGTTCATCGCGAAGCGGCGCGCGACCCGCTCCCAGCGCGTGACGCCGAGGATCGGGCAGCGCGGCCGGTACTTCGAGATCGCGCGCGCGGTGAAGCCGCTCTCGGTCAGCGCGACGATCGCGGCCGCGCGCAGGTGGGTCGCCATCGTGATGGCGGCCTGGCTGACCGCGTCGGTCACGACGTTCGTCGCCTCGGGTCGGATCTGCTGGAGGTGGCCATATTCGTCGAGCGACGCCTCGGCCTCGAGCGCCAGGGTCGCCATCGTGCGCACGGCCTCCACCGGATACGCGCCGGCCGCCGTCTCGTTCGAGAGCATCACCGCCGAGGTGCCGTCGAAGATCGCGTTGGCGACGTCGCTGACCTCCGCGCGTGTCGGCATCGGGTTGCGCTGCATCGAGTCGAGCATCTGGGTCGCGGTGATCACCGGCTTCCCGTTGGTGACGGTGGTCCGGATGATCTTTTTCTGGACGATCGGGACCTCCTGGAGCGGCAGCTCCACGCCGAGATCGCCGCGCGCCACCATCACGCCGTCCGCCTCCGCGACGATCTCGTCGAGCGCGGCCACGCCGGACGCGCTCTCGATCTTCGCGATGATCGGGATGCGTCCGCCGCCGTGCTCCTGGAGCACGCGCCGGATCTCGCGCACGTCCGCCGCGGTGCGCACGAAGGACGCCGCCACGTAATCGATGTCCTCGCGCACCGCGAAGGCGAGGTCGGCGCGGTTCTCGGGGCTCATCGCGGGCACGCCGCCGAGCGCGGCGCCCGGCAGGTTCACGCCCTTGCGGTCCTGGAGTCTCCCGCCGCGGCGGATGCGGCAGCGGATCGCGCCGTGCTCGACCTCGCGCACCTCGAGCTCGATCACGCCGTCGTCGATCAGGATGGTCGAGCCCGGCTCGACCTGCTCGGGCAGCGCCTCGTACGACACCGACACGCCCTGCGCGTCGCCCGTGCGCCCGTCGGTGTAGAGCGTGAAGAGGCCGCCCGTCTCGAGCGTCACCATGCCGCCGGCCAGACGTCCGGTGCGGATCTTCACGCCCTTCGTGTCGAGCATCACGGCGACGTTCGCGCCGAGCTCCGCCGACGCCTGTCGGATGATCTCGAGCCGCTTGCGGTGCTCCTCGTGGGTGCCGTGCGAGAAGTTGAGGCGCGCGACGTCCATGCCCGCGCGGATCATCGCCTTGATCGCCTCGGGCGAGTCGCAGGCCGGGCCGATGGTGGCGACGAGCTTCGTCTTGCGGATGCGTTGGCGCGCCACCGTCCCCCTCTTCGGCGCCCGAAGCTATCGCTTGACCTCTCGCGCCGCCGCGTCGCGCGCGAGATCGGTGATCGCGGGACCGGGCGCTCCGCCGAGCCGTTCGAGCAGGTCCACCGGTGGTGCCGGACGCGACTTCGAGAACGAGAAGCCGGGGAGCGTCTCGGGGTTGAGGCAGTGGCGCGGCGGCTGGCCGGCGAGCAGGTGCGCGATCTCGTCGACCGCGATGCGTCCCTGGTGCGCGGCCACGTCGAGCGTGTTGCCGCCGACGTGCGGCGTCGCGATCACGTTCGGCAGCGCGAGCAGCGGGTGATCGCTGCCCGGCGGCTCCACCGCGAAGACGTCGAGCGCGGCGCCGGCGAGCTGCCCGCTCTTCAGCGCCTCCGCGAGCGCGGCCTCGTCGACGAGCGCCGCGCGCGCCGTGTTGACGAGACAGGCGCCGGGACGCATCGCCGCGAGCGCGCGCGTGCCGATCAGTCCCCGCGACGCGTCCGTCACCGCGGCGTGGAGCGAGACGAACTCGCTCTGCGCCAGCAGCTCGGCGAACGAGACCGGCTCGGCGCCCGCGAGCCGCACCGCGTCGTCGCCGAGTACGGGGTCGTAGGCGAGCACGCGGGCCTCGAACCCGCGCAGCCGCGCGAGCACCTTGCGCCCGACCGCGCCGAGCCCGACGAGCCCGACCGTGCGGTGCCACAGCTCGCGGCCCTGGAAGGTCGCGAAGGCGCGGCCCATGCGGCCGAGGTCGCCCGGCTTGCCGCCGGGCTCGCGCAGATATGCCGTGGCCTCGGGGAGTTTCCGCGCGAGCATCAAAAGAAACGCGAGGGTCAGGTCCGCGACGGCGTCGGCGTTGCGGCCCGGCGTGTGGACGACCGGGATGCCGAGCGCGCTGCACGCGGCCACGTCGACATTGACCGCGTCGCCGCGACACACCGCCACGACGCGCAGTTCGCGACAGCGCGCGAGCGCCTGCGCCTCGGCCACGTCGATCTCGGTCACGAATACCTGCACGCCCTCGAGCGCCGCGACGAGCGCGTCGCCCCGCAGCAGGCGCCCGGCCTTGCGAAAGCTCGCGTATTCGACCTCGGCGATCTCGCGCAACCGCGCGAGACTCGCCTCGTCCATGTCGGACGCGACCAGCACCTTCGGGCGCGCGACCTGCACGGCGCTCGCGGCGGGGCCCTGCGCGCCGAGCTGTCGCAACGCATGTCCCGTCGCGGGTCCGCGCGCGGGCTGGTGCGCCGCGTGGAGCGCCTGCCAGACGGAGAAGCTCTCGGCGCAGATCGCGCTCGCGCGCGCGTCCGGCTCGTGTCGCCGCGCGACGCCCACGCACTCGCGCGCCGCGCTCTCGAGGTCGCGGAAGGCGCCGGCGCCGACCGCCGCGCAGAGCGCTGCGCCGAAGGCGGTCGCGCCATGCTCCCGCGGCACGACGACCTCGCAGCCGAGCACGTCGGCGAGGATCTGCGTGAAGGCGGCGCTACGCGCGAGCCCGCCGACGGCGACACAGCGCGAGGGCCGCGCGCCGAGCGCGGCCGCGAGTTGCTCCACATTGGCGCGCAAGGCGAAGGCCGCACCCTCGACGACACCGCGCGCGAGAAGCGCGCGCCGCTCGGCGCCGTCGGCGCCGACGATCGGCGCGAGCGTCACGGTCCCGAGCGGCAGCGAGAGAGCGCGCGCGTCCATCACGTGGCCGACCGCGCTCGAGAGCACGCCGCCCGCGCCGGGCTTCGCGCGCGCGGCCGCGTCGAGCAAGTGTAGCAGCGGGTGCGCGTGCTCCGCGTAGAGCGCGCTCGCGAGCCACTCGAGCGACTCGCCGACGCCGCCGGCGTTGCTCTCGAGCACGAAGCGCGGCGCGACCGGCGCATGCGAGGTCCAGAGACGCGCCTCGACGCGCGGCGAGGAAGCGACCACGACGAGCGGCGCGGTGCTGCCGGCGACGAGACACCAGGCGCCCGGCGCGAGCGCGTCGCCGCCGACCTGCGCGCACTGCGTGTCGGCGGCGCCGACGGACACGGCCGCGTCGCGTGCGACACCGAGCGCGGACGCCGCGGCCGGGCGGACCGATCCGAGAGGACTGCCCGGCTCGGCGACGCGTGGGAAGAGCGTTCGCGACAGCCCGAGCTCCGCGATCAGCGCGTCGTCGAAGCGGCGCGTCGCGAGATCGAAGACGAGCGTCTCGCCGGCCTGGGTCGGATCGGTGGCGCGCTCGCCGCACGCCTCGAAGGCCAGCCAGTCGGAGATCGCGAGATGCGTCGCGACGCGCGCGAAGAGTGCAGGGTCCTGCAACGCGATGCCGCGCAGCCGGCTCGCCGCGTGGATCGGGTGCGGCCAGTGACCGGTGCGCCGCTGGATCTCCTCGCCGCGCGCGGCGGCCCACTCGGCGGCCGGGACGAATCCGCGCGCGTCGCGGTTCGGCGTCGCGAGCAGCACGCTTCCGGCCGCGTCGAGCAGCACGCTCCCGTGTCGCATGCTCGACGCGGCGACCGCACCGATCTCGTCGGGCTTCGCGCCGGCTCGCTCACGGGCGTCGGCCGCCGCGGCGCACACGGCCTGCCAGGCCGCGCGCGCGTCGAAGCAGAAGCCGGCCGGCACCGCGAGCTCCGGGACCGACGCGAACGGGCGGGCGGCGGCGGTCACCCGGCGCCCGTCGACGTCGAGCAGCGCGGCGCGCACGCCGCCGCCGCCGAAGTCGAGTCCGAGCGCGTAGCGACCCTTCACCGCACCTCCAGCGCCAGCCCGAGGGTCGAATCTGACGCTCCATCAGAAATTACTGATGCTCAGGTGCTCGTGCATCCGAGGGTCGCGGCGAATCCGAGCGTCGACGCGAGAAGCCCGGGCCGACAGAGCGAGCCGATGAGGACCGAGCCGCTGACCAGCAGGCACTACTTCGCGGTTGGAGCGGAGCCGGAGCTGGCACCCGCGCCGGCGCTCCAGACGTCACCTTTCACCTCGATCGCCCCGTACGAAACCAGCAGCAGCGACCACCAGGTTTCGGAGACCTTCGCGTCGGTGAGGTAGTCGCCGTTGTACTTCTCGAGCAGGTTGTTCATGGCCTTGTCGATCGAGGGCGCACCGCCGAGCGGCAAGATCGTGATCCACAGCCGGCCGTCGGTGTCGCTTGCCTGGCTCGCGGAGCGGTGATGCGCCTGCGAGAAGTCCGTGGTCTTGGTCGAAACGACGTCGAGATTCGCGAGGGTGGTCGAGCAGCCGAGAGCGAAGAAGAGGCCCGTCGACACGAGCCCGAGCCGAAGAGATCTCATCGAGAGCGGTCCTCCGCGTGATTCGCTCATTCTACTCGGGCCTCGCTGCCAGCGGGTACGACGGCGACTGACGGCCGTCGCGGTAACTCCAGAGCGCGCCTCGAGCGTCCGAAAGGTCCAGAAATGTGGCTGGATCTCGTCGCCGTCGTGCTGATCGCCCTGCTGGCCGGGCTCGGGGCCTGGCGCGGCGGGTTCCGGACCGGCATGGCGCTCGCGGCGCTCATCGTCGGCTACGTCGTGTCGGTCCTCGGCGCCTCGCCGCTCGCGCCCGTGCTCGGACGCTGGCTCGACTGGCCCAACTTCGTCCTGGTGGCGCTCGCCGGCACGCTGCTCTTCTTCGCCGCCTACGCGGCCGTGTTGCTGCTGCGATTCGCACTGCTGCGCGCCGGCGTCGTCTCGGACGAGCCGAGCGCGGCCGGGCGCTGGTGCGGCGCGGCGCTCGGCGCCGTGCGCGGCGCGCTGCTCGTGCTGATCGTCGCCTACTTCGCGCTGTGGCTCGACGCGCTGCGGGCGACGGGTCGCGAGCTTCCGCTCTCGCCGGTGTCGGACTCCGCCACCGCGCGCGTGACGAGCGCGGTGGTCGAGGCCGGGGTCGAGGCCGCGCTCGCCGACGAGGGCTCCGCGGGGCGCGTGGTCGCGCACACCGCGGCGCAGCCTGCGCGCGCGCTGACGGAGTGGCAGGCCGTCGTCGAGACGCCGTCGGTCACGATGTTGCGCGAGGACCCGGGCTTCTGGGGCGACGTCGAGCAGGGTTTCATCGAGCCGGCGCTCGCGCGCCCGGCCGCGCTGCGCGTGATGCGCGACACGGAGCTGCGCCAGCGGCTCGCCGCGCTCGGCGTGGTGAGCGACGGCGCTGCCCGCGATCCCGCGCTCTTCCACGACGATCTCATCGCGGTGCTGCGCGACGTCGGTCCGCGCATGCGCGGGCTGCGAGACGACCCGGAGCTCCAACAGCTCGCGCGGGACCCGGAGGTCGTGGGACTCGTCCAGTCGGGCGACACTCTGGGACTGCTCGCGCACCCGGGCTTCCGCTCGCTGGTCGAGCGCGTCGCCGCAGGACCGGTATCCCGCTAGCCCCGCCGGAGCCCGCGGTCGCGGAGCAGTCCGTCCGAGCCGAGCCGCCGTCGCGTCGCAGGTCCGTTTCCGCGACACCGGTCGCGGTCGCTCCGGCGCTTGACAATCGGGGCTGTCGGGGCCGAGAGTGGCGGCCGAAGCTCTGATCGGTCGGTCCGCGAGCGTGAGGCCTGCGCGCCACGAGGGCGTCATCGAGATCATCGGACGTGATCGCGAGCTCCGGGGAATCGAAGGATTCCTGATCGGGGCGGGCGTCGGCCCTTGCGCGCTGCTCGTCGAGGGGGAGGCCGGGATCGGGAAGAGCACGGTCTTCCGCGCGGCCCTGGAGCTCGCACAGGCGAAGAACCGGATCGTGCTCGCCTGCCGGCCGGTGCAGTCGGAGGCGACCTACTCCTTCGCGGCGCTCGGCGATCTCCTGCAACCGGTGCCCCGTGAGACCTGGGACGGGATTCCGCGGCCGCAGCGGCGCGCGCTCGAGGTTGCGCTGCTGCAGGCCGACCCAGGGACGCATCCCGTCGATCAGCGCGCCGTCGCAGCAGGCGTACACTCGCTCGTCTCGCGCCTGGCCTCGGAGCGCCCGGTCCTGTTGGCGGTCGACGACGTGCAGTGGCTCGACAGGGCATCGGCCGCGGCGCTTGGGTTCGCGATCCGCCGCCTCGAGCGCGAGCGGGTGGGCATCCTCGCGACGCGCCGAGTCACGGAGCCCACCCGGCTCGATCTCGAGAGGCTCGTGCCGCGCGAGGTCTTCACCCGCGAAGACATTGGCCCGCTGAGCCTCGGTGCGCTCCAACGCCTGTTGCGTGAGCGCTTCGGCGACGCGTTCCCACGCTCGACGCTCATGCGCATTCACAGCGCTTCCGGCGGCAATCCGCTCTTCGCGCTCGAGATCGGCCGGGCGCTCGTGGGGCGGAGCGAGCACCCGCTCAACGAGCCGCTTCCGGTCCCCGACGACGTGCGCGAGCTGGTTCGCGCTCGCGCCGTGGAGCTGCCGCAGGTGACGCGCGATCTGCTGCTCGCCGCGGCGCTGCTCGCGCAGCCGACGGTCGGATCGCTCGGTCGCGCGCTCGGGCGTCGCGTCGAGATCGACCTCGAGCCGGCCGAAGTCGCGGGGGTCGCGCGGCTCGAGGGCGACGCCGTCGCGTTCGCGCATCCCCTTCACGCCGCGGCCGTGGTCGCCAACGCGACGGCCGCCGAGCGGCAACGCATGCACCGTCGGCTCGCCGATGCCGTGGACGAGCTGGAAGCGCAGGCTCTGCACCTCGCGCTCGGAGCCGAGGGCCCGAGCGCAGCGATCGCCGCGCTGCTCGAGCGCGGAGCGGGGGTCGCGCGCGGCAAGGGCAGCCTGCACGCGGCCGCCGAGCTGCTCGAGCGCGCACGGCGGCTGACGCCCGCGAGCGACGCCGAGGCCAGGCGCGAGCGCGGCATCCGCGCCGCCGAGCTGCACATGCATGCCGGCGACCGCGCTCGCGCCAGGACCTCGATCGACGAGCTGCTGGCCGAGCCGCTCAGCCGGGCGCAACGCGCCGAGGCGCTGCGCCTGCTCGCGGAGCTCCACATGGCGCAGGACGACATGCCCGAGGCGGAGCGCGTGCTGGTTCAGGCACTCGAAGTTGCGGACGACGCTCGCGTCGCCGCTCGTCTTCGCCTGGAGCTCGTGTACGCCGCCTCGCTCGGAAACGATTACGCGCGGGCCGCCGAGTACGGCCGCGACGCGCTCGCCGATCTCGCCGGAAGCGACGACGGACCCCTGCTCGCCGAGGCGCTCGCCTACTCCGCGATCGCCGACTTTTTTGCTTGTCGAGGCGTCGACTGGAGCAAGGTCGAACGCGCCCTCGAGCTCGAGGACCCCGAGAGGATCTCGCTACCCGGGCTCCCGCCGGCCGGTGTCGCCGCGATGATCAGGATGTTCGTCGGCCGGCACGACCAAGCGCGCGAGCAGCTCGAGCGCGTCCGGGTGCAGCTGGCCGAGCGCGGCGACGAGGCGGATCTCGGCCAGGCCCTGTACTGGCTCTCCTGGCTCGAGACGCGCTGCGGGAACTTCGCGCAGGCACTTCGGATCGCCGACGAGGCGGTGACCTGCACGTCGCTGACTGGCACCCACTCGCTGCGGCGCCGTGCGATCGCGCAGCGCGCCTGGGTCCATGCCCATCTCGGCGAACGCGGGGCCGTCCACGGCGGCTGCGCCGAGGCGGCCTCGCCGGACCCAAGCGAGATCAGCCAGATCGACCTCTGGATCGCCGCCGCGCAGACGCTGGTCGAGCTGTCCGTCGGTGACCCCGAGGCAGCCTGGCGCGCGTCTCGCGAGCTGGTCGAGGTCATCGAGCGAACGGGCATCGGCGAGCCGGTACCGCTCATGTTCCTGCCCGATGCGCTCGAGGCGCTGATCGCGCTCGGCCAGCTCGAGCGGGCGGAGGCGCTGCTCGACACATTCGAGCGGCGTGCCCATGAGCTCGATCGCACCTGGGCGCTCGCGACCGGCCGTCGCTGCCGAGGGCTGCTGCTCGCGGCGCGCGGCGACCTCCGCGGAGCGGGCGCGGCGCTCGAGCAGGCGCTGGTGGAGCACGAGCGCCTCGACATGCCCTTCGAGCGCGCGCGCAGCCTGCTGGTGCAAGGGTCGCTGGAGCGGCGGCTCCGGCGACGCGCCCGAGCCCGACGCGCGCTCGAGGCGGCGCGCGCGGACTTCGATCGGATGGACTGCACGCTGTGGGCCGCGCGCGCCCGCGAGGAGCTCACGAGCCTCGGAGGGCGTCGGCCGCGAGCGGCGGCGGAGCTGACGCCGAGCGAGCAGCGAGTCGCCGAGCTGGCCCGTGACGGCCTCTCGAACAAGCAGATCGCGGCCGCGCTCTTCGTCAGCGTGCATACCGTCGAGGTCCACCTGTCCCACGTGTACTCCAAGCTCCGCGTCCACTCGCGAGCCCAGCTCGCGCGCCGCCTGGTCTGAAGTCTTGATGGTTTCCGTTATGTAAGCCGGACGCGCGCGCGCGTAGGGTCGACCGCGTGTCGCTGTTCCTGGTCGAGCTCTACGTCTCGCGTGCGGACCCCGGTGCTGCCAGGCGCTGGTGCCGGGACGCGCGTCGCGCGGCCGAGGATCTGACCCGCTCGGGCACTCCGGTCCGCTACCAGCGCTCGATCTTCGTCCCTGACGACGAGACCTGCTTCTGCCTCTTCGAGGCGGAGAACGCCGACGCCGTGCGCGCCGCCGCGTGCCGCGCCGAGCTCCCGTTCCAGCGCATCGCCGAGGCGCAGCTGGAAGTGGACTGAAGGGAGATTCATGAGCACCCGATTCGACGCGCTCGTCCTGGCTTCCATGGGGCTTCTGCTCGGAGCCTGCGCGAACCGCGACACGCAGGGGCAGCCGACCGATACCGGCTGGCTGGCGCGGGCGCAGTCCGAAATCGCGGCGCGCGAGTACCGCGTCAGCGAGAACGGGCAGGGCCTGCAGGCGCCCAATCGCGCCCACGATCTGCGCACGTACTTCGAGTCGACGGGCATCCGCGTGCACGACCGCACGGCCGGTGGCAGCCCTGAGCTGCTCGCGCTGTCGCTCGCGGGCGTCGGACGCGGCGCCGTGCTCGCCGCGCCGGCCGCGGGCGCGGTCGCGACGCAGGAGAACCGGGTCGAGCTGCGGCGCACGGGGTTGCTCGAGTGGTACGTGAACTCGCAGGCCGGACTCGAGCAGGGCTTCACACTTTCCGAGCGGCCGGCGGGGCAGGGGGCGCTGGTCGTCGAGCTCGCCGTGACGGGCGCGCATCCGACGCTGCTCGGCGACGCGGTCGTCTTCGCATCGAACGCCGGACGCAGGCTCCGCTACGGCGACCTCGCCGCAACCGACGCGGCGCATCACGCGGTCGCCGCGCACCTCGAGCTCGCGAGTGACGATCGCCTGCGCATCGTCGTCGACGACGCGGGCGCGATCTATCCCGTGGTGATCGATCCGCTGCTGACGGAGACCGCGGACACGCAGCTCGAGTCGGATCAGGCGAACGCGCGCCTCGGTCAGAGTGTCGCCGGCGCGGGGGATGTGAACGGGGACGGCTACGCCGATGTGATCGTGGGCGCCCCCTTCTACGACAACGGACAGACCGACGAAGGCGCCGCGTTCGTCTTTCTCGGGAGCGGCAGCGGGATTGCGACCGGCAATCCCGCAACCGCCGCTGCGCTGATCGAGTCGAACCAGTCGAGCGCATTCCTCGGCTACAGCGTGGCAGGCGCGGGCGATGTGAACGGCGACGGCTATGCAGACGTCATCGTGGGCGCGCTCGCATACGACAACGGGCAGACGGACGAAGGGGCCGCATTCGTGTTCCTCGGCAGCGCGTCGGGGATCGCGAATGGCAATCCCGCGACGGCTGCCGCGGTGCTCGAATCGAACCAGGCGAGCGCACAGCTCGGCACTAGCGTCGCGGGCGCAGGCGACGTGAACGGCGACGGCTACGCAGATGTGATCGTGGGCGTGCCTTTGTACGACAACGGAGAGACGGACGAGGGAGCTGCGTTCGTGTTCCTCGGCAGCGCGTCGGGGATCGCGAATGGCAATCCTGCAACGGCCGCGGCGGTGATCGAGTCGAACCAGGCGGGCGGCATCCTTGGCGACCTGGGCTTCAGCGTGGCCGGA
>DATKND010000148.1:0-18728 GCA_035541475.1 Myxococcota bacterium | reverse complement strand
ACGATGCCTTCAGGGTCTCCGTCAGCACGTGGTTGTCGAGGTTCGGCACGAAGCCGCCGCCGCCCTGCACGGCGAGCAGCGCTTCGACCGGCAGCGCGCGCAGACATGCGAGCGTCTGGTCGGGGCAGCCGGCCGCGGTCGCGAAGCTCGTGCCCGCCGTCTCGGCGGCGTCCAGCGGCGCGTTCGTCAGCGCGTACGCGCCGCTCTCCGAGATCGCCTGCTCGAAGAGTCCGGCCGAGAGCGGCGACGCCAGCTGCGTATTGACGCTGAGTCCGCCCGCCGACTCGCCGAAGATCGTGATGTTGCGCGGGTCTCCACCGAAGAAGAGGATGTTTCGCTTCACCCAGCGCAGGGCGGCCTGCTGGTCCTGGATGCCGTAGTCGCCGGAGCCCCCGTACGACGACTCCGCCGTGAGGGCGGGGTGCGCGAGGAAGCCGGGCAGGCCGAGGCGGTAGTTGATCGTCACCACCACGATGCCCTGCTCGACGAGGCGGGTCGGGTCGTAGTCGTCGCTCTCGCCGAGGAAGAGCGCCCCGCCATGGATCCACACCATCACGGGGTGGAGGAAGTCGTTGAAGCGCCGGCCGAAGCGCGGTCGAGGCGTGTAGACGTTGAGGTAGAGGCAATCCTCGTTGTTGGTCTCCACACCAAACGGTGACGGAGGCTGCGCGCAGTGACCCGCGAACTCGCTCGCGTCGCGCACGCCCCTCCATGGCTTGACCGGCTGAGGCGGCAGCCAGCGCAGCGGTCCAACGGGCGGCGCGGCGTAGGGGATCCCGCGGAAGACGTTCATCGTCTCGGTCCTGGTGCCGCGCACGAAGCCGCGATCGGTCAGCGAGAGCGGCTCGAAGAAGTTCGCGTGTGCCTGCGAGGCGAAGAGCGCGCCGAGGAGCGCGCCGAGGAGGGGACGTCGCAGAGACTGCATCCGATCGTGTCGCATGGAGGACTCCTGCTGCGTGGCGGCCTCTGGCCGCGCGACGCGTTGCCCCGACGGAGTGCGGCCAGCCTACGAGCGGCCGGAGAAACGGGTCAAGCAATTCGAGGATGCGCGGCGTCCCGGAGGCCGCACCCAGACGGAAACCTCTACTTCTTCGCGGACTACGGCACCGCGCGGATCTGGTCGCGGCGCTACGACGGCTCCGCTCCCGGCAGCTTCGACGGCCACAACTAAACCGAGCTGATGGATCACACGGGCGAGCCGGAGTGCCGCCCGACGCGGGCACCTTCGACAGCGTGTCGTCCTTCGGCAGGACAATGCCGGGAATCTCTACGTCGTCGACCTCGACGGGGACATCTTCTTCGTGCCGGAGCCCGGCGCCGTCGCGATGCAGCTCTCCGGCGTCGCGCTCACTCTCGCGCTGGCTCGCCGGCGACGGTCGCCTCGCCGGTCGGATGCGTGATCCGCAGCGGTACGCCGGAGCGTCGCAGCCCGGCGCGCTCGATGCGCGGCCAGTCGAGCCGCTCCGCCTGCTCGCCGGCGGCGCGCAGCACCCGCGCGCGCAGGTTCTTCGGCGGGCGATCGCGGTCGAGCTTCCCGGTCTCGTCGAGCTCGAGCGACTGGTCGGGATCGGGATTCACCTCGAGATAGAGCTCGTCGCCGATCCACCCGAGCTTCACCGGCTCGTTGACGACGCGCACCTTCGTGCCGGGCGCGACGAGCGGATAGAGCTCGGCGATGTCCTCGGCGTACAGGCGAATGCAGCCCCGGCTCGAGTGTCGGCCGACGCCGCGCGGCTCGTTGGTGCCGTGGATCAGATAGGTGGGCCAGCCGAGGTAGAGCGCGTACTCGCCGAGCGGATTGTCGGGTCCGGGCTCGACGCGCGCGGGATAGCCGTCGCGGCGCGCGGAGTCACCCGGGATCCAGACCGGCTTCTCGCGCTTGTCCTTCACCACGGTGACGCCGATCGGCGTCGCGTAGCCGTCCTTCGCGATCCCGATCGGATAGGCGCGCACCGGCTGTCCCGGCGCGAAGTAGTAGAGGTGCAGATCGCCGAGGTTCACCACGATCCCGTCGCGCTTCCCGCTCGGCAGCAACCGCACCGACGGCACCACCAGCCGCGTCCCCTCGCGCGGCAGCCACGGGTCGACGCCGGGGTTGGCCGCCAGCAGCTCGACGTACCCGACGTGCAGCGCCGGCGCGAGGTCGATCAGCGTGTCCTCGGCGTGGGCCTCGTGGAAGCCGAGCTTCCCGACCAGATCGGGCGAGGGCGGAGGGTCCTCGAGGAAGTGTCGGGTGTGCGGCGGCGGCGGCGGGGCGTGACTGCACGCGAGCGCCACGAGCGCGGCGCAGAGCGCGCTACGGGCGGATCTCGATCGGCGTCCCGTCATCGACGAGCTCCCAGATCTCGTTCATCTCGTCGTCGGTGACGGCGATGCATCCGTTGGTCCAGTCGAACGCGCGGTGCGAGTCGGCGATCCAGCTCTCTCCATCCGGCAGGCCATGGATCATGACGTTTCCTCCCGGATCGACGCCCGCGCCCTGCGCGAAGGCGAGATCGTCCGCGTTCGGATAGGAGATGTGGAGAGAGCGGTGGAAGCGGCTGTCCACCAGGCGCGCATCGAGCACGTAGCGACCTTCGGGCGTACGTCCGTCGCGGTAGTGCCGCTTCGGGCCCACCGGCTGGCTGCCGAGCGCGATCTGGTAGTCGCGCACGACGCGGTCCCCACGCAGGAGCAGCAGGCGACGCGGTCCCTTCAGCACGAGCACGAAGTCCGCCTTGCCGGGCGGGCCCGGCCGGGCCGTCGAGACGAACTCGAAGGGAGCCGCGGGCCCGACGCTACTTGTGGAGGGATCGCTGAAAGATGCGGTCGGCCTTCTCGTTCGCCTCCCGCGCATCCTGCGCCGCGCGCTCCGCCGCTGCTCGCGCCGCGGCGGCGTCCGCCGCGGCCGCGCTCGCCTTGGCGTTCGCGTCCTCGGCGATCCTCCGCGCCTGCTCCGCCTCGGCCCGCGCGGCGCTCACGTCGCCGTTCGTCGCACAGCCGACACCCAGGAGCAGCGCCGTCAGCGCCACCGAAACCACTCGCTTCTCACCCCACCGGCTCATGGCCATCCTCTCTTTCTGGAGATCGTCGGAGCCCGCGATCCTACGGCGCCGGAGCAACTCCGTTCCGTGATCGCGCGCACAGCGCCCCCGGATAGCATGGCTCGGCCGCACGCGCGACCGGATCTTCGAACAGGCGCGACGGGATCTTCGAAGAGGGCAGGGCGCTCGCAGCGCGAGCGACCGGTTCGGTTGTACCGTGGCGCTGATGGAGCCCGTCCTCAGCCCGCTCGTGCTCGCGCTCGCGCTCGTCGGCGCGGTGATCGTGATCGCGTCGCTGCTCTCGGGTCTGGTGGAGCGGAGCGGCATCCCGCAGGTCGTGATCTTCCTGACGCTCGGCGCGGTGGCGGGACCTGCCGGTCTCGGCGCGCTCGACGTGCCGCTCGGATCGCCGCTGCTGCAGGCGGTCGCGACGCTCTCGCTCGCGCTGATCCTCTTCACGGATGCGCTCGGCATCGACCGTCGCGAGCTGCGAACGCACGGGCGACTCGCGCTCGTGTTGCTCGGCCCGGGCACATTGCTCTCCGCGGCGCTGTTCGCCTGGCTCGCGAGCTGGCTGCTCGATCTCCCCGCCGCGGCGGCCGCGATCCTCGGCGCCGCGCTCGCCTCCACCGATCCGGTGCTGCTGCGGGGCTTCCTGCGGCGACCCGACCTCGGCCCCGCGCGCCCCGGGCTCCGCCTCGAGAGCGGACTGAACGACGTGGTGCTGCTCCCGATCGTGCTGGTCTCGATGACCCTGCTGCCGCACTCGGCGATTCCGTTCGACGGGCGCGTGCTGGCCCGCCTCTCGCTCGACCTCTTCCTGCTCGGCCCGGCCGCGGGCGTGGCGGTCGGGCTGGTGGGAATCGCGACGCTCGACCTGGTGCGCCGGCGTCTCGGGGTCCGCCGCGACTACGAGTCGCTCTACTCGCTCGGGGTCTGCTTCGCTGCCTACGCGGCGGCCGAGTCGTTCCACGGGAGCGGCTTCCTGGCGGCGTTCGCGGCGGGGCTCACGATCTCCGCCTTCGACGTCGAGCTCTGCGACTGCTTCCGCGAATACGGCGAGACCACCGCGGAGCTGGCGCTGCTCCTGACCTTCGTGCTGCTCGGCAGCTCGCTGATCTGGACCGGTGTCGCGAGCGCCGACCTGCGCTCGCTCGCGTTCGCGGCGCTGGTGCTGCTGGGACGTCCCGTCGTGTACTCGGTCGCTCTCCTCGGCTCGCACCTCGATCGCCGCAGCCGCTGGCGCATCGCCTGGTTCGGGCCGCGCGGCCTCTCGACGCTGCTGCTCGTGCTGCTGCCGGTCTTCGCGGGCGCGCCCGAGGGCGAGGCGCTCTTCCGCGTCGCCTGTCTGGTGGTGCTGCTCTCGGTGGTGGTCCACGGCGGCGGTCTCGTGCGGATGGGCGGGTCCACGACGCCGGCCGCGCAGCCCGCGCCGCTCCCGCTGGCGCCGCTGCAGTCGGTGGCGCTCGCGGCCGCGCCCGCAGCGGCAGCCCCGGTATCGGCGGCCAACCACCTCGAGTTCGGCGACGCCTCGGACGAGATCCGCATCGACGAGGTGAAGGCGCTGCGCGAGGTCGGCGCGCCGGTTGTGCTGGCAGACGTGCGCCGCGAAGCGGTCTGGCTCGAGAGCCAGGAGATCGTGGACGGCGCGGTGCGGATCGACCCGCGGCAGCCGGCCGACTCCGCGCGGCGTCTCGGACTTCCGCAAGACGCCTGGATCGTCCTCTACTGCACCTGTCCGAACGAGGAGACGAGCGGGCGTGCGGCCCGCGACCTGAATCGCCGCGGCTACACCCGTGCGCGCGCGCTCGTCGGCGGCATGGAGGCCTGGCGCGACGCCGGACTCCCGATGGCGGCGAAGGCGGCGAGCTAGACGCGCTCGGTTCCACGTGGAAGGGCGCCGTGCAGTGCTCGCGTGGCAGCGGAAACGGGTCGCGAAGGTCTAGAGTGCGCCGCTCCGATCGGCCGGAGCCCGGGAGCGCATGGCGACACGCAAGGACACTGGCTGGGGCCCGTACTGGCTCCCGATGCTCGCGTTCCTGCTGCTGATCGAGGTCGGGCGTCGCGTGCCCGACTCGGCGGCGGGATTCTTCCTGGTGCTACGCGTCCTCGTGCCGGGCGCGCTCGTTACGGGGTACGCCGCGCGCGGTCGCTACCCGGAGCTGCGGGGCTTCCGCGCGGACGCGCGCGTGGCGCTCGACGTCGCGGTCGGTCTCCTCGGCGCTCTGCTCTGGATTGCACCGTTCTTGCTCTACCCCGGGCTGCGGCCGAACTCGCCGGGCTTCGACCCCACGCGTCCCTTCGGCCCGGACGGCGCCGCGCTCGCGCTTTCACTCCGTGGTGTCGGCTATGCGGTCGTCACGCCGTTCGTCGAGGAACTCTTCGTGCGGAGCTGGCTGCTCCGCTACGCGCAGGTCTGGAGCTCACAGCGCGACTTCCGCAACGTGCCGATGGCGCGATTCACGCTGCCGAGCTTCGCGGTGACGACCGCCTACTTCGTCTTCACGCACCAGCCGTGGGAGTGGGGCGTGATGTTCACGTGGACCTTGCTCACGATGGCGTGGTTCTACCATCGACGTCACATCGTGCCGCTGATCCTCGTCCACGCGGTCACGAACGGCGCGATCTTTGCGCTTGTATGGCTAGCGGACGGGCGCGTGCACGACGCGACCGGCGCCGTGGTTTCGCTCTGGTTCCTGCTCTGACACTCGCCCGCTAGACCGCACCGCGGTGTCCGAGGCGGACGCGATATGCGACCTCGGTCAGCTCGAGCAGCGCCTTGCGCGCGTCCTGGGCGTTGTGCTCCACGCCGGCGCGCCGCACGGCCTCCGCCCACTCGGCGAGCGGGCCGTAGCCGACGTGCGTCGCCTCCTCCGCGAGTGCGGCGGCGCGCGCGGCGAGCCGCGCGAGCGTGCCCTGCGCCTCGCAGTCCTGCAGCTCGTCGACGCGCTCGGCGAGCGCGACGACGAAGGCCTCGATCGCGGCGAGCTGCGCGGGATCCTCGCCGAGCGAGGAGTGGATCGGGCGCGGCCGATCGTCCATGCGGCGCGTATCGGCGCCGCTCCGGTCGAACTGAACGCGGGTCGGTCGTCGCCCGGCCGGAGGCTACGTTCGGCGCATGCATTCAGGACAGCGAGGCGAAACGCCGATGGATCGGAGCGGAGCGGCGAGCGTGCAGGACCGACACGCCAAGGACACCTGGACGGTGTTCAAGATCATGGGCGAGTTCGTGGAGGGCTTCGAGACCCTCCGCCCGTTCTGGCCCTCGGTCTCGATCTTCGGCAGCGCGCGACTGCGCAGCAATCACCCGTACTACCAGGCCGGCATGAAGGTGGCCGAGGCGCTGGCCCACGCCGGCTACTCGATCATCACCGGCGGCGGCGGCGGGCTGATGGAGGCAGCCAACCGCGGTGCGCGCCTCGGCAAGGGCCGCTCGATCGGCCTCAACATCCGGCTGCCGCACGAGCAGCGGCCGAACCCGTACGCGGACACCTCGCTGCACTTCAACTACTTCTTCGCGCGCAAGGTGATGTTCGTGAAGTACGCCTGTGCGTTCGTCGCGCTGCCGGGGGGGTTCGGAACGCTCGACGAGATCTTCGAGGCCCTGACCTTGAAGCAGACCCGCAAGATCCACGACTTCCCGGTGATCCTGTTCGGCAGCAGCTTCTGGGGCGGGCTGGTGGACTGGCTGGCGGGCCAGCCGCTCACCGAACGGATGATCTCGCGACGCGACCTCGCGCTCTTCCGCGTCACCGACGACGTGGCCGAGGTGGTCGAGATCGTCGGACGCCACTGGGCGCAGCGGAAGCGCACGCGCGGGCCGCGCGGAGGCAACGGCCGCGACACGCCCTGACGTCGCGCGCTCGCTCGCGCTAGCGCGGCGCGAGCACCGTGCCCGCGGTCGCCTGGCCGACGCCGATGATCGGCTGGAACGGGAAGAAGATCTGCTGCACGACGTAGCCGATCTTCGCGAGCAGGGTCGGCGGCACGTAGACGATGTCGCCGCCCTGGAGCGCGAAGTTCGTGGCCATGTCGCCGTCGCGAATCGCGCTGAAGTCGACCGGCTGGACCACGGTGCCGTTGGGCGTCGGGCGCAGCACGAGGATGCCGGAGACCGACGCGAACGGGGTCGGTCCGCCCACGGCGCCGAGCGCCTCCGTCACGCGCGTCAGCTTCACGATCGGGAAGCGGCCGGGCGCTTTCACCTCGCCGAGCACGGTGACCGTGGAGCTCTCGGCCTTGGAGACGGCTACGGTCACCCGCGCGCCGCGCTTGTAGCGGCCGATGCGCTCCTCGACCTCGCCCGCGATCTCGTTCGGTGTGCGGCCCGCCGCCTGGACGTCGCCGATCAGCTGGATGGTGATCAGGCCATCGGGGCGCACGACCACGGTCTCCGTGACGATCGGGTCGGGCAGGATGGTGACGACGAGGACATCGGGCGCGCCGACGTGGTAGATCCCGAGATTGGCGACGGGCTCGGGCTTCGGCGTCGACGCACATCCCGCGCCGAGCCACATGAGCAGGAGCGCTGCGGTCGCGCTCGCCGTTCGATTCCAGAGAGTGTGGGAGTGAAGCCCCATGATCTTCCTCCGCGCTGCACGGCGCGACGTCACGCGCGCTCGTGCATGTAGCAAACCCCCGCGCGCGGCAACGCGATGGAGCGTCACCCCTTGCATTCGAAGCGGAAGACGGTGTGCCCGATCTGGATCTCGTCGCCGTGCGCGAGCGCCTGCGACCGCACCCCTTTGCCGTTCACCTTCGTGCCGTTGGTGGACTGGAGATCCTCGATGGTGTAGGCGCCCGTGTCCGGGTCGAGCAGGATCAGCGCGTGCTCGCGGCTGATGTTCTCGTCGAGCAAGGTGACATCGGTGGTCGGGTTGCGCCCGATCAGCGTCTCCTCGGCGCCGAGCGGGTAGCGCATTCCCTCGAACTCGCCGTTCAGGATGACGAGAGCAGCAGCCATGGCCCCTCCCGGGCACATCGGCCCAAGTCTTCGGCCGGGCTCCGCGCCGTCTTGAGGCGCTCTACAGGCGGCGGTGCTCGAGCGCGGGCAGCCGCCGGCGCATGCGCGTCTGCTCCTCGAGATCGCAGTCCGCGACGGCCACGCCGGGGCGGTCGCCGAGCTGCGCCAGCACAACGCCCCACGGATCCACGATCAGCGAGCGGCCGTGGCTCGCTCGCTCCGGGCTGTGGCGGCCGCACTGCGCCGGAGCGATCACGAAGGCGAGGTTCTCGATCGCGCGCGCCCGCAGCAGCACCTCCCAGTGGTCCTTTCCGGTGTGGGGTGTGAAGGCGCTCGGCGCGCAGAGGAAGCGCGCGCCGCGCGCCGACATCGCGCGGTAGAGCTCGGGGAAGCGAAGGTCGTAGCAGATGGAGAGGCCGACGCCGCCGTGCTCGGTCTCTGCGACCACCACCTCCTTCCCGGGCGCGACGCGCGTGGACTCGCGAAAGCTGCCGCCTCCATCCGCGCCGAGCTCGACGTCGAAGAGGTGGATCTTCCGGTAGACGGCCTCGATCTCGCCGCGCGGCGAGATCAGCGCGCTCGTGTTGTGGATCCGCGCTTCGCCGGGCGCGCGCTCGGCGATCGAGCCGGCGAGGATGCGCAGGTCGAGCTCGCGCGCCCAACCGCGCGCGCGACCGAGGATCTCGCCGTCCACCGACTGCGCGTGCGGGTAGTCGCAGCCTTCGCGCCGCAGGTAGGGCCACATCTCGGGCAGCGCGACGAAGCGCGCGCCGGCCGCGGCCGCCTCTCGCACGCCCTGCTCGGCAGCGCGCAGGTTCGCCGCCAGGTCGTCCGTCGAGCAGAGCTGGACGACGGCGACGCGCACGTCAGCGGAAGTCGCCCGGGTCGACTCCGGTGCGGCGGATCACGTCGTAGAAGTCCTTGCGGTCCTTCTTCGCGAGCCGCGCCGCGTGGCTGATGTTGCCTTCGCAGCGCCGCAGCAGGCCGCTCACATAGCGGCGCTCGAAGGCGCGCTTGGCGTCCTTGAAGGACGGGATCGTCTCGAGCTCGGCCGAGAGCATCAGGGCCTCGGCGGAGATCGCGCCGTTACCGGTCAGCCGCAGCGCCTGCCGCACGCGCTCCGCGAGCTCGCGCACGTTCCCGGGCCACGCCTCCGTGAGGAGCGCGTTGCGCGCCTCGGCCGTGAAGCCGACCGGAGCCAGACCTTCCTCGTCCGCGAACAGGCGCAGGAAGTGCGCCGCCAGAGGCAGCACGTCCTCCCCGCGCGCGGACAACGGCGGCACTTCGATCGAAAGCTGCGGCACGTCGCCGAAGGGCGAGCGCGGCAGCGGCTCGTGCGAGATCGCGATCAGCCGCGCACGCAGCGGGCGCGGCGCCGCGTCGCCTTCGCGCAGGTAGCGACCCTCCGCCATCCCCTTGGAGAGCGTCTCGCGCACGGCGCCCGGCAGCCGATCCGCGTGGTCGATCACCAGGGTGCCGCCCGCGGCGCGCGCGAGGCCGCCGTCGTAATCGTCGGGCAAGGTCGGATAGACCGACGCGGTGCAACCGAAGAGCTCGCGGCCGAGCAGCGGTGCCGCGACTCCGACGCACGACACGACGACATAGGCGCCGCTCGAGCGGCGGCTCCATGCGTGGATGCAGCGGGCGAGGTGATCCTTGCCCGAGCCCGGCGGACCGGCGATGCGCACCGGCTGATCCGTCGAGGCCGCGGCCATCGCCTGCTCGATGGCTTCCTGCATCGCGCGCGACGCGCCGACCACTCTGTCACCTCGCCGTCGCCCGAGTGTACGAGGATCGGCGCCTCCGCCGTCTCCTTGCACCTCGCGGCGCGCTCCCAGGTCCGTCATTCGCCTCCCCCAACCCAGTCTCGCGCGGCAAACCCTATGGGCGAGGCGGGGTGGATGTCAACGGAATTGCGGGAGATTCGACCCCACGTCCGCGGAGTTCCGGGCACTTCTGCGATTGACGTGCGCCGGAGTGACGTGGTAAGGCGACATCCGGGGGGATCGATGGCCAGCGGACGACCGCCCGGATCGGGCGCCGGCGGCCGCGTGCGGCGGCTCCCCGACACGCTCGTCGATCAGATCGCGGCGGGCGAGGTGGTCGAGCGGCCGGCCTCGGTGGTGAAGGAACTCGTCGAGAACGCTCTCGACGCCGGCGCGCGGCGCGTGCGCGTCGAGGTGCGCGACGGCGGCCGCGCGTTCGTCTCGGTCACCGACGACGGCTCCGGCATGACGCCCGAGGACGCGCGCGCGGCGCTCGAGCGCCACGCGACGAGCAAGCTGCGCGACGCCTCCGATCTCGCGGCGATCGCGACCTACGGCTTCCGCGGTGAGGCGCTGCCGGCGATCGCGTCCGTCTCGAGCCTGCGCCTGCTGACCCGCCCGCACGAGGCGCGCGAGGGCACCGAGATCCGCGTGCGCGCGGGCGCGCTCGAGAGCGTGCAGCCGGCCGGCGCCGCGGCCGGCACGCGCATCGAGGTCGCCGATCTGTTCGCGAGCGTCCCGGCGCGGCGGAAGTTCCTGAAGTCGGCCGTGACCGAGTGGGGCCACATCGCCGACTGGCTCTCGCGCGCCGCGCTCGCGCTGCCGGAGGTCCACTTCGACCTCGCGCGCGACGACCGCCCGGGTATCGCGTGGCCGGCCGCCGCTCCGCTCGACCGGCTCGCCGCCGTGCTCGGCGAATCCGAGGCCGCGGGCCTCGTCGCGCTCGATCACCGAGCCGGCGCGCTGCGCGTTCACGGCTTCACCTCGCGCCCCGACCATCACCGCGCGACCGCCGCGGGCATCCAAATCTTCGTGCAGGGCAGGCCGGTGCGCGACCGCGTCGTGCAGCACGCGCTCCAGGAGCTCTACCGCGACGTGCTGCCGCGCGGCCGGCATCCCACGGCAGTGCTCTTCCTCGAGCTGCCTCCGGGCGCGGTCGACGTGAACGTCCATCCCGCGAAGTGGGAGGTGCGCTTCGCGGATCCGCGCGGCGTCCACCAGCTCGTGCGCCACGCGCTCCAGGCGGCGCTCGCCCGCCGGAGCTGGCTCGGCGCTGCGGCTCGAGACGAGTCGGTCGGCGACTCCGAGCCGCGCGTGTCGATCGAGACGGAGGGCGTGGCCACGGGGCGCAGAGTCACGGACTGGATCTTCGCGACGCCGGAGCGTGCGCGGCCGCACGCGGAGGGCGACACCTCGAGCGCCGCTCGAACTGCGGCGGCGCCGTTTCGCCTCGGCGACTGCCCGCTCCTCGGTCAGCTCGCCGCGACCTACCTGCTGCTCGAGGGCAAGGACGAGCTGCTGCTCGTCGATCAGCACGCCGCGCACGAGCGCGTGCTCTACGAGAGACTGCGCGCGAGCGTTCTCGCCGAAGGCGCGGCGCGGCAGGCCCTGCTCGTGCCGCTCGTGGTCGAGCTCGCGCCGCGACCGCTCGCGGCGCTCGCGAATCAATCGGCGCTCGCCGAGTCGCTCGGCTTCGAGACTGCGCCGTTCGGCGAGAGCGCGGTCGCCCTTCGTGCGGTGCCCGCGCTGCTCGCGGAGCGCGATCCCGCCGGGCTGCTCCGCACGCTCGCGGAGGAGCTGGCGACCGCACCGGCGAGCGAGGCGGCGTCCGCGCTGCGTGCGCTCGGGCCCGCCGACCGCGTGCTCGCGACCTTGGCGTGCCACGCCTCGCGGCGAAAAGGAGATCTGCTCGATCCGCGCGAACAGCACGCCCTGCTCGAGGCGCTCGACGCGATCCCGTGGGCGCCCACGTGCCCGCATGGCCGCCCGGTGGTCGTGCCCGTGTCGCTCGCGGAGATCGAGCGCCGCTTCGGCCGACGCTGACGCAGGGACCGCGGCGGCTGCCGCGTGCCTGCCGTGAGACCGATCACGCGCCCACGGCGAGGGCGCGACGTTAAGCCCGCCGAGGAGGATACTCGCCATGAACCTTCGCTCGTTCGCGCTCCGGACCGCGACACTCGCTGCCGTCGCCTTCGCACCCGGCGCCGCGCTCGCCATCGGCCATGGAACGCCAGACCAGTCGCCGCCCGCCGACGAGAGCGTCTGCGACCAGGCGGGAGTTCGCGGCGCGGCCTATGGGCTGTGCGTCGCCTACTGCGAGGCCAACGACTGCGATCAGTTCCCCGACAAGGAGTCTTGCTCCAGACTCCGCGACAACTACGCGAAGATCACGGGCGACGAGTCGTTCCCCTGCGACGAGGTCACGCCGCCGCTGCGGTAGCGCGCTCGCCCGCCGAGGTCCGCCCGCCGCCGCGACGGAGGCTCGCGCGCGATCGCTAGTCTCACGCTCGCATGTCGAGCTCCGACCCGCGGCCGCCGGTCGTCGTCGTCACCGGACCCACCGCCACCGGCAAGACGCCGCTCGCGATCGAGATCGCGCGGCGCTTCGGCGGCGAGATCCTCAACGCCGACTCCATGCAGGTCTACCGCTACATGGACATCGGCACCGCCAAGCCGACCGCGGAGCAGCGTGCGCAGGCTCCGCATCACCTGCTCGATGTCGTCACACCGGACGTGCCCTACAGCGCCGGTCGCTATGCGGAGGCCGCGCATCGCGCGGCGGTGGCGATCCGTGCGCGCGGTCATCTGCCGATCCTGGCCGGTGGCACCGGGCTCTACATTCGAGCGTTCCTCGAAGGCTTGATCCCGACCGGTCCGCCGGACGAAGGGTTGCGCGCGGAGATCGAGGCCGAGCAGGCGGCGGCCGAGGCCGCAGGCGACCCGCACCGGCTCCACCGCCGCCTCGAGGAGCTCGACCCCGAGTCCGCAGCGCGCATCCACCCGAACGACGCACGTCGCATCACGCGCGCGCTCGAGATCGTGCACGCCTCGAAGTCGGCGAGCCGCGTGCGCGCCGACCATGCGTTCGGCGACCGCCCGTACCGCGTGCTGCACTTCGCGCTGATGCTCGAGCGCGCGACTCTCGACGCCAGCATCGACGCGCGCTGCAAGGCGATGATCGATGCGGGGCTCCTCCAGGAGATGCGCGAGCTCGTCGAGCGGGGCTACGGCCCCGAGCTTCGTCCGATGCAGTCGATCGGATACCGGCACATGGTGCCGGTGCTCCAGGGCTCCGACATCCTGCCGAACGCGCTCGCGGCCATGCAGCGCGACACGCGCCGATTCGCGCGCCGCCAGCTCACCTGGCTGCGCGGCGTGCCCGAGCGCGTCGAAGTCGATCCGCGAAGTCCCGATCGGATCTTCGAGCGGGTGGAGGAGTTCCTCCGCTAGAAGGGCACGGTCGTGTAATCGATCCCGATCTTCACGGGGAAGATGTCGTTGTCGACCGACATCAACGCATTGCCGCGCTCGACCGGCGCGAGCAGCGGCTCCATGTCGGCCTTCAGGAAGAAGAGGCCGACGCCGGGCAGGAACTCGAGCAGCCCCGTGATCTCGCGCGTGACCGCGCCGAACGCCTGCACGCCCGTGTTCCAGGCGAAGCCCATCGGGACGTAGGCGCAGCGCACTCCGATCGAGTCGTCGACGTTTCGCAGGTTGGTGTAGATCGTGTTGGCGGCGATGAAGGGCGAGAGCACCATGTCGATCGGCGCGAACACGATGTTGCCGACCGAGCGTTTCAGCGTGTCGGGGCCGGCCTGCGCGGGGCTCGCGGCCGCGAGCGCGAGCAGCAGTGCCACGGCGACGGCGACCCGGCGCCCGGAAGAGGGAAGGGCGTGGCTCATGAACGGCACCTCGCTCCGACGCGAGGCTACGCGGCGTTCGCGGGCAATGTCAAGCAATTCCAGGAAGTTCCGCGCTCGCCGCGCATGGCATGCGCCGCGCGACGCCGATACGCTGGCCCGCGGCGACCGCGCCATGCGCCACGCGCTCCCGATCGTCGCGATCGTCGGCCGCCCGAATGTCGGGAAGTCGACGCTCTTCAACCGCTACGCAGGCGCGCGGCGGGCGCTCGTCGAGGACCGCCCCGGCATCACCCGCGATCGCATCGCGGAGGAGGTCGAGGTCTCGGGGCGCCGCGTGCTGGTGGTCGACACGGCGGGGCTCGACGCGGAGGCGGAGCAGGGGCTGCCCGCCGCGGTGCAGGCACAGGCGCAGGCCGCGATCGACGACGCCGACGCGATCCTCTTCCTGACCGACGGACAGAGCGGCGCGCTGCCCGAGGACGAGTCGATCGCGCGCACCTTGCGCCGCACCGACAAGCCGATCGCGCTGCTCGTCAACAAGATCGACGTGCCGACGCACGGGGCGCGCGTCGGCGAGTTCCACGCGCTCGGCTTCGAGCGAACGCGCGCCGTCTCGGCCGAGCACGGGACGGGCGCGTGGGACGCGCTCGAGGAGCTCGTCGCGCTACTGCCGATCGCCGAGGCGCCGGCCCCCGCGCCCCCGGGCATTCGCATCGCGGTGGTCGGTCGGCCGAACGTCGGCAAGAGCTCGCTTGTCAATCGCCTCTGCGGCGAGCAACGCGTGGTGGTGTCGGACGTCCCGGGCACGACGCGCGATGCGGTCGACGTGCGCCTCGAGCGCGGCGACGACGTCTACACCTTGGTCGACACCGCGGGCCTGCGTCGCGCCGGCCGGCGAGACCGCGAGGCCGAGCGAGGCAGCGCCGTCATGACCGTCCGCGCGCTCGAGCGTGCGGAGGTCGCGCTGGTGCTGATCGACGCGGCCGAGGGCTTCACGGACCAGGACGCGCGCGTCGCGGCGCTCGCGCGCGAGCGCGGCTGCGCCGTCGCGGTGCTCGCCAACAAATGGGACCTGGTGGGCGACCGCGCGGACGAGGTCGCGCGCGGCATCGCGCACGGGCTTCGCTTCATGGCCGACGCGCCGGTGCTGCGCATCTCCGCGAAGACAGGAGCCGGCGTCGGCAGGATCCTCGATCGCGTCCGTCGACTGCACGAGGCGGCCGAGCGGCGGATCGGAACGGCGGAGCTGAACCGTTGGCTCCAGGACGCCGTGCGCGCGCACGAGCCCGCGATGGCTCAGCGCGGGGCGCGCCGGCGTCCGCTGAAGTTCTTCTACGCGACGCAGACCGCGACGCGCCCGCCGACATTCGTGCTCTTCTGCACCGAGCCCGAGGCGGTGCAGCCGTCGTATCGGCGCTTTCTCGAGAAGCGGCTGCGCGAGTCCTTCGATCTCGAAGGCGCGCCCGTGCGTCTGCGACTACGCGCGCGCCACGAGGGGCGGTCCGCCTGACGGCCGATACACTCCGCGCGCCGCGGCGGAGCCGCGACGCGGACACGAGGGAACGCGAGGCATGGCGAAGCACCCGACTGGCGCGGCCGAGACGCTCGACGACCTCCAGTCCGCCGCCGACCGGCTCGGCATGTTCCTCCAGTCGAATCTGCGTGTGGTCGTGCTCGCGGTCGTGCTGCTGCTCGTGCTCGCGGGCGCCGCGTCGCTTGTCGTGAGCTCGCGTCGCCGCGCCGAGACGGACGCGTCGATCGCGCTGGCCGACGCGCGCGCCGACTACCTCCAGGCGATGGGCGCGCCGCCCGGATCGCTCCAGGTGCCGAAGCTCGCCAATCCCGAGGCGGCGAAGAAGATCCGCAGCGAGTACGAGAATCGCTACGCGAAGATCGCCGACGAGCGCACCGGCACGGTGAGCGGCGCGCTCGCCCGGCTCGAGGCGGCGGAGCTCCAGCTCGAGGACGGCGAGACCGACGCTGCGCTCGAGACCTTGCGCAAGGCCAACGCGCAGGCGCCGTCGCGACCGTCGCTCCAGGGCGTGATCCTCCAGCGCGAGGCGCAGGTGCTCGAGCAGGCCAACCGCTTCGCGGAGGCGGCGGCGTTGCACGAGCAGGCGGCGGGCCTCGCCGGCTATCCGCTGCGCGATTACGCGCTGGCCGACGCCGCACGCTGTCGCGCGATCGCCGGCGAGACCGACAAGGCGCGCGAGCTGTACGCGCGCCTCGACAAGCAGGCGCCCGACCTCCAGCTCCCGGACTACCAGCGCATGCAGCGGCGCGAGATCGAGTCGATCGGGCCCGAGCCGGCGCCGTCGCCCGCGGAGAAGCCGCCGGCCGAGGTGCCGGCGAAGCCGGCCCAGGAATAGACCCGGTCGGACCGCCATCGCGAGCGGGCGCCGCAAGGGCCGGCTCCCGGACTGGGCGCGCTCGTCGCGTCTCCGTAACGTCCGATAAGTTTGATTATGTCAAGTAGGAAGGATGGGCCGGATTTCGAGGACTCCGCGGCTTGCCCGCGCCGCTCTCACTCCTACCTGCCCTTGAAGACGGGATCGCGACGCTCGACGAACGAGCGAACACCTTCCTGCGCGTCCTCGGTGGCGGCGAGCTTCGCCTGGGTCGGACCGAGCGCCGCGATGCACGCGGCCTCGCCTTCGCGCGCGTAGAGGCGCGCCGAGGCCTTGGTGGCCTGGATCGCGAGCGGCGCATGGCTCGCGATCTGACGCGCGAGCTCCGTGGCGCGCTCGAGCTGCGTGCCGGCCGGAACGATCTCCTGGACGAGCCCACAGCGGCGCGCCTCGGCCGAATCGAACTCGCCGACCAGCAGCAGGTGATACATCGCGTTGCCCCAGCCGCCGCGCTCGACGAAGCGAAAGGTCGCGCCGCCGGTGGCCATGATCCCGCGCTTCGGCTCGAGCTGGGAGAAGCGGCAGTCGTCCGCCGCGACCACGATATCGGCGCCGAGCATCAGCTCGATGCCGAGCGTGTAGGTGATGCCGTGCACCGCGCCGATGACCGGCTTCCGGCAGGCGCGCCCGAGCCCGACGGGATCGACGCGATCGGTGCGCGCCCGCTCGCGCGCCGCAGCGCCCTCCTTCATGCCCTGGTGGAAGCGAGGCAGGTCGAGCCCGGCGGTGAAGTGCGGTCCGTGCGCGAAGAGCACGCCGACCCGCAGCGCCGGATCCTCGTCGAGACGCGTGTAGGCGTCGCCGAGGTCGGCCAGCATCTTCGGCGTGAAGCCGTTGTACTTCTCGCGGCGGTCGATCCCGATGAGCAGAATCGGGCCCTGGACCTCCTGCGTGATCTCTCCGTCGGGATGGCGTGTCGCTGCTGCGGGCTGGCTCATGGTCGGGGTCTCCGGGCGCGGTCGCGCAGTATAAGCGTGACGGGTTCCGTGTCCCGATCCGCGCGGACCCGGTGCGGCGAGTGTCTCGTGTGCTACACGGGAGCCCTGCGACGACCCAGGGGTGCGAGGTGACCGAATCCCCCGATTCGCACAGCCCCGAGACGCTTCGTGCCGAGTTCGCCGCCCACGGCCAGGGCCACGTCTTCCGCTTCTGGGAGATGCTCGATGCCGACGCGCGGCGGCGTCTCGTGCGCCAGGCGTCGAGCCTAGACCTGCCCGCGCTGCTGCGCGGCTATGCGGTCGCTCGCGCGGCCCGGTCGCAGCCGTGCCGACAGATGCAGCCGCCGCCGGTCGAGATCGCGCCCGAGTCGGGCGGGAGCCCCGAGCGCTTCCGCGCCGCGCGCGAGCTCGGCGAGTCGCGGCTCGCAGCCGGGCGCGTCGGCGTCATGGTGGTAGCCGGCGGCCAGGCGACCCGACTCGGCTACGAGGCGCCGAAGGGAGAGTTCCCGATCGGCCCCGTGTCGGACCGCACCCTCTTCGCGCTGCAGGCGCAGAAGATCCGGCGCCTGCGCGCCCAGACATCCCGCCGGATCCCCTGGTACGTGATGACGAGCCGTGCCACCGATGCCGCGACACGCGAGGCGTTCGCTCGCAACCACTTCTACGGTCTGCCCGAGGACGACGTGTTCTTCCTGTGTCAGGGCATGGTTCCGAGCTTCGACTTCGAGGGACGCCTGATCCTCGACCGGCCCGATCACATCTTCGAGAACCCGGACGGCCACGGCGGGGCGATCCCCGCCCTGCTCGTCTCCGGCGCGCTCGACGACATGGCCGATCGCGGAATCGACACGCTCTTCTACTACCAGGTGGACAATCCACTCGTGCGGATCGCGGACCCGGCGTACCTTGGCTTCCACGCGCAATCCGGCGCACAGGCGTCGTGCAAGGTGGTGCGCAAGCACGACCCGGCGGAGAAGGTCGGCGTCGTCGCGCGCTGCGACGGACGCACCCACGTCGTCGAGTACACCGAGATCGACGAGGAGCGCCGCAACGCGCGCGGCCCCGACGGCGAGCTGCTCTACTGGGCCGGCAGCATCGCCATCCACGTCTTCGATCGCGAGTTCCTGCGCCGCGTCGCCGACCGGGCCGAGGAGCTCCTGCCCTATCACGCCGCCGCGAAGGCGATCCCGTGCATCGACGCCGACGGGCGCACGATCCACCCGCAGAAGCCGAACGGCCTCAAGCTCGAGCGTTTCGTGTTCGACGCGTTTCCGGTGGCCGAGCGCGTGAGCGTGGTCGAGACGCCGCGCCTCGACGAGTTCGCGCCGGTGAAGAACGCGCAGGGTGCGGACTCGCCGGCGACGGCGCGCCAGGCGCTCGTCGATCTTTACCGGAGCTGGCTGGACGCGGCCGGCATCGCACTGCCGCCGGGCACGCGCGCCGTCGAGATCGATCACTCCCGGGTGGATGGCCCGGACGATGCACGCTCGTTGGGAGTGTCCCGCGCCGAGCAGGCGCGCGACGCGATCCTCATCGATGTCGGGGGCGGGGGATGAGTCCGACCAAGAAGACCGTGAAGAAGAAGTCGAGCCCGAAGAAGGCGCCTGCCCGGAAGCCGGCGCCGGCGAAGAAGAGCGCGAAGAAGGAGACGGCGCCGGCGGCCTCGACCCGCCGTGGGCCGGCGCCGAAGTCGCTCCAGAAGCGGGCGGTGGCTGCAGCAGAGGAGAGCAAGATGCAGAAGGTGAAGACGTCCGCGCCGGCAGCGCG
>DATKND010000147.1:0-16053 GCA_035541475.1 Myxococcota bacterium | reverse complement strand
CGGTCGGTGTGGCCCGGCAGCAGGTAGATGCCGAGCTCGGGGAAGCGAATGCTATTGCTGGCTGCCATCGAATCTCCTCAGTCCAGGGGCAGGAAACGGAACGCCGCGCCCTCGGCGACGATGCGTCCGCCCGGCCGCGTCGCGAAGTGGGTGCCGAGGAAGAGTGCTCCCGTGCGCGCCGCGCGCTCGAGCATGCGCCGGCGCGTCGCGCGCGCGAGCTCGATGTCCTCGTCGCCGATCTCCCTCCAGTGCGGCTCCGCGCACTGAACGGGGTGATGCAGGAAGTCGCCGGAGATCAGCGCCGTTTCACCGTTCGACTCGATCCAGAGCGAGACGTGGCCGGGCGTATGTCCGGTCGTCGGCTCGAGCCGGAGCCCGCCGCCGAGGTCCGCGTCCTCCGGCACGACGTCCGCGAGACCCGCCGCGACGATCGGCGCGATCGAGTCCTCGTACACGCCGTCGTTTCCCGGGTTTCCGCCGTCGCGGCACCACTCGAGCTCGCGCGCGGTGTAGAGATGGCGCGCGCGCGCGAAGGTCGGCACCCAGGTGCCGTCGCGGAGATGTGTGTCCCAGCCGACGTGGTCCGCGTGGAGGTGCGTGTGCACGACGGTGTCGACGCGCGACGGCTCGAAGCCTTTCTCGGCGAAGCGCTCGAGGAAGGGCCAGGTCTTCTCGTTCCAGAAGGGCTGCGGCCGCTTCTTTCCGTTGCCGACGCAGGGATCGACGACGATGCAGCGCCCGCGGCCCTCGACCACGAAGGCCTGCACGCGCAGGTGGACGTGGCCGCGCGCGTCGGCGAAATCGGGGACGAGCCACGCGTGCTTCGCGATCGCGTCGCCGCGGGCGTCGGGGAAGAAGAATTCCGGCGGGATGCCCGCGATCTGGTCCTCGACCACGCTCGCAACCCTGTACTCGCCGACCTGCCAGCGCGCGTGGGCCACGGTTTCCTCCGTTCGATGGCGATCGAAGCCGTGCGTTAGATTGGCAGAGGAGGGCTGCTCATGGCTCTCGAATCTCTCGCGCAGGCGATCGAGCGCCTCGAGCGGCGGGGGTTCCGGCAATCGCTGCGCGCGCGCTGCGGCGAGGTGCGGGCGGTCGACAGCGGCGAGTCGTTCGTCCCCGAGGATCTCGAGATCGACGAGATCGTCCGCTTCGAGGGCGAGACCGATCCGGACGAAGAGGTGGCGCTCTTCGCCCTGCGCGGTCCCGACGGCGCGCCGCTCGGCACCTACGCCTCGATGTACGGCCCGGCGACGCCGCCCGAGGACGCCGCGGTCGTGCGGCGTCTGCGCGGCGCGCGCTCGCGCTTCGCGACCGACGCGCGGCTGCCGCCCGGACGATCGTGATCGGGGTGCGCGCGCGGTAGAGGCCGCGCATACTGCCGCGCCATGTCGGAGCGGCTGCCGCTCCAGATGATCGGGGGGTTGCTCGTCGGGCTCGCGCTCGGCATCGCCGCCCATCTTCTGCTGGGCGACTCGATCTTCCTCGATTCGCTCGTTCGCTACGCGATCGAGCCGGTCGGCCAGCTCTTCCTGCGCCTGCTCTTCATGCTGGTGATCCCGCTGGTGCTCTCCGCGCTCGCGCTCTCGGTCGCGGAGCTCGGCGATCTGCGCCAGCTCGGGCGGATCGGCGCGAAGACGCTGGCCTACACGGTCGTCGTGTCGACGATCGCGGTCGTGATCGGCGTGGTCCTCGTGAACTGGATCCAGCCGGGCAAGGGGCTCCCGCCCGAGGTCACCGCGCAGCTCCACGCGAGCGCGCCGCCGCCGGCGAGCACGGCCGCGGGGCGCACCGGCGTCGACTTCATCGTGAACCTCGTGCCGACCAACGTGGTCCGCGCGATGGACGAGGGCGACATGCTCGCTCTCATGGTCTTCTCATTGATCTTCGGCATCGGGCTCGCGACGACGCCGAGCGACGCGGCACGAAGGCTCGAGGATGCGCTCCGCGGGCTCTTCGACGTCACCATGCGGCTGCTCGCGATGGTGATCCGCGTCGCGCCCGTCGGTGTCGCCTGCCTCGTCTTCGTGCTCGCGACGCGCCTCGGGCTCGAGGTGTTCCGCCAGCTCGCGGTCTACGTCGTCGTCGTGATCGCAGGCCTGGCACTCCAGCAGTTCGGCGTCTACTCCGCGTCGGTCGCGTGGCTCGGCGGCATGCGCCCGCGCGATTTCTTCCGCGGCGCCTGGCCGGCGACGCTCACCGCCTTCTCGACCGCGTCGTCCAGCGCGACCCTGCCGACCGCGCTGTGGGTCGCGGAGAACGAGCTGCGGCTCCCGTCGCGCATCAGCCGCTTCGTGCTGACGATCGGCGCGACCGCCAACCAGAACGGCACGGCGCTCTTCGAAGGCGTGACCGTGCTCTTCCTGGCGCAGGTCTTCGGGGTCCACCTCACGATCGGGCAGCAGCTGACCGTCGCCTTCATCTGCATCCTCGGCGGCATCGGGACCGCCGGCGTCCCGGCCGGGTCGATCCCGGTGGTCGCGATGATCCTCGGCATCGTCGGCGTGCCGCCCGAGAGCATCGCGATCGTGCTCGGAGTCGACCGGCTGCTCGACATGTGTCGCACCGCCGTGAACGTGACCGGCGATCTCGCCGCGGCGGTCGTGGTGGCGCGCGGGGAGCCCACCGCCGGCTGATGGCGTGCCCTTGCCGTATCAGCGTCCCGGCGCGTGCAGGAAGAACGTGCGCTTGTGCAGGAAGCGCAGCAGGCCGAAGGCGAGCGCGGCGCCGGCGAGCAGCCACGCGGTCGCCGGCTCGAGCGCGAAGCGACCGCGGGCGAGGCTGTCGCGGAGGAGATGGAGCAGTCCGAACGCGAGCAAGGTCCCGCAGAGCGTGCGGTACTCCCGCTTCAGCGCGCTGCGAAGGCGGAAGTGCAGCGCGGGCGGCCGCCAGCGCCGGAAGTCCGGCAGCAGCGCCGGTGTCTCGCGCGCCCACGCGAGGTAGCGCTCGCCGAATTCGCGCTCGAGGTAGTGCTCCTCGGAGAGCGCGATGCGCTCGTAGTAGAGCCAGAAGATCAGGCTGCCCGTCAGCGCGGGCCAGAAGCCACCGAAGCCGAGCAGGAAGCCGAGGAAGAGCAGGAAGTTCGCCAGATAGAGCGGGTGACGCATCAGCGAGTAGGCCCCGGTCGTGTTGAGTTCGTCGGAGATGAGCCCGCTGCGCGTGCGACGTCCCGACGATCCGCGCGGGATGCATCCCGCCACCGCGAAGCGGAGCGCCAAACCGGCGGCGCTGATCCCCAGGCAGAGCCACTCGTACGGGGTGCCGAGCCGGGTCCCGAGGTCGCGCGATTGCCACAGCGCCAGCAGCCCGAGCGGCAGCAGCAGCAGTGGGAGGAACGAGCGGCCGCGAAAGAGGCGCTCGCCCTGCTCGCGCAGCCGGTCGCGGATCAGCATGGCGGTCGCGACTTCTTCATGCTGCGGTGGAGGATGCCGGCCTCGTCGAAGACGGGTCCTTCGGCGGTGTAGCCGAGTCGCTCGTAGAAGGACACGACCGGCATCTGGGCGTGGAGCTTCAGCTCGGCCGCGAGCCAGTGGAGGCACGCCTCGTCGTGGCCGTCCCGCTCGTCGCGCGAGGGGACGCGCTGCTCCTCGACGAACACGCGCCGACGGATCGCGAGGCAGCGAGCAAGCTCGTCGGCGCGGGCGCGCGCGACGCGGATCACGCGCCGCCCTCGCGCCGCCACTCCTCGGGGGTCAAGGTCCGCATGGCGAGCGCATGGATCCTTCCTTGCATCAGCTCGCCGAGCGCGGCGTACACCATGCGCTGGCGCTCGACGCGGCTCTTGCCCTCGAAGCGCGTCGAGACGACGAGCGCGCGGAAGTGGCTCTCTCCGCCCGGACGCGCTCCCGCATGGCCGGCGTGGAGCCGGCTCTCGTCCTCGATCTCGACGCGCTCGGGCGCGAGCGCGTCGCAGAGGCGCGCGCGGATCTCTTCGACGCGCGACATCGAAGGCTCAATCCTTCGGGAGCCCCAGCACGCGCTCCGCGATGATGTTCTTCTGGATGTTCGGCGTGCCGCCGCCGATCACGACCTCGGGCCACGAGAGCGACATGTGCTGCCAGCGCCCGCTCTCGGGCACCACGTCGCTGCCCTTCCAGAGCGGCCCACGGCTGCCCTGGATCTCGAGCGCGAGCTCGCCGATCTCGATCTCGAGCTCGGCGCGGATCAGCTTGTTGATCGACGTCTCGGAGCCGAGCGGCTCGCCGCGGAGCTGCTTCGTCAGGAAGCGCAGTCCGCACAGCCGCATCGCCTCGATGCGCGCGTCGATCTTGGCGACGCGGCGGCGGATGCCGGGATCCTCGCTGGCAGGCTTGCCGTTGCGGACGCACGCCTTCGCGAGCTTCTTCAGGTCCTCGAGGCTCCGCAGCAGGCTCTGCACCTCGGCGATGCTCGAGCGCTCGTGCGCGAGCGCCGACACCGTGACGTTCCAGCCGCGGCCCTCGTCGCCGAGGCGGTTCTCCACGGGGACGCGGACGTTGTCGAAGAAGACCTCTGCGAACATCGCGCCGCCGGCCATGTTCTTGATCGGGCGCACCGTGATGCCCGGCGTGTCCATCGGCACCAGCAGGCAGGTGATGCCGTCGTGCTTGGCGGCGACCTGCGTCTGCGTGCGCACCAGCAGGATCATCCACTTCGACCACATCGCGATCGACGTCCAGATCTTCTGGCCGTTCACCACGTAGTGATCGCCCTCGCGCACGCCCCGACACTGGAGCGAGGCGAGGTCGCTACCCGAGGCCGGCTCCGAGTAGCCGGTGCACCACTGGTACTTCCCGTCGAGGATGTCGGGGATGAACTTCTTCTTCTGCGCGTCGCTGCCGTACTCGATGATGGCCGGTCCGACCCACGAGAGGCCCATGAAGCAGGATCCGAGCGGCGGCGCTTGCGACTTCGCCATCTCCTCCTTCAGGATCGCCTGCTCCATCACGGAGCCGCCGCCGCCGCCGTACTCCTTCGGCCACGAGAAGCCGACCCAGCGCTTCTCGCGGACCTTCTTCTGCCACTGCGCGACGCCCGCGAAGTCGCCGCGGTTCTTCGGCAGGTTCTCGCGGATGAAGGCGCGCACCTCCTCGCGGAAGGCCTCTTCGGCGGGAGTCAGGTTGAAGTCCATCACAGACCTCCGAGGCGTGCGGCGCGCTCGAAGTGGAAGTCGGCGTCGCCGAAGGCCGGACGCATCCACTTGGCGCGCTTGAGGTAGAGCTGCGCGTCGTATTCCCAGGTGTAGCCGATGCCGCCGTGCAGGTTGATCGACTCGATGCCGATGCGCGGGAAGGCGTCGCTCGCGTAGGCCTTCGCGCGCGACACCGCGAGCGGCGCGTCGGCGGGCGCGGAGTCGAGCGCCCAGGCCGCGTAGTAGCAGAGCGAGCGCCAGCACTCGATGTCGACGTAGGCCACCGCGAGCGGGTGCTTGACGCCCTGGAACTGTCCGATCGGCTTGTCGAACTGGATGCGCTGCTTCGCGTAGCGCGTGGTCAGCTGCTGCACGGCCTCGGCCGCACCGATCGACTCCGCGGTGACGGCGAGCGCACCCTCGTCGAGCATGCGCGCGATGGCGTGCGCCGCGCGGTCGGGCTCGCCGAGCAGCGCGTCGCGCGTGACGAGCAGGCGCTCGAAGCGAAGGCGCCCGGTGCGCTTCGTCTCGTCCATGGTCGGCAGCCGCTCGACCGCGAGTCCCTTCGCGTCGCGCTCGACGAGCGCGAGCGAGAGCGCGCCTTCCGCGTCGCCGGTGCGGAACGCGACGACGAACACGTCGGCCGCCGTCGCGTCGGGCACGAACAGCTTCTCACCCTCGAGCACGAAGCCCGCGCCCTCGCGGCGCCCGCGCAGCGCGATCGACGCGGGGTCGTGCGCGTCGCCGGCCTCGAGGTGCGCGAAGCTGCCGATCGCTGCGCCGCTCGCGAGTCGCGGCAGCCAGCGCTTGCACTGTGCCTCGCTGCCGTGACGCGCGATCGCGTTGCCCGCGAGCACGCTCGCGATCAGCGGCGACGGGAAGAGCGTGCGTCCCGTCTCTTCGAGCACGACGACGAGGTCTTCCCAGCCGAGCCCGACGCCGCCGTACGCCTCGGGAAACGTGAGACCGACCCAGCCGAGCTCGGCCATGCGCATCCAGAAGTCGCGCGAGAAGCCGCTCTCGGTCTCGGCGAGCTTGCGCACCTCCTCGAGCGGGCAGTTCTGATCGAGGAACTTGCGCACCTCGGCGCGCAGCAGCTCCTGCTCTTCGGTGAAGCCGAAATTCATGCGGAGGCTCCGGAACGGGCCTCCGACTCTAGCTCTGGCTCGATTGACTCCGCTCGCCTTCGGCTCGCTGCGCGCGCCTTCGGCGCTTGCCGCGCGCGAGCATCGACCGACCAAAGCCAAAAAGAGAGAGAGCGGGCCGGAAATTCCGACCCGCCCTCGTGTTGCTTGGTACCGCTGGCGTCAGGAAGTCTTGACCTCGATCGTCCTCACCTCGGGCTTCGCCACTGGCCGCTTCGGGATCGCGAGCGTCAGGACCCCGTTCTTGTAGGTCGCCGTGACGCCCTTCTCGTCGGCGTTCTCCGGCAGAGCCAGCGAACGCTCGAAGCGACCGCGGAAGCTCTCGCGGTGCATGAAGCCCCGCTTCTCGTCCTCTTCCTCGCGCTCCTCCTTGCGCTCGCCCGCGAGGGTCAGCACGCCGTTCTCGAGCGTGACCTGGATGTCCTTCTGCTCGAGACCGGGGAGCTCCGCCTCGACGCGGTACTCGTTCTCGGTCTCCGTCACGTCCATGCGCGGCGCGAGGACGCGCGGCGCCTGGCTCGACGCCGGCAGACCGAAGCCCCGCCAGAAGCCGTCGAACACGCGGTCGAGCTCGTCGTAGAGGTCGACGCGAGCGACGCGCGGGTGGGCCCGTCGCCAGGGTACGAGGGAATGCAGCATGATTCGATTTCTCCTTCTCGTGGCGGGAGCGAGGGGTCTCGCGACCCTCTCGCGTGTTGCCGGGGTTGGTGGCCCGGCTCTCCGCTCACGGCGGCGAACTCTCGGCACGAGCTTTCGGGTGTCAACCCGTCCGGAGATGATTCAGATGACGCCCGCGGCCGCGAGCCGCTCGAGGTCGGCCGGTCCGAGGCCGATCTCCGCGAAGACCTCCGCGTTGTGCTCGCCGAGGCGAGGCGCGAGCGCGAGGCGGCGCGGCTCGGCGCCCGAGAAGAGCAGGGGATTCCCGTGGAACACGACCTCCCCGACGGTCGGGTGGGAGCGCCGCTCGATCATCCCGCGGGCAACGAGCTGGGGATCGCGCAGCAGCTCGTCGGGCGACGCGACGCGAGCGCAGGGGACGTCGGCGCCCGAGGGGCCTAGCAGCGCGAGCACCTCCTCCGTGCTGCGCGTTCGCGCAAACTCCGCGACCCGCGCATTCACCTCCGCGCGGTGCGCCGCGCGGCCGCGATGGCTGCGCACGCGCTCGTCGTCGGCGAGCTCCGGCTCACCGATGCCCGCGCACAGCCGCCGGAAGAGCTTGTTGCTCGCGGTCGCGATGACCACCCAGCCGTCGCGCGTCTCGAAGGCGTCGTAGGGCGCGGTGAAGGGATGCTGGTTGCCGACGCGATTCATCGGAGTGCCGAGCCCCGCGAAGATCGTGGCGGCAGAGTCCGTGATCGCGAAGACCGCGTCCTGGTTCGAGAGGTCGAGCACGCGCGCGTGGCCGGTGCGATCGCGCTCGAGCAGCGCCGCGCAGAGACCGAGGCCGAGGTAGAGGCCGCCGACGAAGTCGGCGAGCGCGCCGCCGCCGCGGACCGGCGGTCCGCCCTCGAAGCCCGTCATCGCCATCAGACCGCCGGAGGCCTGCGCGACGATGTCGTACGAAGCGCGCCCCGCCGCGGGTCCCGTCTGGCCGAAACCGGAGAGTGACGCGACCACGCAGCGAGGATTGCGCGCCTGGATCGCCTCGGGCGCGAGCCCATGCTTCGCGAGCCAGCCGGCGCGGAAGTTCTCGACCACCGCGTCGGCTCGCTCGACGAGCCGCAAGAAGATCTCGCGTCCTTCGTCGCGGCGCAGATCGAGCGTGACCCCGCGCTTGCCGCGGTTCGTGTTCTGGAACGAGAGCGACGTCTCGCCCTTCTTCGACGGGCCGTAGCGGTAGTCGTCGCCCGTGCGCGGCGCCTCGACCTTCACGACGTCGGCGCCGAGGTCGGCGAGGATCGCGGTGGCAAAGGGCCCGGCCACGACGCGCGTCAGATCGAGAATGCGCACACCGTCGAGGACGCGACCGGACATGGCGGCGCAGCGTAGCAGTGGCTCGGCGCCCGATTTACGCTGCGCGCAATCACCCGGAGCCCTCCATGACCTTCCGCCCCCCGACCGATGAAGAGCTGCGCGCGCTCGAACGCGAGCTCGGCTTCCATCTCCGCGCCGAAGACCATGGCGTCTACGCTCTGCTCGTCGCGGGCCTGCTCTCGGCCTACGCACAGGTCGAGGCCGCGGACGATGCGCTGCCGACTCCCGCGATCGCGGGAGCGCGCCGCTGGTGGGAGCCGCCGGCCGGCGAGAATCCGCTCGGGGCGTGGTTCGTGCGGACCGAGATCCCGCGCTCGAAGACGGGTCCGCTCTCCGGCGTGCGCGTCGCGCTGAAGGACAACGTGATGGTCGCGGGCGTCCCGATGCTGAACGGCTCGGCGCTGCTCGAGGGCTACGTGTGCGAGGTGGACGCGACCGTCGTGACGCGGCTCCTCGCGGCCGGCGCCGAGATCGCGGGCAAGGCACACTGCGAGGACCTCTGCTTCTCGGGCGGCAGCCACACCAACGTGCGTGGCCCCGTCCACAATCCGCACCGGCACGGCTTCAGCGCGGGCGGCTCGTCGTCGGGCTCGGGCGCGCTGGTCGGCGCGGGCGTCGTGCCGATGGCGATCGGCGGAGACCAGGGCGGCTCGATCCGGGTGCCGTCGGCCTTCTGCGGCGCGGTCGGCATGAAGCCGACCTACGGTCTCGTGCCCTACACGGGAATCTGTCCGCTCGATGCGACCATCGACCACGTCGGGCCGATCACCGCGACGGTGCGCGACAACGCGCGAATGCTCGAGGTGATCGCGGGACCGGACGGCATCGACCCGCGCCAGTCGGGCGCGCCGTCGCAGCCGTGGTCGCAGCGGCTCGAGGGCGGCGTCGCGGGGCTCCGCATCGCGGTCGTGCGAGAGGGATTCGGCCGCGAGGGCGCGCAGCCCGCCGTCGAGGCGAAGGTACGCGCCGCGGCGCTGCGCCTCGAGAAGCTCGGCGCGACGGTCGAGGAGGTCTCGATCCCGGAGCACCGCCGCATCGCCGCGCTGACCTTCCCGATGCTGGTCGAGGGCGCCTACCGCACGCTCGTCGCGGGCGGGCAGGGCAGCGGCCGCTTCGATCTCTACGTGCCCGGCCTCGCCGCCCATCTCGCGCGCTGGCGCGAGAAGGCCGACCGTCTCTCGCCGATGTTGAAGGCGATGCTGCTGGCCGGCGCGCACGTCGATCGCCAGCAGGGCGCGCGCTTCTACCAGAAGGCCGTGAACCAGGCGCGCGTGCTGCGACAGGCCTACGACCGCGCGCTCGCCGAGGCGGACGTGCTGCTGATGCCGACCACCCCGATGGTCGCGACGCCGCTACCGGCGCCGGATGCGCCGATTCTCGAGAGCTTCCAGCGTTCGGCCGAGATGACGCCGAACACGCAGCCCTTCGACGTCACGCACCATCCGTCGCTTTCGATTCCGTGCGGGCGGATCGACGGCCTGCCGGTCGGGCTGATGCTCACCGGCCGACACCACGACGAGGCGACGCTCTACCGCGCGGCCTACGCCTTCGAGCAGTCGGAGGACTGGCGGTCGATCTGAATCCGGGCGCTCACTTCTCCGCGATCACCGTCCAGCCGCCGGCGCGAGCGAAGATCTCGTGCTTCGCGAGCTCGAGCTCGCCGAAGAGCGCCTCGACCTCCTCGCGCCGGTAGTAGCGCGAGATCTCCGGCACGAGCTGCGAGAACACGCTCGCGTGGAGTGCGCGGAAGGGCAGCAGCGACGCCCGCGCCAGCAGCTCGCTGCGCGGCGGCAGCCCGAGGAAGAGCGGCGCCGAGACCAGGTACGCGAGCGCGTGGAGCGCGCGCGGCGGCAGCAGGCGCAGCAGCGGGTGGACGCGCCGGAAGCCGCGCACCCAGCGCTCGTTGCCCTCGTGGGCGTACAGCCAGGCGACGAGGCGACCTCCGCGGCGCAAGGTCTCGCAGAGCTTCTCGAGCGCGAGCCGCGGGTGCTCGACGTGGTGCAGCACGCCGATCGCGAGCACGACGTCGAAGGCGCGCTTGATCGAGAGGTCGTAGAGGCTGCGGCGCTCGACGCGCACGCCCGGCGCTGACCCGCAGAGCTCGTGCGCCGCGTTCACCGCGAGCGAAGACTGGTCCACCGCGAGCACGGTGCGAGCGCCATAGCGCGCTGCGAAGAGCGAGTGGCGGCCCATGCCGCAGCCGGCGTCGAGCACGTCGCGCCCGGCGAAGTCGCCCGCGGCGAGCGGCGCGATCCAGCCGAGGAACTGCGGCTCGTAGTGTGCGAACACCTCGCGGTAGCGGTCCCACTGGAAGCCGAAGCGGCTCGCCGTGTCGACCGTCCGGCGGGTCCGCGGGAGCGAGCGGGTGTGCGCCACGCCCCTTCATCGGCCGGAGCGCCGCGGAGCTTGCGAGGCCGAGCGCGCCGCTGCGCCGGCCTACTTCGGCTTCGGCGGGAAGTCCTTGAGCACGGCGGCGACCGCCTTGTCGATGCGCGCCTGCTGCTCGGCCGGATCCACCGAAGCGCCCTCGCTGCGCAGTCGCCCCTGTCCGACGCCGCGCCACACGACCTTCTTCTCGTGGTAGTCGAGGATGTCGACGATCAGGCTGCCCTCGTCGTACTCGCGCACCTCCGTCACGGGCAGCGACATGCGGTAGCCGTAGCCGCGGTAGAAGCCGCTGTCGTAGGTCGTGACGTCGAGGCGGCGCTCGGCGCTGAGCTCGTAGCGGACCAGGAAATCGGGCGTCTCGGTCCGCGCGAAGCCCTTGCCTTCGAGAGCCAGGTCGATCGCCTTCTTGATGCGCTCCTGCACCAGCGGCGAGTCCAGGCGCGGGTGGCCGGTCGGCGCGGGATTCTCGGGAAGCCAGGCATAGCTCTGGTACGAGCTGAATTTCGTCGTCGGGTCGTAGTCCGTCGAAACGCTCACCGTCGCGCAGGCGAGCGCGCCGAGCGACGCGAGGAGCGTGAAGCGGAACAGGCGACGCATTCGATCCCCTTTTCGTGTGGTCTCCGACAAACGTAGTCGACTTCTAGCTCTCGTCGCGGTGGAGCAGGCGCGCCGAGTCGGACCGCCATCGGAGCCACAGCGAGGCGCCGGGACGCAGCTCGGGCGTCGCATCGTGCGGCCCGAGATGCACGACGAGCTCGTTGCCGGCGCAGTCGACGAGCGCGCAGCGCACCACCGCGCCCTGGAACACCAGGTCGGTGCAGGTGACGGGGAGTGAGATCGAGCTCGCGTCGGGCTCCTTCGCATCGAGCGCGAGATCCTCCGGGCGGACCATCAGCAGCGCGGGCTCGCCGTTCGCGAAGCGCCGACCATCGCGGTCGACGTCGGCGCGCCGATCGCCGGGGAGCCGCAGCGACGCGCGCCCGTTCACCGTCTCCTCCACCCGCACGGGGATCAGGTTGGCGCTGCCGATGAAGCGCGCGACGAAGGCGGTCTCGGGACGGTCGTAGATCGCTTCCGGCGTGCCGACCTGCTCGATGCGTCCGGCGCGCATCACGGCCATTCGATCGGAGAGGGAGAGCGCCTCCTCCTGATCGTGCGTCACGAACACGAAGGCGATGCCGACGTCGCGCTGGATGCGCTTCAGCTCGAGCCGCATCTGGCGTCGCAGCTCGAGGTCGAGCGCGGAGAGCGGCTCGTCGAGCAGCAGCGCGAGCGGGCCGTTGACGAGCGCGCGCGCGAGCGCGACGCGCTGGCGCTGTCCGCCCGAGAGCTGGCTCGGCCGGCGCGCGGCGAGATCGCCGAGGCGCACCACGTCGAGCATCTCGCGCACGAGGCGCGTGAGCTCGGACTCCGCGAGCTTCCGGATGCGCGGGCCGAAGGCGACGTTCTCGAAGACCGAGAGGTGCGGGAAGAGCGCGTAGTTCTGGAAGACGGTGTTGACCGGACGGCGGTAGGGCGGCACGCCCGTGACGTCGCGCCCGTCCAGACGCAGCGCGCCCGAGGTCGGCTCCTCGAAGCCCGCGATCAGGCGCAGCATCGTCGTCTTGCCGCAGCCCGACGGGCCGAGCAGCGAGAAGAACTCGCCGCGTCCGATCTCGAGGCTCACCTCGTGCACCGCGACGACGTCGCCGTAGCGCTTGCCGACGCCTTCGATCGAGAGGACCGGCGTGGACGCCGCCGCGCGCGGGCCGCGCGGGTCCGCTGCGCTCAATGGCCGCCTCCCGGATTCGGGGGCGCGGCCTTCATCGACTCCTCGCTCCACGAGTCCGACGACGCCTCTGGATCGAAGCCCTTGTCGCGGCTCGCGTAGACGAAGCGGCGCGTCTTCGCGAGCTCGGCCGCGATGCGCGCGATCTCCTCGTCGATCCAGTGCGGATTCGCGGCGGCTGCCTTTGCGACGGGGCCGGCGAGGTACGGATCCGTCGCGGGGCCAGGCCCGTAGTGGCGCCGGTACACGTCGTAGCGGAAGAGAGGCTTGAGGCGCCGTAGATCGCGCGCGCCCGTCGGCAGCGGCAGCAGCGCGACGTCGCTCTTGCCGCGCGCGCGCCGCTCCTCGAGACGGCCGAGCACGACGTCGAGGCTGCTCTCGAGGTGCGTCGGCTCGCAGAACGTGGCGAAGTCGTCGTAGAGCAGCTTCATGACCGCGCGCGCTTCGTCGATCGGCAGGCGCGCCTCGCGCTCGCGGCCGACGCGTCGGAGCAGCAGCATGAAGGGCACCGGCCTGTCGCCCGTCTTCGCGATCATCGAAGGATCTCGGAAGTCCGGCTGTCGGTACGGGAAGTGGCGCGGGTCGATCGCGTCGAAGCCGCCGCGGCCGTAGAAGAGGATGCGCTGGAGCGAGAGCCGGTCCTCGGGGCTGAAGTACTCCATCTCGGCCGCGAGATCGACGCGCATGCCGAAGTACCGGCCGGGCTGATCGGGGAGGGGCAGCGCGATCTTCCCGAGCTGGTGCAAGGTGTGCAGATACGTGACGGCCAGGTCGAGCGGCGCGATGCGCAGCCAGTAGGTGAGGACGCTGCCGCGCGCATCGGGCAGCATGAAGATGTGCGAGAGGTAGACGACGCAGAGGTCGGGCGCGTAGCCGGGGTTCACCAGCACGCGACCGTCGCGCACGCCGCGGATCGCGCCGGTCGAGCGGTCGCGCGCGACCAGCAGGAAGTAGCGGGCGTAGCTGCCGGAGGAGAGCGGCTTCGCCGCGTCCTCCAGCAGCATCCCGCGGATCACCGACGCGGACTCCATCTCGCCGTTCGTGCCGAAGGCGTCCCACAGGATCCGGAAGGCGCGCTCGAAGTCGGGATGATCGGGGTGCTCGATCGACTCGAGCTCGTACTTGCGCGTCTCGCGCTCGATCATCTCCACCACGTCCTGCGCGTAGAGATCCTTGAGGCAGAGGCGGACGGGTGTGCCGAGGCTCATGAGCGGTCTCCCCGGCCCCGGTCTATAGGGCTACGAAAACTGTAAAGGGTCGGCCGGGTGGGTGACCAGAGCCGCGACGAGAATCGCTCGGTCTGGGTGAGCGAGTACGCGGAGCGACGCGAGCGCGACGTCGCCCGCGCGTCGAGCGCGAGGCCGCCGCTGCGCGGGCGCGAGCTGGCGGACGTCGTCATCGTCGGCGGCGGCCTGACGGGCGTCTCGACGGCGTGGCACCTGGCCGCGCGCCGCCCCCAGCTCGGCATCGCGCTGCTCGAGGCGGGCGTGCTCGGGCAGGGAGCCAGCGGCCGCAGCGGCGGACAGGTGCTGCACGGAATCAACGGCGTCGCGCCGGACACGCCCGAGTCGCTGCGCCGCATCCACGCGGTGACGGGTCTCGGCATCGACCTCGCGGAGGAGTGGGCGTCGCGCTTCGCGCCGGGTGCCTTCCGTCGCGGCGGCTGCCTCGAGGTCTACACCGATCCGCGGCGCGCCGAGGCGGCGCACGCGCAGGTCGAGTCGGCGCGCGCGGCCGGCATTCCGGCGGAGTTCTTCTCTGAGCGAGAGTTGAAGATCGCCGGCGCGCGCGGCGCCGTGCTCGATCCTCGGGCCGGTCGCCTGAACGGCTTCGCCCTGCTCCAGGGCATGCGGCGGCCGCTGGTCGAAGCCGGCGTCGCGCTCCACGAGAACACTCCGGTCCGTCGCGTGCGCGTCGGCCGCGAAGTCGTGTGCGAGACCGCGGACGGCGAGCTGCGCGCGCGCTCGCTCGTGCTCGCCACGAACGCCTACACGCCGTCGCTCGGCTTCTTCCGCGGTGGCATCCTGCCGCTCCACTCGCACGCGCTCGCGACCGCTCCGCTCGACGACGCGCGTTGGCGCGAGATCGGGTTCGGCGCCTTCGAGGGTCTGAGCGACGACCTCGATCGCATCGCCTACGCCTGCCGCACGCCGGGCGGAAGGCTCGTCTTCGGCGGCGGCGGCAACGCGGCCTACGCGTACCGCTTCGGCGGATCGCCCTTTGCGCGGCGCGCAGGCGACGACCGCGCGACTCGCTTCATGCGCGGAGTGATGGCGCGCTACTTCCCGTCGCTCGCCGACGTGCCGATCGCGCACCGCTGGTCCGGCACGCTCGCGATCACTCTCGACCGCGTCTGCTCGATGGGCATCCTCGGCGAGGCGCGCAACATCTACTACGCGCTCGGCTACAGCGGTCACGGCATCGCGCTCGCGCTGCTCGCGGGCCGCGTGCTCGCCGACCTCTATGAAGGCCACGGCGAGCCCTGGCGCGATCTCCCCTTCCATCAGAAGCGCTTGCTCCCGTTCCCGCCCGAGCCGCTGCGCTGGATCGGGTATCAGGTCTACACGCGCGTGACCGGAAGGAGCCCGCGGCGGAGCTGAACGCAGAGCCAGGCCAGCGCGACGCAAGGCAGCCACACCCAGATGACCTCGCTCGCCAGCACGTCGAATCCGCGCGCGCCGAAGAAGGCGTCGACTCCGATCGGCGACACCGCGATCGGGCGGAACGGCGCGAAGTGGCGCGAACAATCGAAGGGACACCAGAGCGCGACGCCGAGTCCGCCGTCGGTCAGGGTGTCGAGCAGGCCGTGGGACGCGGTTGCGAGGAAGAGATAGACCCACGTGACCAGGCGCGACGCGCCGGGCCACGGGCGCGTGAAGATCGCGAGCGCGAGCACCGCGGAGAAGAGCGCCGCAAATGGGATCGAGTGGAAGAGCCCGCGATGCCCGAGCGGATGCTGGTACGGGATGCCGAAGCGGAACGCGAGCACGTCGAGGTCCGGCGCCATCGCGCAGGCGACGCCGAGCAGCCAGAGGCGTCGCGGCGTGCGCGAGCGGAAGAGCGGATAGAGGGCGAGCGCGGGCGCCGCGTGGGAGATGGCGGACGGCATGGGTCGGTACGCGGAACTCTGAAGAAGTCTGCTCGAAGGCTATCGCGCGGCGTCGCGCAAACCGCGTTTCGTTGGAGCCTCAAACTCTTCTGCGTTGCCTATCCGATCCGGTGTCGAATTGGCGCTTTTTCCTTGACCCGAATGCGTCCTTCCTGCATAAGGCCGCCTGTTCCATCTGCTTGCGAGCCGGATGCGGTGGCTCTCCACCGACGTCATGGATCGCGTAACAAGGAGAGTTCGGATGAGACACTCGGCTCGGGCCATCGTCACTCTCGCTGCGCTCGCGGCAGTGACCCTCCTGTCGGGATGCTTGTACATGAATGTCACCACACCGCTCGATACGGACCTCGACCAGACCAAGCTCGGCACCAAGGTCGGAAAGTCCGAGGCGCAGCTCGTCCTGGGGCTCGTGGCCTGGGGCGACGCCGGTACACAAGAAGCGGCCAAGAACGGAAACATCACGGTGCTTCGTGGCGCGGATCAGGAGCAACTCTCGATCTTGGGACTCCTTTATGTTCGTTACCGGACCGTGGTCTACGGGGACTAGCAATGGCAATCA
>DATKND010000146.1:0-3901 GCA_035541475.1 Myxococcota bacterium | reverse complement strand
GTCGTCGTGGGCTACGGCGACGGCGCCTACGAGCTCGGCCTCGGCGACGCGAAGGTGCCCGCGCGCGGCGAGCTCGGCCCGAACGGCACGCTGCGCGTGGAGCTCGGCGGACTGCGCCTCGACACGAGCGTCATCGTGTCGGGCGAGAAGCGGCACGTGTTCCTCGACGGCCGCAGCTATCAGCTCGCGCGCATCGATCCGCTGCACCAGGTCGGCGAAGGGCAGGGCGCCGAGGGCGGCCTGGTCGCCCCGATGCCCGGCAAGGTGATCGCGTGGCTCGCGCAGCCGGGCACCGACGTCGCGAAAGGCGCGCCGCTTCTGATCCTCGAGGCCATGAAGATGGAGCACACCATCACGGCGCCGGCGGCCGGCAGGCTCACGGCGTTCCGCTTCGGCGTCGGCGAGCAGGTGACGGAAGGCGCCGAGCTCGTCGAGTTCAAGAGGTCTTGACGTGACCTCGCGCAGGATCAAGCTCGTCGAGGTCGGTCCCCGCGACGGCCTCCAGAACGAGAAGGCCACGATCGCGACCGCGGTCAAGGTCGAGCTGATCGATCGCCTTTCGGAAGCGGGCCTGGCCGCGGTGGAGGCGGCGTCCTTCGTGTCGCCGAAGTGGGTGCCGCAGATGGCCGACGGCGCCGAGGTCATGGCGCGCATCCGTCGCAGGCCGGGCGTGTCCTACCCGGTGCTCGTGCCGAACATGAAGGGCTTCGAGTCGGCGCTCGCGGCGAACGTGAAGGAGATCGCGGTGTTCGGCGCGGCGAGTGAATCGTTCTCGCGCAAGAACATCAACAGCTCGATCGCGGAAAGCCTCGATCGCTTCCGGCCGGTCGCCGCCGCCGCGCGCTCGCACGGCATTCGCGTGCGCGGCTACATCTCGTGCGTGCTCGGCTGTCCATACGAGGGCGCCGTATCGCCGCTCGCGGTCGCCGACGTCGCCGAGGCGCTGTACCAGATGGGCTGCTACGAGATCTCGCTGGGCGACACCATCGGCGTCGGCACGCCCGGCCAGACGCTTGCGATGCTCGAGGCCGTGGCGAGGCGCGTGCCCCTCGACAAGCTCGCCGGCCATTACCACGACACGTACGGGCAGGCGCTCGCCAACATCTACGCCTCGCTCGAGCTCGGCGTGGGCGTGTTCGACAGCTCGGTCGCAGGCCTCGGCGGATGCCCGTACGCCAAGGGCGCGACCGGCAACGTCGCGACCGAGGACGTCGTGTACATGCTGCACGGCATCGGCATGCAGACCGGCGTGGACCTTTCCAAGCTCGTCGACGCGGGCGAGTTCATCTGCGCCGCGCTCGGAAGGCCGACGAACTCGCGGGTCGGCCGCGCGATGCTCGCGAAAAGGTCCTGATCGCTTCTATTGCGCGGCGGCCCTCTCGAGCTCCGCGACCATTCGCGCCACCCGCGCCTCGAGCGCCTCGGTGGTGAGGCTCTCGCGAAAGATCTCGACGAGGAGCGGAAACGCGAACGGCGTCGGTCGCGCCGGGCGCGTCAGCACCGCGGCGCTTGCGCGCAGCCGTGCGAGCGCCGCGGTGAGCCGCGGCGCCTCGAGCCTGTGCACGAGCACCTCGCGCCGGGCCTGCGCGAGCAGCGGGTTGTCGCGGTCGTACTCGGCGAAGACGTCGTAGAGCAGGGCGCTCGATGCCTGCAGCTGGCGCGCGGGATGCGGCTCGCCCGGATAGCCTTGGAAGACGAGGCCGGCGATGCGCGCGATCTCGCGGAAATGGCGGCGCGCGAGCTCGGTGGCGTTGAGCCCCGACAGCATGTCGTGCTCGACGCCGGGTGCCGCCAGGAGCTTGCCCAGCGTCCCGAGCGACAGCGGCGCGGGCTGCGGCGAGACGAGGCCGAAGCCGTAATCGTTGGCCGTGATGCTGAACGTCGCGGGCGATGCGCGGGCGAGCCGGTAGGAGAACAGCGTTGCGAGCCCGAAATGCGCGAGCCGGCCCTCGAACGGGTAGAAGAACAGGCCGTGACCCTCGCGCGTGGCGATCGACTCGACCAGCCACTCGCGCTCCCCGGGCAGCGCGGACCAGCGCGCCTGCAGCTCCAGCAGAGGCCGCACACGCAAGAGCTCGGGCGAGGTGTAGTCGCCGTGCCGCGCGGCCGCGATCAGGGCTCGCGTGGCATCGCCCAGCGCGCTCGTGAGCGCCATCCGGCCGCCCGTCCAGCGTGGCACGCGCGCCGATCTCGACGCGGCGGGCCTCACCCACGCGGTGAGCTCGCGCACGCGGACGAATTCGACGATTCGCCCGGCGAAGGCGAAGCAGTCGCCCGGCTTGAGCGACGCAACGAAGCCTTCTTCGACCTGGCCCAGCTTCGCGCCGTTGCGAAACTGCACCGTGATCGACGTTTCGCTCACGATGGTGCCGATCGACATGCGGTGCCGCCGCGCGATCGCACGGTCGGGCACGCGCGCAACGCCGTCGCCTCCGATGACCACGCGACGGTATTCCGGATACGCGTTGAGGCTCGCTCCGCCGTGCACGACGAAATCGAGCGCCCATTGCCACTGCGCGTCGGTCATGGCGGCGTAGGCGTGGGTGCCTCGCACCTCCTCGCGCAGCTCGTCGGGGCGGAAGCCGCCACCCAGCGCGCAGGTGACGAGGTGCTGTACGAGCACGTCGTGCGGATCCAGCACCGCGGGCCGCGCCTCGATGCGCCGCTCGGACGCTGCGAGGCGCGCACCGGCCGCCTCGACCAGCTCGATCGCCTGCGTGGGCACCACCGTGATGCGCGAGATCTCGCCGGGGCGATGCCCGCTGCGGCCGGCGCGTTGCAGCAGGCGCGCGACCCCCTTCGGGCTTCCGATCTGCAGCACCTGCTCGACCGGCGCGAAGTCCACGCCGAGGTCGAGGCTCGACGTGCAAACGACGGCGCGCAGCCGGCCGCCGCGCAGACCCGACTCCACCCAGTCGCGGACGTCGCGCTCGATCGACCCGTGGTGGAGTGCGATCGTGCCCGCCCAGTCGGGACGCGCTTCCAGAAGCGCCTGATACCAGGTCTCGGCGGCGGACCGCACGTTGGTGAACACGAGCGTGGAGCGCGCGCCCTCGATCGCGCGCACGACCTCCGGCAGCATCGTGAGCCCGAGGTGTCCGGCCCACGGAAAGCGCTCGATCGTCTTCGGTAGCGCGCTTACGACGTCGACGCGCTTCACGTCGAGGCCGCGCACGACGCGTGCGCGCGCCCGGGCAAGGCCGACGAGGCATGCGAGCGCCTCGTCGAGGTTGGCGAGCGTCGCGGAGAGGCCCCAGATGCGCAGGTCGGGGCGCAATCCGCGCAGCCGGGCGAGCGCCAGCTCCGCCTGCACGCCGCGCTTGGTGCCCATCAGCTCGTGCCATTCGTCCGCCACGACGGCGGCGAGCTGCGCGAAGCGCTCGCGCCAGTCCTCCCGCGACAGCGCGAGCGTGAGGCTCTCCGGTGTGGTCACGAGCACGGTCGGCATACGCGCGGCCTGCTTCGCCCGCGCCGACGCCGGCGTGTCGCCTGTTCGTACGTCGACCGTCCACGCGGGATTCAACGCTGCCGCTGCGCGCGCGAGCGCCAACCCGGTGTCGCTCGCGAGCGCGCGCAGCGGCGTGAGCCACAGGAGCGTCAGCGGCGGCGGTGAGTCGGGTGCACCGCGCGCGCCCAGCACGATCGGCCCGAGCGCCGCGGCATACGTCTTGCCCATGCCGGTCGGCGCGTGCACGAGGCCGCTCTCGCCGGCGGCGAACGCGGACCACACTTCCTCCTGGAACGGAAACGGCGAGAAGCCCTGCGCCGCGAACCACGCGCGGGCCGGCGCGAATCCGTCGGACGGCGCGCCTGTCAGACGACGACCTTCACCACCTCGGGCTTCCGCGCCGCGGCGGGCGCGCGGAAGGCGGCGAGCAGAGCCGCCTCGCGCGCCTTGGCC
>DATKND010000145.1:0-16265 GCA_035541475.1 Myxococcota bacterium | reverse complement strand
AGCACGCCCTCTCCGAACAGGTTCTGGAGCAGGTTCGGGATCCGCAGCGCGGCGCGCAGCGCGTCGGCGACGCCCGTGTTGCCGAAGTAGTGCGCGAACACGCGCTCGCGCACGAGGCCGGCCAGGCGCGAGAGCAGGATCCCCGCGGCGACGAGAGCCGCGAAGCGCGCGGAGGACCCGCTCGCCGCCCGCGTCTCGTTCACGAGTTCCTCTGCGGGCGGCGGCATCGAGCGCGCATTCTAGTGCCGGACCTTCGCGCTCGCTGATCGCTCGCGCTCTATCGCGGCGTCGTGCGCTGAACTCCGCCGCCAGGCGGCCGCGCGAACCCCGCGATCTGCTTGTAGGCCGCGGCGATTCCCTCGAGCTCGCCCGGCGCGAACACGTCCTCGACGCGCGAGAATCCCTCCGGCGCGCGCTCCTCGGCCAGGTCGAGCACGATCTCGGGCCCGTGCCGCCGGTTGGAGCGCACGATCTCGGCGGTGGCGGGCCGCCGCTTCGCCTCGTAGCGCGCGAGCGCGGCGAGTGCGTCGGCCTCGTCGCCGAGCGCATCGGCGAGCGCGCGCGCGTCGAGGATCGCCTGCGACGCGCCGTTCGAGCCGATCGGGAACATCGGGTGCGCGGCGTCACCGAGGAGCGTCACGCGGCCGCGGCTCCAGCGCGGCAGCGGATCGCGATCGACCATCGGGAACTCGAAGACCTCGTCGGCCGCGGCGATCAGCACGGGAACGTCGAGCCAGGCGAAGCGCCAGCCGGCGAACTCCGGCGCGAAGTCCTCGAAGCGGCCGCGGCGGTTCCAGTCCTCGCGCGAGGGCGGCGCGGCGTCGCTGCGGTCGAGCTCGGCGATCCAGTTGACGACGCAGCGCCCCGACGCATCGGGCGCGCCGATCGGGTAGGCGACGAACTTCCGGCGCCGCGAGCCGGCCATGAACATCGAGCGCCCGCCGAGGAACGGCGCGAACCGGCTGGTGGCGCGCCACAGGATCTGGCCGTTCCAGCAGGGCGGCCCCTCGTCGGGATGGAAGAGGCGCCGCACCGCCGAGTGGATGCCGTCGGCGCCGACGAGCAGATCGCCTTCCGCCTCGAAGACGGCTCCGCTCTCGCGCGCGCGGAAGCGCGCGCGCACGCGCGTCGCGCCGCACGCCTCGAACGACTCGAGCGCGCAGCCCGTGCGCAGCGCGCCGTGACCGAGCCGCCGCGTCACCTCGCGCAGCAAGATCTGCTGGAGGAGCCCGCGGTGCACCGAGATCTGCGGCACCGGATAGCCCGCGTCGATGCCGCGCGGCTCGCTCCAGATCCGCTGTCCGTGGCGGTTGAAATAACAGAGCTCCGCCGTGCGCACGCCTTGCGCCGCGATCTCGTCGAGGAGACCGAGCGCCTCGAGCTCGGCCGTCGCGTGGGGCAGCAGGTTGATGCCGACGCCGAGCGGGCGGATCTCGGCGGCGGATTCGAAGAGCGCGACCTCGATGCCGCGCTGGTGCAGCGCGAGCGCGCTGGTGAGGCCGCCGATCCCCGCTCCCGCGATCAGGACGCGCATCGACACGGCTCAGTGAAGGGTGCAGCCGAAGCCCGGCTCGTAGCGCGCGACGCGCTCCGCGAGCGCGGGGACGAAGCCGCGCACGCCGTCCGGCAGCAGCTCCGCGCGGACGCGGTCCATGCTCTCGGGCACGTCGGGTCGGCACGACTCGAGGCTGCGGCCCGCCACGAAGACGCAGGAGCAGAGCTCCTTCGCGACATAGCCGGCTCCGACCGACGCCATGCCGCGCAGGTGTCCATAGGCATAGCTGGCGCCGCCGAGCGCGAGCGCGGCGAGCGCAAGGAGGACTCGGCGGCCGCCGGCCCGCTTCGGTGGCTTCATCGCACCGGGCCTTCTGTTCTGAACTTCGCTCGGCTGCGCCTCGCTGCGCGCCGGCTTCGCCGGCTTGCTCACGGCCCTACCGCCGCGGCGCGCGCCGGAAAGGCCGCGATCAAATCCGAGAGCTCGTCGCCGAGCCGCGACCAGGTCACGCGCTGCATCTCGCCGAGACGGACGATCACGAGGTCGCGGTCGGGCACGATCACGACGAACTGTCCGCCGTTGCCGCTCATCTCGAAGGCCTCGAGGCCCTGCCGCAGCGGCCGGAACTGATCCTCGGTCGGATCGCCGTTGACCCAGAAGTGCGCGCCGTACACGCCGTTGTTCGAGGCGGGCGCGACGGTGCGGGAGAAATCGACCCAGCCCTCGGGCAGGATGCGGACGCCGTTCCAGACACCGTCGCGGAGATACAAGGTGCCGAGACGCGCCCAGTCGCGCGCCGTCGCGAAGACGTAGCCGCCGCCGAGGGGTGTCCCCGCGGCGTCGAACTCGACCAGCAGGCTGCGCGCGCCGAGCGGTGTCGCGAGCTCGCGCTCGAGGAAGCCACGCACGCCGTCGCGACCGCCGCCCACGCCGCGCGCGACGATGCCGGAGACGATCTGCGTCGTGGCGGTGGAGTACGCCCAGTGAGTGCCCGGCGCGTACACGAGCGCCACCTGCGCGGCGCCTGCGGCGCTGTCGGCGGAGAGATCGCCGAAGAGGAGGCGCGCTACGAAGCTGTCGGCGCTCTCGTCGCCGTCCGCGTTGTCGAGCCCGCTCGTCATCGTGAGGAGGTGGCGCAAGGTCAGCGCCGCGCGCGGATCGCCCGCCGCCCGCCATGCGGGTACCGGAGCGGGAGCGTCGAGCGAGAGTTGGCCCTCGCGCACCAGGATCCCGACCAGCGCCTGGGTGACGCTCTTCGCCATCGACCACGAGCGGAAGCGCGAGTCCGGACCGAAGCCCTCCGCATAGCGTTCGAGCACGAGCCGGCCGCCCTGCACCGCGAGCAGCGCGCGCGTGTCGGGCAGCCCGCCGCGACCCGTGTCCGAGAAGAGCTGCTCCGCTGCGCGCGTGAGCGCGGCGGGATCGGCGTCGGGCCGGCCCTGCGGCCACTCGGCGGTCGGCCAGGGCACGCCCTCCGGCTGCCCCGGTAGCGACGTCGCCGCCCGCGCGGCGGCGCCGAAGAGCACGACGAGCGCAACTCCGGCGAGCGTCCGGCCGATCTTCACGGGGCCCGAGTGTGACGCCTGCGGGCGCGGGCGTCAGCGGTCGGGTCGGAGGGAGATCGGGTGCAGCGCGCGCGTCGACTCGCGGGGATCGCGTGCCTGGTCCTGGCGCTGGCGTCGCCGGCGGCGGCGCAGGTGTTCCGCACCTACGCGGTGCGCCATCGCACGGCGGACGAGCTGCTGCCGCTCGTGGAGACCGCGATGTCCGGCGAGGGCCGCGCCGTCGCCGATCGTCGCACCAACACGCTCGTGCTGTCGGGCTCGGCGCGCGCGGTGGAGAGCGCACTCGCGCTGCTCGCGACGCTCGACGTCCGCACGCGCAGCGTGCTCCTCCGCTACGAGTCGCGCGGCGCGCGGGATCTCGCGGCGCGCGGCGCGCGCGTGACCTGGTCGACCGACGCGGGTCCCGTGCGGATCGGCAACGTCGCCTGGCCCGGCGGATCGGGCGCCGCGGTGCACGTGGACGAGGGGCTGACGCGCGGCGGTGGCACGCTCGCCGGAACACTCGTCGTCCTCGACGGGCAGACCGGCCGCATCGCGACCGGAACCTCGGTGCCCGTGACGACGCGCCGGGTCCAGCCGGGGCCGGCAGGACGGATGGTGACGGAGTCGACCCGCTACGTCGCCGCCGACTCGGGCTTCGAGGCGAGTCCGCGCATCCTCGGCGACGGGCGCATCGAGCTCTCGCTGCGACCCTTCGACGCGAGCGTCGCCCGCGACGGCACGATCGCGCACTCGGATGGAGACATGCGCATCGTGCTCGAGCCCGGTCGCACGGTCGCGCTCGGCGGCATCGTACGCGACGCGCAGTCGGAGGAGCGGAGCGCTCTCTCGGGCGCGGGCACGAGCCACAGCGGTGACGAGAGCCTGCTGCTCGTCACCGCCGAGATCCAGTAGACTCGGTTTCCTTTTTCCATAGGAGTCTTCGATGTCCTCGGCCGAGCGCTTCGACGGCGTGTCGGTGTCGAAGAAGGCGAACGTCTTCTTCGATGGCCGCTGCATCAGCCACACCGTCCTCTTCCCGGACGGCAGCCGGAAGTCGGTCGGCGTGATCCTGCCCGGCGAGCTGCGTTTCGAGACGGCCGCGCCCGAGGTGATGGAGCTGCTCGAGGGGCGCTGCCGCGTCGAGATCGCGGACAGCGGTCGCGTGATCGAGTACCGGGGCGGGCAGCGCTTCGAGGTGCCGGGCCGGAGCCACTTCCGCATCGAGACGCTCGAGACGCTCCACTACGTCTGCCACTTCGGCTAGCGCGCGCCGATGAGCGCGGAGAGCCGGCGCTTCGAGCAGGTGATCAGCGGCGTGGCGCTCGCGCTGCTGCTGATCGGCTGCGCGATCGTGCTGCGGCCCTTCGCGTCGGCGCTGCTGTGGGCCGTGGTGCTGTGGCTCGCGACCACGCCGCTCCACGAGCGCGTGCTCGACGCGGTCGGCCCGCAGCGGCGCACGACCGCGGCGCTGCTGATGACGCTCGCGGCCGCCCTGATCCTGCTGCTCCCGATCGTGATCGTCGGCTTCAGCGTCGCGGACAGCGCGCGCGACCTGGCCGGCGCCACGCAGCGCTGGCTCGAGGCGGGACCTCCCGCGCCGCCCGAGTGGCTCGGCCGGCTGCCGATCGTCGGCCCGCGCGCCGTCGACTACTGGACCACCCTGGCGGGCGACAGCGCGCGCCTGCTCGACGAGATGCGCCGCTTCATCGAGCCGGCCACGAGCTGGCTGCTGAGCAGCGGCCTGGTGCTCGGCCAGGGGGTGGTCGAGCTCGCGGTCAGCATCCTGATCGCCTTCTTCCTGTACCGAGACGGTGTCGCGCTCGCGCGGCGCGTGCGCGCGGGCGCCGTCCGCATCGCGGGTCCGCGCGCCGAGCACCTGGTGCAGACCGCCGTCGACACCATTCGCAGCGTGGTGTACGGGATCCTCGGCACGGCGCTCGTGCAGGGGGTCCTGGCCGGCGTCGGCTTCCTGATCGCGGGAGTCCCCGGCGCCGTGCTGCTGGGATTCCTGACCTTCTTCCTGTCGATCGTGCCGATGGGGCCGCCGATGGTCTGGGGCCCCGCGACGATCTGGATCTATCAGCACGGCTCGACCGGCTGGGCCGTCTTCCTGCTGATCTGGAGCCTTGGCGTCAGCAGCATCGACAACTTCGTGAAGCCCTGGCTGATCTCGCAAGGCAGCGCCCTGCCCTTCATCCTGATCTTCTTCGGCGTGATCGGCGGCGTGATCGCCTTCGGCTTCATCGGCGTGTTCCTCGGACCGACGCTCCTGGCGGTCGCCTACCGGCTGGTGCTCGACTGGGCGGTCGTGTCGCGCAAGGCGCCCGTCGGCGAAATGCCATCGGCGGGCGCGTAGGAGCGATTCGCGCCGCGGAGCAGCTCCTCGCGCTCCTCGGCGCTGCGCCTGCGCAGCGCGGCGGGCGGCGACTGACCCATCTCCGCGTAGCTTCGCAGCGCCAGCTCGATCAGCTCGTCCTCGAGCTCGAGCACGAAGCGCGCGAGGCCGACCTCCGACGCCGCGTCGGAGGGCACGGCGTACGGACCGGCGATTGTGTAGGCGATCTCGTTCCACGGCAGCGGAATCGCCGTGCGATCCCAGGTCGGCAGGCGCAGGCAGCGCCGGTACCACGTGCGCACGAGCACGACGGGCCTTCCGCACTCCCGGGCCACGACGACACCGCCGCGTTTCATGCGATAGGGCGGCCCCTGCGAGCCGTCGACCGTCAGCCCGTAGACGACCTCGCGGTGCGTGCGCATGTGCTCGATCAGGTCCGGCACGACGTCGGCCCGACGGCGGGAGGGCTTCGCGCTCGAGCCGCCGCGGAAGACCACGAAGCCGCAGCTCAGCAGGAGTCGCGTGATCAGCTCGCCGATGCGGCCGAGGCTCGCGAGCGTGTGGGGACGGAAGCCGAGGTGCGGATAGCCGTACGCGACCGTGAAGACCTCCTCGTGCCAGAGCAGTCCGACCGCGCCGTCGTGCTCGCGGATGATGTCGTGGAGTCGCATGAAATCATTCGCGCGCACGCGGCTCGTCGCATATACGAAGCGCATGTAGAGCAGGTAGAACGACGGCACCACGGCGAGCGCCAGCCCGACGAGCCGCGGCACCACCCACCCGCGCAGCGCCTTGCGGAATCGCCGGAAGGGTCCGCCTCTTCGTTTTCGGCGCGGTTCCCCCACCGACATGCTCGCGATTCTAAGCAAGAGGTCTTCTTCCGATTGCAGCAAGGAAATGAAGCGAGCCGAAGACGAGCGGGTCGCCGCAACCGGCGGCGATGCACGCAGGTGCCGTAAAGCGCTGGCTCGGGCCTCGGGGACCGAAGCTTGGGAATATGGCGCGCGGAGCGCGCCGCAAGCGGCGAAGCCGCGCGCAGTTCGCGAAGGCGAACGGAGTAAGAAGCGGAGTAAGAAGCGGAGTAAGAAGCGGAGTAAGAAGAGGGGGGGCGACCGGGGCGAAGCGACGCTCCGCCCCGGACGCCCGTGTCCCGTTCGCACGTCGCACGCCCTCGCGCCGGGCTGCGCGACGACGCCGATGCTCCGCGAGTTGCCCCGCGGGCTACCGACGCGAGCTCCAACGCGTCGGGTCGACCGCGGTGCCGGAGCATCGGCAACACCCGCGAACGGGACCGATGCGGGAATCAGTCTACGCCCGCCCCGCCGGACGGATCAATCGAAAACTCGGTGCCCGTCCGGAGGAGAGCCTGTGTCGCTCCGGAGCAGGAATGTCGTGCGCATCCTCACACCGTTGTAGGACCGAATCGGCCTCTGCAATTGCAACCCATGGCGTCGCCGGGTAAAAGAGTCCTTGGACGGTCCGCATGTCCAGGAGGACGTCCGATGACCTTCGAGCGAGACGAGTTCGACGAGAGCTATTTCGAGACCCCGCGGCCCCGCGCCAGCCACGGCTTCGACGCCCGGCTCCTGCGCGAGCCGCTCACGGTGCTGCCGGCCCAGCGCCCGATCACGTTGACCCCCGAGGACACCGTGACCGATGCGATGCGCGCGATGCAGCGCGAGCATCGCGGCTGCGTGCTCGTCACCGACGATGGCAGCGCGCGCTCCAAGCTGACCGGCATCTTCACCGAGCGCGACGTGCTCTTCCGCATCGTCGATCGCGGCCGCAATCCGGCGTCGCTGCCGCTCGGCGAGGTGATGACGCCCGACCCCGACACGCTCTCGGTGCATGCGACGGTGGCCCACGTGCTGAATCGGATGTCGGTCGGCGGCTTCCGCCACGTGCCCGTCGTGGACGACGAGCATCGTCCCTACGGCGTCATCTCGGTGCGCGAGGTCGTCACCTTCCTGGTCGACGCGTTCCCGCGCGAGGTGCTGAACCTGCCGAACGAGGTGGGCGAGCCGACCACCCGCTCGCGCGAGGGTGCGTAGCGAGGCTTGCGCGTCAGCCACCTCGGCATCTGCGTCTCGGATCTCGAGCGCTCGCTGGCCTTCTATCGCGACGCGCTCGGCTTCGCGGTCGAGAGCGAGCTCGCGGTCGAGGGCGAGCCGTCCGAGACGCTGCTGCGTCTCTCGCCGGTGCGGCTGCGCGCCGTCTACCTCGTGCGCGATGGACTGCGCATCGAGCTCCTTCACTACGCCGCGCCGGGCTGCGTCGGCGACGGCTCGCCGCGCGCGATGAACGCGCTCGGGCTCACGCACCTCTCGCTGCGCGTGGACGAGATCGACGCGAGCGTCGCGCGGCTCGCCGCCCACGGCGCGCGCGTGCTCCGGGACACCCGCATCGAGAACGCGAGCCTGCGGGCGAAGGCGGTGTTCGTCACGGACCCGGACGGCACCTTGATCGAGCTGGTGGAGACGAAGCCGCGCGACACGCGGCCGTGACGAGCGCACCCGACGCCGGGATCGCGCCGATCGCGGAGCCTCACGAGCGCGAGGCCGCGGGCGTGCTCGCGCGGGCCTTTCGCGACAACCCACTCCACGTGGCGGTGCTCGGACCCGACCCCGCGCGGCGACTGCGCGCCAACGAGCGCGGCATGCGCGATCTGCTTCCCGTCGTGCGGCGCGCGGGTCTCGCGCTCGAGGCGCGCGCCGGCGAGCGCTGCGCGGGCGCGCTGCTGGCCACGCCGCCCTTCGCGTACCCGCTCCCGCCTCCGCCGCTGCCGTCGCTGCTGCGCGCCTGGCTGACGCAAGGCCCGCGCGTGCGCTCGCGCTGGATGCGCGTCTTCCGCCACCTCGATGCGCTCCACCCCCGCACGCCCCACTGGTACGTCGCCGCCCTCGGCGTCGATCCTCCGCTGCAGCGCCGCGGGTTCGGCCGCGCGCTGATCGCCGCGCTCTGCGCGCGCGCGGCGTCGGACGGCGTCTTCGCGTACCTCGAGACCGATCGCCCCGAGAACGTGCCGTTCTACGAGGCCGCCGGCTTCGCGGTGGTGGGCGAGTCGCGCTGCCTCGAGGTCCGCCTCTGGCACATGCGACGTGACGCCCCCGGCGCGTGATTTACACTGCCCGCCGTTGCGAGGAGGATCGAAAATGTTCGGACGACGACCCGACGCGACGCTCGCGAACGTGCCGCCGATGCGCCGCATCATGCCGTTCATCTCGCCGCGACGGAACGACTCGGTCTTCCACCTCGCGCAGGACTTCGACCTCGAGGCGGCGTTCGAGTTCCTCGACAAGCACAACCGCGAGCGCCCGCCGGAGCGGCCCGTCACGATCTTCCACCTGCTGCTGCGCGCCTGCTCGCAGGCGCTGGTGCTGCGTCCTGGTGTCAACCGCTTCGTCGCGGGCGGACGCCTCTGGCAGAAGCACGACGCGTACATGACGTTCTCGGCGCTGCGCGAGATCGCCGACGGCGCGCGCATGATCACGATCAAGCGCCGCTTCGAACCCGAGACCGAGTCGCTCGACGAGATGGTCGACGGCATCTACGGGATGCTGCGCCCCGCGCGTGCGGGCGTGCAGTCGACCGCCGACAAGGAGACGAACCTCCTGCTGCGGCTGCCGGTGTTCCTGACGTCGCTGCTCGTGCGCGGCGCCGATCTGGCCGACCGCTTCGGCATGCTGCCGCGCGCGATGATCGACAGCGATCCGCTCAACTGCTCGATCTTCTTCGGCAACATCGGCTCGGTCGGCCACCCGGCCGGCTTCCACCACCTGTGGGAGCACGGCAACTGCTCGATCTTCTGCGTCGTCGGCAAGATCGAGCCGCGCGCGAACGGGCGCCGCGGCATGACGGTCTGCTGGACCTACGACGAGCGAGTCGAGGACGGCATCTATTCGGCCGTCACGCTCGCGGGCATCCGGGAGCGCCTCGAGAAGCCGGAGCTGCTGCTGCTGCGCACGGGTGAGCTGGCGAGCCGACGCGCCTAGCATGCAGGCGGGAGTCCCGGCCCGGTCCGCGCCGCTGCGCCCGGACGACGGACGGCTGCTGCGCGGCCGCAAGAGCCGCGCGCGCATCCGCGAGGCGGCGCGCTCGCTCTTCCGCGAGCGTGGCTTCGACCACGCGACCTTGCGCGAGATCGCGCGGCGCGCGGGCATGGGCGCGTCGTCGATCTACCGCCACGTCCGCACCAAGCACGAGCTGCTCGTGCTCGAGCTCGCCGAGCTCCAGGAGGAGGCGTGGACCCGCTTCCGCCAGGGCGACGACCGCGACGCGCCGACGCGCGACCGCATCCGCCGCTTCTTCGAGATCCAGCACGCGCTGCTCGCGTCCGACGCCGACCTCACCGTGATCGCGCTGCGGGCGACGACCTACCCCGAGGCGCCGGTCGCGCGCCGCGCGCTCGCGCTCCAGGACCGGACCATCGGGCTCCTCGCCGAGATCCTCCAGACCGGGCGCCGCCGTGACCTCGCGCCGGACGTCGATGTGCTCGCCTCGGCGCGCGCGATCGTCCACATCGCCTCGGGCGCGCGCATCGCCTGGGCCAACGGGCTCGCCTCCGAGGACGTCTGCCGGCGCGAGGTCGACAAGAGCCTCGAGCTGCTCTTCCGCGGCATTGCGCGCGCTTGACGCGCCGCCGCGGCGGCGGGGAGAATCGCGCTCTCGCGGAGGAACCCGATGGCCACGGACCCGCTCGCCCAGATCGCCGCCCGCGTCCCCGATAAGCTCGCGCTGATCGAGGATCGGCCCGGAAAGCCCGTCGCTCGGTGGAGCTTCGCGGAGCTGAACGCCTCGGTGAACGTGCTGGCCAACGCGCTGCGCGACGACGGCCTCGCGCCCGGCGCGAAGGTCGTGTGGTGCGGCATGAACTCGTTCGGCGTGGTCCGCATGATGAACGCCGCGCGCAAGCTCCGCGCCACCGCGGTGCCGCTCAACTACCGCCTCACCGCCGACGAGGCGGCCTTCGTGATCGACGACTGCGACGCCGAGCTCGTGTGGGTGGACGCGGAGTCGGCCGCGCTGCTGTGCGAGGTGCGCACGCGCACGCCGAAGGTCCGCCGCATCGTGGTGTACGGCGGCCCGGCGCCCGCCGGCACGATCGCGGCCGACGACTTCCTGACCGGCGCGGACGACCGCGAGCCCGCCTCGGAGTCGGCGCAGGGCCCCGCGGCCACGATGATCTACACGTCCGGCACGACCGGGAAGCCGAAGGGCGCGCTGCGACGCGGCACCGGCGATCCGGAGCAGGTGCGGCGCCTGATCGCGCACATCGGCTACGTGCCCGACGACGTCTACCTGACCACCGGACCGCTCTATCACTCGGGTCCCGGCGGCTTCATGAACGTCTCGCAGCTCCTGTCCAACACGGTGGTGCTCCAGCGCCGCTTCGACGCGGAGGACTGGCTCCGGCTCGTCGAGCGCTACCGCGTCAGCACCACCTTCTCCGCGCCGACGCCGATCCGCATGGTCTGCAATTTGCCGGAGGCGACGCGGCGACGTTACGACGTGTCGTCGATGCGGCGGATGATCGCCAATGCCGCGCCGTGGTCGTACGCGCTGAAGGAGCTCTACCTCGGCATCTTCCCCGAGGACTCGCTCTTCGAGGTCTACGGCTCGACGGAGCTCGGCGTCGACACGGTGCTGCGCCCCGAGGACCAGCGCCGCAAGCCCGGATCGTGCGGGCGCGCGGCGCCCGGCGTCGAGATCGCGCTCTTCGACGAGGAAGGGCGCCGCGTCGAGAAGCCCCACGCGCCGGGTGAGCTCTTCGTCCGCAGCCCGTCGGTCTTCGACACCTACTACAAGAACCACGAGAAGTTCGAGGCCGACCGCCGCGACGGCTGGCAGACCGTCGGCGACGTGGCCTACTTCGACGAAGAGGGCTTCTACTACATCTGCGACCGCAAGAAGGACATGATCATCTCCGGCGGCATGAACATCTATCCGGCGGAGATCGAGGCGGCGCTCGAGCACCACCCGGCCGTCCTCGACGTCGCGGTCTTCGGCATCCCGTCCGAGGAGTGGGGCGAGAGCGTGCACGCGGTCGTGGTGGCGCAGCCGGGCGCGTCGGTCGCCGAGGGCGACGTGATCGACTTCGCGCGCAAGCACCTCGCCGGCTACAAGGTGCCGCGTTCCATCTCGTTCATGGACGAGCTGCCGCGCACGGGCTCGGGGAAGATCCTGAAGCGCACCCTGCGCGAGCCGTTCTGGAAGGACCGAACCATCCGGGTGTAGCTCTAAGCGAGATCGCGGTCGGACTCGATCTCGGCGAGCTTCGCTCGTCGCCACGCCTCGAACTCCGGGCCGTCCCAGGCGCGGTACTCGCCGCGGCGCGTGAACGAGGCGTTGCGGTGGTAGAGCCAGGCGTTGAGCCGGTTCTCGCGCGCGCTGTCGCGCGAAGCGATCACCTTCGCGGGAACACCGGCCAGGATCGAGCCCGGGGCGAACCTCTTGCCTTCGGTCACGACGGCGCCGCCTGCCACGATCGAGCCGCGGCCGACCACCGCGCCGTCCATCACCACCGCGCCGACGCCGACGAGGCAGTGGTCCTCGATCGTGCAGCCGTGCACCGTCGCGTGGTGCGCGATCGAGCAGAACTCGCCGATCGCAGTCGGATCGTCGTAGCCCACGTGCACCATCACGAAGTCCTGCACGTTCGTCATGCGCCCGACGCGGATCTGCTGGCACTCGGCGCGCATCACCACGTGGTGCCAGAGCGAGACGCCCTCGGCGAGCTCGACCTTTCCGTACACGCGGGCGCTGTCGGCCAGGAATGCGGTCTCGTGGATCCGGACGAGCTCGTTCAAGCCCCGGCCTCGAAGGCGCTGCGCACGCGCGCCCGCAGCGCCTCGTCGCACAGGAAGTCGAGCGCCGTCATCGCGAGCGCCTTCGCGCCGTCGAGCGCGGCCGCGTCGCCCATCTCCGAGGCCGCCCAGGTCGCGAACTCGGCGTTGTGGATCGTGCAGTGGAGCGGCGCGGACGCGAGCATCGGATGGATCGACGGCACGCGCTGGGAGACGTTGCCCATGTCCGTGCTGCCCTGGAGGCCCGCCGGCAGCTTGTCCATCGGGAAGAACACGCGGCCGAGTCGCTCGGCGTTGGCGCGGAAGGCGCTCGCGAGCGGCTCGTTGAAGCGGATGTCGAGGTAGTCGGCCTCACCCCAGCAGAGCTCGAGCTCGGCGCCGGTGGCGGAAGCACCCGCGCGGAAGCAACCCTCGACCCGACGCTTCAGCGCGTCGAGCTCGGCCGACGACGCCGCGCGCACGTAGAAGCGACCGGCCGCGCGGTCGGGCACGACGTTCGGCGCCTGTCCGCCGTCGGTGATGATCCCGTGGATGCGCTCCGTCGGGCGGATGTGCTGACGCAGCGCCGCGACGCCCTGATACGCGAGGACCAGCGCGTCGAGCGCGTTGACACCGCGCTCCGGCATCGCCGCGGCGTGCGCGGAGCGACCGCGGTACACGACGTCGAGCTCGGCCAGGCACACGCACGGCATCGTCACGAGGTTGACGCTCGCCGGGTGGATCATCAGCGCCGCGTCGACGCCGTCGAGCGCGCCGCGCCGCGCCATCAGCTCCTTGCCGCAGCCGCGCTCCTCGGCCGGCGTGCCAAGCAGGCGCACGCGGCCCGGCAGCTCGGAGCCGAGCGACGCGAGCGCGAGCCCGGCGCCGACGCCGGCGGCCGCGATCAGGTTGTGGCCGCAGCCGTGGCCGATCTCGGGCAGCGCGTCGTACTCGGCGAGCACGGCGACGCAGGCGCCGCGCGAGCCGAATTCGCTCGCGAAGGCGGTCTCGAGTCCGTAGGCGCCCGCCTCGATCTCGAGGCCGGCCTTGCGCACGGCGTCGACGAGCAGGTTCTTCGCGGCGTGCTCCTCGAAGGCGAGCTCGGGCTTCGCGTGGATCGCGCGCGAGAGGCGCAGCAGCTCGCGCTCCATCGCATCGACGGCCTCGCACACGCGACGTTTCAGTGCCGCGACGTCCATCCGATCCTCCGCCTTTTGCGCGCGGCCAGTGTAGCTGCGAACGTACGCCGCATGCGGGCCATCGTCGTCGATCGCTTCATGGAACCCACCGACCTCGCGGTGCGCGAGATGCCGTCGACGCCGCTGATGCCCGGCTCGCTGCGAGTCGAGGTGCGCGCGGCAGGCTGCAACTTCTTCGACATCCTGATGGTGCAGGGCCGCTACCAGGTGAAGCCGCCCTTCCCGTTCGTGCCGGGCGCCGAGATCGCCGGCGTCGTGCGCGAGGTCGCGCCGGACGTGCGCCGCTTCGCGGTCGGCGACCGCGTGCTCGCCTCGAACGGCCTCGGCGGCTTCGCCGAGGAGTGCGTCGTGTCGGCGCGCAGCGCCTACGCGCTGCCCGAGGAGATGTCGTTCGAGGAGGGCGCCGCGCTCCCCATCATCTATCCGACCTCGTACGCGGGCCTCGTCGACCGCGGCAATCTTCGCGCCGGCGAGACCTTGCTCGTGCACGCGGCGGCCGGCGGCGTGGGCAGCGCGGCGGTGCAGATCGGGCGCGCGCTCGGCGCGCGCGTGATCGGGACGGCCGGCGGCGCGGACAAGTGCGACGTCGCGCGGCGCGAGGGCGCGGAGGTCTGCATCGACTACCGCGCGGACGACTTCGTCGCGCGCGTGCAGGAGCTGACACAGGGACGCGGCGCCGACGTGATCTACGACTCGGTCGGCGGCGAGATCACCGACCAGAGCCTCAAGTGCATCGCGTGGAACGGTCGGCTCGTCATCATCGGCTTCGCCTCCGGCAAGATCCCGTCGATCCAGGCCAACCGCATCCTGCTGAAGAACATCGCGGTGACGGGACTGCACTGGGGCGCGCACGCGCAGAAGGATCCGAAGCGCATCGGCGAGGTGATGGACGCGCTCTTCGCGATGTTTGCCAAGGGGCAGATCCGGCCGGTGATCTACGGGCGTTATCCGCTCGAGGAGGTGCCGGCTGCGCTGGCCGCCCTCGGCGGCCGCGAGAGCTACGGCAAGGTCATCGTCGCGCCGCGCGCCGCCTAGCCGCGCGCAAGCTCGACCAGGATCGCCTGCCGGAGGAGCGGCAGGTTGATCTCGTGGTGGCCGAGCACCTCGATTCCGCGCGAGACGGGCCGGCCGATCACGTTCGCGTCGGTGCGGTAGTGGCGCTGCATGTCGAGATTCGCGGCGACGACGTCCTCGAGCGGATGCCCGAGATTGCGCGCGATCGACACCAGCTTGAGGAACACCTCCGGCATCACGACCGCCGAGCCGACGTTGATCCAGGTGCCGCCCTCGAGCTCCGTCGCGATCGCCGCAGCGATGCGGAAGTCGATGTGCGAGGCCTCTCCGGCGTCCGCGCCGGAGAACGCGGCGTGCATGTGCACGGTGTCGGTGCCGAGCCCGACGTGCACCGTCAGCGGGATGTCGGCGCGCGCGCAGGCCGCGAGCATCGAGTGGCGCGCGTGCGGCAGCTTCGCCGCGGCCTCCGCGAGCGCGCGCCCGAGCCCGATCTGCTCGCGCGCGCCGCGGGCGCAGGCCTGCGCGAAGGCCTGCGCCGGCTCCTCGGCGAAGCCGAAGCTGCCGTCGCGGATCGTGCGCTCGACCACCTCGCTCGTCGCGCCCTGCAGCGCGACCTCGTAGTCGTGGATCGCGAACGCTCCGTTCACGCAGAGCGCGCTGACGACGCCGCGCTCGATCAGGTCGATCGCGATCGGGCCGCAGCCGACCTTCACGATGTGACCGCCCATCGCGAGGACCACGTGCGCGCCGGAGCGGTGCGAGCGCGCGACGCGGCGCGCGAGCTCGCGCAGCGCGCGCGCGCCGAGGAAGTCCGGCAGCGAGTCGAGCAGCGCGGCGGCCGACGCGTCGGGCGGCGCCGGCGCGCGGAAGCCCGACAGGTCGACCTTGTTCTCGCGCGCGGCGAGCGGCAGCGCGCGCGCCTTCGCGAGGTCGAGCGGCGGAGGCTGCCGGCGTCGCGCCACGACTAACCTCGCGCCAACGCGCCGGCCGCGAGCGCCGCTTCGCCGGATTCGTCGGCGAGCGCGCGCGCGAGCGCGCGGGTCACGTCCTCGACCTCGATCGCCGGCATGCAGATCACGTCGTCGCAGCGGCGGAGCCGGCACGGGCTGCAGTGCACCTGCTTCCAGACCGTCTGGGACGCGCGCCCGCGCCGCGTGTCGAAGGGCGCGTAGATCGCGGGGTCCTTCGGACCGTAGAGACCGACCACCGGCACGCCGAGCGCCGCCGCCAGATGGATCGGCCCGGTGTCGCCTCCGACCACCGCGTCGCAGACCTCGTACAGCGCCGCGAGCTCCTGCAGCGAGCGCGTCTCGGGCGCGAGGAAGGCCGCGCCGCCGGAGGCCGCCGCGATGCTCTCGCCGAGCTCGCGCTCGCCCGGACCCCACGTGACCACGCAGCGCGTGCCGCGCTCCGCGAAGAGCCGCCGCGCGAGCCCGGCGAACCGCTCCGGCGCCCACTGCTTGATCGCGCCGAATCCCGAGACACCCGGATGCAGCGCGACGAGCTCGCCGGCGCAGACTCCCGCGCGGAAGGCGCGCGCCGCCGCGCGCGCCTCATCCGGCACGGCGAGCCGCGGGACGGCGCCGCGTCCGTCGATGCCGAGGGCAACGAGCAGCGCGAGGTTGCGCTCGAGCTTCAGCTGACCGCCGCGCGGCGCGACCACGCGGTCCGTCGTGAGCCAGTGCGCCTTCTCCTTGGTATAGGGTGGCGCGAAGCCGATGCGGCGGCGCGCGCCCGAGAGGCGCGCCAGCAGGCTCGAGCGCAGGTTGCTCTGTGCGTCGATCGCGACCTCGAAGCGTGCAGCGCGCAGCTCGCGCAGGAAGCCCCGCGCCAGACGCAGCGCCGCGAGCAGGCGTCCGCGCCGCACCAGCGCGCGCAGCTCAGCGCGCGGGA
>DATKND010000144.1:0-19025 GCA_035541475.1 Myxococcota bacterium | reverse complement strand
GATCGGCCGCGGACCCGAGGGCCGCTCGAGCTGCGCTGCCAGCAGCTCGGGCGTCACGCGCTCGCAGACCTCGTCGGCGCCTCGCGCGCGCAAGGACGGCGCCGCCTCTCGCGCGCCGCGCGAGAGGCAGACCCAGACGGGAGGACGCGCGCCGGCCGGCGCGAGGGTTTCGAGCGCACGCTCGGCGCCCGCCGAATCGAGCGCGTCGAGCACGATCGCGTCGAAGCTCGTGAGCGGGTGCGCGCGCAGCGCGTCGGCGTCGCTCTCGTAGACGACGTCGAAATGCGGCGCGTCGGGCAGTCGGCTCGCATGGAGCGATTCGGCGGAGCCGACCCAGAGCAGCGAGTGGATGCGCGCCATCGAGCCTCCCGCCGATGGCGCGGGAGCAAGCGGCATGCCGCTCGGAGTCTGCGGCCGTGCCCTCCGAGCACGGCCGCAGACCAGGAACGTGGCCGCGGCCGGCCAGTGGCTGGCCGCGGTGGCGAGAGCTCAGTCGCAGTGGTGACCGTGGTAGTAGCCGTGGCCGTGGCCGTGGTAGTACACGACGGGCCGCGGAGCGCGAACCGCGTAAACCGGCGCGTAGTACGGCCTCGGCACGACGACCGGAACTGCGACCGGCACCGCGACGGGCACTGGCACGGGCGGCGCGTAGTAGGCCGGCGCGGGCGGCGGCACCGGCACGGCGGCGCCATGGAAGAGCACCGCCTTACCCGCCTGCACCGCTTCGAAGGCCAGGATGCGGCCGAGCTGATCCTCGAAGCCGTTCTCGAAGTGGCTGTCCGCGCGCGCGGTCCTCGCGACGCCCGCGATCGCGACGACGGCGATCGCGAGCGCGGCGATCCGCGCACCACCCGACACGCGGCGAAGCATCGAACTCTGGACCGACATGATCTTCTTCTCCCTGCGCCTCACCTTGGAGGGCGGGCGCTCTCGTCCGGATCAGACGCAAGCGAGGTCGCGCGCATTCGCTGCCTGGCTCTCGCCGGTGCAGGCGATGCGCGAATGGCGCGCGCGCGCTCGCGTTTCGCGTTGCGCAGTCAATCGGGTGCCCGCGGCGACCGATACGGAGAGGGGCGAGAACGCCCCGTGGAGGCCCCCCCGTGCGCGAGGCGCGTTGCGCTCTCTTCGCGAGCCTGCTCGTTGCGCTCTCCGGCGCCGCGGCGCGCGCCGAGATCTACCAGTGGACCGACGCGGACGGCCACGTGCACTTCACGGCGCAGCTCGACCGCGTGCCCGCCGCGCAGCGCGAGTCCGCGATGCAGAGCGCGCGTCCGCAGGGACGGCCGGACGCCCTCCAGACCTACGAATCGCCGTCGCCGGCGTCGCACTCCGGTGTCCGAGCCGCGCAGCTCTCGCACGAGCTGCGCATTCCGTTCGTGCGCGAGGGCAGCCTGATGCGCGTCGACGTGCGCCTGAACGACTCGCTGACCGCGCCCTTCTACATCGACACGGGCGCGAGCGGCATCGCGCTGCCGCCGCAGCTCGCCGAGCGCCTCGGCATCCGCGTCGGACGCGACACACCGCAGGTGGAGGTCTCGACCGCGAACGGCCGCGTCACGCGTCCCGTGATCGTGCTTCGGTCCGTCGACCTCGGCGGCGCGCGCGTCGAAGGGCTCGAGGCGACCCTCAATCCGAGCATGGACGTGGGGCTCCTCGGCGGGAGCTTCTTCAACAACTTCGTCTACCGCGTCGACGCCGCGCAGAGCCTGATCACCCTGGCGCCGAACGACGGCATGCGCGGCGGTCTCGACGCCGAGGCGTGGCGCGCGCGCTTCGCGGGTCTGCGCGATCCGCTGAACAAGCTCGAGGCGTATCTCGCGGTGGCGAAGCTCGGCGCCGGCGAGCGCGCCACCCTCGAAGAGCGGCGCGCGCAGCTCCAGGCCGCGGTCCAGGCGCTCGACGCGGAGGCGGATCGCCAGAGGGTTCCGCAAGCCTGGCGCGAGTGAGCGGCCACCTGGAGAACGCATGGGGACGCGAAGCGGATGGAAGGCGGTCGGGGCTCTGGCCGCGTGCGTAGTGACGGCACCAAGTGTCGCGGCCGCGGACCTGCTGCGCTGTCAGGGGCCGGACGGGCGCATGGTCTACACCGACGACCGGTCCGTGTGTCCGGAGAGTCAGCGGTACCAGCCGAGTGCGACGGTGCAGCAGGAGGTCTCGTCTCCCGCCTCGGTGGATCCCGCGGCCCGCGGCCGCAGCCAGGGGCGCGCGAAGGAGGAGCAGACGGACGCGGCTCAGGCCGCTGTGTGGCGCCAGCGCAAGATGGACAAGGAGGACGAGCTACGCCGGGCGACGTCGGAGTACGACTACTTGAAGAGCTACGTCGCCTTCTGCAACCACGGCAACTACGTCTTCACCGAAGACGAGTCCGGGATCAAGACGCAGGTCTCCTGCCGCGATCTCGGCGCTCGTCTCGCCGCACTCGACTCGCGTGTCCAGGGCCTTCAGGACTACCTCGACCGCGGGCTGCCCGACGAGTGCCGTCGCGCAGGCTGCCTGCCCGGCTGGCTGCGCTAGCAAGCGCCGAAGGCGCGCGCAGCGAGCCGCAGGCGAGCGGAGTTCCAGCTAAGCTGCGCGCCCATGTCGGCGCCCGGCGCGGAGGACGCGGTCTCGCAACCGCCGAAGCAGGGTCGCGACCCCTGGCTCCGCTTCGCGCTGACCTTCGGTGCGCTCGCGCTGCTGTCCGAAGTCGTCTACTACGGCGTCGCGCTCGAGAGCGAGATCTTCCAGCGCTACCTCGAGACGCTCGCGCAGATCAGCGGCGCGATCCTTCGCCCGTTCACCGACGGGATCCAGGTGCGCGGAACCTTGATCAGCGGCTCGCTCTTCACCGTCGAGATCGCTCGCGGCTGCGACGCCTATCGCATCTGCGCGCTGCTGGCGGCCGCGATGCTGGCCTTTCCCGCGCCGTGGCGCGACAAGGGGGTCGGCCTGGTGCTCGGGCTCTTGTGGCTCAACCTCCTGAACTTCGTGCGCATCTGCGGTCTCTACTTGATCGGCGGCCTCTACTACTCCGAGTTCCAGCGAGCGCACGTGATCTACTTCCCGATCTTCCTGATCGCGACGACCGTGGGCGCGTGGATCGTGTGGGTGCGCTGGGTGACGCGTGAGCGCCACGGTGTCGGAAGCGCTGCGGCCTAAGCCGGTCGCAGTCTTCGCCGCGCAGGCCTTCCTGCTGGCGCTGCTGCTCGGCTGGTGGCCCACGCCGCGCGAGCTCTTTCCGCCCCTGCTGCGCGCGCAGGCCGCGCCGCTGCTCGACGCGGGCATCGCCGGCACGCTGACCTTGCGGCCGAGCGACCCGAAGGTGGAGGGCGTCGACACGCTGATGGAGGCGACCGACTCCGGTGCGCGCGCGCCGCGCTGGCGCGCGGAGCTCTCGCTGCTGAGCCTCGGCTGGTGGCCGTACGCGGTGCTGGCGGCGCTCGTGCTCGCGACACCGATGCGCGCCGGGCGCCACGCGGTCGCGCTGGCGGCGGGCTTCGTCTGGATCGAGGCCTACGTGCTGCTCCGCCTGTACGCGGAGGCCGGGTTCGCCGACTACGAGGCGAAGATGGGGCCGGGCGGCGCGCTGGCCGGTCCGGTGCACGCCCTGCTGCGCTCGGGCGCCGAGATCCTCGAAGCGAACGTCGTGCTGGTCGCGGTTGTGCTGATCGCGTGGGTGGTGCTCGCGCGACCCGCGCGCGCGCTCGACGCGAGCGCGCTCCGGCGGGCGGTGCCGGCGCGTCCGCGCTAGGAGCTGCGGCGCACCGCGCGCAGCGGCACCACCTCCGACGGCGGGCGCTGCTGCTCTACCGGCGACGGCACGGCGCGCCAGGATCGCAGCCAGGCCAGCGCGCGGCCGAAGCTCCAGTCGACGCAGAGCTCCGCCCAGCGCACGCGGCGCAGAGCCTGGCCCGAGATGCGCAGCGAGAGCTCGGCGAGCAGCAGCCGCGCCTCTTCGGCCTGATCGGCGCGGCCGAGATGCTCGGCCAGCTCGAGCACGACGACGGGGTTCCACGGCTCGACCGAGCGGGCGCGCCGAAGCAGATGGATCGCCTGCGGGCGCAGGTACGGGCTGCGGAACTGTCGACTCCCCTCGACCAGCACCGCGACCGCCTCGCTCTCCTCGCCGCGCTTGCAGAGGATGCGCGCGACGCCCTGCCAGGCCTCGATCTCGCGCGGCAGCAGCTGCGTCGCCTCGCGGTAGACGCCGAGCGCGCGGTCCTCGCGGCCGTCGCGCAGCGCCGCGTGCGCGACCGCGCGATAGCACTGCCAGGCGTCGAAGCTCTGCCCCGTCTCGGCCAGCAGCGGCGCGAGCTTGGCGTGCAGGTCGGCGTTGCTGCGGTCCGTCGCGAGCAGCGCGCGGTAGAGCGCGATCGCGCGACGGCGCCTTCCGCGCGAGCGCTCGCGCGCGGCCTGATCGAGGGCGTTCTGGCGATCGGGCACCTGTCGCGGGCGTAGCCACGGAGACATGGAGGGTCTTCTCCGGGCCTTCGGATCGTCGCGCGCCGCGGGCGGGCTCGTGACTGGCGTCACAAGCGCGCGGATCAGCGTTTCCACCAGAAGCGGTCGAAGCTGCCGCAGTCGAGCTTCTCGAACGGCGCGTCCTCGATGCGGGCGCCCGCGGGCACGGCGACGGGCGCGGTGCCCTTGAAGCGCCGGTCGATGACGCCGTCGAAGTTCGTGTCCTCGTCCTGGTACACGAGCGCGCCGCCCTGATAGGTCTGGATCACGTCGGGCTTGTGATCTCCGTTGGTGTCGGCCTCGACCCGCACGACCTCTCCGGTCTTGGACAGCACCTGCCGCGTGTCGGCGTAGCCGTTGCCGGTGGTGTCGATCAGGAGCTCGGTGATGACCCCGCCCGAGACGAGCGCGCGGGTGTTCAGCTTCTTCTTGTCCTCGCCGAGCAGGCACTGCGCCGTGGCCTGACCGCGCTCGTCGAGGAAGGTGCGCTTGTCGGGGCTGCCGCTGCCGTCGCTCGAGACCTCCTGCACGCGCACGCGGCCCTGGGCGTCGAGCACGTTCAGCGTGTCGGGCTTGCCGTCGCCGTTCGTGTCGAGACCCTGTCGCACCAGCACGTCGTTCTCGTAGAAGCTCCAGGTGTCGATCTTGCAGTCGCCGTTGGTGTCGGCGTACTCGATGCTGACCTTCTCGCGCGCGTCGAACCACTGGCGCAGGTCGATGCAGCCGCGGCCCTTCGTGTCCTGCTCGATGCGCTTCAGCTTGCCGCCCTCGAACCAGGCCGTGAGATCCGGCTTGCCGTCGCCCGTGCGGTCCTCCTCCTTCTTGATCACCACGCCCGAGGCATCGGTCGTGATCCACGTGTCGATCTTGCCGTCGTGGTTCGTGTCCGCCTGCTGGACCTGCTCGCCCTTCTGGCCGGCCTCGCTCTTCTTGTCGAACACGCCGTCGAAGTCGGAGTCCTCCTCCTGGCTCACGATCTGGCCGTGCGCGTAGACGACGATGAGGTCGGGCTTGCCGTCGTGGTTGCGGTCCTTCTCCGTGCGGACCTTCTCGCCGGCCTCGAAGAAGGTGGTGGTGTCGAACACGCCGTCCGCGGCGGAGGCTTCGCGCACCTGCGCCGGGCGGCCCTCGGAGTCGAAGATCGTCACCACGTCGTCCTTGCCGTCGAAGTTGCGGTCCTCGTGCTGCTCCACCTTGTGCCCGTTCGCGTAGGTCACCACGACGTCCGGCTTGCCGTCGCCGTTCAGGTCGGCCTCGGAGCGCGACGGCTGGCCCCCGACGTACTCGGTCGTCAGCTCGAACGTGCCGTTGTGATCCTGGTCCGCCTTCTCGCGCACGAGCACGCCGTTCTCGTACGTCTTGATGACGTCCGGCTTGCCGTCGCCGTTGGTGTCGATCTCCTCGCGGACCGGCCGCTGCTGGTCGTCGAGCGTGATGACCGCGTCGATCTTTCCGTCGCCGTCCGAGTCGCGCTCCTGGCGCGTCTGCTTGCCGTTGGTGAAGGTGAGCACCGAGTCGAAGGTGCCGTCGCGGTTGGTGTCCTGCTTCTGCGACACCGGCACGCCGTGCTCGAAGGTCGTGACCACGTCGATGTGCGACCCGCCCTGCGTGTCCCGCTCCTCCTGGACCTTCTCGCCGTCCTTGTAGGTGATGATGAGATCGAAGGCGCCGTCGCCGTTGGTGTCGTCCTCCTCGCGCGCCACGCGGCCCTCGGCGTCGTAGTCGCCGCGCTTGTCGATCTTGCCGTCGCCGTTCGAGTCCTCCTCGAAGTGCGCCGGCTTGCCGTTGGCGAAGGTCACGATCTTGTCGGGCTTGCCGTCGCCGTTGTGATCCTCCTCGAGCCGGATCGGCTGGCCGTTCGCGTCGTTCTCGCGCACGGAGTCGGGCTTGCCGTCGCCGTTGGTGTCGCGCTTCACCTCGCGTTCCTTCCCGGTGTCGGTATCGAGCGCGAGCCAGGTGTCGACCTTGCCGTCGAAGTCGGTGTCCTGCTCCTGGCGCACGAGCTTCCCGCCCGGGCCGTAGTAGTTCCAGAGGTCGGGCTTGCCGTCGCCGTTCTCGTCGGATTCCGCGCTCGCGAGCACACCGTTCTCGAAGTGCTCGACGCGCGTCTGGCCCTTGTCGCCGGTGGTAGTGCGCTTGACGATCTTCCCGCCGCTCAGCTCCTGCCGGATCTCGAAGCGCCCGTCGTGGTCCTCGTCGAGCTCCTCGAGCACGGTCGCGCCGGAGGCGTCGAAGGTGTAGCGGGCGTCGATCTTGCCGTCGCCGTTGCGGTCCTCCTCCTGGCGCACCTTGATGCCCTTGTCGTAGGTGACGAAGGTGTCGGGCTTGCCGTCGCCGTCGGTGTCGGCCTCGCGACGCAGCGGGATGTCGCCGTCGAACGTCGTGACGACCTCGGGCTTGCCGTCGCCGTTCTGGTCCTCCTCTTCGCGCACCTTCTTGCCGTTCGCGAAGATGCGGATGATCTCGGGCTTCCCGTCCTGGTTCTGGTCGATCTCCTCGCGCTCCTTCTCGCCCTTCTCGTTCAGGCGGATCACGACCTCGGGGATGCCGTTGCCATCCGCGTCGCGGATCTGGCGGCGCTCGATGCCATTCTCGAAGAAGGCCACGCTCTCGGGCTTGCCGTCGCCGTTGGCGTCGATCTCGCGCCGGATGATCTTGCCGTCGGGCCCGTAGAACGTGGTCAGCTCCTTGCGCCCGTCGTGATCGGCGTCCTCCTCGACGCGCACCTTCACGTCGTTCTCGAAGTAGATCGCGACGTCGTAGCGGCCGTCGCCGTCGAGATCCTGCAGCTCGAGCCGCTTCTTGCCGTCGGGACCGAACTCCGCCGCCACCTCCGGCTTGCCGTCCTCGTTCTTGTCGAGCTCGACGCGGAAGGGCTTGCCGTCCTTGTAGGTGGTGAAGCGGTCGTTCTTGCCGTCGAAGTCGGTGTCCTCCTCGAGCCGCGCGGGCAGGTCGCCCTCGAAGTGCAGCGAGGAGTCGGGCTTGCCGTCGCCGTTCTTGTCGTCGAGCTGCTCGGTGGGCTTGCCGTTGCGGAACGTGATGAAGCGGTCCTTCTTGCCGTCCCCGTTCGTGTCCTGGTCCTGGCGCGCGATCGTCTTCCCGTCGGGCTCGAAGTAGATCCAGGTGTCGATGCGACCGTCGAAGTCGGTGTCGCGCTCGGCGCGGACCGCGACGCCGTTCTCGTAGTAGACGAACTCGTCCATCCGGCAGTCGTGGTTGGTGTCGGCGCGGCGCTCGACGAGCTGCTCGTGGTCGTCGTAGCGGAGTTCGACCGGCGGGCACGCGCTCGGCTTCGGCTGGGCCGCGGCCGGGAGCGCCGCCCACAGGAGCGCGGCGGAGCCGATGGCGATCTGGCGTCCAGTCATCGATCGAGAGAGCTCTCGGCTCCGAGCGACTCCGGGCCTAGCTCGAGACCGGGTTGCTGAAGGTGCCCACGATCGGGACCAGCGAGAGACAGCGAACGTCGTCGGGCATCGGAGGGAAGGGTGAGGCCGCGCGCAGCGCGTCCACGGCGCTCGCGCCGAGCGCGTTGTCGTCGGCGCGCTCGACCGCCACGTTGCTCGCGGAGCCCGCGACGTCGAGGCGGAAGCGCAGGGTCACGCGGCGGCCGGCGTCGACGCCGGGCGGGAGCTGCCAGCGCTGGAGCGTGCGGCTCTTGACCTGCAAGAGGTAGTCCTGCACCTCGGGCTTCTGCATGCACTCCTTCTGCGAGACGACGCCGTTGCCCGTGCCCGTGCCGCCCGCGCCGCGCAGGTAGCCATCGCCGACCGCGGTGTCGACCGACACCACCAGCGCACCGTCCGGCGACCCGACCACGTCGCGGTTCGAGAGCACGCCTTCCTTCACCGACGAGCCCGGCGTCCCGATCTGCATCTTGCCGGTGCCGAAGCTCGGCGCCGCATTGGAGACCTGGACGGCGCGCGGACCGACCGACGCCCCGACCGGCGCGTTCACCACCACGGGGCCTCGCACCGCCGGGCCGGCCACGCCCTGCACGTCGACCGCGGCCGCGCGCGCGTGTGCGATCGAGCTGACCGCGGAGACGTGCTCCACCACCGTGGTCTGCTGCTGGATCTGGGTCGGCGCCGCGACGCTGGTGACCGCGTCCATCTTCAGCGCGTCGGCCTGGATGGCCGGCGACGCCTCCGCGATCACGCGCGGGTTCACGATCTGCGGGTTCACGGTCTGGACGGCCGGGTTGAAGGGCAGGGCGCGCCGCTCGGCCAGCGCCTTCGGCGCCGGCGCGGGCTCCTCCTGCTTCTGCTGCGGCTCCGGCTCTTCCTTCAGGAGCTGGACCGGCAGCACCTCCTTGGTGACCACCGGCGCGAGGCTCGCGAAGAGGATCAGCACGCCGAGCAAGCCGAAGTGGAAGAGCGCCGCGAGTCCGCCAGTGACGACCGTGCGGCGGTTGCTGTCGTCCGGGACCGTGTAGCCCGGGTACTCGGCGGCGAGCGCACCGCCCTGCGCGGGTCGCTCGAACGCAGCGCGCAGCACCGGACCGCGATGTTTCGGCTTGCGGCGGCGGAGGATCTGGAGCGGTTGCTTCATCGCGGCGCGCGCCTCGAACGACAGAGAAGGACCCTAGCGAATCGCGAGCAGCCAGACGCCCGTTCACACCCGCGGGTCGCGGGCATCCGACGCGCGCCGATCCGTTCGGATTGGATCCCGTTCGCGTATCGGCCGGCGCCGCTCGCCGGCACACAGCCAAAATCGACGCTCTCACCCATGCGCAGCTCCCCCGCAGGACCGGTGCAACGGCGGCGCGTGTGTCCGCTGACGACGGGACTCCAGCGCGCGCGCGGCTCGTCCGATGCAGCGGGCGCGGACGGCGAGGACTCGCGAGGGCTCGCGAGTTCGGCGCTCGCCGTTCTGGATCGAGAGACGGGATCCGATAACCTACGAACCCGTCACGCAAAACCTCCCGCGTCGCGGAGTCGTTTGCGGCCATTCGATCGAGGGGGTGTCGTTGGACAGCGCGTATCTGCTCGAGCTGTTGCAAAAGGGCGGGCTCACCGTGTACCCGCTCGCTGTGGCGTCCATCATCGTGCTCGCAATCTTCCTCGAGCGGCTGTGGCGTTACCGCGGCATCGCGGCGGGAACGCGGTCGTTGACGCGGGAGACGATCGAAGCGCTGGTCGCGCGCGACGCCGAGCGAGCGCGCTCTCTGTGCGACAAGTCGAAGCAGCCGATCGCCAAGATCTTCCTCGAGGCGATGCGCTGGCGGAACGTCGCGCTCGAGGACCTCGAGCGCGTCATCGCGACGTCGCGCCAAGAGGCGGCCACCGACCTGAAGCGCGGCGTCTGGATCGTCGGCACGATCGGGTCGCTCGCGCCCTACGTGGGACTGTTCGGCACCGTGGTCGGCATCATCCGCGCGTTCCAGGACATGGCGATCCACGGCGCCGGCGGCTTCGAGGTCGTGGCGGCCGGCATCTCCGAGGCGCTCGTCGCGACCGCCGCGGGCCTGCTCGTCGCGATCATCTCGCTCGCCGTCTACAACTACCTGCAGACCCGCGCCGGCGCGATCAACGGCGTGTACGCACGCTCCTGCGAGCGCTTCCTCCAGGCCCTGCTCTTCGTCGAGACCGCGACGGTCGAACCGGGGGTGGCCCATGGCCAGCTCGCTCCGGCGCGATGAAGAGGGCAATCTCGACGACGCCGTCGTCGCCGAGATCAACATCACGCCGCTGACGGACGTCTTCCTCGTCCTGCTGATCATCTTCATGGTCACCACGTCCGTGGTGGCGAACCAGAGCAAGAACATCGACCTGCCGGGCGCCGAGGTCAGCGACACCACGCCGCAGGGTGTCACCGTCACGGTGGACGAGTCGGGCGCGATCCTGATCAACGACAAGCCCGTCTCGAACGACGCGCTCCTGACGGAGCTCGAGCACGCGCTCTCGAGCGCGCGCGAGAAGCTCGTGATCCTGCGCGGCGACAAGAAGGTGCTGCTCGGTCAGGCCGTCAACATCCTCGACCTCGCGCAGCAGGCCGGCGCCAAGGGCATCGCGCTCGCCACCAAGCCGCCGCCCAAAGGTGCGAGCTAGCAAGCCGCCGAAGGCGGCGCGCAGCGAGCCGCAGGCGAGCGAAGTTCAGAGGATCGGGCCGGTGGGTTCGCTCGGACCCCGGCGTCATGCGGAGCGCTTCCGCAGCCAGACGAGCCCGCCCGCGATCAGCAGCAGCTCCGGCAGCAGCAGCCCGACGCCGTAGAGCAGCTGCAGCGAGTCCTGCACGGGCAGCGGGAACTGGACGGTGTCGCGGATCTTCGGGCGCAGCACGATCTGCGGCTCGCGCGCCAGCGCCCAGTGCACGCCGTTCATGATCAGATCGAGGTTGTAGAGCGCGCGCAGATAGCGGTTCGAGGCGAAGTCGCTGTCACCGACCGCGAAGATGCGCGTCTCGACGCCGTGGCGCAGATAGCGCCCCGAGACCGCGATCGCCTGGTAGCCGCGCGGCGCGCCGTCCGGATCGGGCACCTTGCGGCCCTTCAGCGGCGAGCTGCGCCAGGCCTGCGGGCTCGAGAGCGCGAGCGCGGTGAGCTGGTCGTCGACCTCGGGCTTGCGCAGGTCGAAGGGGCGCGCGCCGCAGAAGAAGGTCATGCGGTTGCGGTCGAGCCCGCGCGTCGCCGCGTGGGTCTCGTAGTTGTAGACGAGCGGGCAGGTACCGGGCGGCTCCGAGTCCTGGCCCTCGCCCGACGCGGGGTCGATCACGACCTCGTCGGGCGAGTGGATCCCCCACTCGCCCAGCAGGTCCTCGAGCCCGCTGTCGACGCCCGGCTCGAGCAGCGCGATCAGCGCGCCGCCGCGCTCGAGGAAGCGCCGCAGGGCCGCCTGCGCTCGCTCGCCGATCGGACGCTGCGGCGCGATCGCGAGGACCGCGTTGATCTCGTCGGGCACCTCGCGCAGCGAGTGCGTGACGAGGCTCCGCAGCTCGTACCCTTCCGTCGCGAGCGCGGCCGCGAGCCCGCCGAAGCCGAGCCGCGTGTCGCGCTCCGGATCGCCTTCGCCTTCTCCGCGCAGGATGCCGATCACGCCCGCCTCGACCGCGCGCAGCCGGTAGAGGGCCTCGTAGAGCGCGCCCTCGACCGGGCGATCGACGACCTGGAAGTCGCCGCCGAGCGCGAGCACGAGCGTATTCGACGTGGTGACGCCGTAGTCCTCGCCGCTCTTCGGCGCGTGATCGAGGTCGTACTCGGCGTACTGCGCGCCGCTCACGCGCACGAGCTCCTTCGCCAGCAGGCGCGTGCGCCGGATGCGCGGATCGAGCGGGTCGTAGAAGAGCGTGATGCGCAGCCCCGGCACCTGGCGCAGCAGATCGGCGAGCGGCGCAGAGAGCTCGTAGCGCCGCTCGAACGTCCAGTCGGCGCGCAGCTCCGACCAGTGCGCGGCGCGCTCGGACGCGATGCCGAGCGCGAGCGCGCCCGCGATGCCGAGGAGCCCGCGCGCGATCACGCGGCGCGCGTAGGGACCGCCCGCGCGTCCGAGGCGCCGCGCCCCCGCGACGAGCGCGGCCAGCAGCGACGCGGCGCCGGCCGCGAGATTCGCGGCGCCGAAGAGCCCGAGGTGCTGCGTGCCGTAGTACGACCCGAGCCCGAAGAGCAGCGCCACACAGCCGACAAATGCCAGTGTCGCCATCTAGCTTCCGACCCGGCGCAGGTCGAAGGAGAAGCGCGCGAGCGCCATGCACACGAGCGCGAGCGCCGCGAAGTAGACCATGTTGTCGAGCGCGACGATGCCTTCCGAGAAGCTGCCGTAGCGCGGGTGCAGGGCGAAGGCGTTCAGCACCGCCGCGGTCCGTTCGCTCACGAAGGGGTCGATCCAGCCGAAGTCCCACAGCACGAACGCCACCGCCCAGCCGGCGGCCGCCGCGACGAGCTGGCTCGACGTGAAGGCCGAACAGGCGAGCCCGATCGACGCGAGGCCGATGCCGTGGAGCGTGAGCCCGAGGAAGACCGCGGCGAGGTGCTGCGCGCCGAGTCCGCCGCGCTCGATCGCCGAGGCGGGGTAGACGAAGGAGACCGCCATCATCATCACGACGAAGAGGAAGGTGACGAGGAACTTCGCCAGCACGATCTGCCAGGGCGAGACGGCGGTCGAGACCAGCAGCTCGTCGGTGCCGCGCGCGCGCTCCTCCGCGAAGACGCGCATCGTGAGCAGCGGGACCGCGCCGATCAGCGTGAGTCCGAGCGTCTCCATCACCGGAAAGAACACCGAGTCCCAGAGGTTCACGTAGTCGGGGATCACGTCGGTGTCGAAGCCGCCCATGTTGCTCGAGGCGTAGACGAACAGGATCTGGTTGTAGAGGCGCAGGTGGTCGAAGAAGATCAGCGCCGTGACGAGCGCGACGAGCATCAAGGTGAGATAGGCGGTCGGCGAGCCGAACAGGCTCGCGAGCTCCTTGCGCAGCAGCGCGCGGAAGGCCGTCACGCCTGCGCCCCGTCGCCGCGGAAGAGCTCGAGCGGATCGCCGCGGCCGAGCACCTCGCCGGTCGGGCCCTCGGCGACGAGCCGACCCGCGCGCAGCACCGCGACCCGCGTTGCGAGGCGGCGCGCCTCCGCCAGGTCGTGCGTGCAGAGCAGCACGGTGCGCGCGCCGGCCAGATCGGCGAGGAGCGCCTGCACCTCGTCCTGCTGCACCGGGTCGAGACCGCCGGTCGGCTCGTCCACGATCAGCAGCGGAGGGTCGTGGAGGAAGGCCTGCGCGAGCGACACGCGCTGCTGGTAGCCCTTCGAGAGATTCCCGATCGGTCGCCGCGCGACGCCGGACAGGCCGAAGCGCTCGATCCCGCGCTCGACCGCCTGCTGTCGCCGCGCTCCGCCGAGGCCGCGCGCGCCGGCTGCGAAGCGAAGGAACGACTCGACGCGCAGCTCGGGGTACAGGCGCGAGGTCTCCATCACGAAGCCGATCTGCTCGCGCACCGCGCGCGGCCGCTCGACGGGCGAGACGCCGCCGACGCGGATGCGGCCGGAGCTCGGCAGCAGGAAGCCGGTCACCATGCGGATGAAGGTGGTCTTGCCCGCGCCGTTCGGTCCGAGGAGTCCGTACGTCGTGTTCGCCGGGATCACGAGATCGAGGGAGTCGACGGCCGTGTGATCCCCGAAGCGTCGCGTCAGCGCCTCGGTCACGACCTCGATCCCGCGCGCCTCCCGGGCGGGCTGCGCCGCCGCCATCATGCGGCCCGCAACGCGTCGAGCATCGAGAAGTAACCAGGCCAGGTCTTCGATACGCAGCCCGGATCGCGGATCGCGACGCCCGGAATGCGCAGCCCCGCGAGCGCGAAGGCCATCGCCATGCGGTGGTCGTCGTAGGTGTGGATCTCCGCGCCGCGCAGCCGACGCGGCGTGATCGCGAGGGAGTCGGCGTCGGCGCGCGCGTCGGCGCCGAGGCGTCGCAGCTCGGCTTCGAGCGCCGCGAGGCGGTCGCTCTCCTTGATGCGCAGGTTCGCGACGTTGCGGATGTGCGTCGTGCCGTCGGCAAAGAGCGCGACCACCGCGAGCGCGAGCGCGGCGTCGGGCAGATCGTTGAGATCCACGTCGACCGCGCGCAGCGCGCCGCCCGGGCCCTCGACCTCGGCAAAGTCGTCTCCGCGCCGCACGCGGCAGCCCATGCGCGCGAGCACCTCGAGCAGGCGGAAGTCGGATTGCAGCGAGCCCTTCGCGACGCCGTCGACGCGCACGCGCCCGCCGGCGATGGCGGCCGCGCAGAAGGGATAGGCGGCGGCCGAGGCGTCGGGCTCGATCGCAAAGTCGCGCGCGCGGTAACCGCGGCCCGCGGCGACGCGCAGCGAGTCGGGTGCGCTCCAGCCGGCGTCGGCGCCGAAGTCGCGCATCACCGCGAGCGTGAGGTCGACGTACGGTCGCGACACCACGCGGCCCGCCTCGGCCACGAGCGTCACGTCCGCGCGCGCGTAGGGCGCCGCGAGCAGCACCGCCGACACGTACTGGCTCGAGCGCCGGGCGTCGATGCGCGCGACGCCGCCGGCGAGACCGCCGCCCGCGACCCGCACCGGCGGGCAGTCGCCCTGCCCGAGGATCTCGCAGCGCGCGCCGAGCGCCACGAGCGCGGCGACGAGGTCCGCGATCGGTCGCTCGCGCATGCGCGGGCTGCCGTCGATCACGACGGGGCCGTCGGCGAGCGCCGCAGCGGCGGTGAGGAAGCGCGCGGTGGTGCCGGAGTTCGCGACGTCGAGCGCGGCGGCCGGCGCGCTGAAGTGGCCGTCGCGACCGTGCACGCGGAGCGCGTCGCCGTCGGCCTCGACCTCGCAGCCGAGCGCGGAGAGCGCGACCCGCATCACACGCGTGTCGTCGCTCTCGAGCGCGCCCGAGAGGCGCGAGGTTCCGCGCGCGAGCGCCGCGACGAGGAGCGCGCGGTTGGTGATGCTCTTCGAGCCCGGAACCCGGACGCGCGCCGCGAGCGGACCGCGCGTCGCGATCGGCAGCGGATCCGGCAGCGCGGCCATGCCGCACACTAGCGAACGGCTCTTCGCGCGTTGACAGTCCGCGCTCGCTCCGGCAGAATCGCGCGCCGCTCGAATTCCCCAGCAGCCTCGCAGGTTTGTCGATCCGGCGTTGGGCGCGTGCGCGGGCGACGCGTCCGAAGATCCGGCGCCGGTCGGTCGCGGCGGCCTCCACCGAAAGGAGTCAGCGTGCGCAAGGTGCTCATCACGGATTCGCTCGCGCCCGAGGGCTTCGAGATCCTCGCGAAGGCGCAGGGCCTCCAGGTGGTCGACGCGCCCGGCCTCTCGCCGGCGGATCTGCTCGCCGCGATCGCCGACGCCGACGCGCTCGTGATCCGCAGCGCGACCAAGGTGACGAAGGACGTGATCGCCGCCGGTGCGCGGCTCGCCGTGATCGGGCGCGCGGGCATCGGGGTCGACAACGTCGACGTCCCGGCCGCGACCGCCAAGGGCATCGTCGTGATGAACACGCCGGGCGGCAACACCGTCACGACCGCCGAGCACGCGCTCGCGCTCCTGATCGCGCTCGCGCGCCACATCCCGCAGGCCACGGCCTCGATGAAGGCCGGCAAGTGGGAGAAGAACCGCTTCGTCGGCACGGAGCTGTACAACCGCACGCTCGGCGTGCTCGGACTCGGCAACATCGGGCGCATCGTCGCCGAGCGCGCGCAGGGTCTCGGCATGAAGGTGATCGCGCACGATCCCTTCCTCTCGCCCGACGCGGCGGCGAAGCTCGACGTCGAGCTCGTGGACTTCGACACGCTACTCGCGCGCGCCGACGCGATCACCGTGCACGTGCCGAAGACGAAGGAGACGACGGGACTCCTCGGCCGCAAGGCCTTCGCGAAGGTGCGGCGCGGCGTAATGCTCGTGAACGCGGCCCGCGGCGGCATCGTCGACGAGGACGCGCTGCTCGAGGCGCTGAACGAAGGTCGAGTCGGCGGCGCCGGTCTCGACGTCTTCGTCGAGGAGCCGGCGAAGCCCGGCCATCCTCTGATCGCGCACGAGCGCGTGATCTGCACGCCGCACCTCGGCGCCTCGACCGAGCAGGCGCAGGTCAACGTCTCGATCGCGGTCGCGGAGCAGATCCGCGACTTCCTGCTCCAGGGCGTCGTGCGGAACGCCGTCAATATGCCCTCGATCTCGCGCGAGGCCGCGGCGCAGATCCGCCCCTATCTCGTGCTCGGCGAGAAGCTCGGCCGCTTCCAGGGCCAGCTCTGCACCGGCGGGATCGAGCAGATCGAGATCGAGTACTCGGGCGATGCGGCGCGCCTCGACGTCGCGCCGATCACGGTCGCGGTGCTGAAAGGCCTGCTCGAGTCGGTCACCGACCAGGTCAACATGGTGAATGCGCCGGTGATCGCGCAGGAGCGCGGCATCAAGGTGATCGAGTCGAAGGCCTCGCGCAGCGCCGACTTCACCACTGCGATCAGCACGCGGGTGACCGGCTGCGACAACCGGCTGATCGTCGGCGCGGTCTTCCAGGGCGTGCAGCCGCGCATCGTGCGGATCGACGACTTCATGCTCGAGGCGATTCCGGAGGGGCCGACGCTCTTCATCACGAATCGCGACCAGCCGGGCGTCGTCGGCGTGGTCGGCACCATCCTCGGCAACGGGCGCATCAACATCTCGCGCATGCAGCTCGCGCTCTCGCGCGAGCGCGGCGAGGCGGCGATGCTCGTCAACGTGGACGCGCCGCCTCCGGACTCCGTGCTCGAGACCTTGCGCGGGCTGCCCAACGTAATCTCGGCGCGCCTGCTGGAGCTCGGCCCGTGACGACCCTGGTCGCGGTCGGCGCGCAGTGGGGCGACGAGGGGAAGGGCAAGCTGGTCGACTGGCTGGCGCCCGGCGCCGATCTGGTCGTCCGCTTCCACGGCGGCAACAACGCGGGACACACGTTGGTGGTGGAGGGCGAGAAAACGGTCCTCCACGTGGTGCCGGCCGGAATCCTCGACCCCGACACGCAGAACCTGATCGGGCCGGGCGTGGTGGTCGATCCCGAGATCCTGCTCGGCGAGCTCGACGTGCTGCGCGCGCGCGGCGTGTTGCGCGATCCGTCGCGCGTGCGCGTGTCGGGTCGGGCGCACGTGATCCTCGACTGGCACAGGGCGCTCGACCGCGCGCGCGAGGAGCGCGCCAGGGGACGGGCGATCGGCACGACCGGCCGCGGCATCGGCCCGGCCTACGAGGACAAGGTCACGCGCCGCGGCATCCGCGTCGCCGACCTGCTCGATCCGAAGGGCCTGCGCGAGGCGGTGCTGCGGCTCGCCGAGCAGAAGAACTTCGAGCTCGTCGAGTACTACAAGTGGAAGCCGGTCGACGCGGAGGCGATCTACGCGAAGGCGCTCGAGTGGGGGCGCCGGCTCGAGCCCTACGTCGACCACACCGGCCGCATCCTCGAGCGCGCGCTGCGCGAGGGCCGCAACGTGCTCTTCGAGGGCGCGCAGGGGACCTTCCTCGACATCGACCACGGCACCTATCCGTACGTCACGTCGTCGAACTGCGTGGCCGGCGCCGTGTGCGCTGGCGCAGGCGTCGGTCCCACACGCATCGACCGCGTCCTCGGCATCACGAAGGCCTACACCACGCGCGTCGGCGGCGGGCCCTTCCCGACGGAGCTCGACGACGCGCAGGGCGAGGAGCTGCGCCGTCTCGGCGCCGAGTTCGGCGCCACGACGGGGCGGCCGCGCCGCTGCGGCTGGCTCGACGCGGTGATGCTGCGAGAGGCGTGCGCGGTGAACGGATTCACGTCGCTCGCGGTCAACAAGCTCGACGTGCTGTCGGGCATCGCGAAGATCCAGATCGCGACCGCCTATCGCATCGACGGCAAGCGCACCGAGGAGTTCCCGATGACGCTCGGCGAGCTCGAGCGCGCCGAGCCCGAGTACGAGACGCACGGCGGCTGGACCGAGGACCTGCGCGAGCTGCGCCGCTTCGATGATCTGCCGCGCGCCGCGCGCGACTATGTCGCGCGGATCGAGTCGCTGGTCGGCGTGTCGGTCGAGCTGATCTCGGTTGGTCCCGAGCGCGAGGAGACGATCGTGCGAAGAGATCCGTTCGCGAGCTGAGGCTCGCTAGTCCTCCTCTGGGGCGCCTCCTTCCGCGCGCAGCACCCGCCGCACGATCTCCCAGCGGACGCCTCCTCCGCACTCCTGCGGCCGAGGCGCCGTGCGAACCCCATGTGCCGGCGTGCGCGCCGGAGCGATGGGGCGGACCGGGAGATCGCGCGACGGGTGATTCGAACGGAGGGTCACGGCGGCGCAGCCTAGGCGAATGAAAAACGAAAGTCAAGTCACGGCCATCCGTGGCCTCGCCAGGCCGGGATGCGCGTTCGGGCAGTGTGCACGCGGTCGCGTCGACAGCCCCCGACCCCGGTGTTACTCCTGCCCTGGGGCCGTTAGCTCAGTTGGCAGAGCACCGGACTTTTAATCCGAGGGTCCAGGGTTCGATTCCCTGACGGCCCACCGTCGAAAGACGAAGCGATCTCGCCCACTTCGCTCGTATCTTCCTCTACGCTCTCCGGTGTTGCTGTGGGGACGACTGTGGGGAGTCCCGCAGGGATTCCGAGCCGCGCGAGCAGATCCGCGGGCACCTCACCGGGCTGGAGACGGGGAGGCTCGCGGTACTCGTCGGCGCACCAACGCGCGTAGTGCCGGGCCGTCGTCGCGAGATCGGCGTGGCCGAGCTGCTTAGAGACGTAGGCCAGCGGAACGCCGGACGAGACGAGATTCGAGGCGTAGGTGTCGCGGAGATCCTTCAGCGCCCGGTGGCCGATCTCCGCCGCGTTGCAGAGATCCCGCCACGGGCCGGCGCGAAGATTCGAGGGGTCGACGCGCGGGAAGAGCAGGGCGTCTCCCTTCACGGCGGCCACGCCGTCCGTCTCCTTCCGCTGCTCGAAGAGCGCCGCGAGTGACTCGCGGAGACGGCGGGAGAGCGCCACCACCCGCTCACGCCCGCTCTTGGTCTCCTCGAGCTCGCCTCCCCTAGAGCGCGTGCGATCGACGACGATCGCGCGCCGTGGGTCGTCCGGTCCTTCGCCCCAGCGGATCGAGCCCCAGCGGAGCGCGAGACATTCGCCGAGACGCAGGCCCGCGTCGAGCAGCACGAGCACGATCGCGCCCAGCTCGACG
>DATKND010000143.1:0-15541 GCA_035541475.1 Myxococcota bacterium | reverse complement strand
GACGGCCAGCGCGCCCTGCGCGGCCGCGGGCAGGAGCAGCGTCGGGTCGATGCGCTCCGAAATGCGCGCGGCCGCGTCGAGGCGCTCGAGCCCCGCGCACGCGAGCACCACGGCGTCGAAGCGCTCCTCGTCTAGCTTGCGGATCCGCGTCGGCACGTTTCCGCGCAGCGGCGCGATCTCGAGATCGGGTCGCAGGCGCCGCAGCTGCGCCGCGCGGCGCACACTGCCGGTCCCGACGCGCGCGCCGCGCGGAAGTCCCTGCACCGTCGCGCCCGGCTCCCGGGCGACGAGCGCGTCGCGCGGGTCGGCGCGCTCCGGGAACGCGACGAGCGCAAGCTCGCGCGGCAGCGCGGCCGGGAGATCCTTCGCGCTGTGCACCGCCACGTCGGCGCGACCGTCGAGCAGCGCCTCCTCGATCTCCTTGACGAAGAGCCCCTTGCCACCGACGCGCGCCAGGGATCCCGACAGTCGGTCGCCGCTCGTCTCGAGCGCGACGATCTCCGTCTCGTCGCCGAGCTCTGCCGCGATCCGACCGGCCACATAGCGAGCCTGCCACAGCGCGAGATCGCTCCCGCGCGTGGCGATGCGCACGAGTGTCACGGCTCGTCCGGGCCCGGGCCCTGCGGATCCGGCGGCGCCTCCGCGCCCTCGCCGGTCGTGTCCCAGTCGGCGTCGTCGAGCCCGAAGAGCAGCCGCGCCACCTCGAGGTACGCCATGCCCTCTTCCCGCTCCGCCTCGCGGCGCAGTCGCGCGAGCGGCGCGTGCAGGATCTTGTTGACCAGCGAGCGCGTCAGCAGCTCGATGGCCTCGCGCCGCTCCGGATCGAGCGCGAGGCGCGACAGCGCGCGCGAGGTCTCGCGCGCCCGGATCGCCTCGACCCGGCCGCGAAGGTCGCGGATGGTCGGCACCGCGCGCAGCGCCGCGAACCAGCCCTCGAATCGCTGCTGCTCCTCGGCCACGATCGCCTCGGCGCGCGCCTGCTCGCGGCGACGCTCCTCGGCGTTCTCGCTGGCGACCGCGCCGAGCGCGTCGATGTCGTAGCGGTAGACGTCGTCGAGCCGGTCGATCGCGGGGTCCGCGTTGCGCGGCACGCCGATGTCGATCACGAAGATCGGCCGCCCGCGCCGCGCGCGCAGCGCGGGCTCCAGCGTGTCGACGCGAAGGATCGGGCGGTCGCCACCGATCGACGTCAGCACGACGTCCGACTCGGCCAGCAGGCGCGGAAGCTCGTCGAGCCCGTGCGCGGTCGCGCCGTACGCCACCGCGAGCTGCGCCGCGCGCTCGGCGCTGCGGTTCGCGACCGCCAGCGACGCGAGCCCGGCGTCGCGCAGCGCGCCGAGCGCGAGCTCGGCCATCTCGCCCGCGCCGATCAGCAGCGCGTGCTTCCCGGTCATGTCCTCGAAGATCTGGCGCGCGAGCGCGACCGCGACACGCGCGACCGAGAGCGGACCCTCGGCGATGCGCGTGTCGGTGCGCACGCGCTTGGCGGTCGCGAATGCGCGCTGGTAGAGCCGGTCGAGGATCGGCCCCGACGCGCCGCACTCGACGGCGGCGCGGTAGGCGTCCTTCGTCTGGCCGAGGATCTGCGGCTCGCCCACCACCATCGAGTCGAGCGCCGCGGCGACGCGCATCACGTGCCGCATCGCCTCGCCGTCGCGGTACTCGTAGAGCGCCTCGTCGAGCGCGCGCGGCGTGAGGTCGGCCGCGTCCCCGGCGAGCTCGCGGCGGAAGAAGGAGCGCAGCCGCAGCTTTGCGGCGTCGGGCCTGCGCGTCAGCGCGATCACCTCGACGCGATTGCAGGTCGAGAGCAGCACGGCTTCGTCGATCTCGTCGCAGGCCACGAGCTTCTGCAGCGGCGGCGCCGGATCCGCGACCGCGAGACGCTCCCGCAGCTCGAGCGGCGCGGTGCGGTGGTTCATGCCGAGCAGCAGGAGCTTCACAGGACCCCCATGCCGACAACCACGGCCGAGAGCAGGGCGAAGCCGGCCAGCGCGGACGCGGCGCAGCGGCGCGCGCCCTGGTGGGCCGCGAACCGCTGCAGCACGAGCAGCCCGTAGACCGCCCAGGCCACGAGCGCGCCGACCTCGTGCGGGCTGCCGGTCAGCGCGTTGCCGTGCAGGGTGTGGACCCACATTGCGCCGGTGATCACGCCGAGTGTCAGCAGCGGGAAGCCGGTCGCGAGCGCGACGGCACCGGCCCGGTCGAGCGACTCGAGCGAGGGGAGTCCGCTCCCCGGCAGCGCGCGGTGTCGCTTGAGGCGGCGGTGCTCGGCCAGGAAGAGGGCTCCCGAGAGCCCGGCCAGCCCCAGCAGGGCGAAGCCGGCGCTCGCCAGCAGCACGTGCGCGTGCGGTACCGAGCCGCTCGCCGGCGCCGTCGCGGGCACGGCCTCCGGCAGGTGGAGCGCCGCGAGGAAGACGCCGAGGAAGGCCATCGGCGCGACCAGCACCGCGAGACCCGACACCTTCGCGCGTCGCAGCATCGCCAGGTACGCGATCGTCCCGGCCCAGGACATGAACGAGGCGGCCGACGCGAGATCGGTCAATGGCGGCGTCGGCTTCGCGGTGTGGAGGAGCGAGAGCGCCAGCGTATGCAGCAGAACGCCGGCCGCCAGCGCGCCGATCGCGAGGCGCGCGGCGCGAGCGCTGCCGAGAGCCAGGCCGACGCCCGAGGCCAGGCAGGCCACCAGGTAGATGGCGGCAGTGAGCTGATGGATCGCTACGACCACGGGATCCCCGGCAGGAGACGAAGCTAGGTCCCGTGCGGCGAAAATGCCCGAGGCAAGGAGACCGCCTCGAGGCGGCCGACGCGCAGTGACCCGCAGACGAGCGAAGCTTCAGAGAGAACGACCCGGTCCGCGACGAAGCCGCTCCATCTGCTCGCGCACGCGCGCGGCGTCGTGCGCCATCTCGAAGACGCGGTACATCGGCTCGCCGAAGAGCACGAAGCGGATCTCCTCGAGCGCCTCCGGACCCCGGAGCTGCGCGCGCGCCTCCTCGATCAGGATCTCGGCGCAGCGCTGCGCGGAGAAGCCGCCGATGCCCGCGCCGATCGCGGGGATCGCGACGGTGCGACACCCGTGGCGGACGGCGAGCTCGAGGCTCCGCCGCACGCTCTTGCGGATGCTCTCCTCGCTGGCCGAGCCGCCCGGCGCCATACCCGCCGCATGGATCACGTAGCGAGCCGGCAAGTCGCCGGCGCCGGTCACGGCGGCGTCGCCGACCTCGATCGGGCCGATCGCGTCGCACTCCGACTGGATCGAAGGCCCGCCCTTCGCGCGGATCGCGCCCGCCACCCCGGCGCCGAGCACGAGCGCGCTGTTGGCCGCGTTGACGATCGCGTCCACGGCCTGCTCCGTGAGGTCGCCCTCGCAGATCGCGATGCGCCCGGCCACCGCTCGTCCTCCGATCCTGTGCGTCGCGCGCAACTTGGGCGAGGATGCGCGCAGGGACAAGGGGCCCGGCGTCGGCCGCGCACCGGAGTGCGATCCGCTAAGGTCCGTCCCTCCGTCAGGAGAAACGCCATGGCCGACGTCATCGAGGTCACCGATCAGTCCTTCGAGCGCGAGGTGCTCCAATCGGACAAGCCCGCGATCATCGACTTCTGGGCCGAGTGGTGCGGCCCCTGTCGGCAGATCGCGCCGATCATCAAGGAGCTCGCGGCGGAGTACGGCGATCGGATCAAGATCACGAAGATGGACGTCGACGCGAATCCGGCGACACCGGGCCGTTACGGCGTCCGCGCGATCCCGACGATCCTCGCGATCCGCGGCGGAACCGTGGTGCAGCAGATCCAGGGCGCGAGGCCGAAGGCCGACTTCGTGAACCTGGTGAAGGGCCTGCTCTAGCAAGCCGCCGGAGGCGGCGCGCAGCGAGCCGCAGGCGAGCGAAGTTCGGAACTAGGCGGGCGCCACCGGGAGTTCCTCCTCCCACCTCGGCGCCTCGAAGAAGCGCACCGGCCAGCTGCGCCGCACCGCCTCGCGGTAGAGCAGCGGATCCGGATTCACCGCCACCGGGTGTCCGACGAGGTCGAGCAGCGGCCGGTCGGTGATCGAATCGGTGTAGAAGTACGAGCGCGCGAGGTCGATCTGCTGGTCCTCGATGAACTGCTGGAGCCAGTAGATCTTCCCCTCCTCGAAGCAGATCGGCTCGATCACGCGGCCGGTGAACGCGCCTTCCTCCACTTCGAGCCGCGTGTACAGCATGTGCCGGATAGCGAGCCGGGCGGCCAGCGGCCGCACCACGAACTTGGTCGCGCCCGACACGATCGCGACGACGTGGCCGGCGCGCTCGTGCTCGCGCACCAGGCGCTCGGCCTCCGGGTAGATGGTCGCGGCCACCATCTCGTCGAACCACTGGAGCGCTTCCTTCTCGAGCTCGGATTCACTGCGGCCCCGAAACTGGATCATCATGTTCTTGGTCCAGTTGCGGATGTCGAGCACGCCGAGCTTGTACTGGAGATAGGCGCCGAGACCGCGCAGCAGATCCATGCCGCCGATCTCGCCGCGCGCATAGCGATACTTCATGAAGAGGCTGCCGGAGTTCTCCGCGATCAGCGTCTTGTCCATGTCGAAGAAGGCGCCGATGCAGGGCAGCGCGCCGCGCGCGGCGGAGATGGACATGCCGGCGAGCCTATCATGCGCGCTAGAAGACGTAGCGGCGCATCGACACGTTCATCAGCAGCCCGATCGACGCGAGCGTCGTGACCATCGCCGAGCCGCCGTACGAGAAGAGCGGCAGGGGCACGCCGATCACGGGCGCGAGTCCGAGCACCATCGCGACGTTGAGCACAGCTGGCCAGAAGAGACAGCCGACCACGCCGATCGCGAGCAGCGCGCCGAAGTCATCCTTGCTGCTGCGGGCCACCACCAGGCCCCAGAAGAGCAAGGTCGCGTACAGGCCGAGCACGACGCAGGAGCCGGCGAAGCCCCACTCCTCCGCCACGACCGAGAACGCGAAGTCGGTGTGCTGGGTCGGCAGGAAGCGGAGCTGCGTCTGCGTGCCCTGCATGTAGCCGGTCCCGAAGAGCCCGCCCGAGCCGATGGCGATCCGCGACTGGTTCATCTGGTAGCCCGAGGCGAGCGGATCGCGTCCCGGATCGATGACCGTAAGGATGCGCTCCTTCTGGTACGGAGCGAGCGAGAAGTTCCAGAGCGCCACGAGCGCCGCCACCGCGGCCACCGCGACGCCCGCCCACGCCCGCCACGGAATCCGCACGAGCGGAAGGTAGGTCGAGGCGATCAATAACGTGAGCAGCGCGACGCCCATGTCGCGCTGGCCCAGGATCATTCCGACCGGCAGCGCGACGATCACGCCCGGCCAGAAGAGATCGCGCAGGCGCGACGTATCGCCGGGCGGATTGCGGTGGAAGTAGCGCGCGAGCGCGAGCACGAGGGCAATCTTCGCGAACTCGGCCGGTTGGACGCGCCCGCCGAAGAGCCAGCTCCGCGACCCGCGCGTCACCGGCGCGATCAAGAGGGTGAGCGCGAGCAGGCCGAGCGAGCCCACGAAGAGCGGCAGGGCGAAGCGCTCGTAGTGCCGGTAGTCGATCATGGTGACGATCACCGCGGCCGTCAGGCCGACACCGAGCGCGATCAGCTGCCGGCGCATCTCGTCGGAGAGTCCCTCCGGCTGGTGCGTCGCGGAGAAGAGGTTGACCAGGCCGAGCGTCGCCAGGATCCCGGCGAGCCCGAGCAAGGTCCAGTCGAAGTTCTGGAGCAGACGGCGGTCAATCGCCGGCATGCGGATCTTCCGGGGCGTCGCCTTCGGTGGGAGCGGCCGGCACGCCGTCTGCCGCGTCGGCGTCGGGCTGGTCCGGCGGCGGCTGGGGGGCGACACGCGAGGACGTCACGGGCGCCGCGGCCGCGCTCGGCGCCGGCGGCTCGAGCGACACGCCGAAGTACGCGGCCAGCACCTTCTGGACCACCGGACCCGCGGCCGAGCCGCCGTGCCCGCCGTGCTCGACGAGCGCGGCCACCACGATCTCGGGCGCGTCGGCCGGCGCATAGCCGACGAACCAGGCGTGGTCGCGGTGGCGCATGCGCACCGCCTCTTCGCTCAGGTTGTCCGTGTGCTCGAGCCCGACCACCTGCGCGGTGCCGGTCTTCCCGGCCACGCGGATCCCCGGAACGCGCGAGCGCCCGCCCGTGCCGCCCGGCTCGTTGACGACGCCTTCGAGCGCATTGCGCACGCGCGCGAGGTGCTCCGGCGACACCGGCACGGTACCGACCACCTCGGGCGCCGGGCCATCCGTCACGTTGCCGTCGGGGTCGACACTGCGGAGCACCAGGCGCGGCTTCAGCAGCTGGCCCCCGTTCGCGATCGCCGCATACGCGGTCGCGAGCTGGATGGGCGTCACCAGGTCGAAGCCCTGCCCGATCGAGGACGACACCGTCTCGCCGAGCATCCACGGCTCGCCGAAGCGCCGCTCCTTCCAGGCGCTCGTGGGGATCAGACCGCCCTGCTCGTTCGCGAGCGGGATGCCGGTCGTGTGTCCGAGCCCGAAGGCCTTGGCGTAGAACGCGAGGCGGTCGATGCCGATTTCGAGGCCGAGGTGGTAGAAGTACACGTCGCACGATTCCACGATCGCGCGGTGCAGGTCGACCGCTCCGTGACCGCCGTCCTTCCAGCAGCGGTAGGTGCGCCGGCCGAGCTTGAACGAGCCCGGACAGAAGACCTTCCGGTTCGGATCGATCAGGCCCTCCTGGAGGGCCGCCGCGGCCACGATGGCCTTGAAGGTCGATCCGGGGGGATAGTTGCCCGCGATCGCGCGGTTCTGGAGCGGGCGCCACTCGTCCTGCACGAGCGACTTCCAGGTCTCCGCGGCGATGCCGCCCGCGAATCCGTTCGGGTCGTACGAGGGCTTCGACGCGAGCGCGAGCACGTCACCCGTGCGGACGTCGAGCGCCACGACGGCGCCCATGCGCGGCGGACCTCCCGCCACCTCCGGATCGAAGGCCTTCTCCGCCGCGCGCTGCATGTCGAGGTCGAGCGTCAAGGTCACGCTGCCGCCCGACACCGGCTCGATCTCGTCGAGCATGCCCTCGACGCGGCCGGCCACGTTGACGACGAGGTTCCGTCCGCCGGCGCGGCCGCGCAGCTCGTCCTGCATCAGCGATTCGATGCCCGACTGCCCGATCACCTCGCCCTGTCGATAGTCGGCATAGCGCCCCGTCTCGAGCTGGCGGCGCTGGATCTCGCCGATCGTGCCGAGCAGATGCGCCGCGAGTGGACCCTCGACGTAGAGACGGCGCGGGCGAACGTCGGTCACGACGCCCGCGAGCGCGTAGAGGTGGGACTCGACGCGCGCGCGCTGATCCTCGGAGAGGTCGGCGACGAGCTGGATCGGCTGGAAGCGCGCGCGGCCGCGCGGCGAGCCGATCGCATTGCGCAACGCATCGGCGTCCTGGTCCACCAGCGACGCGAGCGCGCGCAGCGTGCGATCCGGACGCCGCAGCTCGTTGGGGATCACCTGCACGGCGAAGGCGGGGCGGGTGGTCGCGAGCACGCGGCCCTTGCGGTCGAGGATGTCGCCGCGCGGCGCCTCGAGGCGGACGGTCCGCACGTAGTTGCGCGACGACTGGCGGCGCAGGTCGTCGGTCTGGACGAACTGGAGCTGGAAGAGCCGCAGCAGGAAGACGCCGAAGGCCAGCACGATCAGCGCGGCCAGCAGCGGGATCCGGTCGGCGATGGTGGAGTCGCTGCCGCCGAGTCGCGCGCGCCGGTCGCCGATCACGGCGAGAGCCTGCGCGGTTCCAGGCGCAGCACGCGGCGCCCGGAGTCCTCGTCGAGACGCGCGAGCAGCCCGCCCACCGCGGCGATCGCGAGAGGCGCCGCCAAGGCATTCACGGCAGAGTGTCGCAGCAGGGCGACCCCAGCGGAGAGACCGGGCCCGGACTCGGGCAGGAAGAACGCGGTCAGCGCGCCGAGCGCCAGGGCGGAGCCCGCCGTCAGCCCGGCCACTAGCGCCATCTGCGTCGGAGCGCTGTGGAGGTTGAAGTGCACGCTGAGCATGCGCGCGCTGCCGAACGCGCACAGCGAGATCAGCGCGTGCTGCCCGATCAGCGAGCCGGAGAGGAGATCCGAGACGAGGCCGACCCAGACCGAGAGCAGCAGGGCCGCGAGCAGCGAGCCCGGCCAACCGAGCCCCAGTGCGATGACCAGAAGCAGCGCGGCGTCCGGGATCCAGCCGGCGGGCGCGAAGAGCGCGAGCGCGCCCTGCACCATCGGCGCGAACAGCGCGAGCAGCGCGATCGCGACGACCCGCTTCAAGACCGCGGCCGCTCCGCCGGCTGGCTCGCGTCCGCCGAGTCGCCGTCCTCGGTCGCGTAGAGCAGATCCATGGTCGGGCCGCGTCGCAGCATCACGAACACCTGCTCGAGTCGGCCGAAGTCCACCGATGGATGCACCGCCGCGGTGCGCAGCATCTTCGAGTCGGAGTCCGACACCTCCGTGACCTCTCCGACCCGGAGTCCCTTCGGATAGACACCGCCGAGCCCCGACGTGACGAGCACGTCCCCGAGCTGCACGTCGGCGTCGCGCACCACGAACTCGAAGATCAGGTCGTCGCCGTGCGCGCCGCGCACGATGCCGCGCGAGCGGCTGCGCTGGACCATCGCGTCGACGGCGCTCTGGCGATCGATCAGCAGCATCACCTTGGCCGCGCTGCGCGAGGTCGCCGTGACCAGTCCGACGAGGCCCTGCTCGTTGATCACCGGCATGCCCGAGAAGACGCCGTGCTGGCGGCCGCGATCGACGAGTCCCGAGCGGAACCAGGCCGACACGTCGAGGCCGACGAGCTCGGCGGGCAGCATCGGGACCTCGAAGTCGTCGCGCATCTCGGCGATGCGCGCGAGGCGGCCGCCGGCGACGAGCGCCTCGCGCAGCTGCAGGTTCTCCTCCTCGACTGCGGCGAGGTGATGGCGCAGCTCGGCGTTCTGGTCGCGCACGTCGAGGATGGCCATGTAGTCGCGCACCGCGTCGCGCACGAAGTCGATCGGCGCGGCGACCGCCTTCTGTACGGGCACCGCGAGATCGAGCACGGCACCGCTCCACCACGAGAACTCGTGCCCGGCGCTGCGCCGGTCGATCAGCATGCTGACCAAGGCGCCTCCCGCGAGCGCGACACTCACGAGTGCGATGGCGATGCGGCTGCGATTGTCCGTCATGGCCCCCGCCCGGGACCGGGCGGTCAGGATCGGATCGCGACTTCCCGGAGAAGCGAGATTTCGTCCAGCGTGCGCCCGGTGCCGATCGCGACCGCGGTGAGGGGCTCCTCGGCCAGCATCACCGGGAGGCCGGTCGCCTCCCGGAGCAACACGTCGAGATTTCGCAGCTGCGAGCCGCCTCCGACGAGCACGATGCCCTTGTCGACGATGTCCGCAGCGAGCTCGGGCGGCGTGCGCTCGAGCGCGAGCTTGGTCGCCTCGACGATCGCGTTGACCGGCTCGGCGAGCGCCTCGCGCACCTCCTCGGATTTGATCTCGAGGATCTTCGGCACGCCGGCCACGAGGTCGCGGCCCTTGACCTCCATCGTCTCGATCTCGTCGGTCTGGCACGCACTCCCGATCGTGATCTTGATCAGCTCGGCCGTGCGTTCACCGATCAGCAGGTTGTACTTGCGCTTGATGTAGTTGATGACGGCCTCGTCCATCTTGTCGCCGCCGACGCGCGCGGAGTTCGAGTAGACGATGCCGGAGAGCGAGATCACCGCGACCTCGGTGGTGCCGCCGCCGATGTCGATGATCATGTTGCCCGAGGGCTCCGTCACCGGGAGGCCGGCGCCGATCGCCGCCGCCATGGGCTCTTCGATCAGGTAGACCTCGCGCGCGCCGGCGGAGATCGCCGACTCGCGCACCGCGCGCTTCTCGACGGAGGTGATGCCGGAGGGCACCGCGATCACGATGCGCGGGCGCACCATGCGTTTGCGGTCGTGCACGCGCGCGATGAAGTAGCGGAGCATCGCCTCGGTGATCTCGAAGTCGGCGATGACACCGTCCTTCATCGGGCGGATCGCGACGATGTTCCCGGGCGTGCGCCCGAGCATCTCCTTCGCGGCTTTTCCGACGGCGCGCACCTTGTCGACGCCGCGACCGTCGCGCGAGACCGCGACCACGGAAGGCTCCGAGACCACGATGCCCTGCCCCTTCGCGTAGACGACGGTGTTGGCAGTGCCGAGATCGATCGCCAGGTCGTTCGAGAACCAACCGAGGATCGTGTCGAGAATCACAGGAACCCCCTTGGTTCGCCTAGGACGATGAGACACCGCCGAGTGTCCGACGTCGTCGGCGCACCCCCGCGCAACCCCCCGGGGCATCGCGCAGAGGTCATCCTAACTACGCGATTCAACAAGCCCTTTGGTCGCCGTTCGACGACCAGCTCCGATGCTAACAACCAGCCCCCGGGGCTTCAAGCGCACGGCCGCGACCCGGATGCCCGACTTGCCCGCCACCACCCCGCTCCTTAGCCTCCGGCGCTTCGTTTCGTCCTCTCATCGTCCGGAGCGTCGTCCGGGCTGAGCGACGAGTCGGAAGCCGGAGGCCTCGCTGCATCCATGCTCGAATCCCTGCGCGGCGGTCAGCGCTGGATCGTAACGGTCATCATCGGCGGCATCGCGCTGATCTTCGTGCTCTTCCTCGGCCTCCAGGGCCCGCTCCGCGGCGGCAGCAGCGCCGGCAGCGTCGTCACGGTCGGCCCCTATCAGTTCGGCCTGCGCGAGTTCGAGCGGGCGCGCGCGCGCCGCGAGCGCGCTCTCCAGGAGCAGCTCGGCGATCAGTTCGACGCCCGGCAGCTCGGCGACACGCTCGACCAGATGACCGCGCGCGAGCTGGTCGACCGCGCGCTGCTCGCGCTCGAGGCCCGGGACCTCGGCCTCTCGGTCTCGCGGCAGGAGATCGAGCGCCTCGTGCTGGCCGACCCGGGTCTGCGCGACGAGAGCGGGCACTTCGACGTCAAGCGTTTCGAGGAATGGGCGCAGTACGAGTACGGCTCCCAGACCGCCTTCATCGAGGAGCGCCGGCTCGCGCTGCTCTCGTTCAAGATGATCGAGCTGCTGAACGAGCAGCCCCACGTGTCGCCCGGGGAGGCGCGCGACGCGGTGCGACGCGACCTCGAAGAGGTGCAGATCGCCTTCGTCGCCGTCGGCGGCGACGAGAAATCCGACGCGAAACCGGACGACGAGGCCGTGAAGCGCGCCCTCGCCGAGCGCGGCGAAGCGCTGCACGCGCTCTACGAGGAGCGGAGCGGCCTGTACAACGTTCCCGAGAAGATCCGGGTGCGGCACATCCTGTTCGCGGTGCCCGCGGGCGCGGACGACGCGGCGGTCGAGAAGGTGAAGACCGAGGCCGAGCAGGCGCTCGCCGGGCTCCGAGCCGGCGCGGATTTCGCAGCGCTCGCCTCACAGCGCAGCGACGACCCCGGCTCCAAGAGCCAGGGAGGCGATCTCGGCTTCTTCGGCCGGGGCCAGATGGTGGCCCCGTTCGACGAGGCAGCCTTCGCCCTCCAGGAGCCGGGACAGCTCTCGGACCTCGTCCGTACCACCTACGGGTTCCACATCATCCGGCTCGAGGAGCGACAGCCGGCGACGAGCCGCTCCTACGACGAGGTCAGCGAGGAGCTCGCGCGCGACCTGCTGACGCGCGAGGCCGCCAAGGCCCGGGCCCACGAGCAGGTGGACAAGCTGGTCGCGGCCATCCAGGGCGGGAAGTCGCTGGAGGATGCGGCGCGCGAGGCCGAGGTCCCGATCCAGCGCAGCGGCTGGCTGCGGCGGCGCGCGGACGGCTACGTGCCGGGCCTCGGCGCCGCGCAGGATCTCCTCGCCGCGGCATTCATGATCGAGCCGGGCCGCAGCCTGCCCCGCGTGTTCGAGGTGGGCGACCGTCTGGCGCTGCTCCAGGTGCTCGATCGAAAGCCCGCGAGCCCGGAGCAGATCGAGGCGCAGCTCGACGCGCGCGAGAAGCAACTGCTCGAGGAGAAGCGCGACACGCGTACCAGCGCGTGGATCGACCGCCGGCGCAGCGAGCTGATCGAATCCGGCGAGCTGCACGTCGCGCTCGAGAACCTCGGGCGGGCCCCGCGCCCGGCCGCGCCACCGGGTCGCCGCGTCTCACCCTACTAGGCGAACGACGGTTTCTGGCGTCGGATCAGGTCCATGAACTCCTGGCGGGTCTTCGAGTCCTGCTGAAAGACGCCGTGCACGGAGCTCGTCACCGCCGACGCGTTCTGCTGTTGCACGCCGCGCATCATCATGCACAGGTGGATCGCCTCCACCACGACGGCCACGCCCTTCGGCTCGAGCACGCGCTGGAGCGTCTCCGCGATCTGCGTGGTGAGGCGCTCCTGGACTTGCAGGCGGTGGCTGAACATCTCGACGAGCCGGGGGATCTTCGAAAGCCCGAGCACCTTACCGTTCGGGACGTAGGCGACGTGCGCGCGGCCGAAGAAGGGCAGCATGTGGTGCTCGCACAGGCTGTAGAAATCGATGTCCTTCACGATCACCATCTCGTCGTACGAGACGTCGAAGAGCGCGTCGTTGAGGATCGCGACGGGATCCTGCGAATAGCCCTGCGTGAAGAAACGCATCGCGCGCGCGACCCGCGACGGCGTGCGCAGCAGCCCGTCGCGGCCCGGATCCTCGCCGAGCTCCTTCAGCATCTGCGTGACCAGCCGTTCGAGAGGGTCGGGGGCATCGTTCATCGCAGCTCTCCCAGCGTGAAGGCGTTGCGGCGCGTCTCCTCGACGCGCACGCGCACGAGTCGCGCGCCGGTGTCGGCGATGCGCGGCGCGAGATCCTCGTGGATCACCGCGCAGACGTTCTCGGCGGTCGGCACGCGATCGCGAAAGGCCGGATCGTCGTTCAGCATACGGTGGCCGAAGCGCGATACCACGCGGTCCTGCACCAGCGCGTCGAGCTCGGCGCGCGCCAGGATGCTGCCGTCGCGCGGGTCGACCGGACCGGTGACGGTCAGCTCGACCGCGTAGTCGTGACCGTGGCCCGCCGGGTTCGCGCACTTGCCGTAGATGCGCCGGTTCTCTTCCGGGCTGAAGCGATCCGATGAGAGCACGTGCGCGGCGGGAAAGCGGTAGCGGCGCGTCAGCGCGATCACGGCGTGTCCTCGCGCGGCTCGAACCACTCGACGAATGTGTCCGCGTCCTCCTGGAGCCGCAGGCGATCGAGGGAGCCCGGAGGAAGCGCCGCCACCAGCAGGCGGCGGATCACCATCACGAAGTTCTCCGGCGTGGCCGGCTCCTTCTCGAAGTAGGGCGTGTCGCGGTTCAGGTCGCGGTGATCGAAGCGGGTCATGATCTCGCGCTCGAGGATCTCCTGGAGATCCTTCAGATCCATCACCATGCCGGTCCGGGGGTCCGGCTCGCCCCGGATCGTCACCTCGAGCCGGTAGTTGTGACCGTGCTGCGCCGCCTTCGCGCCGAACAGGGCGCGGTTCGCGGCGAGGTCGAGCTCGGGGTTCCAGTAGCGGAGCGAGGTCGAGAACTCGATTGTGCGACTGAGCCGGATCTCGGCCATGTCGTCTCCCGCAAGTATCCGAAAACGCTACGGCTCTGGCCCGAGGCGCGCCAGCGGGGGCCGCGGCGGGCTCTAGTAGCGGCGTAGCAAGCCGCGCACGACGCCGCGGATCTGCACGTCGCTCGCGTGGACCTCGATCGGTCGCATGCTCGCGTTGGCCGGCTCCAGGCGCACCTGGCTGCCGCGCCGGTAGAATTTCTTGAGGGTCGCGTCCTCGCCGCGCAGCAGCGCCACGACCGTCTCGCCGTCGCGCGCCTCGGGCGAGCTCTCGACCACGACGTAGTCGCCGTCGCGGATCTGCTCGTCGACCATCGAATCGCCGCGGACCCGCAACACGAAGCAACGGCCGCGCCGCGGCACGAGCTGCTGGGGGACGTCGACCGACTCCGAGAGCTCGATCGCCTCGATCGGCGCGCCCGCGGCGACCGTGCCGAGCAGCGGCAGGGACACCACCGGACCGGCCGGCTCCTCCACCGGCTCGACGGAGCGCGAGCGGTGCAGCGCCTTTCGGAGGTAGCCCTTCTCGACGAGGTGCTGCACGTGCTTGTGGACCGTCGCCACCGACGAGAGCCCGAAGCGCGCGCCGATCTCCTCGAGGCTCGGCGAGTAGCCGCTCGAGTCGACGAACTCGCGCACGAAGTCGTAGATCTCGCGCTGTCGCCGGGTCAGTGCCACGCGCGCAGAGTCGCGAAACCGAGGCGAAAGTCAACCGGCCGCGCGGATTCTTTTCCGACTCCGAAACGCGCACTCTTGCGCCGTCGGAGGGCCGACCTACATTGCGCGACCGTTTGGCACTCGTTGGTCGAGACTGCCAACCAACCCACGCGAGTCGACATCCGGGTCGCCGACCCGGGGCCCGGGGCCGACCCCAACCAGCGCCTCGAAGCCGCTCGCATCCGCCCGCGCCGAGGGCGCAGGAACGGAGGAACTACCCCATGAAGATCCGTCCGCTACAGGACCGGATCCTCGTCAAGCGCATCGACGAGGAAGAGAAGACCAAGGGCGGGATCATCATTCCCGACACCGCCAAGGAGAAGCCGTCGGAGGGCAAGGTCGTCGCCGTCGGCAAGGGCAAGGTGAACGAGGACGGCAAGCTGACGCCGCTCGACGTGAAGAAGGGTGATCGCATCCTCTTCAGCAAGTACTCGGGCACCGAGGTGAACATCGAAGGCGACGAACACCTGATCATCCGCGAGGACGACGTCCTCGGCGTGGTGGAGTGAGGAATCCATGGCCAAGGAAGTCCGATTCGACCAGGACGCGCGCGCGCGCCTGCTCTCGGGCGTCGACCAGCTCGCGAACGCTGTGCGGGTGACGCTCGGCCCGAAGGGCCGCAACGTCGTCATCGAGAAGAGCTTCGGCTCGCCGACCGTGACCAAGGACGGCGTCACGGTCGCGAAGGAGATCGAGCTCGAGGACAAGTTCGAGAACATGGGCGCGCAGATGGTGAAGGAGGTCGCGTCCAAGACCTCCGACGTCGCGGGCGACGGCACCACCACCGCCACCGTGCTCGCGCAGGCGATCTTCCGCGAGGGCAGCAAGCTCGTCGTGGCGGGCATGAACCCGATGGAGATCAAGCGCGGCATCGAGAAGGCCGTGGCTGCGATCGTCGAAGAGCTGAAGAAGATGTCCAAGCCGACGCGCGACACGAACGAGATCGCGCAGGTCGGCACCATCTCGGCCAACAACGACGCGACCATCGGCAAGATCCTCTCCGACGCGATGGCGAAGGTCGGCAAGGAGGGTGTGATCACGGTCGAGGAAGCGAAGTCGATGGAGACGACGCTCGACGTGGTCGAGGGCATGCAGTTCGACCGCGGATACGTGTCGCCCTACTTCGTGACCGACCCTGAGCGCATGGAGGCGGTGCTCGAGGAGCCGGTGATCCTGCTCCACGAGAAGAAGATCAGCTCGATGAAGGATCTGCTGCCGCTGCTCGAGCAGGTGGCTCGCCAGGGCAAGCCGCTGCTGATCGTGGCCGAGGACATCGAGGGCGAGGCGCTCGCTACGCTGGTCGTGAACA
>DATKND010000142.1:0-15496 GCA_035541475.1 Myxococcota bacterium | reverse complement strand
GCAGGAACAGATGGCCGCAGGGGACCTCTGCCTCGCCCCCACGGCCACCCTTCAGCTTGCTAGCGAGTGATTTCCACCGGCAGCGTCACCGGCCGCTTGAAGAGCGCGAAGCGCGTGAACTCCATCTCGTCGCGCAGCAGGCGCGACCCGGGCGGGAGGATCTCGAGCAGCGCCTCGAGCATGCAGCCCATCTCCTGACGCGCGAGGTTCGCGCCGAGGCAGTAGTGCGGGCCGTTGCCGAAGGTGACGAGGTCCTTCACCTCGCGCGTCACGTCGAAGCGGTCGGGGTCCTCGTACACCGCCGGGTCGCGGCCGGCGCCCGAGAGCGAGAGCATGATCATCTGGCCCTTGCGGATCTGCTTTCCTCTCAGCGTGAAGTCGCACAGCGCATAGCGCGGCAGACCTCCCGCGTGGCCGAAGCCGTAGCGCAGGATCTCCGTCACGGCGTTTTGCAGAAGCGATGGATCCGAGCGCAGCTTCTCCGCCTGATCCGGGTGATCGAGCAGCGCGATCGCCGTCACCATGCCGCCGACGGCCGTCGTCTCGCTGCCGGCGCCGATCAGCGCGGCAATCGTCATCGCGATCTCGTCGTCGCTGAGGCGGTCGCCGCGGTCCTGCGCGCGCGCGAGGTCGGAGATCAGGTCCTCGCCGAGCGAGGCGCGGCGCTGCTTCGCCATCGCGCGCACCCATTCGGCGATCTCGAGGAACGCGGCCTCTCCCGCGCGGCGGTCCTCGTCCGAGAAGGCGAAGAGTCCGCGGATCGTGTCCTGCGCGACCTGGCGGAAGCGCACCTCGTCGTCGCCGGGCGGAATGCCCGTGATGCGACTGATCACGGTGTTCGGGATCGGGTTGCAGAACGACTCCATCAGGTCGACGCGACCGCTCCGCTCGCGCAGCGGCGCCGCGAAGCGCTCGACCACCTCGCGCACCTGCGCCTCGTAGCGCTTGACCGCGCGTGGTGTCAGCGCCGCGGAGAACAGCTTGCGAAGGCGCGCGTGCTCCTCGGGCGGCGCGGAGAGGAAGCCGTGCTCCTCCGCCCACGCGAGGAACGTGCCCGGCGTGCGCGGCCGCCAGTGCTCCCAGACGCGGCGGTCGGGCGTGCTGTTCTCGGGGTCGTTGAAGAGCCGCTTCACGTCGTCGTGCCGCGTCACGAACCAGAAGCCGAAGGGCGTCAGGTGGACGGGATCCTCGCGGCGCAGGCGATGGATGAAGGGATAGGGATCGTCGAAGAAGTTGGGGTCGCAGAAGGGAGAGGGCGACAGGGTCTCGGCCGTGGCCATGGCGGACCTCGGTGGGCGCGCCGACAGGCTACCGCGCCCTCGCGCCGCGCTCAGCGGTCGTCGAGCCGGAACTGCTCCGCCGACTTCCTGCCGCCGTAGCCGCGCGCGACCAGGCGGCGGCCCGCGTCGTCGAGGTGTGCGCGGCTCTTGCGGACCTCGGCGCGCTCCATCTTCGGGAGCACCTCGCCCGGCCGCGGCGCGAGCGCCAGCGACGTGTACACCACGCGGCGTTCACGCGAGACCGGCGGCCGGCTCATGTGCAGGGTGCACGAGCAGTGCACCGTGACGTCGCCGGCGTCGGCGGGCAGCGCCACGCGCGGCAGATCGAGGTCGCGACGGACGCCTCCGCCCTGCACGTTGGCGCGGTGCGAGCCCGCGACCACGCCGAGCTCGCCGCTCTCGCGGTCCGCGGGCGTCAGGCAGATGCCGACGGTCAGCGCGCAGCAGCGCCGCGAGTGCATCCCCGGACCGCAGTCCTTGTGCCACGGCACGTCCGAGATGCCCTCCGTCACGCCGATCTTCTTGAGCAGTCCTTCGGCCGCGTCTTCGCTGTCGGGATCGCGCTGCACGTAGGCATCACCCGTGAAGCGGCCGAGCCGCGCGATCCGCTCGTCGCGCAGCAGCCGCCGCAGCGCATCCGACTTCTCGTTGAAGCCGAGGATGCGCGCCGCGTACATCGCGCCGTCGCCGCCGCGCGCCCACCACGCACGGCCCTCTTCCGGGCGCGCGTCGGCCACGGCCGCGTCGAGATCGGCCGAGATCTCGGCCATCTCGTCGGCGCCGAAGACCCCTCGGATGCGCAGGAAGCCGGCCTCCGCGAGGAACGCGCCGATCTCCTCCGGCGGATCCCCGAGCGTGAAGGAGCGCTGGAGGTCGAGCGGCCCGCCGTCGCGCGCGCGCAACGTCACCACGCCCGGCTCGTGCACCGGGCGCCCGTCGAGCATCGCGCGCAGCACGGGCTCCCACGAGACGAACTGATCCATGCCGCCGCGGCGCAGCTCGACCCGGCCGCGCATGCCGAGCCCGAGCGCGGAGCTCACGTCTTGCACGAGCTCGGAGAAGGCGCGCGCGTCGAGCACGACGTGCGTCGCGTCGTCGTCGACGCCCGCGCGCAGCGCGAGCGCGTCGCCTTCGACGCGCAAGGTGCGGCGCACGTCGCCGACCTCGAAGGCGAGCGGCGCGAGTCCGAGCGACGCGTAGCCGCGCGCCGCGAGTCGCCCGTTCTCCGCGAGCCGGGCCGGCAGCTCGCTCTCGCAGTAGCTGCCGACGTCGAGCGCGACTTCGTCGCCCATGCGACGCGTGCGGAAATCGAGGCTCGTCATGGTCGCTCCTTCCTTGCCGCCCCGACGAGACTAACTCCGAACGGCTTCCCGCGTCCTCCCGACGGTGACGAGGCCGTCACCGTCGGGAGGACGGGTTGACTCGATCGCCGACTCGTGTCACATTGCCGCGTCTCACGCACTCGAGGAGCGAGCCACCGTGGCCTGCCACCCGGAAAAGCGCTGGCACCGTTGCGACGCGGCGAAGGCCGCGGCGCCGGCGGCCGCCTTCCGTGGGCTCTGCTCTTCGTCGAGCACCATGGGCGGCATCCCCGCCTCGCGCGACCTCGATGTCGCGCCGGTGCTCGACACGCAGACCAGCTGAACCGCTGGATTCCTCGACCGCGTAGACCTTCTCGTCGGGGAATCCGGCAGAGGAGATCACGCAACCGAGACGACTCGATTCGAGGAGCGGCGGCCGCCCGGCCCCGCGCGCACGGCGAGGGCGCGCGCATGCCAAGGGAGCGCGCGGGGCCGGGTCATCGAGGCGGCCGCTCACACCAGGAAGCGTCGGAATGCCCGCGGCTAGTCCCCGCAGCCGCAGTCGCACGATTCCGTGCACTCGTCGTAGCTGTCCGAGCCCGGAGAGTCGGTGCACTCGGCGCGGCACGTCGCGAGACATTCCTCGTTGCAGGTGTTGCCGCTCCCGCGCGCGACGGTGGTCCCGCCGCCCGCGCAGGCGGTGACGATTCCGAGTGTCAGCGAGGCGGCGGCGAGCGCGCAGGCGACGAGGCGCATTTCGGGCTCCCTATCTCTCCTAGGGGAATAGCTCAACCCCCGGGGGCCCCGCCGCGCCACGCCACGCAGGCGGACACGGCGTTGACACGCGCGGACAGCGCCGCGCCCGATTCCGCAGCCAGTCCAACGGCTTCCTAACGAGGCGCGTCGCGCGCCCCTCATAGCCTGCGCGCATGCGGGGAAACGTGCTGGTAGTGGACGATCAGCTGCGGGCGCGGCGGCTGCTCGTCACCGACCTCCGCGACGCGGGCTTCGAGGTGTGCGAGGCAGGCAACGGCGCCGAGGGCTGGGACGAGTTCGTGCGCCGGCGGCCGGACGTCGTCATCACCGACCTGGTGATGCCGCGCGCCGACGGGCTCGAGCTGCTGCGCCGCATCCGCGCGCAGTCGGAGACACCGGTCATCGTCTTCACCGGCTTCGGCACGCCGCAGAGCGCGGCCTCCGCCTTCAAGGCCGGCGCCGACGACTTCGTCTGCTCGCCAGACGTCGAGATCGACGATCTCGTCGCGCTCGTGGCCGACGCGATCAGCGGCAAGGCGCCCGCCGAGGCCCGCCCCGATCTGGCGCACCGCTTCGCCGGCGCGAGTCGGCCGCTCGTGCGCCTGCGCGAGCGACTCGCCGGGCTCGCGCCGCTCGAGACGCCGGTGCTGCTCGCGGGCGAGCCGGGCAGCGGCCGGGACACCGCGGCGCGCAGTCTGCACGACTTCGGCGCGACCGCCGGCTCGGAGTGGGTGCGGCTCGATCCGCGCGCGCCGCTGCTCGAGCGCCGGGCAACGCCGCCGGGCGCCGTCTACCTCGACGGCATCGAGCGCTTCCCCGACGAGGCGCGGGGAGTCTGGTCGCGCCACCTGGCGGCGTCGGAGGCGGAAGGCTTCCGCCGACGCCCGCGCGTGCTGGCGTCGACCTCCACGCCGCTCGCCGCGCTCGCGCAGAGCGAGGAGTTCTCGCGCGGCGTCGGCCGCGTGCTGCTGCGCTTCGCGATCGACCTGCCGCCGCTGCGCGCCGTGCTGGACGACCTGCCCGAGATCGCGGCGCTGCACGTCGCGCGCATCGGCGCGTCGGTCGGACGCCGCATCGCGCTCTCGCCCGCGGCGCAGCGCTTCCTGATGGAGCAGCGCTGGCCCGGCAACGTCGCGCAGCTCGTACAGGTGCTCGAGCGCGCGATCTCCTTCTCGCGCGGGCGCCGCATCCGACGCGCGGTGGTGGAGGAGGTCTGCGCGGATCTCTCCGAGAGCCTCGACGGCATCCGCGCGCGCGGCGCCGCGCGCGAGCGCGACGAGCTGCTGCGCGCGCTCCAGAAGACGGGCGGGAACATCACGCGCACCGCCGAGGAGCTCTGCCGCAGCCGGCCCGCCGTCTACCGGCTGATCGAGAAGCACGGCATCGCCTTGAGGCGCTCGCCCTAGGATGAGAGCCGCGGCTCGCACGGAAGTCGCGCGCGGCTGGCGTTGGCTGCTGACCTTCGCCGTGCTGCTCCCGCCCTTTGCGCTGCTCGCCGCGAGCCTGCCCGTCGTCGCGACGCACGGCACCCTGCGCGAGCTCCCCTGCTGGGTCCTGCCGAACCTGCGCGTGATGCCGACGCTCGGCAACGAGACCTGCCCGATCGGCGCCGGCCTCACGATCGCGCGCACGGATCTCGCGCGCGGCGACGACGCAGCCGACACGCGCGAGATTCGCGATCACGCCGAGCTCCAGCGGATCGTGGCGAGCGCGCCCTCGCCGCTTCGGCTCGAGGTGCGAGCGGGATCGCTCGAGGAGTGGGTCGAAGTCCCGCTGCGCGACTCCTCGCGCAGCCAGCGGCTCGTGCGGCTCGCGACCGCCGCGATCGCGGTCTCCGTGCTGCTCGGCATCCCGGTCTTCCTCGTGTGGCGCTCGTCGTCGCGGGCCGCGATCCCGCTCGCCTGCTTCTACGCCTGCGTGTCGCTCGTGCTGATCGCGGCGCTCGTCGGCCAGCACTCGAGCGGCATGACCCGCACCGCGCTGCTGGCGCTCGTCGTGGCGCCCGCTTCGGCGATCCACCTGAGCATGGTCTTCCCGAGCGAGCGCCCGATCGCGGGCGAGCTGCGAAACCTGCACGCCATTCCCTACGCGTTCGCGGCGCTGCTCGTGCCCGTCGGCTGGGTCGCGCTCGAGCGCGAGTCGCTGCTCTGGCCGGCGTTCCTCTCGCTGCTGATCGCGCTGACCGCCGCGGCCTGGTCGGTGCTCGTGGCGGCCTGCGGGATCGCGGCGCGCACGTCGCACTCGGTGCTCGAGCGGGCGCGCGCGCGGCTCGTCCTCTACGGCACCGTGCTCGCGCCGCTGCTGCCGACCCTCGTGCTCGCGCGCGGCGATCGCGAGCTCGGCCCGATCACGACCGCCTACCTGTGGAGCGCCGCCGTCACGATGCCGCTCCCCATCGCGCTCGCGATCGGACGCCACAATCTCTTCGACCTCGAGTGGGACGTGCGCCACGCCGTCGCGCGCGCTCTCTACCTCTCGCTCGCCGCTGCGGGCGCCGCGCTGATCCTCGGCTTCGCGCTCTCGTTCGCGCACGTCGACTCGCCGCTCTGCGAGCCGGCGCCGCTGCTGCTGCTCGCGGCGAGCTGCGTCGCGTGCGTGGAGGCGCTGCGCGGCGCGACGCTCGACCCGCTCGAGGCGCTCTTCGCCCCGCAGCTCGTGCGCTGGCGCCGCCTGCGCGAGGAGCTCGAGCGCGCGCTCGCGATCCTGCGCGACGAGGACGACATCGCCGTGCTGCTCGCCGACACCTTGCGGAGCGCGATCGCGCTGCGGAGCTGCGCGGTGCTGGTCGAAGAGCAGGGCAGCTGGCGCCTGGCCTGCGCCTTCGGCCCGCCGCCCGCGCGCGACGCCGCGGAGGTCGCGCTGCGCCTGCTCGGCGAGCGCTCGCTCGTGCACCTCGCCGCCTCCTCCGCGCTCTACGAGCAGGGCGCGGCGCTCGTCGCGACGGGAGTCGAATCGGTCGTGGCGATCGAGAGCGGAGGCGTGCGCTACGGCCTGCTGCTGCTGGGCGAGCCCCAGCGGCGCGCGGCGCAGAGCGGTGTCGCGCTCGATTTCGCGCAGGCGATCGCGGCACAGGCCGCGATCGCGCTCCGCAACGCGCGCATGACGGCCGCGCGCGTCGCCTCCGAACGACAGGCCGAGACGGGCCGCGTGGCGCTCGGGCTCGCGCACGACGTCGGCAAGGACCTCGGCTGGATGCGCACCCTGGTCAAGCGCCTGCCCGAGCAGGTCGACGACCCGCAGCGCCTCGCACGCGACGCGACGCGGATCGGCGAGCTGACGGACGCGCTCGCCGACGCGATCGAGCGCTTCGTCCGCGAAGCGACCGAGGGCCGCGCCGCGGGCTGCGACGGCGTGCGCCTCGACGCGGTGGTCGAGTCGAGCGCCGCCCGGGTCGAGCGGCTCCACGGCGAGGGGCGCGTCGCGCGCAACCTCGCACCCGCGCTGCGCGGCCTGCGCGTGCACGAGAGCCTCGGCCGCGCGATCGGAAACCTGCTCGACAACGCGCTGCACGCGAGCCCCGCCGACGCGCCCGTCCACCTGGTCGTGACGGAGGACGGGCGCGAGCTGCTGATCGAGATCGAGGACTCGGGCTGCGGCATGAGCGAGGACACGCTGTTGCGCGCCTTCGAGCCGGGCTTCACCACGCGCGCTCGCTGCGGTGGATCCGGCGTCGGGCTTCCGGTCGCGGGGGGAATCGTCGACGCGCTCGGCGGAACCCTGGCGTTGCGTTCCGGACCCTGTGGAACTCGCGCCTCGATCCGTCTGCCCCTGCGCTGACCGCCGCGGCCGCGGCTCAAGTCTTGACCAGGCCGATCACGTTGCCGTCGGGATCCGAGAAGAGCGCGATCTCCGGGCCGTTCGGGACCTGCTGCGGCGGCAGCACCGTCTTCGCGCCGAGTCGCTCGGCCTTCTTCAGGGTCGCGGCGAGATCCGACGCCGAGACGTAGAACGTCACCAGCGGCTGCCCCATCGATTTGCAGATGCCGCCGCCGATGCCCGACTGCTCCGCGCTCACGAGTCCGTATTGCATCGGGTTGCTCGCGTCGATCTTCCAGCCGAAGAGCGCGGCGTAGAACTCCTGGCTCTTCTTGCCGTCGCGTCCCTGGACTTCGAAGTGCGTGACCTTGTGCTGCATGACCGTCCTCCTCCTGCCGATCGCGGTCGACCGGGCGTGCGGGCGCTCGTTCCAACATAGGACGATCGAGGCAGGTCGCGATCGACACTCACCCGTGGGGCGGGCGGCGCTTCGCACCCGTCGTCGGCCGCACGCGCGACGTCGGCCTCGCGGGGGGGCGCGCGCGACGAGGCCTCGGCCCAGCGCAACCGCGGCGCGCAGCAGGCCGCGCAGCGCGGGCGACCGCAGGTCGCGAGCGCCAGCGATGCGGACGTGCCGGTTCCGCGCGCCGCGGCCGGCGAGAAGGCCGGCGGGATCGGGCAGCAAGGAGCCGCGGTTGAAGCCGAGGTTCACGTGGCCCGCATAGGTCGCGACGTGGCAGAAGGCCTCCGCCAGGCGATCCGAGAATGTGTAGGCGGCGCCGACCGCGTTGTATGCGTCGTAGACCAGCTCGTTCGCATCGGGAGCGGCGCGCAGCCAGCGCGCGGACGGCGAGGAAGAGCGTTCCGATCTCCGGCTCGAACGCGGCGAGGAATCCGCGCAGCTCGTCGAGCGGCGTGCGCGCTCGCGACATCACGACGCCTAGCGCGGCGGGCGGAAGCGCGCGCGCTCGTTCGCGGCGCGCTCGCGCGAGGGACAGCCCTCGAGGTGATCGTTCACGAGCCCCATCGCCTGCATCATCGCGTACATCGTGGTCGGCCCGACGAAGCGGAAGCCGCGCCGGCGCAGATCCTTCGAGAGCGCGCGCGAGGCATCGCTCTCGGTGAGCTTGCCGAGCGCCGGCCAGGTGATGCGGGCAGGCCGCGAGGTCGCGTCCGGCTCGAAGTCCCAGAGATAGGCGGCGAGCGAGCCGCGCTCCTCGATCAGCTCGAGCGCGCGCCGCGCGTTGTGGACCGCCGACTCGAGCTTCGCGCGGTGGCGGATGATCGAGGCATCGCGCAAGAGGCGCTCGATGCTGCGCGCGTTCATGCGAGCGACGCGCGCGGGCTCGAAGCCGCGGAAGGCGCGCCGGAAGGCCTCGCGCTTGCGCAGCACCGTGATCCACGCGAGCCCCGCCTGGAAGCCCTCGAGGCAGATCTTCTCGAACAGGCGCACGTCGTCGGAGACGGGGAAGCCCCACTCGCGGTCGTGATACGACTCGTAGAGCGGATCGCCCGCGCACCAGAAGCAGCGAACGCTCCCGTCGCTGCCGGTCGCGAGGCCGTCGCGCGTCGCCTTCGCCATCCGAGGGCGCGGACCCTAGCGCGGTCGGTCGCGCCTCAGCGCCCACGTCGCCGCGCGAGCACGCATAGCATCGCGAGCGTCGCGCCGACGCCAGACACGTAGGACGGCTCGGGGAGATAGCGCTGGGCCTCGATGGTCGGATGGGCTGGGTTTCCGGGGTAGTTGCCCCATACGATGATGAGGTTCTCGCCGCCATCGGTCGCGACGGTCGGGAACCCTTGATCGCCCGTCGTATAGGTGTTCACCTGGAACTGGTCGCCGAGAGCGCTGCCGTTCGCAGCATAGAGCCGGCCCTGAACAGATCCTTGAGAGGTATCCGTGCCGGGACTCGCGCTTTCCCATACGACGGCGAAGGCTCCGGCGGAGTCGCTCGCGACCTGCGGGGGCTGGGGAGCCGGACTACCGCTGGTGTAGGTGTTCACCTGGAACTCCGCGTCGCGCGGAGACCCGCTGGAGTCGTAGCGCTGGCCTCGGATCGATTGGGGGGCGGTGCCTTGGGCCAGCCATACGACGACGAAGTTGCCCCCGTACCCGCTCGCGACCCATGGAGTGACAGTTCCGCCTGTCATATAGGTGTTCACCTGGAACTGCGCGCCGAGCGCGGAGCCACTCGAGCTATAGCGCTGGCCCTGGATGGAATATTGGTGCGAGGGGCCGGTCCCATAGCTCTGCCAGACGACGACGAAGTCTCCCGCGGCGTCGCTCGCGACTCGTGGATGGTCCTGACCATTCCTCGTGTAGGTGTTCACCTGGAACTGCGTCCCGAGCGCAGCCCCGCTCGAATCGAAGCGCTGAGCCTGGACCGATGTCCCCGAGTTGTCGCTTCCGAGGCTGGTCGCGCTGTCCCAGACGACGACGAAGTTTCCGTCGGGACCGGTCGCAATCGAAGGAGAGGTCCCATCGAATTCCATCCGGTCGGTGGTGTTGACCTGGAACGGCCCTCCGACTACGGAGCCGCTCGAATCGTATCGCTGGGCGAGCACGCGATACGTGTTCGGCCCGGAGGTGAAGTCCGTCTCGTCCCACACGACGATGAAGTTGCCGTCGGGGTCGCTCGCAACCGACGGGGCTGTCGGTCGCGTAGCCTGGTTCGGCATGGGTCCAAGGACCTCGGTGGCGACGGTGAATTCCCCGCCGACCCGAGCACCGCTCGAGTCGTACCGCTGGCCCTCGATCACCTCACAGCAGTACGCGCCCCCTCCGTAGTGCCGCGCATCCCAGACGACGACGAAGTCTCCCGCGGAGTCGCTCGCGATCGCCTTCGGGAGCTGCGGGTAGACCTGTGTATAGGTGTTGACCTGGAACTCGCTTCCGTTCGGCGTGGCCGCCGAGGCGACGTCAGGTCGGACTAGCAAGCTCGACACCAGAGCCACGGCGAGGCCTGCGATGTACCAGGGTCGAGAGCATGCCCAGATCTCGTGGCCGCGAGCACGCATGGCGCCCCTCCCGTTCACCGCCCGAAGCGACACCAATCTACGAACGCCGGAATCGAGGGAGCAACGCAATTGCAGGTCGGAGCGCCGTGGATTACCGTACTGTAATTCGCGTCGCTTCCACCGAACGTGGGGGCCCGAGGACTCGTAGATCGCGCGCGTGTGAAAAGAGGTTCTTCGCGAAGTGCCGCAGATCCTCCGGGTCGCTCCGTCCTCGCCCGCGCTGCGGCCCTTCGTCCAGTGGCTCTGGCACTTCACCGGCGAGTTCGAGCACGCGCACGAGCGCATCATGCCGAACGGCACGATGCAGCTCCTCGTCAACCTCGAGGAGGACGAGCTGCGGACCTACGAGGGCGAGCGCTTCACCCGGATGTGTCGCATCCGCGGCGCCGCGATCGCCGGGGCCTACGCGAAGCCCTTCGGCATCGACACGCGCGAGCAACGCTGCATCGCCGGCGTGTCGTTCCGCCCGGGCGGCGCGGCGCCGTTCTTCCGGGCGCCGGCGGACGCGCTGCGCGATCAGCATGTCGAGCTCGATCCCGTCTGGGGCCGCGATGGCGCGTTGCTGCGCGAGCGGCTGCTCGACGCGCCCTCTCCCGCGGCGGCGCTACGCGCGCTCGAGCGCGCGTTGCTCGAGCAGGTCGCACGATCGCTGGAGGTCGACAAGCTCGTCGACTTCGCGATCACCGCGCTCGAGCGCGGCGCGCCGGTCGGAGAGCTCGTGGCGCGCGTCGGGGTGACGCCGAAGCGTTTCATCCGGCGCTTCGAGCAGATCGTCGGCATCACGCCCAAGCGCTTCGCGCGCGTGCGCCGCTTCGCGCGCGTGCTGGAGTCCGTCGAGCTCGGGCAGCCCGTGGACTGGAGCGCCGTCGCCGCCTCGTGCGGCTACTTCGACCAGGCGCACATGATCCACGACTTCCAGGAGTTCTCGGGCATGAACCCGACGGACTACCGCCCGCGCGCGCAGGGCGACCGGAACCACGCGCTGATCGGGGACTGACGAGCGCCCGGGGGCGCGATCGCGCTACGGGTTCTGCGCGCCGCCCGCCGGCTGGCCCGCGTCGGGCGCAACCTCCTTCGGCGGCGCCGCCGCGCCCATTCCCCCGCCGTGGCGCGCCTGGAAGCGCTCGCGCGCCTGCTGCTTCATCTGCTCGCACTTCGAGGGATCCTTCTCGCACTCGGCCTGGATCTCCTGGTGGCGCTGCTTCATCGCAGCGCGCTGCTCCTCGCACTTCTTCGGGTTGTCCTTGCAGAACTGCTCGCGCTCGGCGCGCTTCTGCTTCCAGTGCTCGCACTGCGTCGGGTTGTCCTTGCACCACTGCTCGTGCTTCGCCTTGGCCGCCTGACACTTCTGGGGGTACTCCTTGCAAAATGCGGCGCCCGGCATGGGGGGCGGTGCCTGGTCTTCCGCTCGGGCCGGTCCGGCGGCGAGCCCGAAGCCGAGGAGGACAGCCGACACAGATCCGAGATACGCGAGTCGCAGTTGCATGAAGGATCTCCTGGTGGCCCGGAGGGTCTCCCTCGCGGGCCTTCAACCATAGAACCCCGGAGGCCCTCGCGGGTTGCACTCGGAGAGCCGAAGGCGGAAAAATTTTCCAACCCCTCGGCGAGCCGCGGCGGCATGCTCGGGTCGTGATCCAGGGCTTGCGCGCCAGCAACGAGTGGAAGTTTGCCGCCGAGCTGCAGCGAGCCGACCGCGGCCTCGCTCTCGCCTGGTGGACCGTGCTGGTGCTGCGGGGCCTGCTCCCCGCGGCCTTCGCGGTCGCGATGGGCGCGTTGGTCGGGGCGGTCCAGCGGAGCGAGCCGCTCGGGCGGCCTCTGATTGCGATGGGCGTCGTGTTCGTACTCCTCCAGGTGCTGGCCCCGATCCACCAGGCGCTCGGTCAGAACCTCGGCAGCCGCACGGCGTCCTGGCTCTACGACCGGCTCGCGCGCGCCTGCGTGCTCCCGCCCGGCATGGGGCACCTCGAGAGCCCGGCGCTGACCAGCGACCTCGGCATGGCGCGCGACTTCGACCAGGGCATCACGGGTCCGCCCATGAGCATCTCGATGGACTTCATCGCGAGCGGGCTCGTCGAGTTCGTCGGCGGGCTCGCCTCGGCGGCGCTGCTCGCGTTCTACGCGTGGTGGGCGCCGATCGTGCTCGCGGGCGCGTGGCTCGCGACGCAGCGGCTGCTGCGCGAGTCCGCCGTGTGGTTCGACCGCGAGACGCCGGTGGTGCGCGCCGCGCAGCGCCACGCCGAGTACGCGTATCGCCTGGCGGTCGATCCGCCGGCAGCGAAGGAGCTCCGCTTGTTCGGGCTCGCGAGCTGGACGATCGAGCGCTTCCGCTCGGCTCGGCGTCACCTCTTCGAGCTGCGCTGGCAGGCGACGCGGCTGCGCGAACGCCCGCTGGTGTGGAGCCTGCTGCTCGTACTCGCCGCGAACCTCGCGGTGTTCGCGTCGCTCGGCCTCGCCGCCGCGAGCGGAGCGCTCCCGCTCGACCGGCTCGTCACCTTCGCGAGCGCGGCGGTCGGCGTGAGCATGCTGGCCTTCGGCGGACTCTCGTGGGCGCTCGACGGCGCCGCCGCGCCGGTCGCGGCGGTGCGGCGCCTCGAGGAGGCGATGGCGCCGGCGGGTGCGCTCGCGCAGGGCCGGCGCCGCGCCGACGCGATGCCGGCTCGCGAGCTCCGCTTCCGCCACGTGACCTTCGCCTATCCGTCGACCGGCGAGCCCGTGCTGCGCGACTTCGACCTCGTCGTCCCGGCCGGCACGTCGCTCGCGATCGTCGGCCAGAACGGCGCCGGCAAGACCACGCTCGCCAAGCTCCTGTGTCGCCTCTACGACCCGCAGCAAGGCGCGATCGAGATCGACGGTGTCGATCTGCGCGAGCTCGAGATCGCGAGCTGGCGCGCGCGGCTCGCGGCCGTCTTCCAGGACTTCATCCGCTTCGAGCTGCCGCTGCGCGACAACGTGGCGCCGGGCGGTGCGCCCGACGCGGCGATCCGCGCGTCGCTCGAGCAGGCGGGCGCGGCGAATCTCGCCGACCTCGACCAGGTGCTGGCGCGCGGCTACCCGGGCGGCACCGACCTCTCGGGCGGTCAGTGGCAGCGCATCGCCCTCGCGCGGGCGCTCTGCGCCTTGGGACAGGGCGCCGGGCTCGTGCTCCTCGACGAGCCGACCGCGCAGCTCGACGTCCGCGGCGAGTCGGAGATCTTCGACCGCATCCTCGCGGCCACCCGACACGCCACGAGCATTCTCATCTCGCACCGCTTCTCGACCGTCCGCCACGCCGACCGCATCTGCGTGCTCGAGCACGGGCGCGTAGTCGAGCTCGGCACGCACGACGAGCTGATGTCGCTGCGCGGCCGCTACCACACGATGTTCGAGCTCCAGGCGTCGCGCTTCGGCGACGGCGCCGAGGAAGGCGGGCTCGATGTCCTCGACTGACGGGATGCCCGCCGCGCTGCCCGCGATGTGGCGCGCGCTGGTGCGCGGCTACCGCGCCGAGCCCTGGCTCTTGTCCGTCTCGTTCGCGCTCTCGCTGCTGGCCGCGCTGCCCGACGCGCTGATCGCGCTGTGGCTGAAGGAACTTGCCGATGGCGTGCAGCAGGGCCGCCGCGAGCTGGTGCTCGGCTCGGCGCTCGGGCTCGGCGTCTCGGCGGTCGCGACCTGGTTCCTGCGCCTCGTCAGCGACCGCACGCAGCGCCACTTCCGCGATCGCCTCACGATCGCGCTCGAGTCGCACGTCGCCGAGCTCCAGGCCTCCGTCGCGACGATCGAGCACCACGAGCGGCCCGAGTACCTCGATCGCCTGGCCGTGCTGCGAAACCAGATCTTCGTGCTCGATCACATGTACGCGTCGCTCTTCACGACCTGCGGCTGGGTGCTGCGGCTCGGCGTGACCCTCGCGCTGCTGGCCTCGATCCACCCGGCGCTCTCGCTGCTCGCGGTCTTCGCCCTGCCGACCGTGCTGACCTCGAGCTGGCGGCCCGGCGTCGAGCGCGCGGCCGAGGAGCGCGGCGCCTCGGCGCAGCGCCTCGCCCGCCACCTCTTCGACACGGCGACCACCGCGCCGCCCGGCAAGGAGGTGCGCGTGACACGGATCGGCGACGAGCTGGTCGCGCGCCGCCGCGACGCGTGGGAGCGCTGGTACGGCCCGGTGGCGCGGGCGCGGAGCATCAGCGCGGCCTGGCACGCCGCGGGCTGGGCACTCTTCGGCGCGGCCTACGTCGGCGCGGTCGTCTTCGTGTCGTCGACGCTCGCGGCGTCCGCGAGCGACGTGCTGCTCGTGCTGGCGGCGGGCTCGCGCCTCTCGGCCTACATCGGCGCGACGGTCGGCGAGATCGGCTTCCTGCGCGGCATCTGGCTCGACGGCTCGCGACGGCTGGCGTGGCTCGAGGACTACGCGGCGTCGCTCGCGGAAGGCGCCGACGCCGACGCGCCGGCAGAGCTCGCGAAGGGCATCCGCTTCGAACACGTCTCGTTCGCGTACCCGGGAACCTCGCGACTCGCGCTCGAGGACGTGAACCTCGAGCTCGCGCCCGGATCCGTGGTCGCGCTCGTCGGCGAGAACGGCGCCGGCAAGAGCACCTTGGTGAAGCTCTTGTGCCGCATGTACGCGCCGACGCGCGGCCGCATCCTCGTCGACGAGGCGCCGCTCGCGAGTGTCGCGCCCGCGAGCTGGCGCGAGCGGCTGGCCGGCGCCTTCCAGGACTTCTTCCGCTTCGAGCTGCGCGCGCGACACAGCGTCGGCGTCGGCGACGTGCCGCGCGTCGACGACGCGCCGGCCGTCTCGCGCGCGGTCTCGCGCGCCGGCGCCGGCGATCTGGTCGAGCAGCTCGCGGCGGGGCTCGAGACGCAGCTCGGCCCGACCTGGCCGGAGGGCGTCGACCTCTCGTTCGGGCAGTGGCAGAAGCTGGCGCTCGCGCGGGGCTTCATGCGCGATGCGCCGCTCGTGCTGGTCCTCGACGAGCCGACCGCCGCGCTCGACGCCGAGACCGAGCACGCGCTCTTCGAGCGCTACGCGGCCGCCGCGCGCGGCGACCGCATCACCGTGCTCGTCTCGCACCGCTTCAGCACGGTTCGCATGGCCGACTTCATCGTCGTGCTCGACGGCGCCCGCGTGGTCGAGACCGGCACGCACGAAGCGCTGATGGCCAGGGGCGGCCAGTACGCGGAGCTCTACGGGATCCAGGCCGCGGCGTACCGCTGAGCGTGACCGGGTACACTGCGGGCGATGATCATCAAACGATTTCCGCTCGCCGCGCTCGCGCTCGTGCTCGTGCTCGCCTGTGTCTCGGTGAAGGCGCGCTCGACCGAGAGCCTGCTCGAGAGCGCGGGCTTCAAGAGCGTCGCGGCGAACACGCCGGAGCGGATCCAGGTGCTGAAGACGCTGCCGCCGAAGAA
>DATKND010000141.1:0-2323 GCA_035541475.1 Myxococcota bacterium | reverse complement strand
TCGCCGGCGCCGCGATGGACATCGTCAACGCCGTCTCGACGCTCGCCGGCGAGACGCCGCAGGACATCACCACGATGAAGGTCGGCGACCCCGCCGAGACGCGCCTGCCGCCGGGCAACACGACCGCAGACTTCATGCAGTCGATCGTCCCGTCGCGCGGCGTGCCGGACGCGCCCGACGGCTTCAACCACATGGACGCGACGACGTTCTACGCGGTGAAGCCGTCGACCACCGTCTTCTTCAACGTCACCTTCTACAACGACATCCAGCCGCCGATGCCGACCGCGCAGCTCTTCCGCGCGACGATCAACGTCATCGGCCGCGCCGGAACCGTCGTCGATCACCGCGACGTCTACATGATCGTCCCGGCGATGGGCGGCGTGATCTTCGGCTGAGAGACTGTGAAGCAGTCTCTCGGGAACCGAGCGCTGGCTCAGAACCGCTCGCGCAGCGAGCGGGGCTGAGAGCCTGTGAATCTTTCCCCCCTCTCGCGGATCAGATCGTGAGAGGAGAAGGGGATGACGAGCGAGGACGATCGTGAGCGGCCGCGGCTGCTGAGTCCGGACCGGCGGCAGCTGGAGATGAGGACGTACGACCTGGAGGGGCTGCTGGCGGCGGACCACCGTGCGCGGCTGATCTGGGCGGCGGTGGAGCGGCTGGACCTGTCGGCGTTCTACGCGGAGATCGTGGCGCGCGGCAGCGCGCCGGGTCGGTCGGCGACGGACCCGAAGCTGCTGCTGGCGCTGTGGATGTACGCGACGAGCGAGGGAGTGGGCTCGGCGCGGCAGCTGGACCGGCTGTGCAAGCGAGACGACGCGTACCGGTGGATCTGCGGCGGAGTGGAGCCTGGGTACCACACGCTGAGCGACTTCCGGGTGGAGCACGGCGAGAAGCTGGACGAGCTGCTGACGCAGGTGCTGGCGACGCTGACGCACAAGAGGCTGCTGACGCTCAAGCGCGTGGCGCAGGACGGGGTGCGGGTGCGCGCATCGGCGGGAGCAGCGTCGTTCCGGCGCGGACACACGCTGGACAAGCACCTGGCGGAAGCGCGCGAGCAGGTGCGCGTGCTGAAGCAGGAGCTCGAGGCCGACCCTGCGGCATCGAGCGAGCGCGAGAAGGCGGCGCGCGAGCGCGCGGCGAGCGAGCGCGAGCAGAAGCTGGCGGAGGCGCTGGCGGAGCTGCCGAAGATCCGCGAGATGCGCGCGCGGGGCCGACGACAGAAGCGGAGCAAGCCGAAGCCGGACGACGGCAAGGAGGAGGTCCGAGCGAGCACGACGGACGCCGAGGCACGCGTGATGAAGATGGGCGACGGCGGCTTCCGGCCGGCGGTGAACGTGCAGTACGCGACGGACTGCGAGACGCGGCTGATCGTCGGCGTCGAGACGACGAACGAAGGGACCGACCACCGGCAGATGGTGCCGATGCTCGAGCAGGTGGAGCGACGAACGGGACTGCGCCCGAGTGAGTACCTCGTGGACGGCGGCTACACGAACCTCGGAGCGATCGACGAGATGGAGTCGCGCGGCGTGAAGGTCTATGCGCCGGTGCCCAAGCCGAGGAAGGAGGGCGCCGACCCGCACGAGCGCAAGCGCGAGGACACCGACCGCAGCTTCGCGTGGCGACAGCGCATGGCGACGGAGGAAGCGAAGAAGGTCTACAAGGAGCGCGGTGCGGTCGCCGAGACGGTGAACGCCGACCTACGAAACCGAGGTCTGCGGCAGCTACCCGTGCGAGGTCAGCGCAAGGCTCGCTGCGTCGCGCTGCTCTACGCGCTGACCTACGACGTGCTTCGCGTCGCGCAGCTCGCCGCGTAGTCGAGCCGCAGACCCGCGCCGCGCGTCGAGCTCTGCGCCCTCTCCCGATGGCGCGCGCAGCGCGACATCCGGGGAGGGGCCGGCCGCGCACAGCGCCGAAGGCGCGAGCACGGACGGGGGAGGGCATCCCTTTGACCTCTCCCCTCACGACCGGGGAAGATTCACGGGCTCTGAGCGCCGCTCGCGCGGGCTCGCGGCCCTCAGCAGGTTGGTTTCGAGGAGGTGCCGGCACCTCCTCCTCCGCGAGCAGAGCCCGCGGAGCCTCCTCCTCCTGCGGGAGCGTGTTCAGGCATCCCGCCTTCGGCGGGATTGCTTCACACGCTCCGAGCGCCGCTCGCTACTCGGTCCAGCGCAGCGCGAACTCGCAGTCGGCGTCGCCGAGCGCGCGGCACTTCTCGTCGGCGGCGACGGTCTTGGCGCCGCTGATCTCCGCGGCGCGCAGCATCCAGCCGAGGATCGAGAGGCAGTGCACGCGGCGCGCCTGCGGCCAGCCGTCGATGCGGAGGCGG
>DATKND010000140.1:0-57025 GCA_035541475.1 Myxococcota bacterium | reverse complement strand
GGCGCCGCTCGAGCGCATCCCGCTCTTCGCGCGCGCGGGTTCGGTCGTCCCGACACAGAGCGCGGTCGACCACGTCGCGCAGCTCCCCGCCGAGCCGCGCGTCTACGAAGTGTTCCCCGGACGCGACGCGCAGGCGCTCTTCGTCGAGGACGACGGCGAGACGACCGCCTACCGCGACGGGCACGTCGCAGCGACGTCGCTGCGCTTCTGGACCAACGCGGGCGGAAGGCTCCGCCTCGAGCTCGGCGCCCGCGAGGGTCCCTTCGAGATCGCGGAGCGCGTGCTGCGCGTGCGCTTCCACGCCTGTCCGCCGCCGCAGGCCGTCTATGTCGACGGCGAGCGCCTCGCGCGCGGCGACGGCGCGCCCGGCTGGTCCGAGGGCGACGGCTTCGTCGACGTGCGCCTGCGCGACCGCGGCCGCGGCGCCGCGATCGAGATCGCGCCGGCGCCGTGAGCGCTCCGCGCGCGCGCGATCCGGCGGTCGGCCTCTGCTCGGTCTGCGCGCACGCGAGCGTGCAGCGCAATCGGCGCGGCTCGGCCTTCTGGCGCTGCCGCGCCGCCGACACCGACGCGCGTCTGCTGCGCTACCCGCCGCTTCCGGTGCGCGCCTGCCCGGCCTGGCGCGAGGGGGAGCCGGAGAGCTCGTCGGCGTCCTGATCCATACCGCGCGCGAGCGCCTGCTGATCCGACCTCCAGCGATTCGGCAGCGGCCGCCCGACCGAGCGGAAGAAGCTCTCGAGGAAGCTGTAGGTGAGACCCCAGACGACGTGGCGCTCCGGCAGGCCGACCAGGATGCCGGGGAAGTCGACCGCATGCGCGCGGTAAGGCACCGCGCGCGCCGGGTCGGAGAGTTCGCGGAGCGGAAACCAGAAGGCCTCGCGCACCTCGTGGTTCGGGCGCAGGCGCGCGGGCTCGGGCAGGGCGTAGACGAAGGCCGAGATGAGCAAGGTCGGCCGCGTGCGCGGATTTCCCTGCTTGTCGTCGAGCCGGCCGATCCACTGCGCGCCACGCAGGTCGAGACCGACCTCTTCCAGTGTCTCGCGCTCGGCGGCATCGCGCGGGTGCGCATCGCCCGGGTCCACGCGTCCGCCGGGAAAGGCCATGTGGCCGGACCACGGATCGCCCGGGTGGCTGGCTCGCTCGATGAAGAGCACCGACGGGCCGGCGGGCTGGCTCGCGAGCACCATCGCGACGGCCGCGCGCCGCGATGCGGCGTCCGCGAGCGCGACGGGGGTGTGCGCGTCGAGCGCGCGGCGGATCTCGTCGAGCTGCATGCGGCCAGAAGGATAGATCGTGTGCGCGCCTCGGCCGACCCGCGCAAGCGCCTAAGGCACGCGCCGCGAGCCGAAGGCGAGCCCCGCAGAGATTGGCGGAGCCGTGCGGAGTTCGGAGCTAGAGTTCCGCGCCCATGGCGCCCCTGCCCCTCGCGCCCGACGATCCCCGCGCCGTGTTGAAGCTCGCGCGCAGCGATCGCCGCGCCGCGGTCGACGCGCTGCGCGCCACACCGGTGGACGATCAGGTCGCGCTGGTGTGCAACGCGCCGCTCGACGCGCGCGGCGAGCTGCTCGGTCTGCTGCCGGAGCCCGAGCGCGTGATTCCCCTGCTGCCCGAGGCCGAGCTCTGCTTCACCGTGAATGCGATCGGGCTCGCGGACTCCGCCTGGGTGCTCGAGCACGCGACGCCGGAGCAGGTCACCGCCGCGATCGATCTCGACGCCTGGACGCGCCTGGAACCCGACCTGCCCGCGCTCTCCGCCTGGATCGGCGCGCTGGCGTCGACCGAGCGCGCGTCCTTCCGCCGCGCGGTCGAAGCGCTCGATCCCGAGCTGCTGGTGCTCTACCTGAAGTCGCGCGTCGAGGTCTTCCAGAAGGCCGCGGGCGACGACGACTGGATGGCACCCGAGAGCGCGCAGACCCTCGAGGGTCAGTTCTACTACCGCGCCAAGAATGACGGCGACGACCTCGCCGCGATCAGCGAGCTCTTGCGCATGCTCTTCGAAGAGGACTACTGGACCTACTTCCGCGTGATGCAGGGCGCGATGTGGGAGCTCGAATCCGACACACAGGAGTGGGCGCTCCGCTGGCGCACCGGGCGGCTCGAGGACCTCGGCTTCCCGAGCTGGGACGACTCGATGCGCATCTACCGCTTCATCCGGCCCGAGGACCGCGCGCGCATGCCCGAGGACGAGCCTCCGCTGGCCGGCAGCGCGTGGAGCCTGCCGGTCTGGATCCCGAGCCTGCCGGCTGCGGCCGGCCGCGCGCACCGCGTCTTCGACGCGATTGCGAAGCTCTCCGAGGACGAGCGGCGCGCCTGCTTCTACGCGTTCGTCGCGGTCGCGAACAAGATCGCGATCGCCGACTCGCTCCCGCTCTCCGACGCCACGTCGATTCCGCGCGCGATCGACAAGGCCGCGCACTGGATCAGTGAGGGGCTCGCGCACGTCGCGCGCGAGAACGGCCTCGACGACGTCGAGGTGCTTCGCCGCGTCGGCCTCGAGTGGCTCTTCAGCGTGGGCGCGAACCTCGATCCGGAGCGCGCGCGCTCTTGAGCGTATGGCGCGCGCTCGCGCGGCGCCGACTCGCGCTGCCTCCGCCTCGCAGCGGCGTGGTGACGAGCTGCGAATGGGTGGCGATGGCCGACGGCGCGCGGCTCGCGACCTTTGTCGCGCGCCCGCGCGAGGGCGCACGCGCGAGCGTGCTCGTGCGCGGCTCGGAGGACGTGCTGTCCGCGCGGCGGCCCCTGGCGTTCGTCGCCACCCTGCTCGCCGAGCAGGGCCTCGCGGTGGCGCTGCAGCAGTGCCGTGGCCTGCGCGCATCGGAGGGCGTCTTCACGCCCTTCGTCAACGAGGCGCGCGACGGCGCCGATGCGATCCGCTGGCTCTCGACACAGCCGTGGTTCGCTCCGCCGCTCGCGCTCGCAGGCTTCGGCTACGGCGGCTACGCGGCCTTCGCCGCGCTGGCCGGAAGCCCGCGGCCGGTCGGGCGCCTCGTGGTCGGCTGGGCCTCGCGCGATCCGTATGCGTGGCTCCACGCGGGCGGCGCCCTCCGCCTCGAGGCGGCCTTCGCGCTCGCGTTCAGGCTCGGCGGCGCGGAGCGCGGCGCGTCGTCGGCGCGCTCGCTCGGCCGTGCGCTCTACCACCGGCCGGTGTACCACGCGGACCGCGTCGGCTTCCGCCGGCTCGACTGGCTGCGCGAGTGGCTCGAGCATCCGGCTCGCGACGCCTTCTGGGATGCGCGAATCGCGCCGCTGCCGGACGCGCCGCCGCACGCGCTCCTGCTCGGGAGCTGGAACGACGCGGCGCTCCCCGCGCAGCTCGCCGACCACGCTGCGCTCGCCGCCGCCGCGGAGCGCACCGCCACCGGCAGCGTGGCGCTCGAGATCGGGGCCGCGCCGGAGGCGAGCCGCCGGCGCCTCGCGCGACAGCTGGAGGAATCGCTGCGGGCGGCGCTCCGATTCCTGCTCGACGACGGCGCGCGACACGCGCCGGTTCGCGTGTTCGACGCAGGCGCAGGGCGCTGGCGCGACTGCGCCGACTGGCCGCCCGCGCGCGTGTCGGCGCGCACGTTTCATCTTCGCGGTGACGGTTCCGCGCAGGGCGAAGGCGGAGACGGGCGCCTCGAGCTCGAGCCTCCCGGCGCTTTCGAGCCGCCGGATCGCTTCGTCTACGACCCGGCCGACGCCACGCCGTCCGTCGATTCGCGTGCGCGGCGCGGCGACCTCCTCTGCTACGCGAGCGCGCCGCTGCCGGCGCCGCTCGACGTCGCGGGCGCGCTGCGGGCGCAGGTGCACGTGTCGAGCGACGCCCCCGCGACCGACTTCGGCGCGCGCGTGGTCGCGGTGGCGGCGGACGGGAGCGAGTCGATGCTCGGCGAGGGCATCGCGCGCGTCGCCGCCGCGCCGGGTGCGGGCGCCGACCTTGCGAGGCGCATCGAGATCGACTGCGGCAGCGCGTGCTGGCGGCTCGACGCGGGCAGTCGGCTGCGACTCGAGATCGCGTCGGCCAGTCACCCGGGCTTCGACCGCCATCCCGACACGCTCGAAGAGCCCGTGCGCGCCGACGCCGATGCGGGCGTGCCGGCGCGTCAGACACTCTTCCACGACGCGGCGCATCCGTCGGCGCTGGTGATCGAGATGCTGAACGAGTCGTAGAAAGCAAAGGGCCCGCCGACGACGCGGCGGGCCCTTCCAGTTCGAAAGCGCGTCCGACTAGAGGTCGACGGCCTTCAGTGTCTTGCGCTTGTTGCCGGTGGCCCGGTCCTCGGCGTGCGCGATCATGCGGCGCACGGCCTGATCGAGCGCGCCGTAGAACTCGCTGCCGACGTTGCACTTCTTCGCAGCGGCCTTCGTGCGCGACTTCGAGATGATCAGATCACCGCCGCCACCCTTCTTCGGCGCGGCGTTGCCCTTCTTCTTCGCTGCCATGTTCCTCCCTTGCCTCCCATCCCGGCGCGGCGTGCGCGCCGACGTTGATTTCGAGAGAGCTCCGCGACCTGCGCTCGTGCAGCGCTGCGGGCGTCGGAGCGGGGCGGATCATAGGCGCAGTCGCCGACGGGACACAACGCCCAAAGTGCGGATTTCGGGCCCGGGAGGCCGATTCAGAGGCGTTCGATGCGGAAGCCGGCCCGCGGAAAGTGGACCACCACCTCACCGACCTCGGCCGCCGTGCGCCGCACCGCGATCTCGCTCACCGACGCATGTGTGAGCGCGCCTTCGACGGGCTCGAAGCCGTAGTCGTCGGGCATCACCCGGACGCGGCACCCCTCGACGAGTCCCTGCGGCTCGCGCGCATCGACGCCGCCGCATGGCGCCGGCTTCGCCGCGCGCGCGATCGCGAGCGCCTCCTCGGGCGCGCACTCCGCGCGGCGACCGTGTCCGATCGACGCGACGCGCTCGGCCCAGCGCGAGAGATGCTCGAACTCGTCGAGCGTCTTCGCGACCGGCGGGACGTTGCGCAGGAACCAGACCGGGTGATACGCGGAGAAGTCGGCCAGCGACGGCGCGCCGCCGAGCAGCCAGGGCCGGCCGTCGGAGAGCTGGAGCTCGAGGAACGAGGCGTGCGCGCGCAGCTGCTCCGTCGCGGCGGGACCCATCTTCATGACGGCGCCGAAGTCCATGCGGCCGCCCATCAGCTTGCTGCGGTCCTCGATGAACTCGCGCGGCACCGCCGGTCCGATGGCCGAGAACACGACGGGCACGGCGGCGAGGAAGAAGTGGCGGTCGCTCCAGAAGCCCGACGCGAGGCAGAGTCCCTCGGAGCCGCCGGGGAAGAGCGTCGGCTCCGGCTGCACGCGCTCGATCACGCGCGCGATGAGCTGGCTGTCGCAGTAGACGTCGGCGCCGATCTGCAGCACCGGAATGCGTCGGTAGCCGCCCGTCAGCGGCACGAGCTGCGGCTTCGGCATCATGTTCGGCTGGATCACCGAGCGCCACGCCATGCGCTTGTGCCCGAGCGCGAGCCGGATCTTCTCCGAGAACGGAGAGTTGTCGTAATGGTGCAGCAGGAGTTCCGTCATGCGGCCAGTATAGGCGCCTCCGACGGGCGCCCGGCTGATATGCTGACCGACGGAAATCGGATAGGAGCGAACATGACAGCCGAGCTGCTGCAGCGACCGGTCACGGAGCTCGTGACTCTCCTGCGCGAGAAGTCGCTCTCGCCCGTCGAGCTGATGGAGGCCACGCTCGCGCGCATCGACGCGACGCAGTCGAAGCTGCTCGCCTTCACGTCGCTGCGCGACCGCGAGAGCCTGCTGCGCGACGCGCGCGCGGCCGAGGCGCGCATCCTGCGGGGCGACGCGAGGCCGCTCGAGGGCGTCCCGCTCGGCGTGAAGGACCTCGAGGACGTGGCGGGACTCGTCACCTCGTACGGCTCGGTGCCCTTCCGAGACAACCTCGCCGTGCGCGACTCCGTGCAGGTCGAGCGGCTCCGCACCGCGGGCGCGATCGTCGTCGGCAAGACCAACGCGCCGGAGTTCGGCCACACCGCGCTGACCAAGAACCTCCTCTTCGGCGTGTCGCGCAATCCCTGGAACCTCGAGCGCACGCCCGGCGGCAGCAGCGGCGGCTCGTCGGCCGCGATCGCCGGCGGCGTGGTGCCGCTCGCGACCGCGAGCGATGGCGGCGGCTCGGTGCGCATCCCCGCCTCGTTCACGGGTTGCTTCGGACTGAAGCCGTCGTACGGGCGCATTCCGCACGAGGGTCAGAATCTGTGGATCATGGACGACACGGCGGTGCACGGCCCGCTGACGCGCACCGTCGAGGACGCAGCGCTCCAGCTCGACGTCAGCGTCGGGCCGCACCCGCTCGATCCGAACTCGCTGCCGCACCCCGGCCTCTCCTACCGCGACGTGTTGCCGAAGCTGCCGCGCGGGCTCCGGTTCGGCTGGTCGGGCGATCTCGGCTACGCGCTGGTGCAATCCGACGTCGGTGAGGTGGCCTACGACGCCGCGCGCTTCTTCGCCGATCGGGGCCACGAGCTGCGCGAGCTCGACACGCGCGCGCCGACCCTGAATCGCGACTGGGGTCTGCTCGGCGCGTTCGAGCAGCTGAGCCGCCTCGGGCCGCTGCTGCCGGCTCGCGAGCACGAGTTCGGTCGCGCCTTCATCGCGGGCGTGAAGACGGGGCGCTCGATGACGCCCGAGCGTTGGGGCGAGATGCGAAGGCGGCGCGAGGAGCTGAATCGCTGGTGCGCGCAGCTCTTCTCGGAGGTGGATCTGCTGCTGACGCCGACCGTTCCCTTCGACGCCCCGCCCGCCAAGGGCCCCTTCCCCGAGGAGATCGACGGGCGGCCGGTGCCCTTCGCCGGTGTCGCGAGCTTCACCATCCCCTTCAATCTCTCGTGGCACCCCGCCGCGACGGTGCGCGCCGGCTTCTCGAAGGCGGGGCTGCCGGTCGGCCTCCAGATCGTCGGACCGCGACACCGCGACGACCTCGTGCTCCAGGCCGCCTTCGCCTTCGAGCAGGCGCGCCCCGCGCCGACCTGGCCGAGCGTGTAGCCGAGACGCGATGCGAACGATCGACCTCCGCAGCGACACCGTCACGCGTCCGACCCCCGCGATGCGCGACGCGATGGCGCGCGCGGAGGTGGGAGACGACGTCTACGGCGAGGATCCGACGGTCAACCGACTCCAGGACGTGGCCGCCGCGCGCATCGGCGTCGAGGCCGCGCTCTTCGTGCCGTCGGGCACGATGGGGAACCAGGCCGCGCTCCACACCCTGACGCGTCCCGGTGAAGTGGTCCTCGCCGGCGAGAACGCGCATCTCCTGCTCTACGAGTCGGGCGCGGCTGCGGCGCTCTCCGGCGTGCAGGTGCAGATCCTAGGCCGCGGCGGCCTCTTCGACGGCGCCGACGTCCGCCGCGCGATCGCGCCGTCCGACTCGCACTACGCGCGCACGCGCGTCGTCGCGCTCGAGAACACGCACAATCGCGCGGGCGGTCGCGTCTTCCCGCTCGAGCTCGCGAAGGATGTCGCGCACGCGGCGCGCGACGCGGGGCTCGCGGTCCATCTCGACGGCGCGCGCATCTTCCACGCCGAGATCGCGACGGGCACGCCGGCCTCCGCGTGGGCGCAGCTCTGCGACACCGTGAGCTTCTGCCTCTCGAAGGGACTCGGAGCGCCGGTCGGCTCGCTCGTGTGCGGATCGCGCGAGCGCGTCCGCGAGCTCCATCGCGCGCGCAAGCGACTCGGCGGTGGCATGCGCCAGGCCGGCATCCTCGCGGCGGCCGGACTCTTTGCCCTCGAGCACCACGTCGCGCGCCTCGCGGACGACCACGAGCACGCGCGCCTCTTCGCCGCCGGCCTCGAGCGCCTCGGCTTCGAGCTCGACCCGCCGCCCGAGACCAACCTCGTCTGCTTCTCGGTGCGCGACACGCGCCGCTTCCTCGCCGCGACGCGCGAGCGCGCGCTGCTCGTGAACCCCGTCGCCGAGGGCCGCTTCCGCGCCGTCACGCACCTCGACGTCTCGCGAGCGGACATCGACGAGGCGCTCGGGCGGATCGAGGAGATCGTGAAGTCGGGAGTTCGCTGACCCTGCGCTGCGCCCGCACTCTCCGCAGGCTTCACGACCCGGGTCCGTCTTCTGAACTTCGCTCGCCTGCGGCTCGCTGCGCGCCCGGCGAAGCGCCGGGCTTGCTAGCGGAGCACGTTGTACTTCACGATGCACCACACCGCGCGCATTCCGTCGCGCCAGCCGATCTTCTTGCCCTCTTCGTAGGTGCGCCCCGAGTACGAGATGCCGACCTCATAGATCCGGCAGCCGAGCTTCGCGACTTTTGCCGTGATCTCCGGCTCGAAGCCGAAGCGATCCTCCTCGATCCGGATCTGCGCGAGCACGCCGCGGCGAAAGACCTTGTAACAGACTTCCATGTCGGTGAGGTTCAGGTCGGTGAGCATGTTGCTCAGCAAGGTCAGCAGCTTGTTCATCACCGAGTGCCAGAAGTAGAGGACGCGGTGGCTCTCGCCGCCCGAGAAGCGCGAGCCGAAGACCACGTCGGCGCGGTCCTCGAGGATCGGCTGGAGGAGCCGCGGGTAGTCGCGCGGGTCGTACTCGAGGTCCGCGTCCTGCACGAGCACGATCTCGCCGCTCGCCGCCGCGAAGCCGGTGCGGAGCGCCGCACCCTTGCCCTGGTTGCGCTCGTGGCGAATCACGCGCGCGATGCGCGGCCCGATCTTGTGGCGGAGCACCTCGGCCGTGCCGTCGCTCGAGCCGTCGTCGACGACGATCACCTCGAGGTTCGCGACGGGCGCCGCGAGCACCTTGTCGATCACCTGCTCGAGCGTCGCGGCCTCGTTGTAGCAGGGGATCACGATCGAGACGGTCGGCATGCGAGCAGTATCGGTTAGAATGCGCGCCTCGTGAAGCTCGGCCTCTTCGGCATCAACTTCGGGCCCTGCGCGAATCCGGAGCTCGCGGCCCGCGTCGCGCGCGCCGCCGAGGACGCGGGCTTCGAGTCGGTGTGGACCGGCGAGCACGTCGTGCTGCCGGACCCGCAGGCGCCGCCCTCTCCCGCGGCGCCGCAGACGCCGATGCTCGACCCGGCCGTCGCGCTCGCGCACCTCGCGGCGCACACGCGCCGCATCCGGCTCGCGACGGGCATCATCATCCTGCCGCAGCGAAACCCGCTGGTGCTCGCGAAGGAGCTCGCGAGCGTCGACGTCGTGTCGGGCGGGCGGCTCATCGCGGGCGTCGCCGCCGGGTATCTAAAGGCCGAGTTCGACGCGCTCGGCGTTCCCTTCACGGAGAAGGGCGCGCGCGCCAGCGAGGCGATCGAGGTGCTGCGCGCGCTGTGGACGCAGGACCAGCCCTCCTTCCGCGGGCGCTACTGGTCGTTCTCGGGCATCCAGGCGAAGCCACTGCCGATGCAGAAGCCGCACCCGCCGATCGTCGTCGGCGGACACAGTCCGGGCGCGTTCCGCCGCGCAGTGTCACACGGCAACGGCTGGTACGGCTTCGCGCTCGACCTCGCGCGCGCGAAGGAGTGCATCGGCGGGCTCGAGACGGCGCGCAAGGACGTGGAGCGACCGGCCTCGCTCGGCCCGCTCGAGATCGGCCTCACGCCGGCCGGCGCGCTCGATCGCGATGCGGCGCGCCGCTTCGAGGATCTCGGCGTCTCGCGCCTCGTGCCGATCGCGCGCGGTCGCACGGCCGACGAGCTGTGCGCGTGGGTCGAGCAGACCGCGCGCGCGGTGATCGCCTAGCTCCCGAAGTGCGCGAGCGCCGCGCGCGCGAGCATGGTCCAGAGCGCGAGGCTCGCGATCACGTACAGCGTGAAGCGCGTCATGATGTGGTTGAAGCTGCAGTGCACCGCGCTGTGGAGCGCGCGGAAGGCCGCGAAGGTCCAGCCCGCGCCGACGTAGAAAGCGTCCACCTGATTCGTGGCGAAGAGATAGAGGCAGAGCGCGTAGAAGACAACCGGCAGCTCGAACAGGTTCTTCAGGTTGTCCGACGGCGTCGCTACGCCCGGCGGTGTGACGCGCGCGAGCGCCTCGGGCGTCGAGATCTGGTCGGGCGTGATGCCGCGGCTCTGCAGGAAGTGGATGCGGCGGACGTACATGTAGATCCACACGAGGAGCGTCAGCAGCATCACCGCGAAAAAGGGGCCGAAGATCGCCGACGGACTCATGAGGCGTGGAGCTCCTCCGTGCGCTCGTGCTCGTCGAGCGCGCGCGCGAAACGGTCGAACGACGCCGCCACCGCGCGCCACGACTCCGGCCAGTCGCCGGCGGCGCGCGCGTGACGGTCGATCTCGGCGAGCTCGGCGCGGAGCCTCGCGTGCGCGTCGCGGTGTGCGCCGGTCGCGGCGCGCGACTCCTGCTCGGTGAAGTGCGCGGCCAGCTCGCCCGCGAAGCGCGCGAGCGCCTCGAGCGCGGCCTGGCGCGATTCGCTCGCCGGCTCGCGCGCCGCGCGCTCGACTGCGCGCGCGAGCCGCGCGACCCGCTGCTCGAGCGCCTCGCGCTGCATCAGGCCGCGTCGCGCCCGCGCCGCTCCTCTCGCTCGCGCCGCCAGCCGCTCTCGAGCCAGGCGAGGAAGCGGTGCACGCCGTTGACGGTGTGGATCGTGCGGACCGACGGGAAGATCTCGAAGGCGTGCTGCGCGCCCGGAAGCTCGGCGTAGACGACCGGCTCGCGGCTCTTCTCGCGCAGCGCCTTCACGAACTCGCGCGCCTCGGGCACCGGCACGAGCGTGTCGGATTCCCCGTGGATCACGAAGAAGGGCGGCGCCGCCTCCGAGCAGTGCGTGACCGGCGACGCGCGGTCCCACGCCTCGCGGCTGTCCTCGAGCGAGCACTTGAGGATGCGCTCCTCGAGCACGCCCTGGAGCCCGTCGTGGCGCCAGGTCTGGCTGCGGTTCACGAAGTCGTAGACGCCATAGAAGGGGACGCAGCCACGCACCCTGGTGTCGATCCGCTCGAAGCCCGGTTGGTACTCGGCGTCGTTCGGCGTCAGCGCGACGAGCGCCGCCAGGTGTCCGCCCGCGGAGCCGCCCGTCACCACGACGTGATCGGGGTCGCCGCCGTACTCGTGCACGTGCTCGCGGATCCACGCCAGCGCGCGCTTGCAGTCGATCAGGTGCTCGGGGTAGGTCGCGGCGGGCGAGAGCCGGTAGTTGGTCGTGACGCAGACCCAGCCGTTCGACGCCATGTGGTTCATCAGCGGCAGCGCCTGCTCGTCCTTCGTGCCGATCATCCAGCCGCCGCCGTGGATCTGGAAGAGCACCGGGCAGCCCGTCTTCTTCTCCGAGCAGCGGTAGATGTCGAGCTCGAGATCGGTCGCGCGCTCGCGGCCGAAATGGATGTCCTTCACGATCTCGACGTCGCGGCGCCGGATCGGGAAGGGGATCCACACGCGGCCCCAGTCGATGTGGTGCACGAGCTTCTCGCGGAGATCTGGGAGGATCTGCTCGCGATAGTCGGGCCCGAGCGCCGCGACGAGCGCGCGCTCCATCACGTCCTCGGCCGCGTGCGCCTGCCGCTGCACCAGCACGAGGCCCACCCACGAGGCGAAGGTGATGACGAGGCCGAGCACGCCCGGCCAGCGGTGGAGCGCTCCGGCGTACGCGAAGAAGACCGTCGCGACCGCCTGCCACACGATGTGGTGGAGCGCCAGCTCGGTGGTGAGCCAGCCGGCGGCGAAGCTCACGACGGCGAAGCGCGGCGAGTCCCAGCTCGGCCGCAGCGCGTTCCACGTGAACCACGCGCCCCACAGGCTCACGGCCAGGAAGAGCCAGGACATGGGGACCTCCGGACTACTCGTCGGTGACACAACCTTCGGACGCCGTGCGCACGTTCTTGATGTACTTCGCGAGCGTCCCGCGGCGCGCCTTCAGCGGCGGCGCGATCCACGCGGCGCGGCGCCGCGCTAGCTCGTCCGGCGCGATCTCGAGCTCGAGCACGCGCTTCTTCGCGTCGATCAGGATGCGGTCGCCGCTCTGCACCAGCGCGATCGGGCCGCCGTCCTGCGCCTCGGGCGTCACGTGGCCGATCAGGAAGCCGTGCGAGCCGCCCGAGAAGCGGCCGTCGGTGATCAGCGCGACGTCCGCGCCGAGTCCCGCGCCCATGATCGCCGAGGTGCAGGTCAGCATCTCGGGCATGCCCGGGCCGCCCTTCGGGCCCTCGTAGCGGATCACGAGCACGGAGCCCTTCGCGATCGCGCCGCGCTCGAGCGCGGAGAGCATCTCCTCCTCGGAGTCGAAGACGAGCGCGCTGCCGTGGAAGCTCGTGCCCTCCTTGCCGGTGATCTTCGCGACCGCGCCCTGCGGCGCGAGGCTGCCGCGCAGGATCGCGATGTGGCCCGTCTCCTTGATCGGGTCGCTCCACGGCCGCACCACCTGCTGGCCCGGCGAGAGCGACGGCAGCTCCTGCAGGTTCTCGGCCAGGGTGCGCCCGGTGACGGTGATGCAGTCGCCGTGCAGCGCGCGGTGCTCGAGCAGCAGCTTCAGCACCGCCGGCGTGCCGCCGACCGCGTGCAGGTCCTCCATCACGTAGCGGCCCGAGGGCTTCAGGTCCGCGAGGAAGGGCACCGCGTCGCTGGTGCGCTGGAAGTCGTCGATCGTGAGCGGCACGTCGACCGCGCGCGCCATCGCGATCAGGTGCAGCACCGCGTTGGTCGAGCCGCCGAGCGCCATCACGATCGCCATCGCGTTCTCGAAGGCCTCGCGCGTCATGATGTCGCGCGGCTTCAGATCGAGCTCGAGCAGGCGGCGGATCGCCGCGCCCGCCGCGAAGCACTCGTCGTCTTTGCGCGGGTCGGTCGCGGGCGTCGACGAGCTGTAGGGCAGGCTCATGCCGAGCGCCTCGATCGCGGAGGCCATCGTGTTCGCGGTGTACATGCCGCCGCAGGCGCCGGCGCCCGGACACGCGTGTCGCACGATGTCGAAGCGCGCGCTCTCGTCGATGCGCTGCGCCAGGAACTCGCCGTAGGACTGGAAGGCCGACACGATGTCGATCGGCTCACCGCGGCGCGTGCGTCCCGCGCGGATCGTGCCGCCGTAGACCATCAGCGACGGGCGGTTCACGCGCCCCATCGCCATCAGACACCCGGGCATGTTCTTGTCGCAGCCGGGGATCGAGACGTTCGCGTCGTACCACTGCGCGCCCATCACGGTCTCGATCGAGTCCGCGATCAGGTCGCGCGACTGCAGCGAGTAGCTCATGCCCTCGGTGCCCATCGACATGCCGTCGGAGACGCCGATCGTGTCGAAGCGCATGCCGACGAGCCCCGCCGCGACGACGCCTTCCTTCACGCGCGCGGCCAGGCGATCGAGGTGCATGTTGCAGGGGTTGCCTTCGTACCAGACCGACGCGATCCCGACCTGCGCCTTGTCGAGATCGGCCTCGCTCAAGCCCGTGGCGAAGAGCTGCGCCTGCGAGGCGCCCTGGCTCTTCGGCTGCGTGATGCGGCGGCTGGTCTTGTTGAGGGGCTGCGACATGGAGACTCCCGGCCTAACGAGGAGCGAGGTGCATGATCTTCGGATCACCGCTGCGGAAGAAGCCGATGAATTCGTCCGAGAGGCCGTACTTCTGGCGGAAGACCTGCTCGATCCGCGCGCGCAGCGCGGCGTCCTGGACGAACTCGGCGCGCAGCGGGTACTCCGCCTTCTCGATCCGCAGCATCACGTCGGGATTGCGCTCGATGTTGCCCTCCCAGTGCGTGTGTCCGGTGCGGATGTAGCCCTGGCCGTCCACGACCGCGAGCCAGATCGTCGTCTCGCGCGGCGTGCCGTCCTCGTTCGCCGTCACGATCTCGACGGTCTGCACGCCGGCGGCGGCGTTCCAGTCGGGCGCCGCGGCGCGCGCCGGTGACGAGGCAAAGAGAGCCGCGAGCAGGAGGGGCGACAGGGCGACGAGCGCGCGGGAGCTGCGCATCACGGGCCTCCGGGCGGGCGCGGAGCGGCCAGCATAGCAGCGTGCGCCCTACGCTCCGGACATGTCGGAGACAGACGAGAAGGGCGCCGGCGAGGAGACCCGCCACGATCCGGCGGCTCCCCACACGGCGCCCTTCCCCACGCACGTCCCGCGCTGGCTCGCCTGGCTGCTGCTCGCGGCTTTCGCCGCCACCGGCGTGCTATGCGCGCGGGCCGTGCTCCACTGATGACTAGCCGGCCATGCCCTTGCTGCCGCGATGGATCGCGAAGTCGGGATACGCGAGCGCGCCCATCTCGGGACCGTCGAGACCCTCGAGCTCGACTTCCTTGTCGACCCGGATCGGTGTGATCAGGTTCGAGAGCTTGAACCAGGCGTAGGCCATGGTGAAGCCGAAGGCGGCGAGCACCGCGCAGTCGATGCCCTGCATCACGAACTGCGAGAAGTCGCCGTAGAGCAGACCGCGCACGCCGTCGCTCCCGAACTTCGCCACGTACTCCGGTCGCACGACGCCGTTCCAGCCCGCGCCGTACTGGCCGGTCGCGAAGATGCCGACCGACAGCACGCCCCACAGACCGCACACGCCGTGCACCGAGATCGCGCCGACCGGGTCGTCGACGCCGCGGCTCTCGAAGAAGAACACGCTGAGGATCACGAGCGCGCCGGCGATCGCGCCGATCACCGCCGCGCCCCACGGATCGACGAACGCGCATGGCGCCGTGATCGCGACGAGGCCCGCGAGCATGCCGTTGCACATCAGCGTCGGATCGGGCTTCAGGCCCTTCGCGTAGAGCGCAAGCATGGCGGCGATCGCGCCCGTGATGCTCGCGAGCATCGTGTTCACGACCACGAAGCTGATGCGCAGGTCCGTACCCGCCAGGGTCGAGCCTGGATTGAAGCCGAACCAGCCGAAGGCCAGGATGAAGGTGCCGAGCACCACCATCGGCACGTCGTGGCCGGGGATCGCCTGGGGCTTGCCGTTGATGTACTTGCCGATGCGCGGTCCGATGACCAGCGCGCCGGCGAGCCCGATGATTCCACCCATCCCGTGCACGACCCCGGACCCAGCGAAGTCGACGGCGCCGTGGCCGAGGCCCCAGTTGACGCCGCCCTGCGCGAGGAAGCCGCCGCCCCACAGCCAGTTCGCGTAGATGCAGTAGGGCAGCGCGACCCACAGGCCGTAGAGGCAGAAGTTCTTCCACGCCCAGCGTTCGGCCATCGCGCCCGTCGGGATCGTGGCCGTCGTGTCCATGAAGACCATCATGAAGAAGAAGATGCCCAGCACGGAGACGTCGGCGACGGCCGGCGAGAGGAAGAAGCCCTTCAAGCCGATCAGGCCGTACGTGAAGGCGCCCGTAGCCGCGCCCGTCGAGTCGACGGCGGCGCCGAGCCCCCAGCCGCCGTTCAACACGGAGAGGCCCGGGCCGAGCGACGCATACCAGCCGGGCGGCACGGGTCCGTTCCACCAGTTGCCCCAGCCGAACGCGAAGCCATAGGCCCAGAAGGCGAGGCAGCCGAGCGGGTAGATCATGAAGTTCATGGCCGACGTGTGCGCGCCGTTCTTCGCACGGCAGAGCCCCGTCTCGACGTACATGAACCCGGCCTGCATGAACATGACCAGGAAGCCCGTGACCATGGCCCACACCATGTTGATCGAGAACAGGTTGTGCGTGATGCGGTCGTAGAGGTCGGAGGCGCCGAGCGACGCGGGCGTGTCGCCCTTTCCGTCGCCTGCCGGTGTCGCCCAGACGCCGGCCGCGCCGCCGGTCTGATCCGGCCAGACGGGCTTGCTCGCGTCCGCGTTGGCGCCGCTGAAGTAGGCGGGCAGCGGCGCGGGCGTGGCCGCCGCCGGGGCCGCCGGCGCCGCTGCCGGTGCGGCCGCCGGTGCGGGGGTCGCGTCGGTCGCGGTGGACTCGTCCGCCAGCGCGGCGCGCGCCGCGAAGAAGAGGGCTGTCAGCAGCAGCAGCGCGGAGGCCGCCACCAGGATGAATTTGCGGGAATCCGCGTTGCGAAAGGTCCGTGTCACCGGTTCTGTCTCCTGTCTCTAGACGGCGTCGTAGCCGCGCCGGTTGGTTCGAATCTGGATTGCGTTGTCGATGGGATGGATCAGGATCTTTCCGTCGCCGACGGGAGTCCGACTGGTTCGCAGGATCTGGTCGATCAGCGAGGGCACGCGGCCCGTCTCCAGCACGATCTCGATCTTGAGCTGGACCGCGAAGCCCCGTTTGAAGCGGGCCTTGCGGCGCCCTGCGGAGCCGCGCCCGATTCCGCCGACCTCGGAGACCGTCATGCCTCCGACGCCGACGTCGGCGATCGCGTCCTGGATCTGAGCGAGCCGCTCTGCGCCCAGGATGATCTCGACCTTGCTCAATTGATCCTGCTGCGTGTCTACCTCCGCCGGATGCCGCAGCGCCGTGCAGCAAGAGTCGCGCCAAGCGCGGGTCGCTTCTCGCATCGGCGGCGGCCCGCCCTGCCGGGTGATGCGCGCAGATCAGGCGGGCGCTGCCTGCAGGTTCAGCAGCGCCAGTCGGAGACCGGCCCACGTGTGCCGATGCGCGCCGTCCTCAGTCGCCGCGGCGCCGCAGCCCGGCGGCGCGATAGATCGCGTCGATCGCGCGCATGTTCGCGACCGCGTCCGATGCCTCGGTCGGACCGGGCGCCGCGCCGCGCACGCGCGCGACGAAGTGCCGCAGCTGATGCGTGTAGGTCGCTTCGCCGGGCACGCGCTCGCTGCGGCGGCCGTCCGCCGCGTCGACGCGCAGCCGGTGATAGAAGTGGGGCGCGAGCGGGTTGAAGACGCGCATCGAGCCGCGGCTGCCCTCCACGCGGATCTGGAGGCGCAGCAGGGTGGCCGAGAGCAGCGAGCAGGTGACTCGTCCCGTGCGGCCGTCCGCGAAGCGGAGCTCCGCGCGCAGCCAGCGATCGACGTCCGGCGAGAGGAGCTTCGCCTGCGCCGACGCGACCTCCGGCTCGGCCTCGGCGAGCCAGCGCACCATGTTCACCGCGTACGACCCGATGTCCATCAGCGCGCCGCCCGCGAGGTCGTAGCGGAAGCGGATGTTGCGGGGCGAGAGCATCGGGATGCAGGTCGACGCCTCGACGTGTCGGATCTCCCCGAGCTCGCCCGCGCGCAGGATCTCGCGCATGCGCGCCGCCAGCGGATGGTGGCGCCAGTGGAAGGCCTCGAGCAGCACGCGCTCAGACTTCAGGGCCGCCTCGGCCATCTGCTGCGCCTGGTCGGCGTTGGAGGCGATCGGCTTCTCGCACAGCACGTGCTTGCCCGCGGCGAGCGCGCGCAAGGTCCAGACGCAGTGGAGTCCGTTCGGCAGCGGGTTGTAGACCGCGTCGATCACGGGATCGGAGAGCAGCGCGTCGTAGGAGGCGTGCACCTTCGCGATGCCGTGTCGCTTCGCGAAGCGTGCCGCGCGCAGCGGATCGCGCGCCGCGACCGCCACCACCTCGGTCTCCGGCACCGCGCGCGACGGCCGCACGAGCGCCATCGGCGCGATGGTCGCGGCGCCGAGGATGCCGATGCGGAGCGGACGCGCTTCCATGCGGTCATTCCTAACACCGGTCGGGTCGCCGGGGCAATCGGAGAGAGGCATGGACGGGCGCTTCCATGGAAAGGTGACGCTGGTGACCGGAGCCGCCTCGGGCATCGGCGCCGCCTGCGCGCGGCGCTTCGCGGCGGAGGGGGCGCGGCTCGCGCTCTGCGATCTCGACGAGGCGGGCCTCCACGCGCTCGCGAAGTCGCTCGACCCGTCCGGCGAACGCGTCTTCACGGCGCGCGTCGACGTCGCCTCGCAGGACGAGGTGCAGGCCTTCACCGCCGCCGCCGCCGCGCGCTTCGGCCGACTCGACGTGGTGATGAACAACGCGGGGATCGGCGCCTTCGGGCGCTCCGACGAGATGGATCCGGAGGTCTGGCACCGGACCTTCGCGGTGGACGTGCACTCCGTGTTCTACGGCACACGCGCCGCGCTGCCGCACCTGCGCGCAGCCGGCGGCGGCGCGATCGTCAACACCGCCTCGATCTCGGGGCTCGCCGGCGACTACGGCCTCGCCGCCTACAACGCGGCGAAGGGCGCGGTCGTCAACTACACGCGCGCGGCGGCGCTCGAGGTCGCGCGTGAGGGAATCCGCGTCAACGCGGTGTGTCCCGGCCCGATCGAGACGGCGCTCTCCGCGTCGCTGTTGCGTCACGCGAAGGTGGCGCCCGCCTACGCGCGCGCGATCCCGATGGGGCGCGTGGGTCGCTCGGACGAGGTCGCGGCGGCGGCGGCCTTCCTCGCGTCGGGCGACGCCTCCTACGTGACGGGCGCGATGCTCGTCGTCGACGGCGGGCTCCTGGCCGCAACCGGTCAGCCGGACTTCCTCGCGCTGCTGACCGGCCGCGGTCAGTGACGCGGACCACGGCACGCGCCGCGGCGTTGCGGATAGAATGACGCGTCACTCGCAGGAGGAGCGCATGGCGGTCGGACGTCTCGTCTCGGGCGGACTCGAAGGGATGGCGGTGCTGGTCACCGGCGGCGGCACCGGCATCGGACGCGCCTGCGCGGCGCGGCTCGCGGCCGACGGCGCGGCCGTCACCATCTGCGGTCGCACCGCGTCGAAGCTCGAGGAGGCCGCCAAGCACATCGACGCGCAGGCGGGTCACGGCGGCAGCGTGCGCTGGATCGCGGCCGACGTGACGAACGAGGACGACGTGCAGGCCGCGATCGCGAAGTCGCTCGAGGCGCGCGGCCGCCTCGACGGCGTGGTCGCGAACGCGGGCGGTGGCGGCGGCCTCGGTCCGTATCACCTGCAGGACACGAAGGAGTTCCTGCGCGTGCTGCATCTCAACGTGCTCGGCACGATGCTCTGCATCAAGCACTCGGTGCCGCATCTCGTCGCGGCTGGCGGCGGATCCTTCGTCGGCATGTCGTCGATCGCGGGCCACGTGACACACGTCTACTTCGGCGCCTACACCGCGGGCAAGGCCGGCATCGAGGCGATGATGTGCAACGCAGCCGACGAGTTCGGAGCGAAGGGCGTGCGCTTCAACGCGATCCGCCCGGGCTTCATCGCGACCGAGATCATGGAAGGCATCCCGCGCGATCACGCCACCTACCAGAGCTACATCGAGAACACGCCGATGGGCGACGTCGGGCAGCCCGACGACGTCGCGCACCTCGCGCGCTTCCTGATCGGCCCGGAGTCGCGCTGGATCACGGGCACGTGCATCAACGTCGACGGCGGTCACCACCTGCGCCGCGGCCCGAACTTCGGACACTTCCTCGAGCCGCACTACGGCCGCGAGGTGATGGAAGGCAAGCTGCCGGCGAAGACGAGCTGAGCGAGGTCGCGCATGAAGAAGGCCGTCCGCATCTTTGCGGCGCTCGTGATCGCGCTCGCGGCGTCGCTCGCGGTCGCGTACCGCGCGAGCGCGCCAACGCCTCCGCCGGCCGGCAGCGAGAGCGCTCGCCGGCTCGCCCCCGGTCCGCTGCCGGTCGCGTCCGTGGATCGCACACTCGTCGACCACTCGCGCGCGACGAACGCGAACGGCGACTTCGCCGGCGCGCCCGAGCGCACGCTCGAGGCGACGCTCTGGTATCCGCAGGGCGCCGCCGGTCCGCATCCGCTGCTCGTCTACAGCCACGGCTTCATGTCGCGGCGGAGCGAGAACGTTCCGCTCGCCGAGCTGCTCGCGAGCCACGGCTACGTCGTCGTGTCGATGGACTATCCGCTCACGAACGGCGGCGCGCCGGGCGGACCGACGGTGGCCGACGCGGTGAACCAGCCGGGCGACGTCCGCTTCGCGATCGACCAGATCCTCGGCTGGGGCGAAGCCGAGCGTCCCTTCGCCGGCGAGATCGACGCGGATCGCATTGGCGCTCTTGGTCTGTCGCTCGGCGGCCTCACCACGGAGCTGGTGAGCTTCCACCCGCGGCTGCGCGATCCGCGCATCCGCGCGGCGCTGTCGATCGCGGGCCCGGCCGCGTTCTTCGACGAGCGCTTCTTCGCGACCGCGGATCTCCCCTTCCTGATGGTCGCCGGCACCGGGGACGCCATGGTCGACTTCGAGCGGAACGCGGCGACGATCCCGCGGAAGGTCGTGCACGGCGGCCTGCTCGCGATCCAGAACGCGAGTCACGCGGGCTTCGCCGCGATCTCGGACGGCTTCCCGCTGCGACTGCTCGACAACCCGGACTCGCTCGGCTGCTTCGCGCTCTCCCGCAATCTCGAGCAGCGCAAGGTCGAGAACCCGTTCGGGGGGCTCGGCGGGCCCGAGGACGGCGTGGTCTTCGGCGACCGTCCTCCGCTGCCGTGCCAGCACGGTGTCCCCGACCGAGCGCTCGCGCCCGGACGCCAGCAGATGATCACGCGGCTCGCCGCGCTCGCCTTCTTCGAGAGCGTGTTCTCGCCGGATCCCGGCGCGCGCGCCGCGAACGACGGCTACCTGCGCGAGACCTTGTCGCGCGACTGGCCCGAAGCGCGCTACGAGCTGGCATCGGCGCGCTAGCAAGGAGGCCGACTCGCAAGAGTCGGCCGACGCGCAGCGAGGCCCGAACGGGCAATTTTCCGGACTCGCGCGTATCTTTGCGCGCCTTCGGTCCGTCCATGTGCCGGACCGCGCGCCTCATCGCCTCCCGCGGAGCTTGTCGTGAGCCCCGTACGCACCGAGATCCGCGCGCTGCTCGCGTTGGCGGTCCCCGCCGCCGCGACGCAGCTCTCGACCATGTTGATGGGCTTCGTCGACACGGTGCTGCTCGGCCACGTCGGCGTACACGAGCTCGCGGCCGCGTCGATCGCGAACGTCTGGATCCACGGCACGCTCTTCTTCGCGATGGGCGTGATCATCGGCGCCGACCCGTTGATCGCGCAGGCGCATGGCCGCGGCGACGGGAAGGCCGCGGGGCTCGTCGCGCAGCGCGGGCTGGTGATCGCCCTCGCGCTGTCCGTCCCCGTCGGTCTCTGCTGGTACGGCACCGAGTCGGTGCTGCTGGCGATCGGTCAGGAGCCGGAGCTCGCGCGCGACGCGCAGGTCTTTGCGCGGATCCAGATCCCGAGCATCCCGTTCTTCCTCGCCTACAGCACCTTGCGTCAGTACCTGCAGTGCCGCGGCATCGTGCGCCCGGCGATGTGGGTGATCCTGTTCGCGAACGCGGTGAACGCCTTCGGCGCGTGGGTGCTGATCTTCGGGCACTTCGGCTTTCCCGCGCTTGGGCTCTTCGGCGCCGGCATCGCGACGTCGGTGACGCGCGGCTTCTGCTTCTTCGGGCTCGCCTGGCTGATGCGCTACCTCGCGCTCACCGAGGGCGCCTGGCCGCGGCCTTCGCGGGCGATCTTCGACGCGGCCGACTTCCGCCGCATCCTCGGTCTCGGTTTCCCGGTCGCGATCCACTTCTCGCTCGAGATCTGGGCCTTCTCGGGCGCGGCGCTGATGGCGGGCTGGCTCGGCGCGGTGCCGCTCGCGGCGCACACGATCGCGCTGAACCTCGCGTCGCTCTCGTTCATGCTGCCGCTCGGCATCTCGCAGGGCGCGGTGACGCGCGTCGGAAATCTCCTCGGCGCGCACCGACCGCGCGACGCCGAGCGCGCGGCCTGGGTGGCGATCGCCTGCGGCGCGGCCGTGATGAGCCTCTCCGGCGCGGCCTTCCTGACGCTCCGCCACGCCTTGCCGCAGCTCTACACCGCGGACCTCGCGGTGATCGCCGTCGCGGCCTCGATCCTGCCGATCGCCGCCGCCTTCCAGGTCTTCGACGGCACGCAAGTGGTGTGCATCGGCGTGCTGCGCGGCATGGGCCGCACGCGGCCCGCCGCCTGGTTCAACTTCCTCGGCTACTGGATGCTAGGTCTTCCGATCGGCGGCTGGCTCGCCTTCCGGATGCACTGGGGCCTCCACGGGATCTGGTGGGGGCTCTGCTTCGGGCTCTTCGTGGTGGCGTCGTCGCTGGTGCTCTTCGTGCGCGCGCGCGGCCCGGCTCGGCTCGCTGTCGCGGAGCCGGCCGCGCTGCGCTCTACCAGCGCTTGAGCCTTCGCAGCATCGAGCTCTTCTTGACCTGGTGATTCTGCATGCGCACCAGGATGTCGTCGAGCGCGCTCACGGCGTCCCGCAGATGCGGACCCTTGTTGAGCATCACGCATTCGGCGCGCTCTCCCATCGCCGCGTCCGTGATCTCCGCCCGCGAGGGCAGTCCCGTCTTCGCGAGCGTCTCCAACACCTGGGTGGCCCAGACCACCGGCATGTGCGCGGCTTCGCAGACCCAGAGGATCTCCTCCTGGATCTCCGCCATTCGCTCGAACCCGCATTCCACCGCGAGGTCGCCTCGCGCGATCATCACGCCGGCGGCCGGGCGTCGCATCGCCGTCAGCACCAGGAAGGGCAGATTGTCGAAGGCGTGGCGCGTCTCGATCTTCAGCAGGATGCCGATCTCGCGACGGCCGAGGCGCTCGAGCTGCGTCTCGAGCGCCTCGATGTCGGCGGGCGTGCGCACGAACGACATGCCGACGATGTCCGCCTGTGCGGCGACCACCTCGAGATCCTGAAGATCCTTCGGCGTGAGCGAATCGATCCGCAGATCGCTGTCGGGCAGGTTGATGCCCTTGTTGGCGCGAAGCTTCGCGCCGTCCGCCGCGGCCTGGGTGATCTCGATCGTCGCCTCCCCGTCGGCGACGCTGCGGATCACGCCGCCGATCCGGCCGTCGTCGAACCAGATCCGCTGGCCGGCGCGCACGTCGGCGAGAATCTCCGGGATGGTGCAGCTGATGTGCGCGGGAGCGATCACGAGCCCGCCTTCGTCGGTCTCGGCCTCGCGGCCCAGTCCGGGCTTGCCCGAGAGCACGATGCGATCTCCCCTTCGCAAGGCGATCGATCGCTCTCGCGCGGGCAGCTTGGCGACGCGAAGGACCTCGTCGCCTGCGTCCTCGCGGCGGAGCTCCATCCCCGAGGCCAGATAGGCGGTGCGGTCGCACTCGAGCTCGACCCGGTCCGGGGAGGAGACCGTCACCTTCATGCGTCGCGTCGACCCGCGCGCGTCGACGAAGCGGATGCGCTCGCCGACTCGCAGCGAGCCGAGGCTCGCGCCGCAGACGGGGATGCGCGCGGCGTTGGAGCCTGGCGCGACCTCGGGCGCCGATTCGGGGTCCATCCACGCTCGCGCGGGCTGCACGACACGACCGAGCTCGTCGCGCGTCGGGCGGATCTTCAGGACCTCCGGCCCGGGCTCGAGCGGGCCGACCCGCAGCTTCGGCCCTGCGAGATCCATCGAGAGGCGACACGCCCGTCCGACCTCGCGCCGCGCACGATCGAGATGGCGCGCCATCGCGGTCCACTCGGGCGGCCCGTCGTAGGCGCAGTTGATCCGCATGCAATCCATGCCGCGCGCGACGAGATCGCGGACGAGCGCGTAGTCCGACGCGGCTTCCGTCGGCATCGTCACCATGATCCGCACGGCTCGCCGGGCCGGCGAAGGTCCGAGCAGCGCCTCCGTGTGGTCGCGCAGCAGATCGTTTCCCTCGCGGAACTCGAGGGCCGAGGGCGCTGCGCGCCACGCCCGTCCGGCGACTCCGTGGATCGCTGCGAGCACCGCATCGAGCGTCGCCATGACGTGGGCTTCCGCGCGGCCGAGAGAGGAGAGCCCGAGCTCCGCGAGCTCCTGCTGCAACGGGCGGATGTCGCGACGGCGCAGCCCGATGTAGTGCGCGAGGTTCGTCTCGCTCTTCCGATAGCTCGAATCGATTCGGCGACGCGTCGCTTCGAAGGTCGCCTCGGACTCGCAGAGCTCGCGCCGGATCTCGAGCAGCCGCTCGATCAGGGAATCGAGTTGCGCCGGGTCGAAGCTCTGGGAAGGTCGATCGGTCACTCGGAGCACTCCGGGGAAATTGGAGGCTAGCGGCAAGCGCGGCGATCTCGGTGCAAAGTCCGAACCAGCGATCGGGCTGGATCGAGGAATCCGGGCGACGAAGCGAGTGGGGACGAATGACTCGTCCCCGCCCTAGGGCGTCCCTTCGCGCCTCTCGTCGTCGGCCCCGTGCTCGTGCCGGTGGTGCAGATCCGGCCAGTGCGCGTGCGCGTGCGCGAGCGGCTCGTGTCGGTGCCAGTGCGTGTGTCGTGCGCCGGGCGCGAGGCCCGGGTGCGCGTGCAGGTGGTGCCCGTCGTCGTGGCGGTGGGCGTGGACGTGCTCCTGCGCGCCGTGGACGTGCGCGTGGCCGTGCCGGCTCGCGAGCAGCAGCGCGACGCTCGCGGCGAGCAGCGCCGCGCCGGCCGCGTTCATCGGCGTCAGCGGTTCGCCGAGCCACGCGAACGAGAGCGCGGCGCCGAGGAAGGGCGCGCTCGCGAAGCCGACGTGCGCGCGGGTCGCGCCGAGCTGCTGCGCCGCGGCGATGTAGAGCACGAGGCTCGCGCCGTAGCAGAGCGCGCCGACGCCGAGCGCCGCCGCGATCTCGCCGGGCCGCGCGGCGAAGGGCTCGAGCGAGAGGCCGATCGCGAGGTTCACGCCGCCGGCGCAGAGTCCCTTCCAGAACGTGATCCCTGCTGGTGTCAGGCCGCTTTGGAGCGCGGTGAGCTGGTTGTCGAGTCCCCAGCCCGCGCAGGCCGCGGCGACGAGCGCCGCCGCGAGCCAGCCCGGCCAGCCGCCGCCCGCGCCGACGAGGGCTCCCGCGGCGATCGCGCCCGCGACGCCGAGCCAGCCCGCGCGCGAGAGCGGCTCGTGGAAGAGCGCGACACCGAGGAGCGCTGTCGCCGCGAGCTCGAGGTTCAGGAGCAGCGCGACGTCGCCAGCGAGCGTGAGGCGCAACGCGAAGAGCATCAGCACGGGCGCGACGAGCCCGCCGGCCGCGATGGCGCCGAGGAGGAGCTCGAAGTTCCGGGCGTCGAGGCGCGGCTGGCCCTCGGCGCGGAGATCGCGCCACCAAGGCGCGAAGGTCGCGAGCGCGGCGCCGAGGTAGAGCAGGCCCGCCAGGGTGAAGGCCCCGAAGCTCCCGAGCAGGAGCTTGCAGGCCGGCGCGGCCGCTCCGAAGAGCGCCGCCGCCGCGAGCGCGAGTCCGATGCCTTGCACGTCGCCTCTTCGCGCCGATCGCGCGCGGTTGTAGGATAGGCGCCATGTCGGCACGACCCGAGGGCTACATCCCTGCTGCCGGGAACGACTGGCTGCTGCCGCTCTACGATCCGCTCTGGCGCTACGTGTTTCGCGAGAAGAATCTGCGGAGCGAGATCCTCGCGCACGCGAAGATCGGCGCGCGCAGTCGCGTGCTCGACGTCGGCTGCGGCACCGGCACGCAGGCGCTCTTGATCAAGCGCGCTCATCCGGACGCCGAGGTGATCGGGCTCGACGGCGACCCGGGGGCGCTCGCGATCGCGAAGCGAAAGATCGCGCGCGAGGGCCTCGAGGTCGGGCTCGACGAGGGACTCGCGACGGCGCTGCCCTATGCGGACGGACGCTTCGACCGCGTGGTCTCGTCGTTCGTCTTCCATCATCTGGAGGTGCCCGACAAGCGGCGCGCCGCCGCGGAGATCCTGCGCGTGCTCGCGCCGGGCGGCTCGTTCCTGCTCGTCGACTTCGGCGCGCCGCGCACGCGGGTCGAGCGCGCGCTCGCGCGCTTCCTCGGAAAGACGGCACACGTGCGATTGCAGCTCGAGGGCGGCATCCCCGCGCTGCTGCGCGACGCCGGCTTCTCGCGCGTCGAAGACGTCGCGCAGCGCGGGATGGGGTTCGCGCGCGTCTGGTACTGGCGCGCGACGGCGTAGCCCCGAAGACCGTTATTCGGACGCGATCCGCGCGTAGCCGTCGCAGCCGCCGGCCGCGTAGTCCTTCGCGTCGAGCGCCGGCGACCAGGCCACCAGGGCGTCGAGCACCGCGCAGCGGAGCTTCGTGTCGGCGAGCCGCGGGTCGCTCTGCATCGACGCGAGCAGCGCCGCGTTGGTCTGGACGTCGCGCGCCATGCGCACGCCGCCACCGGCTTCGGTGTCGAGCACGATGAACTTGTCGCCGGCATCGCTCGGGTCCCACGCCGACCAGAGCGGCAGGTCTCCCTTCTGGCCGCGGCCCGGCGCGCCGGTGCGCGCGAACTCCGTCCAGTAGGACATCATCGCGGCCGAGAGCGCCTGGCGTCCGGCGAGGCTCTTCTCGCCGAACAGGAAGTTGCCGCGACGGCCGAGCTGCCAGTGCCCGAACACGAACGGGATCTCGAGCCCGTGCGCCGCGCCGACCAGCTCGCCGAGATCGGATCCGAGCACGCTCGGCTCCTCGTGCCAGTCCCAGCGGTAGACGAAGACGTCGCGCCGGCCGGCGCCGGTCAGCGCCATCGCGAGCTCGTCGGCGCCCGACGCCTTCCAGCTGCGGCTCTGGTACTCCGCGGTGACGAGATAGCTCTCGCGGTCGAGCACCTGCGGAAACACCCCGAACCAGCGGCGCACGTACTTCGGATTCAGGAACATGAAGAGCTTGTTCTCGTCGCGGTTGGTGCCGAACACGACGGGTACCGGCGCGACGTCGTCTGCCACACTGAAGCGCGTCGCGAAGGGCTCGGACGGCAGCACCGCGCCGTCGCGGATGGCGCGCGGCATGTCGATCATGCCGAGCGGGCCGCCGCTGTAGCTCGTGAGCAGCGCCTTGGCGGGCACGTCGCGCAGTCTCCGCGCGATCTCGGCGTCCGACAACGCCGCGACCTGCTGCTTCGCGGCGTCGCGCGCCGCGCCCGGCGCGAGCAGCCGCAGCGCCACCTCGCGCGACGAGTTCTTGTGGCCGGGCTCCGCGGCGTCGGTGTAGTTCTCCGACTCCGCGACCGTAGCGGTCCAGGTCCCTCCGCTCTCGACGATCGCGCGTTGGAAGAGCCCGCGCGCGAGCGGCGTCAGCAGCATCTGCACGGTGTTCTGGCCGCCGGCCGACTCGCCGAACACGGTGACGTTGCCGGGATCGCCGCCGAAGGCGGCGATGTTGTCGTGCACCCAGCCGAGCGCGCGCACGAGGTCGAGCGTCGCGAAGTTCCCGCTCTTCTCCGCCTCGCTCGCGCCGGCGCCGAGCGCTGCGTGGTGGAACCAGCCGAACGGCCCGAGCCGTAGTTCACGGTCACGACGACGACGTTCTCCCGCGCCGCGAGGTTGCCGCCGTCGTAGAAGCTGGCCGCCCCGATCGTGTTGCCGCCGCCGTGGATCCACATCATCACGGGCAGGCGGTCGCCGCCCTTCGGCACGGACGACGCGTCGATGCGAGGCGCGTACACATTGAGGAAGAGGCAGTCCTCGCTGCCGACCGGCGTGCCGGGCGCGACCGAGTCGTCGCCACCGAGCGCGCTCGCGAACTGCGTGCAGAGCGATCCGAAGGCGAGCGCCTCGCGCGTCGCCTGCCACGCTGGCAGCGGCTCGGGCGCGCGCCAGCGCAGCGCGCCGACGGGAGGCTTCGCGTAGGGGATGCCGAGCCACGCGTGCGACCCGTATTCGCCGACGAAGCCGACCACCGGACCGGCGGGCGGCGTTCGCAGCGAGGCCGCATGGGCGACGGACGCGGGCTTCGGCTCCGGCTTCCCGGCGCAGGCGACGGCGAACGCGACACCAAAGAGAAGAGACGCGACACGGTGCATGGCGGGCTCCTCCGGGCGCGGATCGGTGCAAGATACGGCAGGCGCGGCGCAGCCGCGCGCGCAGCGAGCCGCAGGCGAGCGAAGATCAGAAGAGCGACCCGGTTCGCTCAACCTCCGGAGAGTGCTTGCAGGATCTGCACGTCGTCATCCGGCGCGAGCGGGGCGTCGAGACCGCGTACCGCCTCGCGGTTCACGAAGATCCGCATGTGCGGCCGGATCCGGTTCTGCTCGTCCACCATGCGGAAGCGCAGTCCGGGGTAGCGGCGCTCGAGGTCGTCGAGCAGCGCTCCGACCGAGTCGCCCTCGGCCTCGACCTCGCGCGCGCCGGTATAGGAGAGCAGCGGGCTGGCGATCCGCACCTTCACGCGTCGAGCTCGGCGACCTCCACCGCGTAGACGTGGGGGAGATGGCTCCGCAGCCGCCTCCACGACGCGCCCTCGTCGAGGCTCGCCCACAGCTCGCCGCAGGTGGTGCCGAAGTAGAGGCCGACGGGATCGTGCGCGTCGGCCGTCATCGACTGCCGCAGCACGGTGAGCCAAGCGTTCTCGCGCGGCAGGCCCGCGTCCTGACGCTGCCACGAGGCGCCCGCGTCGCGCGTCACGTACACCGACGGGCGTCCGCCGGGGCTGGTGCGCGGCCACACCTGCGTGCCGTCCATCGGAAAGACCCATGCCGTGCGCGGGTCTCGTGGGTGCAGCGTGATCGGAAACCCGATGTCGCCGACGTCGCGTGGCATGTGGTCTCCGACGCGCTCCCACTTCTCGCCGGGGCGCTCGATGCGGTAGATGCCGCAGTGGCTCTGCTGCCACAGCACGTCCGGCGCGAGCGGGTGCAATCGCATGCAGTGCGGGTCCTGCCCGAACTCGGGATAGGGATCGGGGTTGAAGTCGGCGACGAGGCCGGCGTTGAGCGGACGCCAGTCGCGACCTTCAGACACGCACTCGAAGACGCCGCCGCTCGAGAGCCCGACGTAGAGATGGCGCGAATCGCGCGGGTCCACGTTGATCGAGTGGAGGATCGAGCCGTCCGGCGTGCCGTCCTGACCCTTGCCCGTCCACTCGAGCCAGCGCGGGTGGTCGTTGAAGCTCGCGACCGACGACCAGGTATCGCCCGCGTCCTCAGAACGGAAGAGCGCCTGCGGCGACACGCCCGCGTACCAGACGCCGGGCTCCGCGGCCGACGCGGGCTCGAGCCGGAACGTGTGCTTGACCGTTCGGCCGGCCTGGTCGCCCGCCGGGAAGGCCGGCGGCTTCGACGCCTCCTTCCAGCTCCCGCCGAGGTCGCTCGAGCGGAAGATCGTCGGTCCGAGGTGACCGGTCCGCGCGGCGCAGAGCAAGGTGCGGCGGTCGCGGGGGTCGAGCACCAGGTGGTTGACGATGTGCCCGAGGAAGTGCGGACCCTCGAGCGCGAACTCGCGCCGCGCGGCGTCGGCGCGCAGCACGAAGGCGCCCTTCTTCGTCGCCACGAGGAGCGCGAGCGGGCCGTCGGAAGGCTGCGCGGTTCGGCGGGTCTCGTGCAAGGACGTCACCTCCGTCCGGACGCGAGGGAGTGCCCCGCTGCCATGCTCTCATGACGCGCGGGCCGCCCGCAAAGATACGCCCGCGCCTCGCGCGCTCGCGTGCGAGAATGCAAGGAGGCCGACGAAAGTCGGCCGACGCGCAGCGAGGCGAAGCCGAGCGAAGGCCGGCAGCCCGAGCGCGAGCGAACGGCGAGCGCGAAGGTCCGGCAAAGGATGCTTCCCGAATTCCCGACGCTCCAGCAGATGCTCGCGCTCGAGCCGGCCGGCGACGATCGCTATTTCGCGCGGCTCCCCGGATTCGGCGGCGTGACGCTCGGCTGCTCGACGCTCGCCGCGGCGCGCACGACCGAGCTCTCGCTCCACTCGTTGCACGTCTACTTCCTGCGCGCCGTTCCGAGGACCGAGCCCGCGCTGCTGCGCGTCTCGCGCGTCCGCGACGGACGTCGCTTCGCGCACCGGCGCGTCGAGGTCTGCGAGGGCGAGCGCGTCTGCTGCGAGCTGATGGCGAGCTTCGCGGAGCCCGCGGAAGGCGCGGAGTTCGAGGAGCCGGAGCGCGGCGCCGACGCGCCGCCCGAGCCCGAGTCGCTCCCGAGCGAGGAGGAGATCGCGCGGGCGGAGCGCTGGGACGCGAAGGCGCCGGGACCGATCGGGTCGGCGATCGAGTGGCGCTTCGTCGGCGGCACGCCCTGGCGCACCGCGCCGAGCTCGCGCTACCAGGGCTGGGCTCGGCCGCGCGTCGCGCTTCCGAAGGAACGCGCGCTGCACGTCGCGGCGCTGGCGTTCCTGGCCGACATGCAATCGCACCTGCCGATCGCGCGCCGGCTCGGAGGTCCGTTCGAGCCCTTCGGCTACACGAGTCTGGATCAGCTGCTCTGGGTGCATCGCGACGAGCCGTGGGACGACTGGCGGCTCGTGACGACGCTCTGCGACGTCGCGCACGGCGGCCGCGGCTTCACGCGCCGCACGGTGCGCGCGCGCGACGGGCGCCTGCTCGCGTCGATGGCGCAGGAGCAGCTTCTGCCCGCGCCGGCTCGCGCGAAGGAGTAGTCGTGCAGCTCGGCGTCGCGATCCGCAGCATGGGCCCGCAGTCCGAGCCCGCGACCTTCCTCGCCTGCGCGCGCGCGGCCGAGTCGGCGGGCCTCGCCGATCTCTGGATCCAGGACCACATCGCGATCCCGCCCGACGACGCCGAGGGCTCGGGCGGCCGCTACCTCGATCCGCTGACGGCGCTCGCCTGGCTCGCGGGCCACACGCAGCGAATCGGCCTCGGCACCGGCGTGCTGATCGTGCCCTATCGGCCGGCGCTGCCGACCGCGAAGGCGATCGCGACGGTGCAGGAGCTCTCGGGCGGCAGGTTGCGGCTCGGTGTCGGCGTCGGGTGGATGGACGCGGAATTCCGCGCGCTCGGCGTCTCGCGATCGCAGCGCGGACGCACGACCGACGAGACGCTCGCCTTCTGGCGGCGCTGCTTCGAAGGCGACATGGTCGCGGCGCACGGCCAGCCGTTCCTCTTCCTGCCGCGGCCGGCACGCCCGCCGATCTACGTCGGCGGCTCCGGCGAGGCGGCGCTCCGCCGCGCGGTGCGCTTCGGCGACGGCTGGATGCCGATGACCGGCGAGCCCGCGCATCTTGTGCCGCAGATCGCGCGGCTGCGCGAGCTCGCGCAGCAGGCCGGACGGCCGACACCGGAGGTAGTCGCCTTCACCGGCTTCGATCCGCGCGAGCCCGGGCGCGCGCCCGATCGCGTCGCGGCGCTCGCCGAGCTCGGCGTCGCGCGGATCGTCGCGGGAACCCGCTACGCGACCGCCGACGACTTCGCGCGGAACATCGAGTTCCTCGCGACGCGCGTGCTGCCGGCGCTACGCAAGGAGGCCGACGAAAGTCGGCCGACGCGCAGCGAGGCGAAGCCGAGCGGAGATCGCAAAGGCTCGCCGAGCGAAGGCCGGTAGCCCGAGCGCGAGCGAATAGCTCGCGCGAAGGCCCGGCAAAGAATGGAGGCCGACGAAAGTCGGCCGACGCGAAGTCGATCCGGCAAGAGTTAGGAGGGGTCTCGCGCCAGCATCTCCTCGACGCGCTCGCGGAACCACGGCATCTGGAGCGTCTCGAAGCGCGTGGCGCAGTCGAGCAGCACCTCGCGGCGCCACGCCGGCGACCAGGCTTCGGCCATCAGCTCCGCGGCCCGCAGCCAGGTGAGCGCCTCCTCGCGCGGAGAGCCGAAGCGACGCGCGGTGGCGACGGCCGTTTCGAGCGCCGCGTCCACCTCAGGTCCGCCCTTCGGAGCGCGGCGAGCCGCGACCGAGAAGAGCACGCGCCGCGCGGCCGGCTCGCCCATGCGGTCGAGGAGCCGCTCGGAGCGCTCGAGCGCGCGCAGCGCGAGGCTCTCGGCTTCGTCGAGCGATCCGATCGCCGAGAGCGCGCCGGCCAGACACGCCTGGGGCAGCGAGAGAGTGAGCACGTTCTCCGCACCTTCGAGCATGCCAACACCTTCCCGCATCGCCGCGACGCCGTCGGAGTGCTCTCCGAGCATGTACCGCGCGTAGCCGCCCAGCGAATGGCTCATCGCCAGCATGTAGGTCGAGCCGATGCGCCGTGCGCGCGACGCGAGCTCGTCCGCCGCCGCCGTGCAGGCCGAGAAGCTTCCGCGGAACGCTTCGGCGACGAGGCGGATGCAGCGCAGTGCGCCCTCGAGCTGGAGTCGACCGGAGATCTCGGCGAGCTCGAGCGCCTGGTCGAACCGCTTCTCGGCGAGGTCGAAATGGCCGCGCTCGGCGTCGATCAGCGCGAGATAGGCAAGCGCTTGCGCCGCCACGGGTCCCGACGCGGGGTCGCTCGGCGTCGCGCGCCGGCGCTCGATCGAGCGCTCGAGATGGATCACCGCGGAGTCGAACTCTCCCATGTGGTAGAGCGCCTGCCCGATGTTCGAGTCGACCCGTGCCAGCAGTCGGCGGTCGCCCTCGGCGGTCGCGAGCTCCACGCAGCGCTCGAATCCGGCGAGCGCGTCGCGCCAGCGGCCGAGCGATGCGTCGAGCCAGCCCACCCAATAGAGACAGCGCCGTTCCGCGCGCGTGTCGCCGAGCTGCTGCGCGAGCAGGCACGAACGCTCGAGCACCGCGCGCACGCCGAGCCCGGGCCGGTAGATCGCGACGCTCGCGAGCTTCTGCGAGAGCTCGATGCGGCGCTTCATCTGCCCGGGTGTCGACACCAGCTCGTCGACGATGGCGACCGCTTCGCGGTAGTGACCGAGCGCCTGCACTATCGCCCCGGATGCCGCCGCCTTGTCGCCCGCGCGCTCGAGGTAGAACACGGCCTTCTCGCGCTCGTCGCTGCGCGCAAAGTGGTGGGCGAGACGCTCGATCTGCTCCTCGACGCGCGCGCCGGCGCGCTCCTCGATCAGACGCCCGGCCGCGGCGTGCAGCGAGCGGCGCCGCTGGTGCAGCAGCATCGCGTAGGCCACCTCCTGCACGATCGCGTGCTTGAAGCGGCAGGTGGCGCTGTCGGCGCGCTCCTGCAAGAGCTCCGCGCGCACCAGGCCCTCGAGCGCCGCGTCGATGCTCCGCTCCGTGCCGCAGAGCTTCTCGAGCAGCGCGCGCGGGAACTCCTCGCCGAGCACCGACGCGAGCTTCAGCACGTGGACCTGCGCGGGCGTCAGGCGGTCGATGCGCGCGCGCACGACGGCGGCGACCGTGTCGGGGACGAGGTCGGCGATCACGCGCTGCGGCGCCATGCCGGGATCGACCCCGAGATCGCGCACGCTCTGGCACAGCTCCTCGATGAAGAGCGGGTTGCCGCCGGTGCGCTCCTGGATGCGACGCAGGATCGAATCGGAGACCTCGCCGAGGAAGCGCTGCACGATCGCGCGCGTGTCCTCGACGCCGAGCGGCGCGAGGTCGACCCGCAGCGCGCGCGAAGCCCAGGAGGGCTCGTGCTGCGAGCGGAAGTTCACGAGCACGAGCAGGCGCTCGCAGTCGAGGCTGCGCGCCAGGTGCTCGAGCGCCGACTCCGACGCCGGGTCGGCCCAGTGCCAGTCCTCGAGCACGAGCACCACGCTGCGCTCGCGCGCGAGCGCGCGGAGCAGCGCGTGCAGCGCCAGCAGGTTCGCCTCGTGCAGCCGATCGCTGACCACCTCGGCGGGATTCGCGGACGATCGCACCGGGAGCGAGAGCAGCGCGAGCAGCGAGGGCAGGTGCGCCTCGCAGCCGGAGCCGAGCGCGCGCACGCGCGAGACGGCGCGCTCGAGCTCGGGGCCGTGTCCTCCGGACGGCAGCAGCGCGTCGCGCAGCACGTCGCGGAAGGGCTGGTACGGGGCCACCGCGCCGAAGGAAGGGCACTGCCCGCGCAGCACGAGTTGCTGCGGCGAGACGCTGGCCGCGAACTCCTGGAAGAGGCGCGTCTTGCCGACGCCCGGCTCTCCCGACACCGCGACGAGCTGCGCGCGCCCACCGCAAGCGACGTCGAAGGCGACGCGCAAGGTCTCGAGCTCGGCGTGCCGGCCGCGCAGCCCTTCGAAATCGCGCTCGGGCGACGGACGCCTGCGCGCAGCGGGCCGCAGCACGCGATACGCCGCGATCGGCTCGGCCTTCCCGCGCAGCCGCAACGGCCCGAGACTCTCCCCCTCGAAGTGATCGCGGATCGCCCGCCAGGTGTCGGGTCCCGCCAGTACCTCGTCGCGCGTGGCTTCGCGGGCGAGACGCGCGGCGGTGTTGATCGTGTCGCCCGTCACGCCGTAGACGCCGTCGCGGCGGTCGCGGTGCTGGATGATCATGAGGCCCGTGTTGATGGCGGTGTGCAGACGCAGGCTGCGGCGGAGCCGCGGCGCGAGCTCGTCACCGAGATCGCGCACGGCGGCGTGCAGCGCGAAGGCGGCGCGCACCGCGCGGACCGGATCATCGTCGTGCGCGCGCGGCACACCGAAGAGCGCCATCACCTCGTCGCCCGCGAATTGATTGAGCGTGCCGCCGTAGCCCTCGACGATGCGCGTCGCCGTGTGCTTCAGGCGATTCATCGCGCTGGCGACCTCCTCGGGATCGAGCACCTCGGTCAAGGTCGTGTACTCGACCAGATCCGCGAAGAGCGCGGTGGCGATGCGGCGCTCGCCGCGCGGGATCTCTTCCGTCGCCGGCAGGTCGCTCGCCGGCTCGTTCGGTCCGCGCGCCGCCGCGACGTAGCTGCCGCACCACGGACAGAAGCGCGCCTCGCGCGGGATCTCGCGGCTGCACGCGAAGCACTCGGGGCGAAGCGACGCCCCGCAGCTCGCGCAGAACGACGCCGCGGGCAGCGCGATCTCGCCGCAGGCGCGACACGCGTCGGGGTCTTGGTCGTGATGCTGGCGCCACATGAACCCTCGCGCCGCGACAGCATACGCCTGTCGCGACTGGACTCGCGCGCCGCTAGCGCAACCCCGCAGCGTCGAGGCAGCGCGCGAGGAAGGCGTCGATCGCGGCGTGCGCCTGCTGCCGCTCGGGGCACGGGAACATGTCGAAGCCGTGCGTGCCGCCCGGGAAGATCTGGATCTCCGCCGGGCTTCCCTGCGCGATCCACTCGGCATACAGGAAGAGCGTGTGGTCGCGCAGCGGGTCGAGCGTGCCGATCGTGAAGAGCGCGGGGCACAGCCCCGCGAGATTCGCGTAGAGCGGCGAGACGTCCGGGTCGCGGCGGCGCGAGGCGTCGGGCACGAACATGCGGATCGCGACCTCGAGGCTCGGGCCGTCGAGCAGCAGGTTGCGGCCGTCGAACTGGCGGTGGCTCGGCACGCCGCCGAGGTCGTAGACGCCGTACACGAGGTTGGCGCCGGCGAAGCGGAAGCCGTGGCGATCGCGCATACGCACGACGGTGACGGCCGAGAGATGGCCGCCCGCCGACTCGCCGCCGACGAGCGCGAGGTCGGCGCCGAGCTCCGAGCGCGCGTTCTTGGCGAGCCACGCCGCCGCCGCCTCGCAGTCGTCCGGCGCCGCCGGATAAGGGTGCTCCGGCGCGAGCCGGTACTCGACGCTCGCGATCGCGATGCCGAGCGCGTCGGCGCGCGCCTCGAGCGCGACGTCCATCATGTCGGCCGAGCCCGTGAACCAGCCGCCGCCGTGGATGTGGAGCATCGTCGCGCGCGGCCGTCCGCTCTCGGGCCGGAAGCAGCGGAGATCGAGACGCCCGGCGGGACCCTGGATCGTCCGCAGCTCCGGCTTCCGGCGCGGCGGCGGCGCGATCGGCATGCCGGGGATGAGACCGGCCCGGCGCATCGCGGTCGCCTCTTCGTGCGTCAGCACGTGGTCGAGCATCGGGATGCGCATCGCCTCGAGCGAGGCGACGCCGGCGCGGAGCTCCGGGCTCGTGTTGCGCAGGTCGAAGCGGGCCGGGTCGAAGGGGTTGCTCGACATGCTCAACCTCCGAGCGCCGCCTTCATCGCGCGCAGCTCGCGCGGCAGATCGGGGCCCATCGGCGCGTAGACGATCTCGCCGACGCCCTGCGTGGCGAGCCCCGCGGCGCGCTGGCGCAGCTCGTCCGGCGTGCCGGTGAAGGTGACACCGGCCAGCGCCGGGCTCATGTGGCGGCGATCGATCGCGTTGGCTTCGACGCAGTGGCCCTCGTGCACGTGCAGGTGGCGCGATCCGGCCGGGAAGCGCTCGATCTCCTCGCGCCAGCCGCGTCCGCCGGTCAGGTTGTCGACCGCTGCGCCGCCGGCCTCGTAGGTCCCGTGGTAGACGACCGCGATCGCGCCGCCGATCGCAGCGAGCACGCGCGGCGAGTCGACCTTCTCGCCCGGGTCGAGCGCGGTGCCGAAGGCGAGATAGCGCGCGTCGCGCGCACCGGTCGGGACGACGCCCGCGCACATCACACCCGTGCCGAGCCGCTTTGCCACCTCGATTCCCTTCGCGCCGTTGGCGGCGATCGCGATCGGCGTCGCGATCGGGCGCTTGGCGAGGAAGCCCTCGGGGTGGATCAGCTTGCACGCGCGCCCCTCGACCTCCACCTCCTCGCCGGCGAGCAGGCCGCGCAGCTGCGTCACGTACCGCTCGACGAACTTCCACGAGAGCGGCTTCTGTCCCATCACCATGCGGCCGGTGAAGCCGGTGCCGAGTGCGACGACGAGACGCCCGGGCGCGAGCTCTTCGATCGTGCCGATCGCAGCGGCCGTCGCGACGACGTGTCGGAGATTCGGCACCAGCACGGCCGTGCCGAGTCCGATCCGGCGCGTCGCGTCCGCCGCGCGCGCGAGCGCGACCCACACGTCGCCGTAGAGCGCGGGCGAGTCGTAGAACCAGACTCGCTCGTAGCCGAGCTCCTCGGCGAGCGCCGCGTGCTCGGGCGCGGAAGCGGTCGGCGGGAAGCCGCAGGAGAGCCGCATCACGCGTCCAGCTTGAGGAGCTTGATGGCGTTGCCGCGCAGGAACTTCGGCCACACCTCGTCCTTGAAGGGGACGTGCGGCATGTCGCCGAAGATGCGCTCGAGCGAGAGGCCCATCGGGAAGTAGCCGGCGTAGAGGACCTTGTCGGCGCCGCGCGTGTTGGCGTAGTCGATGATCGCCTTCGGGTAGTACTTCGGCGCGAAGGCCGAGGTCGAGTAGTAGAGGTTGGGCCACTTGAGCATCAGCTTCACCGCGAGGTCGGCCCACGGCTCGCAGCCGTGCCTGAACACGAACTTCAGCTCCGGGAAGAACCAGCACACCTCGTCGACGAGCTCGACCTTCTGCGGCGCCATCGGGATGCGCGGCCCCGGCACGCCCGCGCAGCAGAAGATCGGGATGTCGAGCTCGACGCACTTCGCGTAGATCGGGTAGAAGGCCTTGTCGTTGATCGGCACCTGCGGCACGTAGCCGCACGGGAACGCGCCGACCGCCTTGATCCCGAAGGCCTCGTACTCGCGCACCATCTGGCGCACGCCTTCCATGCCCTTGTTGGGATCCACGTTGCCCGACGGGATGAAGCGGTCGGGGTGGTCCTTCAGCGCGCGCTGGCCGGTCTCGTTCTCGAGCGAGACGCCGATCATCGCCCGCTCGATGTGGAACTGGTCCATCTTGTCGAGCGTGTACTTGACGTAGTCCTCGTGCCGGCCCGTCTTCGGCACGTCCTTGAACATGTACTCCACGGGGAACTCGAACTGGGACAGGCTCTCCTTGTCGCGGAAGAGCGGCCGCATGAAGTCGTACTGACGCGGCGGGTTCGGAGTCGGGATCCCCATCATGAGGTCGATGACTCCGAGATCCTTCGGCATGGGCATGGGGGTGGGCCTCCGTCGAAGGCGCACAGGCTACCACCGCTCGCGCGAGTCGCGCGCTCGCTCGCGTCGAGCTGCATCGAGTCGACCTGGCGGTAATCTCGATCGCGAGGGGAGGGGAAACGGCGACGCGAAGGGGTCTCGCTCCTCCACAGCGAGGACGCGCGGGTGATCGCGCCAGGCGCGCCGGTGAGCGGGCGCGAGGCGATCGCCGCGTTCTGGCAGAAGACCATCGACTCGGGTGTGAAGGACGTTCGCCTCGACACGCTGGAGGTCGAGTCGTCCGGCGATCTCGCCAGCGAGACCGGCTCGGTGCGGCTCGTCGCGAAGGACGGCGGCCAGAGCCAGGCGCTACGTGGTCGTGTGGAAGCGCGTCGGCGGCTGCTGGCTGCTCTACCGCGACATCTGGAACGCGGAGTAGCGTCATCCCCTCTTCGACTCGCGCCGCCACGCCCGCCCTACGCGCGACTCGCGCCGCGAGCATCGCATTCACGCTGCACGAGTTCGATCTACCGCACGACGCCGGGACGGACGCGTTCCCCACCGCGCTCGGCGTCGCGGCGGAGCGTGTCTTCAAGACGCTGATCGTGCGACTCGTCGGCGGCCCGGGCCTCGTCGTCGCGGTGATTCCCCTTCCGCGTCACCTCGACCCGAAGGCGCTGGCGGCCGCGGCCGGCGCACGGAGCGCGGAGATGGCGGATCCCCGCGACGCGGAGCGCGCCACCGGCTACCGCGTGGGCGGAATCAGCCCGCTCGGACCGAAGCGTCCGCCTCCCGTGTACGTCGACGCGAGCGCTCTCGAGTTCGAGACGATCTTCGTCTCCGCGGGCGCTGGGGCCTCGAGCTCGAGCTGGCGCCCGGCGAGCTGGTGCGAGCGTGCGCCGCCGCGACCGCCCGGCTCGCGCGTTAGTCCGTCGCGTCGTGCGTACCGTTCCGATCGCTCTGTCTCAGGCGCGCGTCGATCGGCGAGAGCGCAGCGCGACGGCAGCGCTCGCGCCGAGCAGCAGCGCGAGTGCGGCGATCGCGAAAGCCGGCAGCGCCGGCACCTGCGCCATCGCGGGACCTCCCGGATCGACGATCACGCCGTCGACGCCCGTGGAGTCCCCGAGCCCGCCGTCGACCAGTGTGAGCGTCACCGTCGGCACCGAGACGCTGCCGACGAGGCGGCTTCCGTACGTCGCGCCCGGGAAGTCGTACCACTGTGCGGTCGCGGGATTGCCGGGTGTCGTCGGTCCGTACTTGCGATAAGGCGGGACCGGCGCTGGCGAGCCGCGATAGAGGATCGTGACCGTTCCCGTGTCGCCCGCCCCGCAGCTCAGCTCGAAGCCGATGATGCCACGGGGATAGCTGTATCCCGGATCCTGCTGCGGCATGTCCGCTTCGCTGCGAGCCGTGACCTGGCCGAGGGAAATGCAACCGCTCGTCTTCTCGATGGTCACGTAGTTGCCGCTGACGCCGTCCGGCAACGACGCCACCGTGGCCTGCTCGCTGTCCGGGATTCCGTCGCCGTTGCCGTCGCCGTCGTTCGGGCCGGCGCGTTCGATCGAGTCCGCGATGCCGTCCGCATCGCTGTCGTCGTCGGCGCGCACATCTGCTTCGAAGGCCTGGCTCGAGAGCCGTCGCCACGGGCCGTGCGCGGGATTCGGCGGCGAAGTGATTCCCGGCTTCGTCACGTTGTCCGGCGCGTAGAGCACGCGCGCGCGCCAGTGGTAGAGCGTCCCGGAGTTCAGTCCCGACAACGTCTGCCCGAGCACGACACCGGAAGGGATCGCGCTGACAGCCATCCAGGTCGGGCTCACGAAGTGGGAGCAGCTCGCGTGGCCGAAGGGTTGGCCGTTCGGGCAGGCCTGTACCTCGAGCTTCACGCGACCCCGCCCGGCTGGATGCGTCGCAGTGAGCGACACCCGGAAGCCATTCAGATCGTGCGACAGGCCCCACGGCCTGACGGGGGTCTGGGAGCTCACGCGCAGCTGTCGGGAGCTCACGGTTCTCCCTGTGCCGTTGGCGTTTCCGTAGTAGAGCATGACCGGCCTGCTGGTGGCAGTGGAGTCGGCCATCGTCGGCATTCCGACCAGCACATCGGCGAAGCCGTCGCCGTTCACGTCGCCCGCAGCGGCCACGAGCAGCCCCATCATCGCGGTGGTGGTGTTCGACTCGATCCGACCGGATGCGAGTACTGCCACGTCCCCGGTTGGGATGCCTGCGCTGCTTCCCTGGAACGCGAAGGCGACGCCCTCGGCGAGCTCTCCGTCGCTGTATCGGGGCGCCCCGACGAGCACGTCGGCGTAGCCGTCGCCATTCGTGTCTCCCACGCCGGCGACGCTCCCGAGCTTCGCTTGACCGTCCGTCGAGTACAAGAGGCTGTCCGCGGCGCCGAGACCGTTGCCGATCCCCGCGGCGCTCCCGCGGAATATGAACGCAGCGCCCGGCGCGGGGCTGTAGCCAAGACTGTGGTACCCGAGAGCGCCGACGATCACATCTGCATAGCCATCGCCGTCGATGTCGCCCGCGCCGGATACCACTCCGAGGCCCGTGCCGCTCACGTTGCCCATGATCACGGAGTCCGCATTGGCGGGGCTGCCGCCGCGGATGCCGTTGGGACCGCCGTGGAACACGAGCGCGACGCCTGCAGCCGTGAGCCCGCCGTTGTTGTACATCGGGGCGCCGACGATCACGTCGGAGTAGCCGTCTCCGTTGACGTCCCCCGCGCTCGCTACGTCTCCGATGTTTCCGATGCAACCGGCGGAGAGATCGTCCCAACATGCCATCCCTAGCAACGCGTAGGGCTGGTCCGACTCGATGCGAGCATCGGCGTTGGCCGGGGTTCGGTTGCCGATACCCGTGGCGCTCCCGTGGAACACCCAGACCGCTCCCTCATTGGTCTGACCGTCGGAGTAGAGTGGAGCGGCGACGATGACGTCGGAGTAGCCGTCGCCGTTGACGTCGCCGGCACTCGCGACGCTGGAGAGCAGCGCACCCGCCTGGTCGGACTCGATCTTCGCGGCGGCGTTGCTGACGTCGACGACGCCGATGCCGCCGGGTCCGCCGTGGAAGACGAAGGCGGCGCCCTCGTCGGTCTCACCCGAGTCGTAGCGGAACGCGCTGACGATCACGTCCGCGTAGCCGTCGCCGTTGACGTCACCCGCGCTCGCGACCCGCCAGCCGAGTAGCGCGCCGGCTTGATCGGAATGGATCACGCCGGGTGCGCTGGTCACGTCGGCCGAGCCGATTCCGGTCGCGCTGCCGTAGAAGATGAAGGCCGCGCCCGAATCCCCGAGCCCGCCGGAGGGGAAGTTCGGGACCCCGACGATGATGTCGTCGTAGCCATCCCCGTTCACGTCTCCGGCGCTCGCGGCGCTCTTGATCTCGAACGTCGAGCTGATCATCGCGGCCGCCGTGGTGAGATTCCCGTCGACGATTCCTCGATTGCCGCCTCGGTACACGAACGCCGCACCACCATCGCCGAAGTTGGTCGCTCCCACGATGACGTCGGCGAAACCGTCGCCATCGACGTCGCCACCTCCCGCGACCGACGTGCCGAAGAGCGCTGCCGCGTGGTTCGATTCGAGGCGCGCGAAGGCCGTCGAGGGGTTGCCGTTGCCGACGCCGGCGGGGCCGCCCAGGAAGATGAACGCACCGCCTTCGGCGCCCTGCCCGTTGGTGTAGAACGATTCGCCCACGATGACATCGGCGTAGCCGTCGCCGTTCACGTCGCCTGCGCCCGCGACGGACGCTCCCATCGAAGCCGATGCTTGATTGGCTTCCAGCACGGCTGCAGCGTTTCCCGGATTCCCGTTCGGCATCACACCGGGGCCTCCGTGGAACACGAACGCGGCGCCTTCGTCGGTCTGGCCCGAGTCGTAGCCGACCGCGCCGATGATCACGTCGGCATAGCCGTCGCCGTTCACGTCTCCGGCGCCGGCGACGCTGTATCCGAACGCGGCACTGTTTTGATTCGCTTCGAAGCGAGTAGGCGATGTGGAGGGATTGCCGTTCGCGATCCCCGTCGAGCTCCCCCGGAACAGGAAGGCCGCTCCCTCGTTGGTCTCGCCCGCGCTGTAACGCCAGGCGCCGACGATCACGTCGTCATAGCCATCGCCGTTCGTGTCTCCTGCACCGGCCACGCGGTTGCCGAACCCCGAGGAGGATTGATTGGACTCCAGCTGGGTGTTGGCGGTCGCGGGATTGCCGTCGGCGATCCCCGACGGCCCGCCGAGGTAGATGAATGCCGCTCCCTCGTCGGTCTGACCCGCGTCGTACATATCCGCGCCGACGATCACGTCGGCGTAGCCGTCGCCGTTCACATCGCCGGCCCCGGCCACGCTGATTCCGAGCCGCGCGCCGGTCTGATTGGACTGGATTCGCGTGGCGGCGCTGGAGGGGTCGCCATTGGCGATTCCCGAAGGACCGCCGAGGAAGATGAACGCCGCGCCTTCGTCGGTCTCTCCGGAGTCGTATGCGTAGGCGCCCACGATCACATCGGCATAGCCGTCGCCGTTGACGTCGCCCGCTCCGGCGACGCTGTAACCCAGATTGGCTCTGAACTGATTGGATTGGATGATCGTCGCGGCACCGGTGGCCTGTGCGCTCGCGATGCCCGCCGCGCTGCCGAGGAAGATGAACGCCGCGCCTTCGTCCGCGTCCCCGGCGTCGTAGCTATCCGCGCCGACGATCACGTCCGCATAGCCGTCGCCATTCACGTCGCCCGCGATGGCGACGCTCGTTCCGAATCTCGCGCCCGACTGGATCCCGTCGAGCTCCGTGTCCGCGGTCCCGGTCAGGAGCGGATCGATCGTCAGCGGGTACTTCGCTCCCGCGTCCTCCACCTCGATCCGCACGCGCTGCGGTGTCGGGACGGCCAGGCGCGCCACGAGCGCGCGGCCCGAGGCGTCCGCGACGGTGAGGTGGTCGTAGCGCAGCTTGCGACCGGGATGGGTCGTGAAGAGAATGGCGTCACCAGAGAGTGACGGCGATGCGCCCTCGACCGCGAGCTCCAGCGCGAGCGGACCTCTTCCGCCCGGGCGCTTTGTCACGGTGAAACCCTGCTCGAGGCCCGCAGGCGAGTTCTCGTACCACTCGACGAGCGCGTCGCGCGCGATCTCCGCGCGCTCTTCGTGACTCTTCAGCGCGCCTGGCGGGACCGAGGCGAGGCGCTTCCCTCGACCGAATCCGGCGAGCGACAGCGATAGCAGCCGCACATCGCCCGGAGCCGTGCGGTCCTGGACGCGGATCCCGCTCGCGTCGAAGAACGTGCGCAGGTCGTGGGCGCGGTTGGGTGCCTGGAGTCCATGCGGCGTCTCGCTTGCATGGTACTCGCGCGCTTCGATCTGACGTTGTGCATCAGCCAGCCAGGCTTCCGACGGCGGCTCTGCGAGCGCGCTGGCTGCCATCAGCGGCGCAGCAGCCAGACACGTCGATGCGATGGAATACCAGTAGGAGGCGCGTGACTCGTGGCGCATGGAGTTCCTGTCCGGCGCCATCTTGCCACTCGCGACACACGATTTGAATCGGCCAGGCGGCTGATTCGGAGACTCGGTCGATCAGCCGAGGCGAGATGGGCTAGTCAGTGGCGTCGTGCGCCTTCTCGCGAGCGGTCTCCGAGGCGTCCTCGACGGCCTTCCCCGCGTCCTTGGCCGCTTCGCTCGCGTCCTCGGCCGCCTGGTCGATCGCCTTTCCGGCTCGCTCCGCGGGGCCCTCCCGGTCGCAGGCGACGGCGGCGCCCGTCGCGAGCGAAGTCAGCACGAGGGCGAGCGCGAGGGGATCGTGATCTCATGGTCTCTCCTTCCCGATTCGAGTGGCGGGTTCGGAGGTTCGATCCGATCATGACATGATGTTTCGCCGCGGCGCGCGCGCCCTGGTGGGATTTCCTCATGCGAGCGCAGCGAGTCGCGTGACGACCTCCGCGCGTGTCGGCTGCGGCGGATCCGCGCGGGTGTCGCGGCGCGCGTAGCTCGCGAGCACGCGCGCGAGCAGGCCCGGGTCCTTCATCAGGTCGCTCGGCGCGTCGAGCAGGTTGAAGAGGCGCAGGAAGGTGCGGAGCACCGCAGCGTCCTCGCGCAGCGCCGGCACGAAGCCGTCGCGGAGCAGCACGCGCAGCCAGGCGGCAGGGTCGACGCTGCCGTCGTCGCGGTTCACGCGGTACGGATCCTCGCCGTCGCGCAGCATCTGCATCACGCGGATCGCGTCGCGGTCCTGCGCCAGCATCGCCTCGTACCAGGGCACGATCTCGCGCTCGACCGCCGATTCGAGCGCGAGCGCGAACTCGCGAGGCGCCCCGGCGCTCTCGCGCCACGCGTCGGCCAGCAAGTAGGAGTTGACGAACGCGAGCGTGCAGCCGCGCCCCACGATCGGATTGGTGTGGATCAGCGCGTCGCCGACCGCCGCGACGCCGAGCGCGAGGGGCTCGCCGTCCTCGACCAGAAACCGGCGCGTGTTGCGAAGGCCCGTCATCGCGTGGACGTCGCCCTGCGCCTCGGCCATCACCGGATCGACCCACGGCGCCGTCAGCGGCAGCGCGGACGCGAGCGCCTCGAAGGCGTCGGCTCGCGTCAGCGCGCGCAGCGGCGGGTCGTCGGGGCTCGCGGCCAGGGTCACCGACCAGCTCCGCGCGTCGCCGGGGAAGACGCCGACCTTCAGGAATCCGTAATCGGCGCCCATCGGGCCGTCGAGGGACGGCGGCGGCGATCCCGCGCGCGCGCGGTAGAAGCGAGAGCTGTAGAAGATCCCGCACGGCTCCGAGTGCTCGCGCGGCCGGCGCGCGCCGATCGCGGCCAGCCAGTGGCGAAGTCGCGAGCGACGTCCGGAAGCGTCGACGACGAGATCCGCCTCGAAGCGCTGCAGGCCGGCGAGGGCGCCTCGCACGCGCGGAGGCGCGCCGCCCGCGCCCGCGTCCGCCAGGAGTCCCGTCACCGCGACCCCGCTCCGGATCTCGACCTCGGGCAGCGCCGCGACGTGTCGGCGCAGCGCCCACTCGAAGGTCGTGCGCCGGCAGGCGAGCACGGCGATCGCGTCGTCCTCGGGGAGCAGCGCGGCGCCGGGCAGCGCCTTCTTCACCACGTCCACGAAGCGGATCTCCTCCGCGCCGTGGGCGCGCAGCGCGTCGAGCAGCGACGGCTCGCGCGCCCGCAAGAGCTCGAGCAGTCGCGCCAGGAACGCGTGCGAGTGTCGGGCCTGCGGGACGCCCTGGCGCTGCCAGCCGGCGAAGGCCGCGGCGGGGCTCGCGGGCAGCGGCTCCGCGTCCTTCTCGAGCACGAGCACGCGCACACCCGCGCGCGCGAGCGCGAGCGCGCTGGCCAGACCCGCGACGCTCCCTCCGACGACGAGCGCGCGCTCGTTCACACGCGCGCCCTTGCCGTGTCCGAGGGCTGCCACTTGATTCGGGGCTTCGGCTGCACGAGCCCGTGCAGCGCCGCGTGGAGGAGCTGGTTGCGGATCTCGTCGGGCGAGGCCTCGCCCTCGCGGAACACCGCCCCCGCGAGCGTCGCGGCGGCGGTCGTCAGCAGCGCGGTGGCTGCCAGTCGCGGCGACACGTTGCTGCGAAACTCCCCGCGCACCTGTCCGCGCCGCACGATCTCCTCGACCAGCGCGCGCAGGTCCGACTCGTCGCGCGCCTCGGCGCGCGGGTGGGTGAGGAAGTCGCGCAGCATGGCCCCCATCACGTCTGCGTGGCGCACCCAATGCCGCCCCACGTGGTCCACCAGCATGCGATACTCGGCCGCCGCGCTGCCGCGCGGCTCGGACAGCCGCTGTCGGAAGTCGCTCGCGAGCTGGCGGTTCCACTCGTGGAGCAGCGCCGACTTGGCCCCGAAGTGGAGGAAGAAGGTGCCGCGAGCGACGTCCGCCGCCTGGCAGATCTGCTCGACCGTCACCGCGTCGAAGCCATGGCGCTCGAAGAGGGACAGGGCGGCTTCGAGGATCTCGCGTCGGGTGCGGGCCTTCTTGCGGACCCTTCGATCGACCGGTCCCACTCTCTTCACACCGTTCTATTTTAATTCGAGTCTGACAATAGACTCGAGTACAGTGAAGCGCTCGCGATGAAGGCCGCCGTCCTGCGCGAAGCCGGAAAGATCCTTCAGATCGAAGAGGTTGCGGATCCGACCCCGGGCCCTGGCGAGCTGATCCTCCGGGTCGAGAGCTGCGGCATCTGCGGCTCGGATCTCCATGTCTCCAACATCCCGGGCGCGCTCGCGCCGGGCACCGTGATGGGTCACGAGTTCGCGGGCGTGGTGGCAGAGGTCGGACGCGAGGCAGCGCAGCGCTTCCGCGTGGGCGAGCGGGTCTGCGCCCTGCCCTGCATCGGCTGCGGACGCTGCGGGCCCTGCCTCGCCGGCGACCCGACGCGGTGCCCGACCCAGCAGTCGACCGGCCTCGGCCAGAACCCCGGCGCCTACGCCCAGTACGTGCGCGTCGGCCAGCACGAAGTGCTGCGGCTGCCGGAGTCTGTCGATCACCGCCAGGGCGCGATGGTCGAGCCGCTCGCCGTCGCGCTGCACGCGGTCGAGAAGGCCGAGCTCCTGCCGGGCGCGCGCGTGCTCGTGATCGGCGCCGGGCCGATCGGGCTCTGCACCGCGCTGTGGGCGCGCTTCTTCGGCGCGCGCTCGGTGGTGGTGAGCGAGAAGGCGGCCGGACGGCGCGCGCTCGCCGCGCGCTTCGGCGCGACCGACGCGATCGATCCGGGCGCCGAGGACGTGGCGGCGAGCTTCGCGAAGTCGGCCGGCGGACCGCCCGACGTCGTCTTCGAGTGCGTGGGCGTGCGCGGGCTCCTGCAGGAGTCGATGAACCTCGCTCGCGACCGCGGGCGCGTGGTCGTGGTCGGCGTGTGCGTGACGCCCGACACGATCGTGCCGGCCGTCGCGATCCTGAAGGAGCTCGACCTGCGCTTCGTGGTCGCGTATCTGCGCCGCGACTTCGAGCTGACGCTCGCGCTGCTCGAGCAGGGTCGCATCTCGAGCGAGGCGATGGTGACCGACGTGGTCGATCTCGCGCGCTTCCCGGCCGCCTTCGAAGCGCTGAAGCAGCCGTCGACACAGTGCAAGGTCATTCTCGAGCCGTGAGGAGGTCTCCATGAAGTTCGGCCTGATGTTCGTCAACTCGGGTCCCTTCGCGAACCCGAAGCTCTTCGAAGTGCTCGTGCGCACCGCCGACGAGGTCGGCATCGAGTCGCTCTGGACCGTCGAGCACGTGGTGGTGCCGGTCGGCTACGAGTCGCCGTACCCCTACAGCGCCGACGGGAAGATGCCCGGCAACAACGAGCGGATCCCGATCCCGGATCCGATCGTGCCGCTCGCCTATGCCGCGGCAATCACCAAGCAGATCAAGCTCGGCACCGGCATCCTGATCCTGCCGCAGCGCCATCCGGTGTATGTCGCGAAGGAGATGGCGACGCTCGACGTGCTCTCGGGCGGCCGCGCGCTGCTCGGCATCGGCATCGGCTGGCTCGAGGAGGAGTTCGAGGTCGTCGGCGTGCCCTTCCGCGAGCGCGCCGCGCGCACCGAGGAGTCGGTGCAGGCGCTGCGCTCGCTCTGGGCGAAGGAGCCCTCTCGCTTCGACGGCCGCTTCTACCGCTGGGGCGCGGTCGAGTCGTATCCGAAGCCGGTCCAGCCGCGCGGTGTGCCGGTCGTCGTCGGTGGACACGTCGAGGGCGCGGCGCGCCGCGCCGCGCGCATCGGCGACGGCTTCTTCCCGGCCCGCGGCGAGCTCGATCTGCTCGCGAAGCTCTTCGCGGCGATGCGCGACGAGTGCGGCAAGGTCGGGAGACGGCCGGAGGAGATCGAGCTCACGACCGGCATGGGCGCCCAGGATCGCGACAGCATGCGCCGCTACGAGGACCTCGGCGTGTCGCGCCTGATCGTCGCGCCGCCGGGCTTCGATCCCGATGGCCTCCGCCGCGGCCTCGAGTCGTTCGCGAACAAGCTGATCCGCTAGGCGGTGCGCAGAGACACGGCGCCGTGGCTGCTCGTCGCAGCGGCGGCGCTGCGCGCCTCGGGCGCTCGCTACCTCGTGATGCACCGCGACCTCGGGCAGGAGCTCGGGCTGCCGGGACTGCGCTTCGATCTCGAGCCCGCGATCGACGCGTACGCGCGCCGCTTCGGTCCGCCGGTCTATGCGGACGCGCTCCTCGCCGTCTTCGCTCTCCCGCCGCCGGGCCGCAGGGCGCGGGGCAACATCACGAGGCCCGCGAGCTGAACGGGAGGAAGCCATGCGCTCCGACGTCCCCTGCATCGAAGAGCCCGCGCGCCGCACGCCGGTGACCCACGAAGCCGACGTGCTCGTGGTCGGCGGCGGCTCGGCCGGGGTCTCCGCCGCGGTCGCGGCGGCCCGCGAGGGCGCCGACGTGCTGCTCGTCGAGCGCTACGGCTCGCTCGGAGGTCTCGCGACCGGCGGCCTGATCGTGCTGCTGCTGACGCTCGACGACGGGCGCGGTCGTCAGGCCGTCGCTGGGCTGTGTCAGGAGCTGACGGAGCGCATGGCGAGGCGCGGCGCGGCGCACTTCCCGCCGCGCGGGCAATGGGGCAGCGCCGATGCCGCGCAGATCGAATCGGCCCGGCGCTGGGGTCTCGTGTGGGGACACGCACCTCACGTCGTGCGCTACTCGGTGGCCTACGACCCGGAGGCGATGCGCCGGGCCTGCTGCGAGATGCTGCGCGAATCCGGCGCGCGCGTGCTCTTCCACGCGTGGGCCTGCGAGCCGCTGCTCGAGCAGGGCCGCGTCGCGGCCGTCGCCTTCCAGGGGAAATCGGGGCGCTTCGCCGTGCGCGCGCGCGTCGTGATCGACGCGACCGGCGACGGCGACCTCTTCGCCGCGGCCGGCTGCGCGCACGAGAAGGAGGAGGTGCTGCCCTGGCTCTGGTTCCTGGTCGGCGGACTGGACGACGCCGAGGCCGCGCAGGCCGCGGGCGCCGGCGGCTTCCTCACGATCGGCTCGGGGCGCCTGCTCCTGCCGTGGGGCGCGACGCCGAAGCAGGCGCGCCGCATCGACGCGACCTCGCCCGAGGATCTCAGCGAAGCGGAGCTCGCGTGCCGCGAGCGCGTGATGGAGGAGTTCGAGCGCATGCGGCGCGAGATCCCGGGAGCCTCCGGCGCACATCTGTGTCGCATCGCCGAGCAGCTCGGGATCACCGAGAGCCGCCGCCTGCTCGGCCGTCAGGTGCTCCGGCGGGATGACGTCGACGCGCGCTTCCCCGACGGCGTCGCGCTGACCGGCCATTGGACGAAGTACGGCGCGACCTACCAGGTCCCCTACGGTGCGCTGCTGCCGCGCGAGCTCTCGAACCTGCTCGTCGCGGGCCGCTGCATCTCGGTCGATCACCGCGTCCACCACGCGACCAAGGAGATCCCCTGCTGCATGGCGACCGGCGAGGCGGCCGGCACGGCGGCCGCGCTCGCCGTGTCCGGCGGCGTCGCGCCCGTGGACCTCGACGTCGCCGCGCTGCGAAGCCGGCTGCTCGCGCGCGGCGCGATTCTCGAGCTCTAGCTGGCTGGGGGGCGAAGCAGAGGTCCCCGAGGAGGAACAGATGGCCGCCGCAGGGGACCTCTGCTTCGCCCCTGCTAGGCCGACACGTGCAGCAGGAACGCGGCGGTGCGGTGGCGGAAGCGCAGCCGGCCGTCGCGCCGGTGGACGCCGAGCCCCGCGCGGTCGCCCGGCTGCGACTGCTCGAGCAGTGCGCGGATCCGCGCCGCGGTGTCGGCGTAGGGACCGCCGTGCGCGATCCACTCCTCGACGTCGTAGTGCATCTCGCCGCACGGGGCGCGCAGCAGCTCGAGCCCCTGCGCGCGGAAGAGCCGCTCGAATTCCGACTGCGGCAGCGCGCGCACGTGCGTCGGATCGCACAGCCGCTCGATGCGATCGTGCAGCTCCGCCTGCGCGGAATCCTCGGAGCCGAGCAGGTCCGCCACGAGCAAGGTGCCACCGGGGCGCGTCACGCGGCGCATCTCGCCGAGCACGCGCGCCGGATCGGGAAAGTGATGGAAGGCGGCTCGACACGCGACGACGTCATAGCTCGCGTCCGGCTCGGGCAGCGCGTTCACGTCACCCTGCGCGAAGGAGACATTCGCGAGGCCGCGCTCCGAGCCGACGCGGCGTGCTCGCTCGACGAAAGCAGGCGTCGCGTCGACTCCGCGGGCGCTCGCGCACGCGGCGGCGAACGCCATCGTCAGGAAGCCCGGGCCGCAGGCGACGTCGAGCACGCGATCGGCCGGACGCGTACCAGCGAGCGCGACGAGCCCGCGAAGCGGAGCCTCGTCGCGCGTCTGCGCCATGCCGGCGTAGGTCTCGGCCTGGCGAGTGAACTGCGCGCGGATGCGCTCGACGTGGGGGTCGCTCATGCGGGCTCCGAGGCGCGACGACCCGGAGCATAGTCGGATTCCTCAGCCGGCCTGACCGCCACCCGTCGCCGCGACGGCGGCCTGGATCGCCGGCTGTGCGACGCTTCGCTCGGGCCGGTACATGCGGGTCTTCCCGTTGAAGAAGGCGCCCCGCATCACCACCAGCGAGGGCGCATCGACGTCGCCATGCAGCCGTCCGGTCGGGTGGATCACGATCTCGCGCCCGGCCGACACGTCGCCGACCACCGCCCCGAAGATCTCGACGGTGCGGGCGCGGATCGGCGCTTCGACCGCGCCGCTCTCGGTCACCACCACGGCGCCGCCGCATTCGATCTCCCCGCGGAACTCGCCCTCCACCCGCAGCGACCGCGAGGTGGCGAGTCGGCCGCTCATCTCGACCCCGCGCTCGATGCGCGCGAAATCCTCGGTCGGGTTCGGGGTCTCCGCGATCGTCCGAGGCGGCGGAGCCGTCGCGCCGATTCGGATGCGTCGCCAGCCCCCCGGTCTCGTCTCCATCTTCGAATCCTCACTCGTCGCAGCGACCTTCTGCTGGAAGCTGCGAACTCACGAGCGCGCATCGGTCGAGCCGATGGAGGGCTTGAGCCGGGCGAGAGTGTCCCTTCGAGCCCCACACCCAGCTCCCGGTCGAGGGGCCTGACCATGCCCAAGCCCAGAAGATCTGATCTCGGTGTGAACTAGTTCACACCGACCGTCGGATGGGGGAGGCACCCTGCGCTCGGGAGGCGGTGGAAGACCGCGCCGGGACGGGAGTGACGCCATGACAACGCACGCGCGCTCGGTTCCTTCCGTGCTGTGGCGGGTGGGCGTAGTGGCGCGCCGGTGGTAGGGCGAGCCCTCCGCGTCGTTTCGGTCCCTGGCAACAGCTCCGCGGCGACCGCCGCCTCCCTCTCTCCTCTTCGGGCCGCTTCGGGGTAGAAGCCCACGCGGTTGACCCTCCTCCACCGCGCTGTTACATCGGCGCGAGCGTAGGAGGGTCCGCATGGCCGACGCTCCGACCGACGCTCGCCCCGAGACGCGCTTCGAATCGCGCCGCATCGTTCCCGAGCCGCCCGCGCCGCTCGCGCCGGACACCGAGAGCCTCGATGTATGGGGCTTTCGAGACAGCGGCTTCACCGTCAATGACGACGGCCAGGTCGAGTTCCGCGGGTCGCGCTACGCGATCAGCGGCAAGGTGATCCCGAGCCTGCTGCCGTGGGCGGAGGGGATCCTCGGGCTCCGCGTCGATCCCTTCGATCGCAACGTCTCGCAGTATCCGACCGGCGTGCCCGAGAGCCGGGCCTCGGCCGCGCTCGAGTCCGCGCTCGCCGCGAGCCTCGACCCGTCGCGCGTTTCGCGTGAAGCGCGCGTCCGCCTGCGCCACGGCCACGGCCACACGCAGGAGGACATGTGGGCGATCAAGTACGGGCTCCTGCCGCGCGTGCCCGACCTGGTCGTGTGGCCGGTCCGCGCCGACGAGGTGCGCGCGGTGCTGCTGCTCGCGGCGGCCCACGGCGCCTGCGTCGTGCCCTACGGCGGCGGCACCAACGTGACCGACGCGCTGCGCTGTCCGCCGGACGAGCGACGCCCGATCGTGTCGCTCGATCTGCGCCGCATGAACCGCGTGCTCTGGATCGATCCGATCGACCACACCGCGGAGATCCAGGCGGGCGCCACCGGCACCGAGATCGAGGAGCAGCTCCACCGCCACGGCTTCACCCTCGGCCACGAGCCCGACTCAGCCGAGCTCTCGACGCTCGGCGGCTGGATCGCGACGAACGCCTCCGGCATGAAGAAGAACCGCTACGGAAACATCGAGGACCTCGTGCTCTCGGTGTCGGCGGTGACGCCGCAGGGCGACCTCTCGCGCGCGTCGTCGCCGCGCGAGTCGGTCGGCGCCGATCCGGCGCGCTGGCTCTTCGGGTCGGAGGGCGAGCTCGGCGTCGTGACCAGCGCCGTGACGCGCGTCTTCCCGTTGAGCGCCGTGCGGCGCTTCGGCTCGGTGCTCTTCCGCAGCTTCGACGAGGGCTTCGCGTTCCTCTACGCCGTGCAGCGCTCTTGTGTCGTGCCTGCGAGCGTGCGCCTGATGGACAACCTGCAGTTCCAGTTCGGCCAGGCGCTGAAGCCCGCGAAGAGCCGGCTCGGCGCGCTGAAGAGCTCGCTCGAGAAGGCCTATGTGCTGCGCGTGCGCGGCTTCGACGCCGAGCGCATGGTCGCCTGCACCTTGCTCTTCGAGGGCAGCGAGGCGGAGGTCGCGGCGCAGGAGCAGAGCGTCTACCGGCTCGCAGCGCGGCACGGCGGCATGAAGGCCGGCGCGGAGAACGGCGAGCGCGGCTACCAGCTCACGTTCGCGATCGCCTACATCCGCGACTTCATGCTCGAGCACTGGATCATCGCGGAGTCGTTCGAGACGTCGGTCGCGTGGAGCGAGGCGCAGTCTCTGTGCGCCAACGTGAAGCAGCGACTCTGGCAGGAGCACGAGAAGCGCGGGCTTCCCGGCCTCCCGTTCATCAGCGTGCGCGTGACACAGCTCTACGGCACCGGCGTCTGCCTCTACTTCTACTTCGCCTTCCACTACAAGGGCGTCGAGAACCCGTCCGAGGTCTTCGCCGAGCTCGAGCGCGCGGCGCGCGACGAGATCCTGCGCTCCGGCGGCTCGCTCTCGCACCACCACGGCATCGGCAAGCTGCGCCGCGAGTTCCTGCCGCGCGTGTTCTCGCCGGCGGCGCTCGCGTGGCGCAAGCGACTGGTGCAGGCGATCGATCCCGACGACCTGCTCGGCGCGGGCAACGGATGAGCGCCGCGCCGCGCGTGGTGCTGTTGACGGGCGCCACCGGATTCGTCGGCAAGGTCGTGCTCGAGGCGCTGCTGCGGCGGCGCGACGAGCTCGGGATCGAGCGCGTGCTCGCGCTCGTGCGCGCGGGCGATCCCGAGCACGCCGACGCGCGCCTGCGCGCGGACGTCGTCTCGTCGCCCTGCTTCGCCGCGCTGACGCCGGGCTGGGAGAAGCGCGTCGAGGCGCTGCCGGGCGACATCACGCGGCCTGCGCTCGGTCTCTCGGACGAGGCCTGCGCGCGCATCGCGGCCGAGGTGACGCAGGTCGTCCACTGCGCGGCGTCGGTCGAGTTCGATCTGCCACTGCGGGAGGCCTTCGCGGTGAACACGCAGGGCGCCCTGCACGCGCTCGACGTCGCGAGCGCCTGCGCGAGGCTCGAGGCCTACGTCGGTGTGTCGACCGCGTACGTCACGCCTCACCCGGCTCCGCGCACGCGCGGCGTTCTGCGCGCGCCCGAGACGCTGGCGCCGCTGCCGCACGATCCGGAGGAGCTGCACCGCGCGCTCCGCTCGCGCGCCTGGAGCGCCGCGGAGGAGCGGAATCTCCTCGCGCAAACGGGACACCCGAACACCTACACCTTGACGAAGTGCCTGGCCGAGCACCTCGTGGCGCGTCGCGCCGAAGGCGTGCCGGTCACCTTGGTGCGCCCGAGCATCGTGTCGGCCTGCCGCGAGAGGCCGCTCCCGGGGTGGATCGACAGCGCCGCGGCCTTCGCCGGCTTCGTCGCGCTGATCGGCACGGGACGCCTGCGCGCAGTGGCCGGCGATCCCGACGCGCGTCTCGACGTCGTGCCCTGCGACGCGGTGGCCGAGCGCATCGTCGCGGCGGCCTTCGCGTCGCCCGCGCACGGCGAGCTGCGGATCGAGCACGCGGTGGCCGGTCTCGCGAGCGCGCTCCCGATCCATCTGTGTCGCGAGCGCATCGTCGACCACTTCAACCGCAATCCGGCCGGCGGCCGCGCGCGGGTCGACTACGTCGGGCGACAGGGACCGGTGTTCCAGCTCGCGCACGCGCTGCGCCACGAGCTCCCGGCTCGCGCCGCGTCGCTCTGGCTAGCGCTGCGACGCGAGCCGCGGCGCGCGCGCGCGGTGCAGAAGCTGCTGCTGCGCCAGCGCGCGATCCAGAGCGACTTCGCCTACTTCACCCACGCGACCTTCGACTTCGAGAGCCGCGCGCCGCTCGCGCCGCCGCTCGACCCGTCCGCCTATCTCGAGCTCGTGTGCGCGGGCGTCGGCACGCACCTGCTCTCGCGCGAGCGAAGGCGCGCGTCCTAGCAGGCTGCTGAAATCCGGGGGGCGAGGCAGAGGTCCCCGAGCAGGAACAGATGGCCGCCGCAGGGGACCTCTGCCTCCCCCTCAGCGACCTGCGCGAGCGTCCTTCCGCAGCCTGCTAGCGCAAGCTGGGATCGTAGAAGAAGCGCTCGCGCCGGATCCGCTCGCCGCGCCAGGTCTGGTGCGCGAGCTCGTCGACGTGGAGCGTGCGTCCGTCGCGGAACGCGAAGTCGAAGATCCAGTGAATCACGACGGTGTCACCGTCGCTCAGCACGGCGATCAGGCTTCGATCGTCTCGCGGCTCGGCATGGCGACCTCCAGGGAGACAGCCTGCCCGCGCCGCGCTCCGCTCCAGGATCTACTTCGCGTCCCGCGGCAGGAGCCCCTTCGGCCGCCGCTTCTTCCAGGTGCGCGCGCGGCGCTGTCGTTTTCAGGCGGGGTCGCCCGTCATCCCGTGGACGGCGATGCTGGAGACGCCAGGGGACGTGGGCCGGATGGAGGCGCGAATGAACGGCAGCTACTCGAAGCCGGGGCTCGAGCGCATGCATGGGGCGCTCGCTCGCCACGTCGAGGCGGGCGCGCTGCCCGGGCTGGTCGCGCTGCTCTGCCGGCGGGGCGACGTCCACGTCGAGGAGATCGGGATGCGCGCCTTCGGCGATCGCGCCCCGATGCGGCGCGACACGATCTTCCGCATCACCTCGATGACGAAGCCCGTCACCGCGGTCGCGGCGATGATCCTCGTCGAGGAGTGCCGCCTGCGACTCGACGAGCCGGTCGACCGCTGGCTCCCCGAGCTCGCCGACCGCCGCGTGCTGCGCCGCATCGACGGTCCGCTCGACGACACGATTCCCGCGCGCCGTCCGATCAGCCTGCGCGACCTGCTCACCTTCCGCGCCGGCCTGGGCACGATCATGCAGCCGTCGAAGGGCTGGCCGATCCAGCAGGCGATCGACGCGCTGGGGATCCTCGGCTTCGACCCGCCGGATCGCGCGAAACCGCACGGACCCGACGAGTGGATCGAGCGCCTCGGCAGCCTGCCGCTGATGCACCAGCCCGGCGAGGCGTGGAGGTACAACACGGGATCGTGTGTGCTCGGCGTGCTGATCGCGCGCGCCGCGGGCCAGCCCTTCGAGACGTTCCTGCGCGAGCGCATCTTCGAGCCGCTCGGCATGGGCGACACGAGCTTCTCCGTGCGCGCCGACAAGATGAGCCGGCTGGCCGGTTGCTGCGCCGACCCGGGCCTCGATCTGCTCGTCGCGCGCGACGCCGCGATCGACTGGACCCGCGAGCCCGCCTTCCCGGACGGCGCGGCCGGGCTGGTGTCGACGGCCGACGACTACCTCGCCTTCGGCCGCATGCTCCTCGAGGGAGGCCGACTCCGGAGCACGCGCGTCCTCTCGCCTGGCTCGGTGCGCCTCATGACGAGCAACCAGGTGACGCGCGAGCAGATGGCCGACAGCGGCTTCCCGCCCGACTACTGGGACAGCCGCGGCTGGGGCTTCGGCGTCTCGGTGGTGACGAAGCGAAGCGACGTGTGGGCGACACCCGGCCGATTCGGCTGGGACGGCGGCTACGGCACGGCGTGGGCGTCGGATCCCGAGGAGGAGCTCGTCGGGCTGCTGATGACCCAGCGCATCGGCTTCCCGCTCCACTCGCCCGTGTATCTGGACTTCTGGACCTCGGCGTACTCCGCGCTCGGGGATCGAAGGGAGACGTGATGTCTCGAGAAGGATCCTGCTCGGTCTCGCGGTCGCGCTGCTCGCGTTCGCCGGCGTGGTCGCGATGCGGCCCTCGTCCTTCGAAGTGGGGGGCCGGAGCGGATTCCTCGGCAAGGCGAGCGGGCTCTTCGCACACATGGACGGCATGGTCGGCGGCCAGTTCGAAGAGGGGCTCGCGTCGCTCCAGAGGGTCGCCGAGAACGAAGCGGTCGCTCTGACCGGTGACCGCGCGTCATCCCGCTAGAGTCGCGCGAGCGGACCTCGCCCGCGCGCCGGAGGAATCCATGCAATACATGCTGCTGATCTACGAGAACGACGCCGATCGCATCGCGAAGATGGACGAGCGCTTCCCCGACTGCGCGGCCTACGTCGAGGTGATGAAGAAGGCGGGCATCTACCTCGACGGCCATCGCCTGCGCGGGATCGAGGCCTCGACGACCGTGTCGGTGGTCGAGGGCCGCACGCACGTGCTCGACGGGCCCTACGCCGAGGCCAAGGAGCACCTCGGCGGCTACCACATCATCGACGTGCCCGATCTCGACGCCGCGCTCGCGTGGGCGGCGCGCTGTCCGGCCGCGAGTCGAGGCCACGTCGAGGTGCGTCCCGTCTGGTAGCGCGCGTACCGCATGCGGGCGGCGAGTCGGTCGGCGACGTCGCGGAGGCCGTGGCGCGGCGCAGCTACGGGAAGCTCGTCGCCTTCCTCGCGGCGCGCACGCGCGACGTCGCGGGCGCGGAGGATGCGCTCTCCGAGGCCTTCGCCTCCGCGCTCGTCGACTGGCCGGCGAGCGGCGTGCCGGCCAACCCGGAGGCGTGGCTGCTGACGGTCGCGCGGCGCAAGGCGATCGACGCCTCGCGCCGGCAGCGCACGCGGGTCGAGGCCGCCGACCACCTGCGCCTGCTCGCCGACGAGGTCGACGCCGCCGCGCCCTGCGCGACACCGATCCCGGACAACCGACTCGCGCTGCTCTTCGCCTGCGCGCATCCGGCCATCGAGCGCGGCATCCGCGCTCCGCTGATGCTGCAGACGGTGCTCGGCTTCGACGCTGCCGCCGTCGGCTCGGCCTTCCTGGTCGCGCCGGGCGCCATGCGACAGCGCCTCGTGCGCGCGAAGAGCAAGATCCGGCAGGCCGGCATCCCGTTCGAGCTGCCCGAGCGCGAGGAGCTCGCGCCGCGGCTCGAGTCCGTGCTCGAGGCGATCTATGCGGTCTTCTCGGAGGGCTGGTCGGATCCGGCCGGCAGCGAGGCTCGCCGTCGCAACCTGGCCGAGGAGGGAATCTGGCTCGGACGCCTCGTCCACACGCTGCTGCCGGACGAGCCCGAGGCGGCGGGACTCCTGGCCTTGATGCTCTACGCACAGGCGCGTCGGGGCGCGCGGCGCGACGAGAAGGGCGAGTACGTGCCGCTCGCCGACCAGGACCCCGGCGCGTGGGACGCCCTCGCGATCGGGGAGGCGGAATCGCTGCTGCGGCGCGCGAGCCGGATGGGCGGTATCGGGCGTTATCAGCTCGAGGCCGCGGTGCAGTCGGCGCACGTGGCGCGCCGCCGCGGCGCGCCCGCCGACTGGCGCTCGATCGAGCGCCTCTACGACGCGCTGCTCGCTCTGACGGGGTCGCCCGTCGTCGCGATCAACCGCGCCGTCGCGATCGCGGAGACCCGCGGACCGTCCGCCGGGCTCGAGGCCCTCGACGCGCTCGCCGGCGACGAGCGCCTGCGCGACTACCAACCGTATCATGCGGC
>DATKND010000139.1:0-35886 GCA_035541475.1 Myxococcota bacterium | reverse complement strand
CGCCGCGGCGGCCGCCGCGCGGCGCGGTCGTCGCGGGGCTGCTGCTGGCGGAGGAACTCGCCTACTGGGATCGTGGGATCGGCGTCGCGAATCCGGGTCCGGGACTTCCCGAGGCCGCGGTGCTCGCGCAGGGCACCGACGCGCAGAAGCAGCGCTTCCTCGGTCCCTTCCTCGATCCCGATCGCCCGCGCTGGGCCTGCTTCGCGATGACCGAGCCGGGCGCCGGTAGCGACGCGGCCGCGATCCGCACGACGGCGCGGCGCGACGGCGACCACTACGTGCTCGACGGCGCGAAGTGCTTCATCGGCAACGCGAGCCGCGCCGACTGGATCCTGGTGCAGGCGACGCTCGATCCCTCGCGCGGTCGCGAGGCGCAGCGCGCATTCTTCGTCGAGCAGGGCACACCCGGGCTCGGCGGCTTCAAGATCGAGAAGAAGATGGGACTCAAGGCCTACGAGTCGACGTCGTTCACGCTGGAGCGCTGCCGCGTGCCGGCGGAGAACCTGCTCGGCGGTGAAACGCGCAAGAGCGAGGGCTCGGGATTCGGCACCGCGATGCGGACCTTCAACGCCGGCCGCCCGATCATCGCGGCCAACGCGGTCGGGATCGGGCGCGCCGCGCTCGACGAGGCGCACGCCTTCGCCGCGGAGAACGAGCTGCTGGGCCGGGCGCGCGTGCGCGACCGGCTCGAGCAGAGCGCGCGCAGGCTCCGCATGGCTCGGCTCCTGTGTCTTCGCGCCGGCTCTCTCGCCGACGCGGCGCGCCCGAATCTCGTCGAGGCGAGCATGTGCAAGGCCTTCGCCGCGCAGGTCGCGCAGGAGGTGACCGCCCTCGGCATGGAGCTCCTCGGCGCGGTCGGCGGTCGCGGTGACCACCTGATCGAGAAGCTCTATCGCGACGCCAAGGCGATGGACATCGTCGAGGGCACGGGGCAGATCCAGCGCCTGATCATGGCGCGGCAGCTCGTCGGCCTGCCGCGCGACGGAGGTCCAGGATGAGCGGCGACCGGGGATTGCTTCGGCGGGCAGACTCGGGCCTCGATCGCCCCGGCGAGCGGCGCGCGCCGCTTGGCGCCGCGGTCTTCGCGCTGCTCGCGCTCGCGGCCTGCGCCAGCACCCGGATCCTCGAGCAGTGGAAGGACCCGACCTTCTCCGGACCGCTGCGCTTCCACAAGGTGGTGGTGATGGTCATCTCGCCCGACACCACGGTGCAGCGCGTCGCCGAGGACGAGCTGGTGCGCCAGCTCGGCGCCGACCGCGCGGTCGCCGCCTACACCATCGTCGACGAAGAGACGCGGCGCACGCCGGAAGCCGTGCTCGCCGCGATCGATCACCACGATGCGGACGGGCTCGTCGTCATGCGCCTCGTCGACACGAAGGAGGACGTCCGGTACGTGCCGGGGGGACTCGAGCCGTTCCCGACGTACTACCGCGCGGGATATGGCTATGCGTACAACGGCTACGGTCTCGACACGGGATACGTGACGACGCAGACGCACGTGCGGGTCGAGACGCGCATCTACTCGGTCGCGGGGCAGCGCCTGCTCTGGAGCGGGATCAGCGACACGGTGGATCCGAAGGATCTGCGCCGGCTCGTGGCGGAGATCGCCGATGCGGTCGGCAACGAGCTGCGCAAGGAAGGTCTCCTCGAGTCCCGCGAGAAGGAGCGCTGAATGAGCGCCGAGCCGGCCCTACTCTTCGAGGTGTCGGACAGCGTGGCGACGCTGACGCTGAACCGCCCCGAGAACCGCAACAGCATGACCCCGGACGTGCTCGCGGGACTCGCGGAAGGCGTCGCGCGCCTGCGCACCGACCCCGGGATTCGCTGCGCGATCGTGACCGGGCGCGGCTCGTCCTTCTGCGCGGGCGCCGACTTCCGGAGCCGCGGTACGCCGGGCGCGCCCGCCGACCCCGCCGCTCCCGCGCTGCCGCCGCACGAGCGAAGCTATGCGACCTACGCGCCCTTCCTGTCGCTCCTCGACGTCGAGATCCCCGTGATCGCGGCGATGCAGGGCCACGCGATCGGCGGCGGCTTCGGGCTCGCTCTGGTGTGCGACCTTCGCGTCGCGAACCGCGACGCGAAGTACGGGGCCAACTTCGTGCGCCTCGGCCTCTCGCCCGGCATGGCGACGACCTACCTGATGCCGCGCCTCGTGGGCCTGCCGCGCGCGCTCGAGCTGCTGCTCTGCGGACGCATCGTCGACGGCGCGGAGGCCGCGATGCTAGGCCTCGCGAACGACGCCGTCGCGCCCGACGCCGTGCTGACCCGTGCGCGCGAGCTCGCCCGCGAGATCGCGTCGGCCGCGCCGCAGGCGGTGCGCTTCACCAAGCGGCTCGTCTACGCGGGCGTCGGCTGGGACCCGCGGCAGCAGGCGAGAGTCGAGGCGCTCTACCAGTCGCGCACGCAGGAGACCGACGACTTCCGCGAAGGCGTCGCCGCGCTGCTCGCGAAGCGCGAGCCGAAGTTCGAGGGAAGCTGAGCAGCGAGCTCGAGCGAGCCGGGTCTCATCCTCTGAACTTCGCTCGCCTGCGGCTCGCTGCGCACCTCGCTCTGCTCGGCTTGCTAGAAGGCCTCGATCTTCCGGATCACGAACCCGATCACGAGCCCGAGCAGCGCGCCGCTGATCAGGAACTGGATCTGCTCCGGCGTGTAGATCTCGAGCGAGCCGAGCTGGTCGCTGAACTGCAGACCGGCCATCACGATCGAGCCCACGATCAACCACAACATCGCGGCAACTCCTTCCCGCCCGTTCCGCCTTCCACCGGATCCGCGCTGCGGGAGCGCTGCGGTTCCGCTGGTCCGTGAGTGCAAGGCGGCGCGCTCCAGGTGACGGGGACTCCTTCGAGGTCGGGGGGCGAGGCGGCGGTCCCCGAGGAGGAACAGATGGCCGCTGCAGGGGACCGCTGCCTCGCCCCCGCAACCTCGCGATGCCTCCGGGTTATGATGCGAACGGGCGCCACTCGAATCGGCGCAGCGAGGTCCCGGGGTGGCGCAGGCGGCCGACGAGCAGGCTCTCTCCTGGGAGGAGGCGCTGGAGCGGCTGACGGCTCCGGGCGGGCCGTTCGAGATCTCCCACGCCGAGGTGGGCGGACAGAGGATCCGGGTGTTCGAGCGGACGCCGCCCTCGCTCCGCGCGCTCTTCGACAGTGCGCGGGGGCGCAGCGGCAACCTCTTCCTCGTCTACGAGGACGAGCGCTGGAGCTTCGGCGAGGTGATGGCGCAGGTGGACGCGCTCGGCGCGCTGCTGGCTGGGCGCTTCGGCGTCCGCCGCGGCGATCGGGTCGCGATCGCGATGCGCAACTATCCCGAGTGGATCGTCGCCTTCGCGGCGATCACGTCGATCGGCGCGATCGCCGTCTGCCTCAACGCCTGGTGGACCGCCGACGAGCTGGAGTACGGCCTCGAGGACTCGGGCAGCAAGGTGCTCGTCGCGGACCTCGAGCGCGCGCAGCGCGCGGCGCCGGCGGCGACGCGTCTCGGCGTCGCGGTGGTCGTGGTGCGCAGCGGCGGCGCCGAGCTGCCGCCGGGCGCGCATCGGCTCGAGGCGCTGCGGGACGAGGGCGCCGCGCTGCCCGCGGTCGAGATCGCTCCGGACGACGACGCCACGATCCTCTACACCAGCGGCACGACCGGGCGTCCGAAGGGCGCCGTCTCGACCCATCGCGCCGTGCTCTCCGCGCTGATGGCCTTCGCGTGCCGCGCCTTCGCCTCGCGGCTGATGTCGCCGCCGGCCGCGCCGCACCCCTACCCGACGGCCTTCATCCTGACCGTCCCGCTCTTCCACGTGACGGGGCTCGTGCCGGTCATGCTCTCGTGCTTCGCGTCGGGCACGAAGCTGGTCATGATGTACAAGTGGTCGCCCGAGCGGGCGCTCGAGCTGATCGAGCGCGAGCGGGTGACGCAATTCGTCGGCGTCCCGACGATGACGTGGGACCTGCTCGAGTCGCCCGAGTTCGAGGAGCGCGACACCTCGAGCCTCGTGAACGTCGGCGGTGGCGGCGCGCCGGCGCCGCCCGAGCTCGTCACGCGCGTCGACCGGAGCTTCCGCCACGGCCGGCCCGGCATCGGCTACGGCATGACCGAGACGAACGCCTACGGCCCGCAGAACTCCGGCGACGACTACGTGCGCAAGCCGCGCAGCGCCGGTCGCGCGGTGCCGGTCGTCGAGATCCGCGTGACCGACGCCGAGGGTCGTCCGCTGCCGATCGGCGAGGCCGGCGAGATCTGGTTCCGCGGCCCGAACCTGATTCGCGGCTACTGGAACAAGCCCGAGGCCACCGCGCAGACGATCGTCGACGGCTGGCTCCGCAGCGGCGACATCGGCCGCATCGACGAGGAGGGCTTCGTCACCGTCGAGGATCGCGCCAAGGACATGGTGCTGCGGGCGGGCGAGAACGTGTACTGCGCGGAGGTCGAGGCCGCGATCTACGAGCACCCGGCCGTCTACGAGGCCGCCGTCTACGGCGTGCCGCACCCGCGCCTCGGCGAGGAGGTGGCGGCGTCGGTGCTGCCGAAGCCCGGCCAAACGCTCGACGCCGAGTCGCTGCGCGCGCACCTCGCGCCGAGGATCGCGGGCTTCAAGATCCCGACGCGCATCGAGATCCGCGACGCCGCGCTGCCGCGCAACCCCGCCGGAAAGATTCTGAAGCGCGAGCTCCGCGACGCACTGGTCGAACGCAGCTCCTGAGTTGCGGCCCGCCAGCGTTCTGCGCAGGCCGATGAGCCGCGCCCCGGCCAGACCACTATTGGACGCGAAGGAACTGGCGCAGATGGCGAGTTACGTCCGTGCCGTGGACGAATCCTTTGTAGCGCGCAGGGTCGACCTTGATGTCATAGGTATAGGTATTCCGGAGTTCCTTCCGCCCACCGCCCAACAACGGCACCAATTCTCGCGATTGGAACTTCGGCTTCCGCTCCTGCTTTTCGAAGGACTCGAATCCGGGAGGCACCTTCTCGCAAATGAACCCCAGGACGAGGTGCTCGATCCCGCCTCCATATTCCTTGTCCCGCAGATATCGAGACAAGGAATTCGATATCCCGTGTACGAGGTCCGATCTGCGATAAGCCTCTGCATCGACCTCGAGCGCGACTCCAAAATCCATGACTATCGAAAGATCCTGTTTCCGGGCGGCAAGTCGCCGTAGACGATGAAGTGGTTGTAGATCTTCAGCTTCTCGACAATCTTCATCTCAACCTGGTTGCCGAAGAACTCGTTGATTTGGACCAAATTACGGTCTCGCAGGAAGGTTGCAGAGTAACGGTCGGTTGGGTTGAACGCGGTGCGGCCTGCGATGTCGTCCATGGGTTCCCGCTACCTCCGAAAAGATTCTCTCACGATCGATCCGCGACCTGCTTCCGGAACTCGGATCGCGACTTGCTCCGCGCGCCTGCGCGCGCGTTGCCGCGCGCGTGCCGGCGCGCTGCGCGCGCGACCTGCGTCACCCACCCGGCCGAGCTTCCCACTTCCACGTCAGAGAGGTGTCGCGTGGACGCGGTGGCCATCGGCGTGGAGCGGGTTGCGGTCGTCGGGGAGGCGCCGCGACGCGCGCGCGCCGCGGAGGTGGAGGCGCCGGCGCCGCGCATCTATGCCGTCGGAGGAGGCAAGGGCGGCGTCGGCAAGTCGATCGTCGCCTCGAATCTCGCGCTCGCGCTCGCGGCCACGGGACAGCGCACCGCCGTCGTCGACGCCGACCTCGGCGGCGCGAACCTGCATACGCTCTTCGGCGTCGCGCGGCCGCGCCACACGCTCTCCGACTTCGTGCGCGGCGACGTCGCGGACCTCGCCGAGCTGCTGGTGCCGACGTCGGTGCCGGACGTCTCGCTCGTCTCCGGCGCGCGCGCGCTGCCGGACATGGCCAATCCGAAGCACGCGCAGAAGAACAAGCTGCTGCGCCACCTGCGGCGCCTGCCGGTGCAGCACGTGGTGCTCGACCTCGGAGCCGGCAGCGGCTTCAACGTCGTCGACTTCTTCCTCTCGGCCGACCGCGGGATCGTGGTCGTGACGCCGGAGCCGACCGCGCTCGACAACGCGATGCAGTTCTTGAAGGCCGCCTTCTTCCGCTCGCTGCGCGAGGTGGCCTGCGACGAGCGCGTGCGCCGCGCGCTCGAGTCGGTGATCGAAGATGCGCGCCGCCTCGGGAAGACACCGCGCGAGCTGGTCGAGTCGGCGGCCGCCGTCGATCCCGAGGCGGGTCGGCTGCTGCGCGAGCGCGTGCGCCGCTTCGCGCCGCTGCTGGTGCTGAACCAGGTGCAGAACGAGAGCGAGCGGCGACTCGGGCTCGGCATCCAGGCCGACTGCGCCGCCTACCTCGGCTCGCCGCTCGAGTACCTCGGCTCGCTCGACCGCGACGCCTGCGTGCCGGCTGCCGTCTCGCGCGGGCTTCCGGTCCTCCAGCTCTACCCGGGCAGCGTCTTCTCGCACGGCATCCTCGCGGTGGCCGATCGCCTCGGTGACACCGCGACGGATCTCCCGTCACGGCCGCGCCCCGCGCCGCGCGCGGCGCTCGCGCAGGGCAACCCGCTGCGCCCGCGACCGCCGCTCCCGCCGCTCGACCTCGAGCAGCCGGGCGCGTATCTGAAGCGCTGCCGCGAGACGCTCGGGATCGAGCTCTCCTCGCTCGCCGAGGTCACGCGCATCCGGTTCCTCGCCGAGATCGAGGCGGAGCGCTTCGACCGGCTGCCGCCGGATCCATATCTCGTGGCCCACGTCCGCCTCTACGCGCAGACGCTCGGGATTCCCGAGGCGGGTCGGCTGGCCGTCCGCTACGCGGAGCGCGCGCCCCGGCGTTAGCCGATTGCGCGTTTCCACAATCCGCCGCCGCCGCGCTCGCGGCGTCGCGGTGTCGCGGGCGTTCGCTGGCATCGAACTTGCGTGACACCGGGCGGAGGAAGTCGACAGCGTGTCGGCTCCGCCTCGATCTCTCATGTGCCCGAAATGCGCGCTTCCGATGACCGTATGGAGTCCCGCGATCTCGTGCTCGACCACTGCCATACGTGCAGGGGCCTCTGGTTCGACGCGGGCGAGCTCGAGGAGTACCTGGCCCGCTCGCAGGCGCGCTTCGATGATCCCGCGCTCGAGCCGCTCGGCGAGACACCCTTGCCCTGTCCGCGCTGTCCCGGCGTGCGACTCGAGCGCGCCCGGGTCGACGGGGTCGCGCTCGACGTCTGCCCGCGCTGTCGCGGCACCTTCGTCGATCTCGGCGAGATCCACGCGCTGCTCGGCGCGGTGCGCCGCGGCGAGTTCTCCGACGATCCGGCCCTCTCGCGCCTCGACAACCGGGCGCTCGGGCTCTACCTCGCCGCACGCCTCGGGGAATCCGGAGGTGGGAGCGGGGACGATGCGCGTTGACCGCCGCGCCCCGCGCTCGCGCCGCGCTGCGCCGCGGCGAGTACGCTAAGCATCCAGAGGGAGCGACCTACCATGGCAGACACCGACGAGCCCGACGGAGAGACGAAGGGCGCGAAGCTGGTGAACCTCATCACCGAGCAGACGACGGTCCGGAAGCTCGCGCGCGGTCTGGCCGGCGAGCTGCTGCTGGTGGATCACCAGGGCGACATCGTCGACCCGCGGATCGATCCCCGCGTGTTCACGCGCGACCCCGACGATCTGTCGGCCGAACGTTATGCCTACACTACGCTGCTGATGCGCGGCGAGGGCTATCTGCCGGGCTGTCTCGCCCTGGCTGCGGCCCTGCGCTGGCACGTGCAGACTCCTGCGGCGCTGGTCTGCCTGGTGGACGACTCCGTGGCTCCATGGGCGCGCGAGATGTTGGAGCGCGTCTACGACCGCGTGATCCTGGTCCCGCGAATCCAGGCCCACGAGAGCTCGTTCCCGGCGGAGATGCTCTCGGACCCGTATCGGGACATGTACACGAAGCTACACATCTTCGATACGAAGCTCTTCCCCTACCGGCAGGTGGTCTTCGTCGACGCCGACCTGCTCCCGATCCGCCGCTTCGATCACCTGTTCACCTTGCGATCGCCCGCGGCGGTGATCGAGAGCGTCGCTCCCACGAGTCAGTGGACCTGGGTCCAGCACATGCAGGACGTCCAGCACGGTCGTCCGGTGAAGCCGGAGATGCTCGAGCTGAGCTCGGATCAGGACGTGACCGGCGGCATCAACGGCGGGCTGCTCGTGATCCAGCCGGACCGCCCGCTCTTCGAGGACATGGTCGCGCGCATCCATCGCCCCATGGCCGAGTGGGGTCCGCGTCATCGGGCGCATGCCGACCGCGGCATCCGCTACGGCTTCGCCGAGCAGCACTTCCTCCAGATCGAGTTCCAGGACGCGTGGACCGCGGTCGATCCGCGCTTCAACTCCATGCGCACCGACGTGCCGCACAGCTTCGGCGTGCACTGGACGATCGGCAGGAAGCCCTGGGAGAACCTCGGCAACCCCGGTCGGACGGTGAGCGAGGCCCTCTGGTCGATGACGTGGGAGACGCTGCGTCTGCACTACCCGGAGATCTGCGCCGAGCTCGAGCGCCGCGAGCTCGTGCGGAACAAGCCCTAGGCGCACAGATCGTCGAGCATCACGCGCACCAGCGGCGCTTTCTAGAATCTACACGGATCCTACTGTAAACACGACCAGGTGTAGTTTCGCAAGGTCCGGTTCATCGCCTGCAGGTCGGCTCGCTGGCCGCGCGCGCAGAGCTCCTCGAAGTCGTCGACGAGCTGCGCGCGATAGGGCTCGAGGCAGCGCTGGATCCGCGTCCGGTTGAGATACGGATAGCGCTGACTCGGCGCGCTGCGGAAGGCGTCGCCGATCAATCCATCGACCGCCTCGAATTTCTGATCGTCCGTCAGCCGATTCCACGTGCTGCATCGGAGATCGTTGCCGGGTCCCGTCGAGGGCTCTCGCGGCTCGCCCGCGCCGACGAGCAGCAGCGAGCACACCGATGCCAGCAGCAGCCGTGCGCCGAAGATGAAGGCGCGGCCATGTTTCATCGCCGTGCGCATCGCGAATCCTCCCTCCGTCAGGAGATCGCAAGAGACGTGCCGATCCGTTGGATCCTTGGACGCGCGGACGCGCCGGTCGGATCACACGGGCGCCTTCGGGCGCGGCTACTCGCGCGCCAGGTGCGCGGCGAGCGCGCCGCCGACGCGATCGCGCTCGATCAGGAACGTGTCGTGACCGTACGCCGCGTCGAGCTCGACGTAGGTGACGGGCACGCGCCGCTTCTCGAGCGCTTCGGCCAGCTCGCGCTGCTGCCAGACCGGGAAGAGCACGTCCGTCGTCACGCCGAGCACGAGCGCCGGGCAGCGGATGCGGTCGAGCGGCCGCACGCCGTCGTCCTCCTCCTCCAGCAGGTCGAAGAGGTCCATCGCCTTCGAGATGTAGAGATAGGAGTTGGCGTCGTACTGCAGGCAGAACTTGTCGCCTTGATAGGCCAGGTAGCGCTCGACCTGGAAGTCCTCGTCGAGCCGCGGCGGCGCGGCATCGTCGGCGCGCTCGCGGCCGAAGCGCTCCTGCCACTCCGGACCCGAGCGATAGGTGATCGTGCCGATCTCGCGCGCGATCCGCTGTCCGCGGTGCGGGAAGCTCTGGCCGTAGTAGCGACCGCCGCGCCAGTCCGGATCCGCCATCACGGCCTGGCGCTGCACGAAGCGCAGCGCGATCGACTGCGGGTAGGCGCGCAGCGCCGCGGAGATGCTGACGACGCGCGCGACGCGCTCGGGAGAGTGCGCCGCGATCGCGAGCGACTGCATGCCGCCGAGCGACGCGCCGACCGCCGCGTGCAGCCGCTCGACACCGAGATGGTCGAGGAGCCGCAGCTGCGCGCGAACCATATCGGTGACGGTCACGATCGGGAAGTCGGTGGCCCAGGGCTGGCCCGTGGCCGGGTTCGTCGACATCGGGCCCGTGCTGCCGTAGCAGCCGCCGAGCAGGTTGCTGCACACGATGAAGTGGCGGTCGGTATCGAGCGGCGCGCCCGGGCCGATGAAGCGCTCCCACCAGCCGTCGCTCGGGTTGCGCGCGTGGCTCTTCGCGTGCGACGACGCGGAGAGGCCCGTGTGCAGCAGGATCGCGTTGTCGCGGCTCGGCGAGAGCGTTCCCCAGGTCTCGTAGGCGAGCGAGAAGCCCGGCAGCACGCCGCCCCACTCGCAGGCGAAGGGCTCGCTCGAGTGGAAGGTCTCGTAGCCCGAGACCACGCGGTCGTAGTGCGGCTCGGGACCGCTTCGCAGCGCGTGCTTCACGCTTGCGTCTCCAGGCGCACCGGAAAGGTCTCCAGAGTACGCAGGGCCGTGGAGGATGCCCAGCGCGGCGTCTCGCCGCGAAGCTCGATCCGCGGGAAGCGCCCGAGCAGGGTCTCGAAGGCGACCCGCGCCTCCATGCGCGCGATCGCCGCGCCGATGCAGAAGTGCGCGCCGAAGCCGAAGGTCACGTGGCGGTTCTCGTCGCGCGCGACGTCGAAGCGGTCGGGATTCGCGAAGGCCTCCACGTCGCGGTTCGCGGACGCGAGCGAGAGGTGGAGCAGCTCGCCCTTCGCGAACGCGACACCGCCGGCCGTCACGTCCTCGAGCGCCACGCGCGAGAGGAAGATGATCGGCGGCTCGTAGCGGAGCATCTCCTCGACCGCGCTCATGATGCGCGCGGGCTCGGCGCGCAGGCGCGAGAGCTCGTCCGGGTGCGTGAGCAGGCAGAAGAGCCCGTTGCCGATCAGGTTGCGCGTCGTCTCGTGACCCGCGTAGAGGAGCTGCACGACCATCGCGACGAGCTCCTTCGGCGAGAGCCGGTCGCCCGACTCCTCGGCCGCGATGAGTGCGGACAGCAGGTCCTCGCCCGGGCGCGCGCGGCGCTCCGCGATCATGCGCAAGGTGTAGTCGTTCATCTCCGTCATCGCGGCGTCGGCGGCGACGCGCGCGGCCGGAGTCGGGTACGCCGTCGCGAGCGAGAGCGCCGCGGTCCAGCCGTGCACCTGCTCGTGGTCGACCGACGGAATGCCTAACATCTCGCAGATCACCTGCAGCGGGAGGCGCTGCGCGAAGGCGTCGTAGAGGTCGACGTCGCGCTTCTCGGCGGCGGCGTCGGCGAGGTGCGCGGCGATCTGCTCCGCGATCGGGCGCACGCGCGCGACCTGGCGCGGCGTGAAGGCGCGGCCGAGCAGCGCGCGGAGGCGGTCGTGGTCGGGCGGGTCGAGGAAGACGAGCGTGCTGCGAACCCACTCGATGTAGGGGCCGCTCGTCCAGCCCTGCTGCTCGTAGTAGCGGACGCCCATCGCGCCGAGCCGGCGGTCGAGCAGCGCCGCGTGCACGTCCGCATAGCGAAGCAGCATCACCGTGCCCATCTGGGGGATGCGCGCCGCGCGCGCTCCTTTCGACGTGAACTTCGCGATCGTCGCCTGCGGCGCGCGGAAGTAGGCGTCGTCGAAGTCGAGAGCGGGAAGGTCCGCGCGCGACACCGAGGCGTTCATCGCGCCGCCTTCCGCTCGCGGAAGACCTGTCCCGCGATCCGCATCGCCGCGACCACGCGCGGCACGCCGATGTAGGGCATCAGGTGGATGAAGAGCTCGACGAGATCGTCCGGCTCGTGTCCGAGATTCAGCGCGCCCTGCACGTGGAGGCGAAGCTCGTGCTCGTTGCCGAGCGATGCGAGGACGGTCAAGGTCAGCAGGCTCCGCGTCTTCAGGTCGATGCGCGGGCGCGACCACGCGTCGCCGTAGCAGTGCAGCACGGCGAGCTTCGCGAACTCGTGGCCCGTCTCGGAAGGCCAGGCGACGCCGCCCTCGTGTTGCCGCCACGCGGGCGTGAAGATGCGATCGAGGATCGCCTCGGCCTGCTCGGTTCGCGCGTCGTCCGACATGGGAGGGCCATCCTACCCGAGAGCGGGGTCGCCTTGCAGCGCGGTCAGGCCCGGCCGCGTGCGCGGCGCGCGCCGCTAGCGATCAGCAGCGCCGCGAGCGCGACGAGCCCGAGCGGGACGCTGAGCGGAACCGACGGCGGGAAGCTCGCGGGGTTCAGCGAATCCGTGCCCGCCGCGATCTCGATGCCGTCGCCGAAGCCGTCGCCGTCCGTGTCGAAGACGAGCGGGTTCGTGCCGTGGCGAGTGCGGCGGCGGCGAAGCCGAGCGCCATCAGAGTGGCGGCGGCGTGGACAGGCCGGTACACGCCCCCTTGTCCCATGCGGGCGGTCTCCCAGTCAAGCGACGTCTGGTGACGTGGGCTCACGATCCGGCCGCGACCGCGGCGTAGTCCACGTAGATCGGCGACGACCACGCGCGCGGCTCGTCGGGGGCGAGGCAGTCGTCCTTGTCCCCCTCGGGTCCCGGGCAGAGGCGCACCTTCGTGCAGTTGCCCTCGGCGTCGCGCTCGCAGCGGAGGTTCTGGCCGTTGATGGTGGGCTTCGGCTCCTCGAAGACGCGCGCATAGTAGAGGGCGTCACGCCCTTGCGTCGCGAAGTCCGGGTCCGAGAACGTGGCGACGCATCCGGCGGGATCGGGCTGGCAGTCGAAGCGCCGCCACGGATCATCGATCAGCGCCTTCACGGGCTCGTGCGGCACGGCCTGCGGGCGGATCCGCACGATCTCGATTCGCGTGATGAGTCGCCGCTCATCGGACGAAAAATAACATTCGCCCTTGCACAGAAGCTTCAGCCGCTCGGGCGAGAGCGCCGAGGTCGCGTAGTCGGGGCAGCCGGGCTTCTGCGCGAACGATCCGACGGCGCGCACCTGGAAGATCGGCGCACCGCGCATCGACACCTCGCCGCCCATCGGCAGCGGCACCGCGCCGGTGCCCGGTGGATTCAGCAGATCGAACCAGAGCAGGATGCGCGGGCCCGACGTGCCGTACACCTCACGCCGCCTGAGCGCCTGCCAGATCGAGTCGCGGTCGCGGCCGTCGGAATGCAGCGCCACGAGTCCGCCGGTCGAGAGGAAGGAGGCCTGCCGCTCGGTCTCGAAGTTGCGGAAGCCGAGCTGCTCGACCTTGAAGGGGCGCGACTCCGCGACCGGCTCCTCGCGCGGCGGCACCAGCACGCCCGCGATCGGGTCGTGCGGGTCCACGGGGCCGCCTTGCGACTCGGTCATGCCGCGGCGCGAGAACTCCTTGTAGCCGGTGCCGGGCCGCGCGAAGTGATTGTCCGAGGAGCCGATGAAGCCGAAGCGGAAGCGGCGCGGTCCGGCCGGGTCGTCGAAGTTCGAGAGCGCGAGCACGTACTGGGCCGAGCCGCCCGGCCGGTAGTTGAAGGACGGCATGCGGCAGTCGCGACACTGACCGGAGTCGAGGAAGTCCTCGCCGGTCGAGCCGGGCACCGTGCGGTGCATCGCGACGCCCGCGGCGGCCGCGTTGGCGCGCGCCGTCACCGCGCGCGACTCGCATTCCTGCGCGCTCTCGCCGGCGGCGAGGCAGCGCGCGCGGATGATCTCGCCGGCGCGCCAGCAGGTCGGCTCGTAGTCGGGGCGAGGCGGCGGGCACTGCGGCGCGCCCTTCTCGTCGAAGGTCACGTCCTGCCAGTCGCGATAGACCTCGCCGTCGCCGTGGCCCGAGTAGATCTCGAAGAGCGTCTGTCGCGACGGATCGTGCATCGCGCCGACGAGCTGCTTGTCCCAGCGCGATCCGGGCGGCGTGTAGAAGCCCCAGGTCGTGCCGTGCGGGATCACGAGCGCGTCGTAGCCCCAATCGTCGAGGCGGCGGAAGAGCTCCTCGGGCGTCGCGGCCTCCTCGTAGCAGTCGGCGGGCAGATCGCGCTCGGGAAGATTCGGATCGCAGAGCGGCACGCTCGCGCGCTCGCGCAGGTAGCGCGCGAGGTCGTGCATGCGTCCGCCGCCGCGCAGCGCGACGTAGCCGAGTCCGAGCGTCGAGGCGTTCGTGAGTGCGCCGGCGCGGGGCGTGCCGATCGGGCGCGTCGGGATGTTCGCGTCGTCGGTGTGCGCGAGCACCACGTTCTTGTGTCCGTAGTGGTTCTCGGGCGTGGTGCCGACCTGCGTCCACTCCCAGCCGAGAAACGCGACCGTGTCTGGGCTCGCGCCGTCGCCGCCGGCCGCGTTGCACTCGCGCACCGACTGGATCGTGTCGCGCCAGGCCTGCGGGGTGATCGCGAAGTCGTGGTCGGTGATCGACCAGAAGTCGAGCGCCGAGCAGAAGCGCGCGAAGTCGCAGGCGTCGGCCGGCGGGTGCGCGCCCTCGCCGCGGAGCAGCGGCAGGCTGAAGAGGAATGCGTCGTAGGAGATCGTGGTGTGGACGTGGAGGTCGCCGAAGAGGATCTGCTTCGTCTTCGCGAGCCCGAGGTGCTCGGCCGCGCTTGCCTGCGCCGCCCGAGCACGCGCGGCGACCTCGGCGGGCCGCGTGGCGCGCGTGACCGTGCCGGCGCCGTCGCGACGACCGAAGGCGCCGCGGCCGGCCGCCTCGAGCAGCCCGAGCGCGACCAGCACGACGAGGGCGAGCACGCCGAGGGCGATCCAGGCGACTCTCCGCACGGTCCCTCCGGTGGCGCGCGCTCAGCGAACCGCGGCGGCGAAGCGCTCGAGCGCGGCGATGTAGTCCTGCGGACCGCGGAAGCCGAAGCGCTTGTGGCCGACCTGATCCGCGGCGGTGTCCATCGCGCGCAGCGAGAGGTGGGTGCCGCCGGCCTCGCGCCAGAGCGCCGCCTCCTTCACCCACGTGTCGGGCGAGTCGCTCGCGTCGACCGCAGCCTCGGCGCCGAAGCTGCCGGGGCTGCGTCCGGCCTTCTTCAGCTCGACCTGCGTCATCTCCCAGAGTTTCTGCATGCGCGACGGATACGTGCCGAACAGGATCCCGTCGCCGACGCGCGCCGCGCGCTTCACGGCCACTGGCGTGAAGCCGCCGAACCAGATGGGAATCTCGCGGCGCGGGCGCGGCAGGATGCCCGCGCGGTCGACGCGGTGGAACTTCCCGCGGTAGTCGAGCACCGGCTCGCGCCACAGCTTGCGCATCAGCTCGACCTGCTCGTCGAGCATCTTGCCGCGGTCCTCGAAGCGCATCCCCAGCGACTCGTACTCGACGAAGTTCCAGCCCGTGCCGACGCCGAGGCGCAGTCGCCCCTGCGAGAGCAGCTGCACCTCCGCGGCCTGCTTCGCGACGAGCACCGTCTGTCGCTGCGGCAGGATGATCACGCCGGTGCAGAGCTCGAGCTTGCGCGTGATCGCGGCGAGGTACGCGTACAGCACGAAGGGCTCGTGGAACGCATCCTTCTCGGTGTAGGGGCCCATCAGCGGCGGCGCGCGGTTCGCGTGCACCGCGCCGAGTACGTGGTCGTAGGCGATGACGTGATCGAAGCCGAGCGACTCGGCCGCCTGCGCCCAGTCGCGAATCGCGGCCGGATCCTCACCGATCTCGGTCGTGGGGAAGATGGCCCCGATCCTCAGAGCACGAGCTCCGCCATCGCGCGGATGGTGTCGAGGTCGTTGCCCGGCACGAGCAAGGTCGTCACTGCCGACTCGCGCCACGCGGCGAGGCGGTCGCGGATGCGCTCGCGCGGCCCGACCAGCGAGATCTCGTCGGCGAAGGCGTCGGGCACCGCGGCGATCGCCTCGCCGCGCTTCCCCTCGAAGAAGAGGTCCTGGATCTTCTGGGCCTCGGCCTCGTAGCCCATGCGGCCCATCAGCTCCTTGTGGAAGTTGCGGTCCTTCGCGCCCATGCCGCCGATGTAGAAGCCGAGCATCGCCTTGACCGGCGCGAGCCCCGCCGCCACGTCGTCGCACACCTTGCACGCCATCGTGACCGCGATCTCGAAGCCGGGCTTCGGCTTGCCGAGCGAGTCGGCATACACCTCGGGGCGGAACGGCGAGTAGTAGAGCGGCAGCCAGCCGTCGCAGATCTCCGCCGCGAGCGCGACGTTCTTCGGCCCCTCGGCGCCGAGGTAGATCGGCACGTGCGCGCGCAGCGGGTGCGTGATCGAGCGAAGCGGCTTGCCGAGGCCCCACGAGTTCGGCCCCTTGTAGGGAAGGGGATAGTGCGGGCCGTTGTTCGTCACCGGCTTCTCGCGCCGCAGCACCTGGCGCACGATGTCGACGTACTCGCGCGTGCGCGCGATCGGCTTGCCGAAGGGCTGGCCGTACCAGCCCTCGACCACCTGCGGGCCTGAGACGCCGAGTCCGAGGATCACGCGGCCGCCCGAGAGATGGTCGAGCGTCAGCACGTGCATCGCGGTGGAGGCGGGCGTGCGCGCCGCGATCTGCACGATCGAGGTGCCGAGCTTCACGCGGCGCGTGTGCGCGCCGAGCCAGGCCAGCGCGGTGAAGGCGTCCGAGCCCCAGGCCTCGGCGGTCCAGACCGAGTCGTAGCCGAGTCGCTCGGCCTCCTGCGCAGTCTCGACGAAACGCGGAGGGGGAGCGGCCTGCCAGTAGCCGAACTGCACGCCGAGCTTCAGCGAACCCATCAAAACTCCTCGTCGCGCGAAGCGATTCGTGCGCGCGCTAGCGGCGCGCGCCGCCGAGCGGGCCCTTCGAGCTGACCTCGTAGCGGTCGAGCTTCATGCCCTTGAAGCCGAGCTGCGCGACCTGCGACCCGAACTTCTTCATGTGAGGGGCCTGCATGTGCGCGTCGATCGCCGCCTGCGACTCCCACTCCTCGAAGAGTCGGATCGTGCCCGGGTCCTCGAAGTCGCCGCTCATCACGTAGGCGGCGCAGCCCTTCTCCTTCCGCGTCTCGGCCATCAGCTCGCGCATGGCGGCGATCGCGGCGTCTCGCCTGGCGGGGTCGATCGAGATGATTCCGGAGATGACGATCACGGGGGGCTCCTTCTGGATGGGGAGCGAAGCCTACCACGATCCCGCCGCGACACGCGGGACCGCGTCGAGGCGCGCCTCGAGCGCCGCGCGCGTCGCCTCGACGTCCGCGTCGGACGCCTCGCGCGCGATGCCGAGTCGATCCGCGTACGAGAGACACACACGCGCGAAGGGGAGCGGGAGCTTCATGCGGTCCCAGCTCGCGAAGCGGAGGCACGGCCGCGCGGCGATCCGCACCGGCAGGATCGGGACGCCGGCGAGCTTGGCTGCCGCGACGATGCCCGACTTCGCGACGTGCGCCGGGCCGCGCGGTCCGTCGACGAGCACGGCGACGACGGCGCCGTCGTCGAGCGCGCGCAGCACGCCGCGCAGCGCCTCGGCGCCGCCACGAGACGAGGAGCCGCGCAGCGAGTCGCCGAAGCCGAGCTTCGCGAGCACCGCGGCGATGTGCTCGCCGTCGCGGCTGCGGCTCACCGCGACGTGGACGCCGTGGTCGCGGTAGAGGCCGGCCGCACAGAGCGCGCTCTCGTGCCAGAGCGCGGCGAGCACGGGACGCGCGGCGCCCGGCGCGAACGGATCTTCGCCGCGGATCTCGACCCGCCACGTCGACGCGAGCGCGCGCAGCAGCCAGGCCGCGGGCCGCGCCAGGAGTGCGCGCATCCAGCGCGCCGCGCGCGGCTCCTCGCCGACGCGGAGCGCGGGGCCGGTCGGGGAGGGGGTCTCGCTCGTGCGGGCGACCACGCGGCCAGCGTGCCGGTTCCGCGGCGCGCGGGCAACGCGCCTTCGTCTAGACTGACGCGCTTCGAAAGGGGGGCGATCGACACCATGTCGCGATGCTTCGTCACGGGCGGCAACGGCTTCATCGGGTCGCGCATCGTGCGCGCGCTGCGCGCGCGCGGACACGAGGTGATCGCGGGGGTCGGCGCGAACCTCGATCTCCGCAATCTCGAAGGCGTCGACGTCGAGACGCGTCCGCTCGAGCTCGAGGACGCCGAGAGCGTCCGCCGGGCGCTCGCGGGGGCCGAGTGGCTCGTCCACTCCGCGGCGATCTACAGCTTCTGGGAGCCCGAGGCGGAGCGGCTCTACCGCGTGAACGTCGGCGGCACGCGCAACGTGCTGCGCGCGGCGGAAGAGCAGGGCGTGCGCCGCATGGTCTACACCAGCACGTTCGGCACCTTGACGCCGTCGCTCGAGCTCTCGCGCGAAGCGGCGCGCGGCGAGGAGAAGGAGGAGAACGAGGAGGGGCTCTTCGATCTCCGCCGCTTCCACGGTCACTACAAGAGCAGCAAGGCGATGGCGGAGATGCTGGTCTGGCGCGCGATGGCGCGCGGGCTGCCCGGCGTGATCGTGCACCCGACGACGGTGCTCGGTCCCGGCGACCAGCGCCCGACACCGACCGGCGGCATGATCGTCCACTTCCTGAACGGCCGCATGAAGGCGTATGCCGAGACGGTTCTGAACCTCGTCGATGTGGACGACGTGGCGGAAGGGCACGTGCTCGCGCTCGAGCGCGGCGCGGCGGGCGGCAGCTACATCCTCGGCGGCGAGAACGTCACGCTCTCCGAGCTGGCGCGCATCCTCTCCGAGCTGACGGGCATTCCCGCCCCGCGCTTCGCGATCCCGCCGCGCCTGCTGCTCGGCCTCGGGCGCATCAACGAGTGGTGGGCCGACCACGTCAGCCATCGCACCCCGCTGATCGACGTCGAGTCGACCTTGCACGCGATCGGCAACCGGCGCGCGAGCTCGGCACGCGCCGAGAAGGAGCTCGGCTACCGGCCGAGCGACGCGCGCACGGCCCTCGCGCGCGCCGCGGCCTGGTTCGTCGCGAACGGCTACGCGTCGCCGCGCTACACCGCGCGGATCCGCGCGCAGGGGAAGCTCCCCGAACCGGCATGAGGATCGCGACCTTCAACGTGAACGGGCTGCGCGCGCGACAGGACTTCCTGCTCCACTGGCTGCGCGAGCGTCGTCCAGACGTGGTCGCGCTCCAGGAGCTGAAGCTCGAGGACGCGCACTTCCCGAGCGAGGCCCTCGAGAAGGAGGGCTACTGGGCCGTGTGTCAGGGGCAGAAGAGCTGGAACGGCGTCGCGATCCTCGCGCGCGAGGAGCCGGTGGTCGTGCGGCGCGGGATCGAGGGACAGGAGGCGCTCGGCGCGCGCCTGCTCTCGGCCGACGTCGCGGGCATCCGCTTCACGAGCGTGTACGTGCCGAACGGGAAGTCGGTTGTGCACCCGGACTTCGAGCTGAAGCTCGCGTGGCTGGCGGCGCTGCCGGGCGCGCTCGCCGCCGACACCGACCGGCCGAGCGTCGTCGCGGGTGACTTCAACGTGTGTCCCGGGCCGCTCGACTCGTGGAACGAGGAGGGTCTGCGCGGCCGCATCTTCCACACCGACATCGAGCGCGCGCGCGTGCGGGCGCTCGTCGACGCGGGCTGGCGCGATCTCTTCCGCGAGCGCCACCCCGAGAAGCAGGCCTTCTCGTGGTGGGACTATCGCGCCGGCTCCTTCCACAAGGGCCAGGGCCTGCGCATCGATCTCATCCTGGGGACGTCGCCCGTGCTCGCGCGCGTGCGCGAGGTCGAGATCGACCGCGAATACCGGAAGAAGAAGGATGGGCTCGTCGCGTCGGATCACGCGCCGGTGTGGGCCGATCTCGAGTAGAAGCGATCCGAAGGCACTGCACCGCCTCGTGCCGCGCCGGCGCGGACGGCGTTACCTCGCGGCGCTAGAAGCGGGCGTCTCGGTGCAGTTCGTGCCGACACGCCTGGCTGAAGTCGAAGAGCGGATTGAGCGCCTTGTTGTCGATCAGCTCCGCCACGTCACGCCACGTCTTGTTCGGACTCTGGTAGGCCTCGATGATCGTGCGAACGACGCGGTCGGCGGCGTCGACGATCTCCGGAGACGAGAGGATGCGCATGCGGCTCACGAGCGCGTAGAGGTCGACGAGGTTCGAGACCTTCGCATTGTCGTGCTCGTACGCGTCCGCGTACCATTTCGACGCCTCTTCGATGAAGCGGCGGTAGAGATCCTGCCGCGTGCTGAGGTCATGGCTGCGCTGCTCGGCTCGGAATTGACCGCGCTGCGTGAACCAAGAGGTCGCGATCGACGTGAGGCCGCCGATCGCAGAGCCGGCCAGCGCCGCGAAGGTCGAGAAGTACGCAGGATCCATAGATCGCTCCCTGTCTCCGTCACGGCTTCGAGGTCGTCTGCGGTTTCGGCGCACTCACGTAGTACGGAGTGAGGCGCGCCCAGAGCGCCTCGGCCTGATCGACGCGCTTCAGTACCGGCTCCGCCTGCATCTGCTTGCGCGCCTCCTCGCGCGCGTCGTTTGCGACCGAGCCGATGTGCTCGTACATGGAGCGCGTCGCGTCGAGGCCCGCGCCGGCATCGATCCGCTCGCGCAGCCCGTGCGTCTCGTGCTCGAGCCGGCGGAGGTCGTCTTCCAGGCGCAGACGCGCGTCCGCCTGCATCGATGCGAGGTTCGCCGGCGGCTGCTTCTTGAATTCGTCGAGCAATCCCGTCACGGCGCCATCGAGCTCGCGGACGATCTGGGTAACGGCCTGCTGGTCCCAGGCCTTTTCGGCGGCGAATGCACGGGGTGACATCGCGACCGAAGCGACGACCACGACCAGGACCAGGTGGGAACGCATGGAAGCTCTCCTTCCCGGAAGGATCCCAGCATACGACGCGCGCGAGGTTCGGGTCTCCCTTCGAGACGGCCGCGTCTACGGGGCGGGCCCTCGCCGCAACACCAGCCGACCCGTCTCCGGATCCTCCGTCACGAGCGCCACCTCGCGATCCGCGAGCTCGAGCGGCGCGTCGAGCGTCTGCAGCGAGGCGGTGCCCTCGACCTCCGGTGCGAAGCGGACCGACAGCCGATGCGTCCCCGGCGCGACGCGCAGCTCGCGCAACACGTAGGCGGGTCGGTCGTGGCGAGCGCCCTCGGGCGCCACTTGCGAGTCGATCACCGGCGCGCCATCGAGCGCCACCTCCAGATGGAATGGCGCGAGCTGTCGCTCGCAGATGCGGGACTGCCGCATGTGGACCGGCAGCTTCGCCTGCTCCTCGGGGCTCGGGGTGCGGCACTCCTCCACGGGTTGGCCTCGCGCGCGCCACGACAGGCGGATCGCGGCTTCGGCGGAGGGCTCGATCCGCACGGGCGCTTGCGATGCGAACGCCAGCGCGCTCGCAAGCGCCGCGCACAGCGCGACCGCGGCCGCGGCTCGTGCTCGTGTCACGCGCTTCCCTCCGCCGCGCGCTCGCACTCGAGAGCGAGATCGACCTCGGATTCGGCCCGCGCGCGGCCCTGGTCGGCGAGGTCGGCGCGGAAACGTTCGAGCGCCGCTCGTACGAGCGCCGGATCTCGTGCCGACACCACGCGCACTCGCCGCCGGTCGACGCGCTCCTGGAGCTCGGCCTCGCGACCGGCGTACAGGCGCGCCTCGAGCCAGCGTGGCCCCTCGCGATTCCGGCAGTCGCGCGGCGGACAGCTCGCCACGAGCACGCCGGGCACGCCGCTCCGGACGAACAGCTCGATCACCGAGCTGTGCACGCTGCCGGCGCAGCTCACCGGGTAGATCCTCGAGCCGGGCAGGGCGCTCGCTGGCACGCCGTTCGCGCAGGCGACGACGATCACGTCGTCACGGACCTCCGGGTGCTCGCGCAGCAAGTCCCGCGCGGTGGCGAGCTGATCGCGCCCCGTTCGCCCCGGCGGACCCACGGCCATCGGCGCGCACGAGCCCGCGCAGATGCCGCAGGAGACGCAGCGCTCGGGTTCGACGTGCGCCGCCGGTGTCGCGCGCCCCTCGACCGGTCGCATCTCGATCGCGTCGAAGGGGCAGTCGAGCGCGCACTGCTCGCAGCCCGTACAGAGATGGGGATCGACGGACGAGGGCTCCCGCCGGAGTTCGGCGCGCGGACGCGACCACCAGGGCAGCGCGACCAGAGCCAACGCGGCGGCGGCGAAGCCTGCCCACACGGTGGAGCGACCCTGCGATCGCGTGACCGGAAGCCAGAAGGCGTAGAAGAGATCGAGCGGCGCCCGTTCGATCCGCACGAACGGGTCCGCGCGCGGCGCGAGCGGCGCCGGCCAGAACAGCGACAGTGCGACGAGCACCGCGCACAGCCCCGCGCAGAGCGATCGGGGTGGGAGGAGCTGCGGGCGTGCAAGCCTCGCGACGTGCAGGAGGAGCAGCCCCGCCATGCCGATCGGGATCGCGATGTGGGCGAAGAGATTCAGGAAGAAGAAGGGGCCCGGCAGCGCGCGCTCGCCGACGAACGCGCGCGAGAGCGGCTCGCCGAAGATCGGCAGCGCGTCGAGCAGGCGAGCGCCCTCCGCGGCCAGCAGCAGACCCTGCGCGTCCCAGACCATCACGTAGCCGGTCCAGCCGCTGGCAAATAGCAAGAAGAGGAGGAGCAGACCCGAGAGCCATGCCTGCGCGCGCGGACCCCAGGTCCTGCCCTGCACCGCCATGCGCAGCGCGTGCACGACGGCCGCGACCACCGCCACGTCGGCCGCATAGCGATGCAGCGCGCGCAGCCAGCGCCCCGCGAGCGCCTGCTGCTGGAGTCGCGCGACCGACTCGTAGGGTGCGCCGATCCGGTAGAAGAGGAGCAGGTAGACGCCGGTCGCGAGCATCAGCAGGAAGGCGAGCACGACGATCGCGCCCGAGTGATAGAGCGGATTGCTCGCCTCGCCGAGCACGCGGTCGGCGAGGCAGTCCGCTGCGGCGAGCGCGTGTCCGACGGCCGCGCGCAGGCGCGAAAAGCGGGCATTCTCGGTCGTCGCTGTGGCCGGCTGCATCAGCGTGAGGCTCAGCGTCCCACGCGCGCGACGCGCAGCGCCCCATGCGCGGCGGACGCGAACAGCCGGGTCGGATCGAAGCCGAGGTCGCGACTCACGAATCCCTTTCGCTGCGCGCGCCTTCGTCGCGCCACGAGGGCTCGCGCGTTGCACGACCCGTTCCGGAACGCATGGGCCCGTCCCTTGCACGAAGCGGCGCGTGCGGGTCTCGCGACGGCTCGCACGGAGGATTCATGAGCGACCTGCCCCGGGATCCGGAACCCGACCGCGAGCCCGTTCCGCTGGGCCAGCGACTGCTCGACAGCCCGTTTCTTCTGCTGATCGCCTGTCTCGTCGTGTTCTTCGTCTTCTACACCGCCTGGGGTCTGATCGAGCTCGCGACGCTCGGCCAGGCGCCGCTGCCCTGACGCGAGGTGAGCATGTACCACACCGGCATCGAGTCGCCGCGAGGCGTGTGGTGGAAGCCGATCCACGGCAGCGAGAAGGTGTGGGTCGCGATCTCCTTCGCCTGGTGTCTCGTGCTCTTCGCGATGATGCCGCTCTGGCACCTGCGAGGCGGGCAGAATCCATCGGGCATCCGGCATCGCGTCGATCCGCAGGCCTATGGCGCGCGAGTCACCGAGTTCATCGCGCAGTACAAGGTGGGAGAGGACCACGGCTTCCCGGTGGTCGAGCCGCCAGCGGGTAGCGACATCTATCTCCAGGCGCAGATGTGGGCGTGGATGCCGGTGCTGAAGCTCCACGAAGGCGCCGAGTACACGCTGCACCTCTCGTCGCTCGACGTGAACCACGGCTTCAGCCTGTTCCCGCTGAACGTCAACTTCCAGGTCGTGCCGGGCTACGACTACGGGCTGCGCGTCCGTCCCGACACGTCGGGCGAGTTCTCGATCCTGTGCAACGAGTTCTGCGGCGTCGGTCATCACCTGATGACGGGAAAGATGATCGTCGTGCCGAAGGCGGCCGACGTCGCGGCAGGCGCGCGATGAGCACAGCCACCGTGCGCACGGGTCCGGAGGGCGTCGCCTTCCGCCATTGTCCGATCACGGGGCTCGCCGTGCACCCGCAGGCCGATCTCTTGATCAAGGCGAATGCCGTGGCGGCGACGGTCGCGCTGCTGATCGGAGGCGTCGCCGCGCTGCTCGTGCTGCTGACTCGCTGGCAGGCGGTGCACCTGCTCGATGCGGTGTGGTTCTACCGGATCCTGACGGTGCACGGCATGAACATGCTGATCTTCTTCATCCTGTTCTTCGAGATGGCCGTGCTCTACTTCGCGTCGGCGGCGCTGCTCTCGACGCGTCTCCCCGTGCCGTCGCTCGGCTGGGTCGCATTCGCCCTGATGACGGGCGGCGCGCTGCTGGTCGAGTGGATGATGTGGAGCGGCCAGGCGGACGTGCTCTTCACGTCGTACGTGCCGCTTCGCGCGGAGCCTCCCTTCTACCTCGGCGTGATCCTCTTTGCGGTCGGCGCGCTGCTCGTCGTCGGACACTTCTTCGCGACCCTGGTGGTGGCGAAGCGCGAGAAGGCGTACGAGGGCTCGCTACCGCTGGTGACATTCGGCGCGTTGACCGCGGCGATCATCGCCGCGGCCACCTTGCTGCACGGCGCGCTCGTCTACATCCCGACCTTCCTCTGGTCGCTCGGCCTCATCCGGATCGATCCCGAGTTCTATCGCCTGATCTGGTGGGGGCTCGGCCACGCCTCGCAGCAGATCAACGTCGCCGCGATGGTGTCGATCTGGTACCTGCTCGGAGCGCTGACGGTCGGCGCCGTGGTGCTGAACGAGAAGGTGAGCCGCGTCGCCTTCGCCCTCTACATCCTCTTCATCTCGATGGCGTCGGCGCACCACCTGCTCGTCGACCCGGGCTTCGGGCCGGAATGGAAGGTCTGGAACACCTCCTACTTCATGTACATGGCGGTGCTGGCCAGCATGATCCACGGCTTCACCGTCCCGGCCGGCATCGAGCTCGGCATGCGCCTGCGCGGCGAGAACCGCGGCATCTTCGGCTGGCTCGCGCGGGCGCCCTGGGGAGATCCCGGCTTCTCCTCGCTGGTGCTCTCGGTGGTCGTCTTCGGCTTCGTCGGCGGGATCACCGGCGTCACCTTCGGCACCGAGCAGATCAACATCATCGCCCACAACACGCTCCGCATTCCGGGACACTTCCATGCGACGGTGGTGTCGGGCACCGCGATGGCCTTCATGGGCATCACCTACTACCTGATCCCGCTGATCTTCCGCCGCGAGCTCGTCTTCTTCCGGCTGGCGCGCATCCAGCCCTGGCTCTTCGGCCTCGGCATGCTGGTGTTCTCCATCGCGATGACCTTCGCGGGCAGCTTCGGCGTGCCGCGGCGGCACTGGGACATCACCTTCTCGCAGGCGCCCTTCGGCGTGGAGTTCTCGCCGGCCGTCGACCTCGTGATCGCCGTGATGGCGCTCGGAGGGCTGGTCGCGATCACCGGCGGCGCGATCTACATCGCCGTGACGGTCGGGTCGGTCTTCTTCGGTCGTCGGCTCGGGGCCGAGGAGTCCGGCCGCGGCGCCGCGGGCAAGGCGCTTCCGCGGGGCATCGTCGTGCCGCCGCGCCCGTTGACACCGGCCGACGACGCCAACGTCGTCGCCGTCGGCGCGCTCGGGATCGTGCCTGGCACCCTGGTGCTGGTCGGCGTCTTCCTCGCGGCCTTCGTCACCTACTACTTCGTCAACTGGAAGCTCCTCTCCGTCGTGTGGAAGGTCGGATGAGCGCGGACGCGCTGCCCCGAGCGAGTCGGCGCGAGTCGCGCAGCGCGCTCGTGGCGCTGTCCTTCGTGCTCGTCGTCACGGCCGTCTGGTGGGCGTTCGCGCTCTGGCCGACACGAGGCGCGCCGCCCGCGTGGCTCGCGCGCGCGCGCTGGGTGTGCTTCGACGTGGGGCCCTCCGGCCTTCCGGATGCCGCAGGCTGGCTGCTCCTCGTGGGACAGCCGACGGGTCTCCTGCTCGTGCTCGTGACCGTCTGGGGCGGTGCGCTGCGCGAGGGCTTTCGCGAGCTCCGCGCTTCGCGTCTCGGTCGCGCGCTGATCGCGGCGAGCGCGCTCGTCATCGCGGTCGGAATCGGCGCGGCGGCGATGCGCGTCGTCGGCGCGGCGGCACCCGGCGCGCCGGAGGTCGCGGCGAATGCGAGCGAGCCGCTTCCCGACACCTATCCGCGTCTCGATCGCACGGCGCCGGAGCTCGGGCTCGTGGACCAGCGCGGAGAGCGACTCGATCTCGCGCGGCTGCGCGGCCGCCCGGCCTTCGTGACCTTCGCCTTCGGCCACTGCGAGACGGTCTGCCCGCTGCTGGTGCGCGACGTGGTCGCCGCGCAGCGGCGCGTGCGCGAGAGCGGCGTGGATGCCGCGAGGGTGCCGCGGATCGCCGTGGTGACTCTCGATCCCTGGCGCGACACGCCGTCGCGTCTGCCGGCGCTGGCGCAGAGCTGGGGCCTCGAGGCCGAGTCGGACGGCTTCGCGCTCTCGGGGCCGGAGTCCGACGTGAACGCGCTGCTCGACCGCTGGAACGTCCCGCGCGGCCGCAACGCGGAGACCGGGCAGATCGACCACCCCGCGCTCGTCTACGTGCTCGACGCGAATGGCCGCATCGCCTACGCGTCGACGGGCGACGCGGCCGCTCTCGCCGATCTCGTCGGACGCCTCTGACGGGCCGCCACGCCTCGATATCGGGGAGCGCGCCGTAGAGGCTAGATATCGCGCGGCCGCGCGACCGACCATGCGAGGCCCTCGTCGCGGACGGAGCGCCTGCGCCAGCGCGCGAGCAATGCGTCGAGCGACCACGGTCCCGGACCCGCCGCCAGCAGGTAGATGCACGTCATGATCTGCGCGTATTCCGAGCGGATCTCGTGCAGCACAGCCCATCCGCCGGCGACGGGCGGCGACGGAGGCGCGGGCAGCGGCGAGGTGCCGAGATAGAGCGAGATCTTGGTGGAGAGCATGGCCACGATCATCTCGATGATGAACGGCACGCAGATGAGTCGCGTGGCGAGACCGCTGATCAGCAGCAGCCCGCCGCCGATCTCGAGCACCGCGATCGCCGGCGCGAGCAGCTCGGGCATCGGCATGCCGAGCTTCGCGAAGCGGCCGACGCCCTGATTGGCGTACGCGAACTTCAGCAGGCCCTCCCAGAAGAACACTCCGCCGGCCATGCATCGCAGCGCGATCGTGGCCCGCGGGCCCGACGTCGGCGGGTCGATGAAGAATCGAACGAGTCTCTCGAGCTTCATGGATCATTCCTCCTTCGGACCGCACCCTCGTCCGTCGTCGACACAACGCCGGGGCGGGGCGGAAGGTTCCACGACGCTCGCGGGAACCTTCGGGCGCCGGCGAACGTTGGACACCGCAGAGAACGCGGCGTAGGGTGGACGCGTGGCGAGCGCGGGAGCCGACGAGGTCGCGCGGCAGGCGCTCGCGCACGCGGACGCGCTCTACAACTTCGCGCGCTGGCTGTGCCGCGATCCGCTCGAGTCCGAGGACCTGGTGCAGGAGACCTACGCGCGAGCGCTCGGTTCGGCGCATCGGTTCGAAGCCGGGAGCAACCTCCGGGCGTGGCTCTTCCGGATCCTGCGCAACGCCTTCCTCGATCGCAGACGGCGATCGCAGCGCGCGGCGGATCCGGACTCGCGGGGCGAGCCCGAAACGGACGCCGATCCGGCGGACGCGGCGACGAGCGAGCTCGACCTCGGACAGATCCGCGCGCTCGTCGCCGACGACGTCGCGGCCGCCGTGCGCGCGTTGCCGGAAGCGTTCCGCACGGTGATCCTCCTCGACCTCGAAGGCATGACGGAAGCCGAGGTGGCGAGCGTGCTCGGCTGCGCGACCGGGACCGTCAAGTCGCGGCTCTCGCGCGCGCGAGCGCTGCTGCGAGAGCGGCTCGCCGCCTATCGCCCCGATCCCGGGGCATGCTAGAGACAGGGCATGGACTGCGGGAGAGCGCGAGAGCTGAATCTCGACGGGCTGCGCGAGCGGCTCTCCGCTGCGACGAAGGCCGAGCTGGAGGAGCATCTCTCCACCTGCGTGCGCTGTCGCGCCCACGCCGAGGCGGAGCGGGTGCTGAGCGAGGTGCTCGAGAGCCTGCCGCAGCACGCAGCGCCGCTCGCGCTGAAGCGGCGTCTGGCCGAGAGCTGGCCGTCGCTCGCGACCGGGACGCTCCCGCGTCCAACGTGGACGCCGCGCTGGGCCGCGCTCGCGACGGCCGCGGCCGCGCTCGTGATCGTCGTCGCGGGCTCGACCTCTCTCTTCGTCGAGCTCTTCGTCGAGCAGCGCGCCGCGCTGCGGCAGCTCGAGGGCGAGAGCATCAACGATCACCTGCGCGTGCTCGAGGGCGCGCCGCTCGCGCGCGTGACGGGCGGACTCCACGAGGTAAAGCCCTGGTTCGGCGGCAAGCTCGACTTCGCGCCGGCCGTCCACTTCGCCGGGAACGACGACTTCCCGCTCGAAGGGGGCGCCGTCGAGCCCTTCCTCGATCGACGCGCAGCGGTGTTCGTCTACAAGCGGCGCCTCCACACCGCGTCGCTCTTCGTCGTCCCGAGCGAAGGGCTGGCCTTCCCGCCGGAGCTGCGCACGCAGACGGTTCGCGGCTTCCACGTCGCGCTGTGGCAGCAGGAAGGGCAGGGCTACGCGCTCGTCTCCGATCTCGACATGCAGGAGCTGCTCGAGCTGCAGGCGCAGATCGCCGCGCGCTGAGTCCACGACGCGATCGAGCGCGCGCTCAGTCCCGGACCGCGCCCGCGCCTCGCCCATGCTCGAGCCACGCCGCCGCGTCCGCCGGGAGCACCTGCGAGACACGCTTCGCGTACGCTTCGACCTCCGCGTCGTCGAGCACGTCGCGCCAACGCCCGCTCGTGCCCTTGTAGAGGAAGCTCTGCGCGCCGCCTTCGAAGTTCCAGAAGGTCCCGATCTCGTCGGCGCGCGCGCGCATCGCGTCGAACGTGCAGCGCTCGACGACGGCCGGCCAGCGCGCTTCCGACACGTGCAGGTCGAGGAAGGCGGCGATCCGGCGCATCTCTCCGGCGAGATCGCGCTTCAGATCCGAGAAGTGCACGAACAGGAGATTCGAGCGATCGCGCCGCTCCCAGAACGTCGCGACGTGATGGAGCAGCGACGCCTCCTCGAGCCAGCGCCGGAAGAAGCCGTGGATGTCACCCGTCCACTCGGGCATCGGCGGGACTCCGTCGGCCGCCGCCCGCTCGTTCAGCGCGTTGCGGACGTCGCCCTTGAATACCTCGTAGTGATGGCAGAGAGACATGAAGGCGTCGCGGCCGTCGCGGGCGACGAAGACGTAGCGGGCGTCGTCGAAGATCGGGATGCCGTCGGCGGGAGTGTGCGTCTTGATGGAGCGGCGATGGGTCTGGGCTTCCAGGCGCGCGAGGAGCTCATCGAGCGGGTAGAACTGCGCGTCGAGCCACGGGGCCAAGATCATGACCGGCCCGGGAGCCGGGCCTTCCGGCCAGAGCAGGCTCGCAATGATGGTTTGCGTCCAGGTCGTGCCGCACTTCGGTGGCGTGCACACGAAGATGTCGCCGGGACGATGCGTGAAGCGCTCCCAGCGGCGGTTGTCGGTCGTGGCCGTGCGGTATTCGCGAAGCGCCATCGTCGCCTCCTTTCACTTCGCGTGGAATCGGCTCGCGAAGGCCCGCAGCGGCAGATCCGCGCTCGTGAGCAGCCCCGGCTTCGCCTCGCATACGGCGCGCATCGCGTTCAGCGCCGGCATGCCCGTGATGGTCATGCCGAGCGACGCGAAGTAGTCGGCATTCATCAAGGTGTGCGGCGTCCCGGTCGCGGGCAGGATCATGTGTCGGTTGATGATCATCGGGTCGCCGAGGATCGTGGTGATGTAGCAGCCGCGTACCTTCCAGCGCGGCTCGGTCTTCGGCGTCATCTGCCACTCGAGGTGCGTCTCGATCTTCGGCTCGCCCCCGACGATCCCCTTGAACTTCGCGAGGCTGCGGCCGACGGAGCCCTTCGGGAGCTTCCACCAGCCGAGGTCGACGTCCTCGGTGCAGGCGCCGAGCTCGCACTCGAAGGCGACGTCCTCGATCTCGAGGTCGAGGCAGTCAGCCATCAGGTAGATCGCGTCGGCGAACACGGTGCAGCCCTTCTCGAGCATGCCCGGCACGGCCGGATCGTCGACCGGCCGCCCGTAGCCGACGTTCTTCCAGGTATCCACCGAGTGGTGGCAGGAGACGTCGACGGTCTCGAGCACGGTCACGTGATCGACGCGGCCCATCCCCGCGGTCGCGACCACGCTGAGGATCTGCGCGAGGCCGGGGTTCATTCCGGTCCCGTAGAAGCTCGCGCCGCCGCGCTGGCACGCGGCCTCGATCAGCTCGGTCGGCTTGCGGCCGGACGGGTGCGGGTGGCTGCGGTTGCGGTGGTGGCCGGTGATCCAGTCGGACGTCGTCACCACGTCGATGCCGTTCTCGAGCAAGGTGCAGAAGAGGTCGATGTCCGGCCACACGCCGTTGAAGTTCACGACGTCGGGCTTCGCGGCGAGCACGTCGGCGAGGCGCCCGGTCGCCTTCACGCCGACCGGGCCGATGCCCGCGATCTCGCCGGCGTCGCGGCCGATCTTCGCGGGTGTGTAGCAGTAGAGCCCGACGAGCTCGAGGTCGGGGTGCTGCACGATGCGCTTCACCATCTCGGTCCCGACGTTGCCGGTGGCGAACTGAAAGACTCGGAGGGGCTTTGTCGACAAGGGGATTCCTCTTCGGGTGAAGTCGCGTCAGGCGAAGGCGCCGCGAACGGCGGCCGGATCGAGGTACTCGAAGAGACGCTCGATCCTTCCCTTCGAGACGTAGACCACGAGGCAGACCGGCGCGGCGATGGGCTCGCCGGACGCGAGCTTTCCGTGCAGCACGTGTCGCTGCACGAACCCGCCTTCGAAGAAATCGCGGGCGAGCACTTCGTAGCGGAGCTCGGAGACGCGCCCCGTGAAGAATCGAAGCAGCTTCACGTTCTCTTCGCGCGTCTGCGTCCTGCCCGTGACGTTGTGCCAGATCTGCACGTCGGGGGAATAGAGCTCACGCACCGCGTCGAGGTCGCGGCGCTCGATCGCCGCGAAGAAGTCCGACGCGATCTTCTCGGTCCGACCGTTCATGGATGGAACCTCCTCGGTCGTTCCGCCCAGAGCCGCTCGAGCTCGGCCGCGTCGATCTGCCGGGCATACCGAGGCAGGCCGTCGTCGATGCGAGCCCACGGGACCGCTCGCTCGGTCCAGACGTGAACCACAGGAACGATCGAACCGGGATCGTCGAGCGCTCCGATCTTCACGCTCCTCCACTGCGGGAACGCCTCGGCGCCGCTGAAGAGATGGGTGCCACAACGGCCACAGAACTCTCGAAAGGTCACGGACCCGCTGTTTGCAACGACGATGTACCGGCTCGGCTCACCAGAGAGGAGTGCGAGGGTGCCCGGCGGCATCAGTGCACAGGCTGCGTAGGGCGCCGAATGCGCTTTCTGGCAATCCAGACAGTGGCAGATCACCGCGGAGACCGGCTCGGCCCGACACTCGAAACGGATCGCGCCGCACAGGCAGCCTCCGGACAACGATGCGCTCATGGGGACGTCCTCCCGCGGATGACGCGAGCAGTCTACTCGGGCTCCGGCTCGTAGAACTCGCCCTCGAGATCGTCGAGCTTGGTCTGGACGGCAGCGCGAGCGTCCTGAACCGCCTGGTTGTAGACGGGCGCACCGAGATGGCGGACGAAGAACTCGACGAGACGCTTTGCCTGGAACTCGCTGAGGTCACTGTCGAACTCTCGCGAGAACAAGGCCCGAAGCCTCGAGACGAGGCGATCGCGGCGCTCGGGGGCGAGTCGGATCCGCATCGGACGATCGGGGTCGGTCGGTGTCATGCGTCCTCCCTGGGGCCCACGGATCGCGTTCTCAGAGCGGCTGGTTCGGCACGCCCTCGAACAAGGGCTCGGTCGGCCCGACGGTCTGCAAGTGCAGCAGCTTGGTGGCGAGATGCGGCGCGAAGACCGAGAGGTAGACCACATGTCCGACGACGATTGCAGCGGCAATCGAGAGGAGCGAAGAACGGAGTCGGCTCTTCGACTTCGAATCCGCCCAGACCTCGATGAGTGTGCGCCCCTGTGAGTCGGTTCGTCCGAGGAGATACGTGAAGACCATCATCTGCACGCCCATCGCGAGCGAGTCGTAGAGCGGATACTGATGCTTCGTGCCGGGCCAGAGCGCGAGTCCTTCGATCACGCGGCCGTAGTGGAACACGCCGAGCCGAGCCCCGAGGATCGCATTGAACAGAAATGCCCAGACGCAGCCGACGACCAGTCCCGTGATCAGCAGCGCAATGGGGGCTCGCCACTCGAACCTCGCGCTCGACCAGCCCCCCAGCGAGGCACCGATCACGGCAGGCAGGGCGAAGTAGGCGATGTAGCCGGGGGGAACCGCCGCCGGCAGGCCACCCCATGTCATGTCGAGCGGCCACCAGGACGGCATGCGCGGAAGCGCGGGCGGGAACTGGGCATACACCGCCCAGTCATAGGGCGCCTCGATCCAGGAGAACGAGATCGCGGAGATGCACACGAGCAGTAGCGGGTGCGGGCGACCTCGGCGGAAGCTCAGGAGCAACGCAACGCCGAGGAAGGTCGCCCCGCCGATGTAGGCGAAGTCGATCGCTGCTCGCGTGAGCGGGCTGAGCTCAGACACGATCGGGCCCCGAGCGCTTCGAAGGTCCACGCGCCTCCGGATCGAATCGGAGCACCAACGCGAAGATGAGGGCGATCAGGCCCACGAGCGTGCCGAGCATGATCAATGCGCCCATGACTCTCGCTTCAATGAGCCTCGGCCTCCACATCGAGGTGGAGATGCTCGAGGCGTCGGGACATGATGCTGTTCGCATACACCGGCGCGTGACCGGATCTCGGGGCGACTGACTTCGTCGCATCGAGCAGCTCTGCGCAGACGATGCGCGCCTCCATCCGCGCAATCGGCGCGCCGATGCAGAAGTGGCCGCCGCGCCCGAAGGTCAGGTGGTCCTTGTTGTGCTTGCGGTCGAGCCGGAGCACGTCGGGCTCGTCGAAGTGGGCAGGATCCCGGTTCGCAGACGCCCACAGGAGCATCAGCCGATCTCCGGGATGGAGCTCGAATCCGCCGAGTTCGCAGTCCCGCCGGACGAGGCGGTAGTGGAAGTTGAATGGAGGCTCCAGACGGGCCACCTCTTCCACGAAGTTCGGAATCAGATCGGGACGCTCGCGAAGGACGCGCGTGGTCTCGCGGTCCTCCGCGAGGCGTCGCACCGTCGAGCCGATCAGCGCTGCGGTCGATTCGCCGCCGGCCGTGAACATCACGGTGGCGATGCCGATTGCCGCGCCGCGACCGATCTGACCGTCCGCGACGCTGCGCGCGAGCGCGTGCATCAGCGGCGCGTCGGCGTCGAGCCGGAGATCCTCGGTGGCGCGGTCGAGGTGCTCTCCGAGGTACTCCCCCATCTTCATGGCCTCCGCCGCGAGCAAGACGAGCCGTGACGCATCCAGGTGTCCGGCGAGGATGTCGCCGCCGATCATCGCCCAGGTTCGGAAGCGCGAGACGTCGCCTTCCGGAAGGCCGAGGAGGCTGCCCACCACACGGGCCGGAACGAGCTCGGCGACGGGCACGAAATCCTCCGCGCCTCCGCGGAGCCAGTCTCGGATGGCATCCCGCGCCCAGCGGCGGACGGGCTCCTCGAGCATCGACACGAAGCTGCCGGAGAATCGAGGTTGGACGATCGCTCGGTGCAGCGCGTGCGCGGGCTCGTCCGCGGTCGCGATCACGTTGCCCGGGTCGTCCCCGATTCTCTCGGGCAACGAGAAGATGCTGGGATCGCCGGCGGGCGTGCGCATCAGCACGCCGGTCAGGTTGGCGGAGAAGTCGGATTCCCGGGCGAGCGCCGTCTCGATCAGATCCCAGGCCGCGACGAGATGCACGCCGGTGTCGGCGACCCGCGCCATCGGAGTCTCCGATCGGAGTCGCGCATAGAGCCTCTGGGGATTCGCGATGATCTCGGGCTCGAACAGCTCGTTCGGATTCGCGGAATAGAGCGGCGCGCGCATCGAGGTGTCCCTCTTCCGGACGGATCCGGATTGTGGACGATCTCGACGCCGCTTGCGTCGGGAGGCGTCAGCTGCGCCGGCTCCGTACAGCGGCGATGCCTGCGAGGCCGCCGCCCAGGAGCAGGAACGTGCCCGGCTCGGGGATCACGGTGGGCACGAAGCCCGAAAGCGTTTGACCACCGCCATCGATCACACCGATGGAGCCCGGTTTGAACGCGGTCGCGTCTGTTCGGACGATCAGCTCGAGCGTCGTATCCGTGGAGCCGGCATCCGGAACGATCGAGGGATCGAAGTTGAACCCGATGACATCTCCAGCTTGGCTTCGGGTAATGGTTTGCGGCGGGTGGCTACCTGTCGTGATGAATGGCGCGAGCGGGACATTGATTCCGACGTCGGTGGTGAATATGCCGAAGCTAGAGCCGGTGATGCGTGCGAGATCGCCCGTGAGGACGTGGGCCTGGAAGACGAACGACAGACGGCCCGAACCGAATGGATTGCTGGTGTCTGCGAAGACGATCTCGCGGACCGTTCCGGTGGAGAGCGGGGTGCCGTAGCTGTAGGAGAGCAGCCCGGTATCCGCCAGGATCGCTCCCGTCGGGTTCGGGACCGCCGCAGCCGCGATGCTTCCCCCCGGCGCGAGGGGAGTGGCTTGCGCCGACGCGATGGCAACCACCATCGAGACGGCCACGATCGACCCGATCATCAACCTGCGCATTGCCTTCCTCCGGATGGGCGAAACCAGGAGGGCCCGCTCCACGGCCTTTTCCAAGAGCTACGTGGACGGCTGAGGGCGGTTGTGTCAGACGGCCCGTACGCGCCGGCCGCCGAGCACGGAGCCGCGCCGTCTTGCGGGCGACAGCGCCCTTCGAGACGCCGAGGAGCGTGGCGATTTGGCGTCGAGGTGTGCCGATCCCGACGAAGGAGCAGAGGCAAGCCAGGTCCGCGGCGTCGCGTGCCTCGGCCGGTTCGCCCCTCGAATCACTTCTCGAGATGGGTACGGAGCGCGGCGCCGTCTCGGTCGCGGCTGACACCGCCGCGCGCGGCGAACTCCCCATTTCGAACCTTCGACAGGCTGCTTCGAGCACACGCGGTGGCGGCGGACCACACCCCGGAGGCCGGAGATACGACGGCAGTCCGGCCGACGCGCCGCCTGGCAAACGGGAGACGAGACGGAGAGAGAATCAGCTTCGAAGAAACGAATTGGTGTGTGGAAGGAGTCCAGATTCCTTGTTAGTCCGTGCTTCTACTCGATCCATGTGCCACCGCGATTCCGAACTGTGCGCGTAGCTCGCGAAGCGGAGTCTGCATGTACTGTTCGTGGTTCGACCAGGGCCACTTGGCGTGTTGACGCGCGCACCGCCAGAGCGTCCGTACGATGATGTATGGCGATACCAACAGCGCGATGAACGTGTTTCCGAGGGGCAGGTGGCGATAGATGTCCACGGACTCATGAAGGCGATATCCCCGGAGAACGGAGAATCCCTCGCTGGTGCCAAACAGACTGGCGAGTTTTACCACCGCTTCGTCCGACATCGACGTTCCGCACCCATAGATCACGTGCACGGCGTCGTGCGATAGGAAGAAGGCTCTCGCGTCGAGCGAGAGGGCGTCATCGCGTTTGAGCTCCGGGTTGGCGGCATAGTACTCGGCGAGCGCCTCGGCGAGTGTTTGCATGCTCTCGGGAGACTGGAACCGACTTCTTTGGGTGGCCATTCTCACTGCGACGCGGTGGCGCGCGACCTGACGGACCGCGCCCTCACCTGCCGGCCGTCCGTGTCCACACCGAGTATCGCCCGGCGGCCGCCCCTCGTGTCAACCCCGCCCGGGGCGGCCGGCGGCTGATGGGCTCGCAAGCTGGAAGCCGCGCGGACCAGGTGGAGTGGAGGGATGGGACGGACTCCTCCCTCGACTCGTTAGGCATCGACGTGAGTCGCCCTACGCTTCGAAGTGACTCGGAGAGGAGGAATCCGAGATGCATTCTACGACGATTGCCGTGGATCTGGCGAAGAGCGTGTTCGGGGTAGCGGTGTCGCGCGCGGGCCGCGTGAGCGAGCGGCGGCGACTGTCGCGCGAGCGGTTTGGCCGCCTTCTCGGCGAGCGAGAGCCTGCGACCTCGCTGATGGAGGCCTGCGGCACCCGCACGACTGGGGCGGAGGCCGGTGAAGTCACTGGATCTTCATGCTGCTGATCCACGGGGCACGCTCCGTGCTCTGTCACGGCAAGCGCAAGAAGGGCGAGCTCGATCGGTTGCGCCGCTGGGCGCTCGAGCGCGAGCGGGCGCGAGGCCACAACAAGGCCGCCGTGGCGCTCGCCAACAAACTCTGG
>DATKND010000138.1:0-12307 GCA_035541475.1 Myxococcota bacterium | reverse complement strand
GCTCGCCGTTCACGAAGACGGACAGCTCGCCGATGTCTTGGGGCGCGGGGGTCATAGGCCTGGTGGCGTCCGAAGGCGTTCCGACGGACCCGGCCGAGGCTAACCGAGCGCCGTGTTCGTCGCCAAGCACTTTGCCGAGGTGTTCCGATACGTTATGCGCCCGGAGCGGAGGGAGAGGTGAGCGAGGCCCGGGTCAGCGCTGCGGGTCGTCGGCCGACGGAGGCGCGCATCGATCTCGCCGCGATCCGCGCGAACTACGCGGAGGCGCGCCGCCGTGCGGGCGGGCGCGAGGTCTACGCGGTGGTCAAGGCCGACGCCTACGGGCACGGCGCGGTCCCGGTCGCGCGCGCGCTCGTCGCGGAGGGCTGCGAGCGGCTCGCCGTGCTCGACGTGTGCGAGGCGGCGCGACTCGACGACGCGCGCCTCGGGGCGCGCGTGCTCGTGCTCGGCGGCGTGCACGACGCCGCCGAAGCCGCCGAGGCGGTCGCGCGCGGCCTGGTGCCGGTCCTGCACGACGCGCAGGGCCTCGCGCTCGTGGCCGTCGCGGCTCGCGCGGCGGGCCGCCGCGCTCGCGTCGAGGTGGAGGTCGACACCGGAATGCGGCGGATGGGCGTGCCGGCGGCGTCCGCGCCCGACCGGCTCGCCGACATTGCGGCGGAGCCGGCGCTCTCGCTCGAGGGCACGTTCACGCACCTCGCGCAGGCCGACGAGGCCGACCTCGCGCCCTCGCTCGCGCAGCTCGCCGTCTTCCGCGACGTGCTCGCCCGCGCGCGCAAGCGCGGGGTGTCGCCGGGGAGGATCCACTTCGCGAACTCGGCCGGGCTGCTCGCGGGCGCGCCGCTCCTCCAGGCGTTGCCGGAGGCAGACGCCGTGCGCCCCGGGCTGCTGCTCTACGGCGTGGCGCCGGCGGCGCATCTGCGCGCGCGCCTGCGACCCGCGATGACGCTCGCCACGCGCGTGGTGCAGGTGCGGAACGTCCGCGCAGGCGAGTCGGTCGGCTACAACGCGCGCTTCCGGGCGCGCGCCGACACGCGGGTCGCGACGCTCGCGATCGGCTACGCCGACGGTGTCCCGGTCGCGAGCTCCGCGCGCAGCGAGGTGCTGATCCGCGGGCGCCGGTTCCCGATCGCGGGTCGCGTCTCGATGGACTACGTCGGCGTCGACGTCGGCGATGCGTCGGTCGCGCCGGGCGACGAGGCGCTGCTCTTCGGCGCGAGCGACGGAGCCAGCCTGCCCGTCGAGGAGGCGGCCGCGGCGGCGGACACGATCTCCTACGAGCTGCTCGTGCGTGTCGGGTCGCGCGTGCCGCGCGTCTACATGCAAGCGCCAGAAGGGCGCGCGCAGCGAGCCGAAGGCGAGCGAAGTTCGGAAGATCGGACCCGATGAGCAACGACTCCGCTCAGTCGGAGTAACGCGGTTTCGCTCCTCCGCCGATGGACGCGCGCGGCGCCGTTCGTTACACACTGCTCCCGCTCCCACACGCCGCCTTCCTCCGGCGAGGATCCCCCGATGGCTCCCCAGTCTCCGGTGCGCCCGGTGCGGCGCGCATTGCTTTCCGTTTCCGACAAGACGGGGCTCGTCGAGTTCGCGCGCACGCTCTCCGACCTCGGTGTCGAGCTCGTCGCGTCGGGCGGCACGGCGAAGGTGCTGCGCGCGGCCGGGCTCGAGATCGTGCCGGTCGAGACCTTGACCGGCAGCCCGGAGATGCTCGGCGGCCGCGTGAAGACCCTGCACCCGCTCGTGCACGGCGGCGTGCTCGCGCGCCGCGACCACGCGGGCGACGAGGCCGACATCGCGGAGCACGGCCTCAAGGCGATCGACCTCGTGGTCGTGAACCTCTACCCGTTCGAGTCGACCGTCGCGCGTGGCGACGTCAGCTTCGAGGACGCGATCGAGCAGATCGACATCGGCGGGCCGTCGATGATCCGCTCGGCCGCGAAGAACCAGGCCTACGTCGGCGTGCTCGTGGATCCCGCCGACTACGACGCGGTGGCGCGCGAGCTGAAGGAGCAGCGCGGGCTCGGCGAGGCCACGCGACGGCGGCTCGCGCTCGAGGCCTTCGCGCGCACCGCGCGCTACGACACCGCGATCCACGCCTGGCTCGCGGCGCAGCAGGGACACGGCGAGGACCGCTTCCCGCCGCGCCTCGAGGTCGAGCTCGCGCGCGCCGCGACGCTCCGCTACGGCGAGAACCCGCACCAGGGCGCCGCACTGTACGGGCGCTTCCTCGAGATCGCCGAGCCGCTGCACGGCAAGGAGCTCTCGTACAACAACCTGGTCGACGCGCAGGCCGCGCTCGCGCTGATCCGCGACTTCGCGGGGGGGGAGCAGGCGGCCGTCGCGATCCTGAAGCACAACACGCCCTGCGGTGTCGGTCTCGGCGCGACGGCCGAAGAGGCCTACCGGCGCGCCTTCCACGGCGATCCCGACTCGCCCTTCGGCGGCATCATCGTGTCGAGCCGCCTGTGCGACCTCGCGCTTGCGCGCGCGGTCGACGAGATCTTCTCCGAGGTGCTGATCGCGCCCGGCTTCGACGCCGACGCGCTCGCGCTGCTCGTGAAGAAGAAGAACCGGCGTCTGCTGCGCTTCCACCCGGAGCGGCTGCCGGCGGCCGAGCTCGACGTGCGGCGCGTCTACGGGGGACTCCTCGTGCAGGAGCCCGACGTCGCGATGGAGGATCTCGCGACGGCGCGCGTCGCCACACAGCGAAAGCCCGACGACGCCGAGCGGCGCGCGCTCGCCTTCGCCTGGCGGGTGGTGAAGCATGTGAAGAGCAACGCCGTGGTGTTCGCGTCCGCCGACGCGACGCTCGCCATCGGCGGCGGCGCCACCTCGCGCGTCGACGCGATCCACCAGGCGGTCGCGAAGGCGGCGCGCGTCGGCATGGACCTGCGCGGCTCCGCGCTCGCGAGCGACGCCTTCTTCCCGTTCCCGGACAGCCTCGAGGTCGCGGCGGCGGCGGGCGCGCGCGCGGTGGTCCAGCCGGGCGGCTCGGTGCGCGACGATGAGGTGATCGCGGCCGCCGACCGGCTCGGGCTCGCGATGCTGCTGACCGGCGTCCGCCATTTCAGACACTAGGGAGCTGTCGCGTTGCGCGTCCTGCTAGTCGGCTCCGGCGGCCGCGAGCACGCGCTGGCGTGGAAGCTGGCGCGGAGCCCGCAGCTCGACGCGCTGCTCGCGGCGCCCGGCAGCGACGGCATCGCCGCTGTCGCGCGCTGCCTGCCCGAGCTCGCCGACGCGGCGCCCGACCTGCTCGTCGCGCGCGCGCGCGCGGAGTCGATCGATCTGGTGGTCGTCGGCCCCGAGGCGCCGCTCGCGGCCGGGCTCGCCGATCGCCTGCGCGACGCCGGCATCGCGACGTTCGGGCCGTCTGCGCGCGCCGCGCAGCTCGAGGCGAGCAAGGCCTTCGCCAAGCGCTTCATGGCGCGCCACGGTGTGCCGACCGCCGCCTTCGAGGTCTTCGACGAGGCGGCGCGCGCACGCGAGCACGTGCGGAGGCTGCGCGAGGGCTGCGTGGTGAAGGCCGACGGGCTCGCCGCCGGCAAGGGCGTCGCGGTGTGCGAGGGGCCCGCGCAGGCCGAGGCCGCGATCGACGAGATCATGGGAGCGCGCCGCTTCGGTGCGGCGGGCGACCGCGTCGTGATCGAGGAGCGGCTCGTCGGCGAGGAGGCCTCCTTCTACGCCGTGAGCGACGGCCGGAACGTCGTCACGCTCGCTCCGGCGCAGGACTTCAAGCGCGTGCACGACGGCGAGCGCGGCGAGAACACGGGCGGCATGGGCGCCTACGCGCCGGCGGCGCGCGTCGACGCCGCGCTCGAGAAGCGCGTGCTCGAGGAGATCGTCCACCCGACCTTGCGCGGCATGGCCGCCGAGGGAAGCCCATACCGAGGCGTGCTCTACGTGGGGCTCATGATCGACGCGGAGGGCGTGCCGCGCGTGGTCGAGTTCAACGTCCGCTTCGGCGATCCGGAAACGCAGCCGATCGCGCTCCAGATGGAGTCGGACCTGCTGCCGCTGCTCGACGCCGCGGCGCGCGGCGATCTCTCGCGCGTCGCGCCGCCGGACGGGCGCGGCGCCGCGGTCTGCGTGGTGCTCTGCTCCGGCGGCTACCCGCGCGACTACACGATCGGGCGTCGCATCGAAGGGCTCGACGCGGCCGCCGCGCTGCCGGGCGTCGTGGTCTTCCACGCGGGCACGCGTCGCGGCGCGGACGGCGGCTTCGTCACCGCGGGCGGCCGCGTGCTCGGCGTGACCGCGCGCGGCGGCGATGTCGCGGCGGCGCGCGCGCAGGCCTACGCAGCCGCCTCGAAGATCCACTTCGAGGGCATGCACTACCGGCGGGACATCGCGGCCCGCGCCGCGACGCGGTGACCGCCTCGATGCGCGACGCGGTCGAGCGGGTTCGCGCGGGCGGGCTCGTCGGCTATCCGACCGAGACGGTCTGGGGCCTCGGCGCCGACGCCTGCTCGCAATCCGCGGTGGCAAAGCTGCGGCGCTGGAAGGGACGCGGCGAGGACGCGCCGATCTCGGTGCTGGTCGACTCGCCGTCTGCGCTCGACGCGCTCGAGTGCCAGCCGCTCCGCGCGGCCGGGCGGCTCGCCGACGCCTTCTGGCCGGGCCCTCTGACTCTCGTGCTGCGCTGCGCGCGTCGCTTCGCGGAGGGCGTCGCGCGCCGCGACGGCGCCGTCGGGCTCCGCTGCTCGTCGCATCCCGTCGCGTCCGCCTTCGCGGAGGCGCTCGCGCGCGCCGATGCCGGACCCGTCACCGCAACCAGCCTCAACCACAGCGGCGACCCGGCGGCGCGCACGGCGGCGGAAGCTCGCGCTCTCTGCGCCGGTCCCGGCGACCCGACCCTTCTCGCGGACGGCCCCGATGCGGGAGCGTCGCCCGCGAGCACGGTCGTCGACCTGACCGGCGCGCGTCCGGTCGTGCTCCGCTGGGGCGCGCTCTCGCGCGACGCGCTCGCGCCCTGGCTCGAGGAGGCATCGGCGTGACCCGCATCCGGCCGTTCCGCGCGCTGCGCTACGACCCGACGCGCGTCGACTTCTCGCGTGTGATCGCGCCGCCCTACGACGTGATCGCGGCGGAGGAGCGCGCGCTGCTCTACGACCGCGACCCGCACAACGCGATCCGGCTCGAGCTGACGCGCGACGTGGCGGACGAGGCGAGCACCGACTACGCGCAGATCCGCGAGACGCTCGCGGCCTGGCGCGCCGAGGGCGTGCTGCTGCGCGAGAAGGAGCCGGCCCTCTACGCGCTCCGCCAGGGCTTCGCGACATCCGACGGGCGTCGTCACGAGCGGGAGAGCTTCTTCGCCCTGCTGCACCTCGAGGACTACGCGCGCCGCATCGTGCGGCCGCACGAGCGCACGCTCGCGGGTCCAAAGGCCGATCGGCTGAAGGTGCTGCGCGCGGCGCGCGCGAATCTCTCGCCGGTCTTCCTGCTCTACGAGGACCGCGAGGAGATCCTGGCGGCGCGCCTGCGCGAGGCGAAGGCGCAAACTCTCTGCGTCGCGCGGGAGGAGAGCGGCGCCACGCACGAGCTCGCGCGCATCGACGACGCCTCGGCGGTGCGCGCCGTTGCGGAGTTCCTCGCGGAGCGGGCCGTCGTGATCGCGGACGGGCATCACCGCTACGAGACGGCGCTCGCCTATCGCGACGAGCGGCGCGCGGCCGGCGACGCCGCGCCCGACGCGCCGCACGAGTGGATCCTCGCGAGCTTCGCCAATGCCTACGCGCCGGGGACCTTGCTCCTTCCCATCCACCGTCTGGTGTGCAAGGGCAGTGCGCCGGCGCCGGCGGCGTGGCGCGACCGCCTGCCGGGCTGGATGCAGCGCGAGCTCCCGTCTGTCGAGCCCTCGAAGATCGACGGGCTGCTCGCGCGCGAGCTCGCGCCGCTCGCCGACCGACACGCCTTCGCGTCGGAGGACGCGTCGGGGACCTTGCGCATCTTCTCGCGCCCGCGCGCGGACTCCGAGCTCACGGTCCGCGTGCTCCATCGCGAGGTAATCGAAGGCGTCTTCGGGCTCGACGAGGCGGCCGTGCGCGACGGTGCCATCGCCTACCCGAAGTCCGCGGCGCAGACCGCGCGCGACCTGCGCGCGGGCCGCGGCGTCGTCGCGCTCTATCTCAACCCGCTGCGGCCGGAGGACGTCTTCCGGGTCACCGCCGCGGGCGAAGTGCTGCCGCAGAAGAGCACCTTCTTCACGCCGAAGCTGCCGACGGGGGTGGTCTTCCGCACCTTGGACGAAGCATGAAGCGAATGCCTGCGAGCGACCCCGAGCGCGTCGGCGCGCTGGTGCCGCGCGTGCTGCGCGACCTCGGCCTCGAGACGTCCGCGCGCGTCGTCTACATCGCGGAGCGCTGGGAGCGCTGGGTCGGCAGCGAGGTCGCGCGCCGCTGCCGCCCGACCGCTCTGCGCGGCGAGGTGCTCGAGCTCGAGGTCGAGTCGAGCGCCTGGTGCCAGGTGCTCCAGCTCCGTCGCCCCGAGCTGCTCGCGGCGCTACGCCGCGAGCTCGGCGCGCGCGCGCCGCGGGAGCTCTGGCTCCGTGTCGGCGCGGGCCGGTAGACTGCGGCAAGCCGAGCGAAGCGAGGCGCGCAGCGAGGCGGAGCCAGGCGGAGATCAGAGCGGGGAGGTCGACTGTGGGCGAACCGGATCCGAACGCGCCGGCACCCGGATGCGACGGCCTCCGCTGCGACTTCTGCGGCGCGATCGTCCCGCGCGTCCGCCGCGTCGCGCTCGACGGCGCGTACGAGCGACTGCGCACGCCGCACCGTCCGCTCTACGCCTGCGCGGAGTGCTCCGAGCGAAAAGAGCGGGCGCGTCGCGCGCAGGACGCGAGTTGACCCCCCGGGCCCTCTCTCCTAGAGTGCGCGGCCGATTTTGTGGATTCGCAGGAGGACCGGGCCCCCGATGGTGAAGATCCGACTTTCGCGCGCCGGCGCCAGGAATCGCCCGTACTACCACGTCGTCGTGGTGGACGAGCGCAAGAAGCGCGACGGTCGCCCGCTCGCCGTCGTCGGGAGCTTCGACCCGAAGACGAGCCCGGAGCGCATCGCGCTCCAGGCCGACGCGATCCAGGCGTGGGTCGCCAAGGGCGCGCGTCTCTCTCCGACCGTCAAGTCGCTCCTGCGCCGGCAGACGCGCGCCGCGAAGAGCGCCTAGCATGGCAACTGCGGCCGCCGAGCTGATCGCCTTCGTCGCGCGCGGCATGGTCTCGCACCCGGAGGAGATCCGCGTGCGCGAGTCCGACGGCGGCCGGCTGCTCGAGCTCGAGACGAACCCCGACGACCGGGGACGCGTGATCGGGCGCCAGGGCCGGGTCGCCAAGGCGATGCGCGCGCTGCTCGCGGCGTCGCCCCACGGCGCGCAGTGCCGGCTCGACATCGTCGACTGAGCGGCAAGCGCGGCCGCAGGCCGCGCGCGCAGCGAGCCGCACGCGAGCGAAGCATCAGAAGACAGGACCCGGCGGGAGGCGCTTCCGAGAGCGCCGGCGTCCCGTCGCGCGCGCAGCAAGCCGCGCCGGCGCTCGTCTGCATCGGCCGCGTCGTCGGCGCGCACGGGCTCGCGGGCGATCTGCGCGTGCGACTCGCGGGCGCCGCGCCCGAGAGCTTCGAGTCGGCGCCCTCGCTGTGGCTGGCGCGCGACGAGTCCGGCGCCGGCGCCGTCGCGCACGCGCTGCGCGGGGTGTCGGTCGGCCGCGCGGACGAGTGCCGCGTGCGCCTCGACGGCGTCTGCGACCGCGGCGCCGCGGAGTCGGCGCGCGGGCGCTTCCTGCTGGCGCGCATCGACGACCTCGCGCGCGCGGACGACGACGAGTACTACGTCTACGAGCTCGTCGGCTGCGCGGTCGAGGATCGCACGGGCCGCGCGCTCGGCGCCGTGCGCGGCGTGTGCGGTCACGCGGCCGCGGACCTCCTGATCGTCGCCGACGCCGCGGGGCGCGAGCACCTGGTACCGCTGGCGCGCGCGCTGCTCTGCGAGGTCGACGTCGCCGCGCGCCGCATCGTGCTCGACCCGCCGGCGGGACTCTTCGGAGAGCGCGCGTGATCCGCATCGACGTGCTGACGATCTTCCCGCGCCTCTTCGAGGCGTTCGCAGAGGAGTCGATGGTCGGCATCGCCGCGCGCGGCGGGCGGCTCGAGCTGCGCATCCGCGACCTGCGCGATTTCACCGAAGGGCCGCACCGGAGCGTCGACGATGCGCCCTACGGCGGTGGCCCCGGCATGGTGATGCGGCCGGAGCCGCTCGTAGCCGGCATCGAGGCGCTCGCCGGCGCGAAAGGTCCATCGCGACGCGCGCACGTCGCGCTGATGACGCCGCAGGGCGTGCCCCTCGATCAGGCGCGGCTGCGCGCGCTGTCGACGCGCCCGCACCTCGTGCTCGTGTGCGGTCGCTACGAGGGCGTGGACCAGCGCGCGATCGACCTCGCGGTGGACGAGGAGATCTCGCTCGGCGACTACGTGCTCTCGGGCGGCGAGGTGCCCGCCATGGCAATCGTGGAGGGTGTCGTGCGACTGCTGCCCGGCGTGCTCGGCAACCCCGAGTCGGCCGCGGCCGACTCCTTCGAGGCCGGCCTGCTGGAGGGCCCGCACTACACCCGACCGGCCGTCTTTCGCGGGCTCGCGGTTCCCGAGGTGCTGCGCTCGGGCGATCACGGCGCGGTGGCGCGCTGGCGGGCCGAGCGGGCCGCCGACGTGACGCGTGCGCGGCGCCCCGATCTCTACGCAAAGGTCCGAGCCTCGGACGACTACTGAGTTCGCCGCCGTGCGAGCGGCGAGGGCCCTGCTACTCTGCCGCCCCTCGCGATGCCCCCCTGACCTCCTGCCCACGAGGGTCGGCCATGCAAAAGATCGATCGCTTCCTGCCCGACCCCGTGCGTCGCGACCTGCCGCCCTTCCGCCCGGGCGACACCGTGCGCGTCCATGTGAACATCCGCGAGGGCGACAAGGAGCGCGTGCAGATCTTCGAGGGCGTGGTGACGCGGCGCCGCGGACGAGGCCCGTCGGCCACCTTCACGGTCCGCAAGGTCTCCTACGGCGTCGGCGTCGAGCGGATCTTCCCGGTCGAGTCGCCGCAGGTGAAGAAGGTCGAGATCAAGGCGCGCGGCCACGTGCGGCGTGCGCGCCTCTACTACCTGCGCGAACTCGTCGGCAAGAAGGCGAGACTCCGCTCGAAGGTGCGCGATCTCTCGGGTCTCGTCGCCGCGGAGGCCGGCACGGCGGCCGAGGCGCTCGCCGATCCGTCGGTCGAGGTCGCGCAGCCGGTGGCCGAGGCCGAGGCGACCGCCGAAGAGGCTTAGGGCTCTTCAAGGCCCGGCCTCGAAGGCGTTCTCGTAGTGGGTGATCCGCCAACCCTCCGCGGTGTCCCACGTACACGCGATCACGTCGAGACGTGCGCGGCGCGCGCGAGGTCGGTGCTCGCGCAGCCAGGCCGCCGCGCCGCGCGCGAGTCTCGCCTGCTTGCGGACGTCGACGGCTTCCGCGCCCCCGCCGAAGCCGTCGTGGCGGCGCGTCTTCACCTCGACGAACACGACCAGATCGCCGCGCGCGGCGACGAGGTCGATCTCGACGCCGTCGACCCGCGAGTTGCGCGCCAGGATCCGGTAGCCGGCGCGCGTGAGATGCGCCGCGGCGCGCGCTTCGCCCGCGGCGCCGAGCGCGATGCGTCCATCGCTCAAGGCATGCTCCGCGGGACCGGAGGCGGGCCGAGCGTAGCAACACCCTGCTAGGTTGCCGCGTCTTCCGGGAGGCGGGTTTGGGCGTGCTCGGCGTGATTGGCGGCTCCGGCGTGTACCAGCTCGACGCGCTCGAGGACGCGCGCTGGGAGAAGATCGAGTCGCCCTTCGGCACGCCGTCGGACGATCTGCTGCGCGGCCGGCTCCACGGGCAGGAGGTCGCCTTCCTGCCGCGACACGGGCGCGGTCACCGCATCCCGCCCTCGCGCATCGACTACAGAGCGAACATCGACGCGCTGAAGCGGGCCGGCGTCACCGATCTGGTGTCGGTCAGCGCCTGCGGCTCGCTGCGCGAGGAGCTCTCGCCGGGGACGTTCGTGCTCGTCGACCAGTTCGTCGACCGCACCGTCGCGCGCGCGAGCTCGTTCTTCGACGTGGGCCTCGTGGCGCACGTCAGCATGGCCGACCCGGTGTGCGCGCGCCTCGGCGATCTGCTCGAGGTGATCGCGCGACAGCAAGGCATCGCGGTCCACCGCGGCGGCACCTACCTCGCTATGGAGGGGCCGCAGTTCTCGAGCCGCGCCGAGTCCGCGCTCTACCGGACCTGGGGCTGCGACGTGATCGGCATGACGAATCTTCCCGAGGCGAAGCTCGCCCGCGAGGCCGAGCTCTGCTACGCGAGCGTCGCGATGGTGACGGACTACGACTGCTGGCATCCGCACGAAGACGACGTGGCGGTCGCCGACATCCTGGCGCTCGTCGCGCGCAACGCCGAGCAGGGTCGGCAGCTGGTCGCCGGGCTCGCGCCGCGCCTGCGTGCGCGCCCGGTGCCGTGCCCTTCCGGCTGCGACCGCGCGCTCGAGGGCGCGATCATCACGGATCCCGCGGCGCGCGACCCCGAGCAGATCCGGCGCCTCGCGGCCGTCGCGGGCCGCGTGCTCGGCCGCGCGTAGGAAGTCTCGATGTCGATCAAGTCCCGCATCCGCACGATTCCGGACCACCCGAAGCCGGGGGTCATGTTTCGCGACATCACCACCCTGCTGCTCGATCCGGAGGGGCTGCGCGGCGCGGTGGATGGGATGCTCGCGGCCTTCTCGGGCGTGCGCGTCGGCAAGGTCGCCGGCATCGAGGCGCGCGGCTTCATCCTCGGCGGCGCCGTCGCGTACCGGCTCGGCGCGGGCTTCGTGCCGGTGCGGAAGAAGGGCAAGCTGCCCTGGAACACCGTCGGACAGGACTACACGCTCGAGTACGGCACCGATCGCGTCGAGATCCACACCGACGCGATCGCCGCGGGCGAGCAGATCCTGCTCGTCGACGATCTCATCGCGACCGGCGGCACCGCGAACGCCGCGCTCGAGCTGATCCAGAAGGCCGGCGGCAAGGTGGTCGGTTGCGCCTTCATCATCGATCTGCCGGATCTCGGCGGCAGCCGGCGACTGCGCGAGCGCGGCGTGCCGGTGCGCGCGCTCTGCGAGTTCGAGGGCGAATAAGCCGTGCGTGTCGGCGGCCGGCCCATGCGCACGATCTGGCCGGGCGACGACGGGCGCTCGGTCTGGATCATCGACCAGACGCGGCTCCCGCACCGCTTCGAGACGCGCCGGCTCGCGAGCGCCGCCGACGCGGCGCAGGCGATCCGGCAGATGCTCGTTCGCGGCGCGCCACTGATCGGACTCACCGCGGCCTACGGCCTGTGGCTGCAGGCGCTGGACGACTCGAGCGACACGGCGCTCGCGGCCGCGCGCGCCGAGCTCTTCGCGACGCGCCCGACCGCGGTGGACCTGCGCTTCGCGCTCGACGCCGTGTGCGAGGCGCTGCGCGGCGCGCCGCCGTCCGAGCGCGCCGAGCGAGCGCGCGCGCAGGCCGATCGGCTCGCCGAGGAGAACGTCGCCGCCTGCCGCGCGATCGGCGCGCACGGCGCGCCGCTGCTCGAGGCGATCCACGCGCGGAGCGGCGGCCCCGTGCAGGTTCTGACCCACTGCAACGCCGGCTGGCTCGCGACGGTCGACTGGGGCACCGCGCTCGCGCCGATCTACGTCGCGCACGAGCGCGGCGTGCCGCTGCACGTCTGGGTCGACGAGACGCGTCCGCGAAACCAGGGTGCGTCGCTCACGGCGTGGGAGCTGCTCGAGCAGGGCATCCCGCACACCGTGGTGGCCGACAACGCGGGCGGTCACCTGATGCAGCGCGGCCGCGTCGAGCTCGTGCTCGTGGGTAGCGACCGCACCACCGCGCGCGGCGACGTCTGCAACAAGATCGGGACGCTCGAGAAGGCGATCGCGGCGCGCGAGTACGGCGTTCCCTTCCACGTCGCGCTGCCCGCCTCGACGATCGACTGGACGATCGAGGACGGCGCGCTGATCCCGATCGAGGAGCGCAGCGGCGACGAGCTGCGCCGCGTGGCGGGCCGTGGGCAGGACGGCGAGGTCGTCGTGGTCGAGATCCTGCCGGCCGGCAGCGCGGTCGCGAACCCGGCCTTCGACGTGACACCGGCGCGGCTCGTCAGCGGGCTCGTCACCGAGCGGGGTCGCTGCGCGGCGACGCGCGAAGGGCTGCTCTCGCTGTACCCCGAGCGCGGACGCCCCTAGCCGCGCGCGGCGGCGCTGCGCGCGAGATCCTCGCGCAACGTGCGCG
>DATKND010000137.1:0-8528 GCA_035541475.1 Myxococcota bacterium | reverse complement strand
CTGCGGGTTCGCGGGCTGTGGCAGTGCGCGAGCTGTCGCTACCAGGCCTCGCCCACGGCGGGCACCCCGTTCCACGGCACGCGAGTGCCACTGCGGACGTGGTTCCTGGCGATGTTTCATGGGGCGACACAAGCAGGGCATCTCGGCCCTGCAGTTCCAGCGCGATGCGGGGCGCAACGGCCGCGGGGTCGGCAAGACCGGCGTCGCGATCGCCGTCGAGCGGCGCGAGAAGACAGCAGGCGCGGCACGCCTCGCCGTGATTCCCCGCGCGACCACGGCGGTACTGACCTCCTTCGTCCAACGTTCGATTCGCCCCGAGCAGAGCACGGTATTCACCGACGCCTGGGGCTCGTACACGGCCTTGGGCAGGCTCGGGATCGACCACCGCCCGCGCAAGGGCGGCCACGGGCGCCACGCCCTGGACGGACTGCCGTGGGCACACACCATCTTCGGCAACCTCAAGACGTGGCTGCGCGGAACCTTCCACGGTGTCAGCCCCAAGCATCTCCAGCGCTACCTCGACGAGTTCACCTATCGCCTCGACCGACGCTGGCGCGAGGGCGAGATCTTCGGATTCGTCCTACGCCGCGTCGCGCGCGGCCAACCGCTCCCCTACCGACACCTGGTGGCGGAGGGAACGGCATAGCCAGAGAATGTCCTATCCGCGGACGCTCCGTCTCTTGACTGCCAGACCGAGCAGTCCTGTGGCGAGCAGCGCGAGCGAAGAGGGCTCAGGGGTCGCATAGATCTGGAACGTAGTGTCGTTGTTCAGCGCACAACCACCGCAGAAGCTCTGCCCGCCCATGGCATCGAGATCCGTGTCTCCCCCGACCGCGGCGCTGGTGAGACTCCAGTAGTCGTTGTGCGAGCTGTTCTCGTTCGTGCCGTTTCCCAGTGTCAGGTAGTACATCGTGGCGCCCGCCAGCGAGACGTTCGGCAGCAAGAACGTGGACACGTAGTTCGTCAACCCCCCACCTGTAACTCCACTCGGCGTCGCGCTGACGGCCGTTCCCGGCCCGGACGCGATCTGACAGCCCCAGGGCGTCGTGCCGATGCACCAGTCGATGCTCGCCGGAGCGGACGACCCTGTTCCGAAGGGGAGCACGTTCTCCCCGAAAATGATCTTCTCCACTAACGCCGCCTGACCGAGCATGAAATCCTCGGTCACCATGTTGGATGTGTTGATCGAATCCCCGCTGGTGACCGAGAGGTTGCGGGCGTCCGGACCATTGTCGAATACCAGGGAATCCGCTCTGAGCTCACGAGAGGTCACGAGCAGAAGAACCAGAAGCACGAGGCTCGGAAGAGAACTCGCTTTCCAGGAACGCATTGCGCCCCTCTCCTTGTGCAATGGCGCATGGATGAGTGGTCCGGGCGGATCGCGAATGTCACGAGGAGACCTCGCGGCAAGGCCCGAATGCAGCTTGCTCCCGGATGCGGAGGGGAGGGCCGTTCGAACACCGGGGAAGGTGGGGCGTGACTCCTCACTCCTTCCCCTCGGATGTCGAAAGGGCCTCGGGCTTGCCATCTGGCGACGCCCGAGGGGAGCTCTCGGCACGCGTGCACGGACGTCGGGCTCGTGCACCTCGATGTAGTGCAGGTCGACCCGGCGCCGGTGCGCCCATTCGGGCTTCCGAAGGGCTGCTGAACTTGACATAACGACCAGGCCTTCGCGCGAGCGCAATCGCTCGCACTCGGGCTACCGGCCTTCGTTCGGCAAGCCTTCGCGATCTTCGCTCGGCTTCGCCTCGCTGCGCGCCGGACGGCTTGCCTCGCTGCGCGTCGGCCGACTTGTCAGTCGGCCGGCTTGCGCTCCCGCCAGAGTCCGAGCGTCTGCTGGAGGCCGCGGTCCGACGCGCTGTAGAGCACGGCCTCGTCGTCGCACACATGCGTGTGCGGCTGCCAGCGCGGCACGACGAACTGGTCGCGCGGGGCCCACTCGAGCGTGACGGCGCGCTCGCCGCTCCCGACGCGCGTGCGCCCGCGACCCTCGACCACCGAGTAGACGGAGGCGTCGCTCGCCTGGTAGGTCCGGCTCTCGAATCCCGACGGCAGCAGCTGGAGGAAGTTCGAGATCGTCGGCACGGCCGGGCCGCCGGTGCGCGGGTCGATGTACTCGAGCTTGATCCCGAGACACTGATCGACGTCGCCCGCCCGGCGCAGGCGCGCGAGCGCATCGCGGCTGCGCTCGTAGGGGTAGCGGAAGAGCGGAGAGTGGGGCCGGTCGAAGCGGTCGCCGACCGGGCGCATGTTCGCGCCGTAACGCGATTCGGCGTCGGACGGCGGGCGCATCTCGGGGAATTGCGCCGCCGGGTAGTCCTCCGCGAAGCGCGGCCCGAGCGCGCGCACGAGCGGCAGATCCAGCACGTCGAGCCAGATCATCGGGCCCTCGCCCGGATGCGCGTGGTCGTGCCAGGTCCAGGAAGGCGTCAGCACCAGGTCGCCCGGCTGCATGAAGGCCTTCTCGCCGTCGACGGCGGTGTAGGCGCCCGAGCCCTCGAGCACGAAGCGAATGGCTGACGGCGAGTGCCGGTGCGCGGGCGCGACCTCGCCGGGCAGGATCAGCTGGAGACCCGCGTAGAGCGTCTCGGTGATCGCGGCCGCGCCCGCAAGGCCCGGGTTCTCGAGGATGAGCACGCGGCGCTCGGCCTCCTCCGCGCTGATCAGCCGGCCCGCTTCGAGCAGCAGCGGGCGCGTCACCGAATAGCGCCAGAGGTGCGGCCGCGCGTCGCTCGTCGGCTCGCGCGCGAGGAGCGTGCGGATCACCTCCCAGAGCGGCGCGAGCTGGTGCTCCGCGATGCGGCCGTAGAAGGCCTGGCGGGAAACGGGACCGGGGTCCGTGCGCCGCGCGCCCTGCATCGCGGCGCAGTATAAGGTCAGCCTCGAGCGAGCCGCGCGAAGATCGCCTCGGGCGTCTCGGACCCCGCATCGGCGGGAGCGCTGCTCGCGAGCTTCGCGGCGACGGCGGCGCAGTGGCCCTCGGGTTCGGCGACGCCGCGCGCCTTCAGCTCGACGGGGAGCACGCGCTCGAGCACGACCTTCATCTGCGCGGGCGTGACGGAGCCGTCGAGACCGGCGTTCTTCAAGGCGATGCGGACCGTGCCGCGCACCTCGAGGCGGTTGAGCGACGTGCGCCGCTCGAGCTCGGAGCAGGCGAGATCGAAGGTGGCGGAGTCAGCCATGGTCAGGCCCTCGCGGCGCTGCGCGTGCGCACCCGCTCCAGGTACGCGCGCGGCGGGATGAAGGCGAGGCACATCAGCACGGTGGAGCCCGAGCCGAGCACGACGAGCAGCAGCGCGCCGAGCTCGTCGGTGAGCATCTCCACCCCTCGCCACCAGTAGAGCTGCCCGATGGTATTCGTCGCGACGGCCATCCCCGTGGCCGCCGCGTAGAGACCGAAGCGATCCGTCACGACCGGGTCCGCGAGCCCGATGCGGAGCCGCCGCCGCAGGAGCCGGTAGTAGTGGCCGCACTCGAGGAAGCACCAGCCGTAGGAAAGGGTCACCCCGAACGAGAGCCAGCCCCAGAACTGCGTGCCGAGCGCCCAGTCGCCGGTCCCCGTCTGGACCGCCAGCAGACCGACGCAGAAGAGCGACACCCCGAAGACCGCGGCGCGCGCGGCGAGCAGCTGCCGGCGGAAGAGCACGAAGGTGAAGGCCGTGTTCGCCCACAGGCCGGCCGCGCCGAGCAGGCCGGCCGTCGCGCCGATCGCCGCGCGCGCGACATGCGGGAGCGTCACGGCCTCGCGGGCGACGGCCGACAGCGGGTAGCCGAGGCCGGCGAGGAAGAGCATCGAGGTGCCGATCAGGAGCTCGGGCAGCTGGCGCGTGCGCAGTGCGAGCCCGAGCAGCCGCAGCCCGATCACGAAGGAGACGACGGTGAACGCACCGCCGCCGAGCATGCCCAGGAGCTCCACCCGCACCCCCCGCGCCCTTCATCGGATGGACGCACCCGTTACCTGAGGGGCGGCTTGGGAGCGAGGCAGCTCTGGCCGAAGCGGTCGCGTCCGATCGCGCCGCGGTGGACCGTCGTGAAGTGGGGCGCGACCCAGTTGCGGATGCCCTCGTTCACGACGATGACGAGCATGAAGCCGGCCAGCGCCGTGAGGCACACCTCACGCAACGGCGTGTCGACCCCGCGCGCCTCGTCGATCGGGAACCACAGGGGCGCCGTCACCACGAACCAGAGGCCGTAGACGAAGGTGCCGAATGTGAGCACGAGGCCGAGGTCGTCGTAGCAGAAGAGGCTCTTCATGAAGGGGTTCGCATTCAGCGCGGTCTCGAGGCACGCGACCGCGAAGCAGGCCGGTAGGAAGGTCGCGGCGCGCAGCCAGCCGGGCGCCGACGCCGGCAGCTTCGAGGACAGGTACCGGCGCGAGAGGTTGATCAAGGTCCCGTAGGTCGAGAAGTACGCGACCGTAAGGAAGTAGAGGAACAGCGGCACCTGGTTCAGGTTCCACTTCGTCTCGAACCCGTACTCGAGATGCAGCACCTCGTAGAAGTACTGAGTGAAGTAGTTCCCGAGGAACGCGAAGACGAACATCCAGATCTGGAGCTTCGTGTGGTAGAGGCGCCACCACGGCCGTCCCGCGTCCTCGGGCGCGCGGAAGGCGTACCCGCCGAGCAGCACGCCGAGCCAGATGCCGATCCCGAAGAGCAGGAAGGCAGGGTCGCCCGACGGCTGCTGGCTCCAGCGGACGCCGAGGCCGGTCGTCATCACGAGCCCGGCGGCCGCGCCCCAGATCGGCGTATAGATCAGGTACCAGCGCTCGGCCGCGCGCTTGCCCGGGTTCTCGGAGAAGACGGAGCTGTGCGCCACGGGTCCCTCGGCACGCTATCGGCCCTCGCGGCGGTGTGCTGGAGGCGGATACCTTCCGGCACCCTGCCGCCGCGGGGCGATGCCCCGCAGCGAGCCCGGAGGCGCGCATGTCCGTCAGTCCCGCGCTTCGCAAGCTGATCGACGCGACCGCGCCGCTCTGGGCCGGGGAGGCCGAGGTCGTGCGCAGCTACTGGACGTCGCCCGTGCGCACGCGCGACACCGATCTGCGCTGGCTCCGCTACCAGTGCCGCAAGGAGTTCTGGGACAGCTTCGCCGACCCGCAGAAGGGCCTCTACCTCGAGCCGCTCGATCGACTGCGCGCAGCCTTCCCGAAGATCGACATCGAGATCGACCGCCACGCCGTCCTCGACGTCGCCGAGATGTTCTTCGCGGAGTTCTCGCACTACGTAGCCTTCGCCGACGCCTACGACGCGATCCGTGGCGACGACGACCCGCGCATGAACCCGCACCAGCTCCGCGACGACGGCGACCTCCCCGAGAACGCGGAGCTCGGGCGCATCCGCGCGGAGCATCGCAAGCAGCACGGCGAGCTCGGCATGCGCGCGTGCGAGATCACCGAGGGCGGCTACTGCGCGCTCTTCTCCGAGGGCATGAAGCTCGCGGGGCGAGGCGGCGCCGACGAGGCGATCGCGAGCGCGTGTCGCGCCGTCTACGACGACGAGTTCGGCCACATGCTTCGCGGCATCGTGAATCTCGACGAGGAGAACCTCTCACCCGCCGACTGGCAGCTCCTCGAGGCGATGACGCGCGAGCAGATGCAGGCGCGCATCCACATGCGGAATGCCCAGTTCAGCTACCCGCTCTCGCAGGCGCGCATCCGCGAGATCTTTGCGGGCCGTATCGAGCCGGTGGCCTTCGACTACGAGCGCGCGCAGCTCGGCTCGTGAGCGAGCTCGCTCTCTCGCTCGCCTGCAAGGGCTATGACCGCGTGCGCGCGCTCGCCGACGGGCGCGTGCGGGTCGAGGGCTGTCGCCTCGACGTGCTGGCGCTCGAGCCCGAGGAGACCTTCTTCCGCGCCTTCCGCCACCGCGAGTTCGACGTCTCGGAGCTCTCCTTCAGCAGCTACTTGATGACGTTGGACCGCGGCGACGCCGAGTACGTCGCGCTGCCGATCTTCCTCTCGCGCATGTTCCGCCACTCCGCGATCTACGTGCGCGCCGATCGCGGCATCGCGGAGCCGAAGGACCTGCGCGGCCGCGAGGTCGGCGTGCCGGAGTACCAGGTGACCGCGGCCGTCTGGGTGCGTGGCCTCCTCCAGGACGAGTACGAGGTCGCGCCGTCGGATCTGCGCTGGCGGAGCGGCGGGCTCGAGCAGCCCGGGCGCGAGGAGAAGCTGCCCCTGACCTTGCCGCCGGGTGTCGAGCTGCGCCCGGTCGCGCGCGAGAAGACGCTCTCGCGCATGCTGGCCGACGGCGAGATCGACGCGCTCGTCGCGCCGCGCGCGCCGTCGTCCTTCACGCGCGGCGAGGCCGGCGTGGCGCGCCTCTTCCCCGATTTTCGCTCGGTCGAGCAGGCGTACTTCGAGAAGACGCGACTCTTCCCGATCATGCACGTGCTCGGTGTGCGGCGACGCCTCGCGGACGAGCACCCGTGGCTCGCGGCGAGCCTCTGCAAGGCGTTCGCGATGGCGAAGGATCTCGCGATGGCAGAGCTCCTCGACGTGACGGCGCTCGCCGCGACCTTGCCGTGGCTCCCGGCGGAGGTCGAGGAGACGCGCCGGCGCATGGGCGACGACTGGTGGCCCTACGGCGTCGACGCGAACCGGCGCACGCTCGAGACGCTCTGCCGCTACGCGCACGAGCAGGGCATCACGCGCCGCCGCTTCGCGGTCGAGGCGCTCTTCGCCCCGTCGACGCTCGAGCGCACGCGCATCTAGCCGAGGAGGCTCGCATGCAGTTCGGCATCCAGTTTTTCCCCGACGTCGGCCCTGCCGAGTGCAGCGCCGAGGACTACTGGTCGGACGCGCTGCATCTGGTCGGCCTGTGCGACGAGCTCGGCTACACCACGGTGCGAACGGTCGAGCACTACTTCCATTCCTACGGCGGCTACAGCCCGGATCCGATCGTCTTCCTCGCCGCCGCCTCGCAGCGCACGCGCCGCGCGCGCCTCGTGACCGGCGCGGTGCTCCCGATCTTCAACCATCCCCTCAAGCTCGCGGGCCAGATCGGCATGCTCGACGCGCTCTCCGGCGGGCGCCTCGACGTCGGCTTCGCGCGCGCCTTCCTGCCGCACGAGTTCGCGCGCTTCGGGCGTCCGCTCGACGAGAGCCGCGAGCGTTTCGAGGAAGGCATCGAGCAGGTGCGGCGGCTGCTGGAAGAGGAGGACGCGAGCCACGACGGCCGCTTCCACCGCTTCCGCAACGTGACCTCGCTGCCGCGCCCGACGCAGAAGCCGCGGCCGCCGTTCTACGTCGCCGCGCTCTCGACGGAGGCATCGTTCGTCTGGGCCGGCGAGCACGGCCACGGCGTGATGGCGATCCCGATGGCGGGCGGCCGCATGCGCGAGCTCGTCGACGCCTACCGCGACGCGTGGCGCGCGGCAGGACACCCGGGCCGCGGCAGCGTGATGCTGGCCTTCCACATGTTCTGCCACGAGAACGCGGACGAGACGGTGCGGATCGCGCGCGAGCCGCTGAACCGGTATCTCCGCTCGCTGGTCGAAGCGGCCTCCGAGTGGACCGCCGGTGCGCGCTCCGAGGACTACCCGGGCTACGACAAGATCATCGCGGGGCTCGCCGAGCAGGACTTCGAGCAGCAGGTCGCGAGCGGCGCGGCCTGGGTGGGGACACCGGAGCGGATCGTCGAGGCGGTTCGCGAGTACGACGCGCGGGTCGGCGGCTTCGAGCACGCCTCGCTGCAGGTGAACTTCAACACGATCGCGCGCGCGGACGCGGAGGCGTCGATGCGGCTCTTCGCGAAGGAGGTGATGCCCTTCGCGAACCGTCCCCGAATGGGGGCTTAACCCAGAGCAGGGCCGCCGAAGCGCTCGCGGAACGCGAACTCGCGCACCGGCTTGCGCTTCAGCTTCGTCAGCTGCTTGACCGGCCGTCCGAGCGGCATCACCGCCGCGACGGCGAAGTTCTCGGGAATGCCGAGCAACTTCTTCACGCCGGGCTCCTGCGCGGTGGCGAAGGTCGTGATCACGCCACCGAGGCCCTCGGCCCGCGCGGCGAGCAGGATGTTCCAGCAGAAGGGGTAGATCGACGCGCCGCTGATCACGCCGACGCGCGGGAGCTCGGAGTCCATCGACGCGACGACGGAGAGGTCGAGGCACACGACGAGCAGCAGCGGCGCCCGGCGGAAGCGGTCGAGCAGCGCCGGCGCGACGGGTGCCTTCTCGATCTGCTCGCGGGTGAGCTTCGTCGGCGCGACCGTGTTCCACGGGAACTCGCCCGCCTGGATCTGCGCGAAGTAGCGGCGCATGGCGGGCACCGCGAGCTCGGCCAGCGCGTTCTTCGTCTCCGGATCGCGCACGGCGATCACGCGCCAGCCCTGCCGGTTCCCGCCGGAGGGCGCGAAGCGCGCGGCGTCGAGGATGCGCACGAGCGTGTCGTCGGGCACCGGCTCGTCGATGAACTCGCGCGCGGCGAAGGTGGTGCGCATGGCCTGATGGAGGTCCATGGGGGTCTCCTCGGAATCAGGTCCGAGGAATACCAGAACGCGGCTGATCGGGCCGCGCGCAGCGCGGCT
>DATKND010000136.1:0-28534 GCA_035541475.1 Myxococcota bacterium | reverse complement strand
GCGCCTCCGTGTTTCACCGGGACGGTCACATCGAGGGCTTCGCGAGTCTGGGGCCCGAAATCTTCGCGCTCCCGCGCGAGAGCGCGTAAATCCGTGTGGTGACCCGGGCGCGATTCGAACGCGCGACCCCCAGCTTCGGAGGCTGGTGCTCTATCCAGGCTGAGCTACCGGGCCATTCTGGTGGGGCGTACTGGGCTCGAACCAGTGACCTCCGCGGTGTGAGCACGGCGCTCTAGCCAACTGAGCTAACGCCCCGACGGACTGCAGGGTTTAGGGGAGCGACCCCGTGCGCGCAAGCTCGCGGCGGCCCGCGCGCCCTATGGTCTCCGCGAGATGCCCTTCGACTACAAGCGCTACTTCGGCGAGATCAAGACGCTCCACGATCTGACCACGCGGCGCGACGAGCGCACGTGGAATCTCGGCATTCCGGACCGCGACGCGTCGCCCCGCTCGATCGTGCTCTACCTCGGCTGCAACGTGCTGAGGACGTCGCACCTCGTGCAGACCGTCACGGCGATCTTCGACCGGCTCGGCCTCGACTACGTAGCCGTCGGCGGCCCGAGCTACTGCTGCGGAATCGTCCACCACCAGCAGGGCGACACCGCCGCGGGAGCGGGCATGAGCGAGCGCACCATCGAGCTCTTCCAGCGCTACCGGCCGGAAGAGGTCGTGATGTGGTGTCCCTCGTGCATCTACTTCTACGACGAGGTCCGTCACGTCGAGTTCCCGTTCCGCGTTCGCCACACGACGGAGTTCCTCGTCTCGCAGCTGCCCCGGATCGCGTTCAGCGCGCGCACGAAGGTGTCGGTCGCCTTGCACGCGCACGCTCTAGGCGAGGCGCGACAGCGCGAAGCGGAGGCCGCGCGCACCTTGCTGCGCGCGGTACCGGGACTCCGCTACGTCCCCATCGAGCCCGACCTGCGCCTCGGTCGCTCGTGCGCGCCCGCGTTGATCCAGCAGCTCGGAGCGGACGGCTGGAGCGCCGCGATCCGCGACGAGATCGCGCTCGCGCGCGACGGCGGCGCCACCACGCTCGCGACGATCTATCACGGTTGCCAGCGCCAGATCTGCGCCTTCGAGGACGAGGCGATGCGGATCGAGCACTACCTGACGGTCTTCGCGAGAGCGATGGGCATCGAGTTCGAGGACCGGTTCAAGAAGTACCGACTGTGGCGGGACCCCCGAGCGTGTCCTCGCCGACACGACTCCCTGTCAGATCGCCAATGGCGTCGACCCGGAGCGGGCGCGAACCGTGGTGGACGAGACGTTCGGCGCCGGCGCGGCGCCGACGGCCCGCTACGTGCCGTCGTAGCGCTCCGCGCTAGCGGCGCTGCGCGCTGCGCTCGATCGCCGCGCCGACGAACGCGACGAACAGCGGGTGCGGACGGAACGGCGTCGACGCGAACTCGGGATGGAACTGGCAGCCGAGGAACCACGGGTGGTCGGCCACCTCGACGATCTCGACGAGCCGGCCGTCGGGTGAGGTGCCCGAGAGCACGAGTCCCGCCGCCGCGAGCTTCTCGCGGTACTCGGGGTTGAACTCGTAGCGGTGTCGGTGGCGCTCGGAGATCGCGTCGCGGCCGTACGCCTCGTAGGCCTTCGTGCCGGGCCTCAGCGTGCACGGGTAGGCGCCGAGCCGCATGGTTGCGCCCTTCGCCTCGATGCGGCGCTGCTCGGGCAGTAGGTCGATCACCGGGTGCTTGGTGCCGGGGTCGATCTCCGAGGAATTCGCCCCTTCGAGGTGCGCGACGTGGCGCGCGAACTCGATCACCGCGAGCTGCATGCCGTAGCAGATGCCGAAGAACGGCACGCGCCGCTCGCGCGCGTGGCGCACCGCGACGATCTTCCCCTCGGCGCCGCGACTGCCGAAGCCGTGCGGCACCAGGATGCCGTCGGCGCTCGCGAGCACGCCGGGATCGTCGAGCTTCTCGGAGTCCACGTACTCGATGTGCACGCGCGCCTTGTGCGCGAAGCCGCCGTGGTAGAGCGCTTCGTTCAGGCTCTTGTAGGACTCGGTCAGCTCGACGTACTTCCCGACCATCGCGATCGTGACTTCGGTCTCGGGGTTCTGCGCGCGCGCGACGAGCTCCTGCCACGCGGTCAGGTTCGGCTGGCCCGTCCAGATGTTCAGGATCTGCGCGAGCTTCTCGTCCACGCCCTCCTTGTGCAGGATCAGCGGAACCTCGTAGATCGTCTGCACGTCCTTCGCGGTGATGACCGCATCGTCGTCGACGTTGCAGAAGAGCGCGATCTTCGCCTTCACCGATTTCGGCAGGAAGCGGTCGGTGCGGCACAGGATCACGTCGGGCGAGATGCCGACCGTGCGCAGCTCCTTCACCGAGTGCTGCACCGGCTTCGTCTTCAGCTCGCCCGCGGTGGCGATGTAGGGCACGAGCGCGGTGTGGATGTAGCAGGTGTTCTCGCGACCCACGTCGCCACGCATCTGGCGGATCGCCTCGAGGAACGGCAGCGATTCGATGTCGCCGACCGTGCCGCCGACCTCGACGATCAACACGTCGCCGCCCTCGGCGGCGCGGAAGATCGCGGCCTTGATCTCGTCAGTGACGTGCGGGATCACCTGCACCGTGCCGCCGAGGTAGTCGCCGTGTCGCTCCTTCGAGAGCACCGAGTCGTAGATGCGACCGGCCGTCACGTTGTTGAGTCGGCCCATGCGCGCGTGGCTGAAGCGCTCGTAGTGGCCGAGGTCGAGGTCGGTCTCGGCGCCGTCCTCGGTGACGTACACCTCTCCGTGCTGGAGCGGGTTCATCGTGCCCGGATCCACGTTCAGGTAGGGATCGAGCTTCAGGAACGTGACGCGCAGCCCGCGCGCCTCGAGCAGCGCGCCGATCGACGCGGACGCGAGCCCCTTGCCGAGCGACGAGAGCACTCCTCCCGTCACGAAGATGAATTTGGTCGGCCTCGCCGCCATGTTGCCCCCCACCTAGCGCAGAGCGACGACACTCTCGCCGCGCTCCGCGTCGCGCACCCGGATCTCGTGAATCGGCACGAAGGGCTGCGGCAGCCGCGCCACTTCGAAGAAGCCCACTTCGAGCGTCTCGTGCGGCGTGGTCGCCTTCCCGCGCTCGCGCGCGACGCCTTCGAAGCAGAGATTGATCGCCTGCACGCGGCGGCGATCGCCGTAGTCGATCACGACGACCTTCGGATCCGAGTAGACGCCGACGAGGCGCCCGATCTCGACCTCGAAGCCCGTCTCCTCACGCACCTCGCGCACCGCCGCCGCGAGCACCGATTCGCCGGGCTCCACGTATCCGCCCGGCAGCCCCCAGTGCGCATTGTCGCTCCGCCGCATCAGCAGGATCTCGCGCGAGCCGGCGTCACGCCGCGCGACCACGCACACCGACACGCGCACCTCCGTCGGATCCGTGGCGAAGTACTTGGTGGTCACGTCGGGCACAGGCACCGCGGGCGTCCAGGCCTCCGGCCATCCACGCGTAGGTCGCTTGCCGCGCGGGAGAGCGAAGGGGTGCCGCATCCCGGTCCGAGGTGGTTTGACGGTTATTAGCCTGACGTCACGGAAGCGTCAAACGGCGCGAGCTCGAACCGGCGTTTCGCGAATCGCGAAACGCAGATCTGCGGCAACGAGCGGCGCTACGGAACCCACGGCGCGTCGAGGAGTCCCGCCTCCTCGGCGAAGCCGCACATGAGATTCGCGCACTGCACGGCCTGACCCGACGCGCCCTTGCCGAGGTTGTCGAGGGTGGAGAGCAGGATCCACGTGTCGTTGCGCGCGTCCTCGACGAGGGCCACATCGCAGAAGTTGCTGCCGCGCACCGAGCGGAGGCTCGGCAGCTCGCCGTCGGGCAGCACGCGCACGAAGCGCTCCGAGGTGTAGGCGCCCGAGAGCGCCGCGCGCGCGTCGGCCGCGTTCGCGCCCGGCCGCGGCCGCACGAACACCGACGTCGCGATGCCTCGCACGGTCGGAAGCAGATGCGGCACGAAGGTCACGCGCACGGGCGCGCCCGCCGCGCGCGACGCCTCCTGCTCGATCTCGGGCGCGTGTCGATGCGCGAAGCCCGCCTTGTAGGCGTGCACGTCGCCATCGAGCTCGGCGAAGAGATACCCGACCTCGAGCTTGCGGCCGGCGCCCGACACGCCCGACTTGCTGTCGATGTGGATGCCGCTGCGTTCGACGAGGTTCGCGCGCAGGAGCGGTGCGAGCGGGAGCAGCGCGGAGGTCGGGTAGCAGCCCGGCGCGGCCGCGAGCTTCGCCTTCCGCAGCGCGTCGCGGTGCAGCTCGGGCAAGCCGTAGACCGCCTCGGCGAGGTGCGCGGGCGCGGCGTGACGCCCGTACCACGACTCGTAGGTGGCGAGATCGCGCAGGCGGAAGTCCGCGGAGAGATCGACGACCGGGAGCCCGGTCTCGCGCAGCGCGTGCACCGCGGGCGCCGACGCCGCGTGCGGGAGCGCGGTGAAGGCGAGCTCGACCCGGCCGACGAGCGCCTCCGGCGCCATCGCCTCGAAGCGCAGGTCGGTTCGGCTCCGCAGCGACGGGTAGGCGTCGGCCAGCGGCCGTCCGGCCTGCTGCTCCGAGGTCACGACGGCGAGCTCGAACTCCGGATGCCGCAGCAGGATGCGGACGAGCTCGAGACCCGTGTAGCCACTCGCGCCGAGGATTCCGATCTTCATGGCGCGCCTCCTGGGAGCCGCGTCCATGCGGCTCGGCTTAGCGCTTGCTGAACTGGAAACGGGCGCGCGCGCCGCGCTGACCGTACTTCTTGCGCTCCTTCTTGCGCGAGTCGCGGGTCAGCAGGCCGCGTCGCTTGAGCGCCGGACGGTTTCCGCTGTCGAAGCGCTCGAGCGCGCGCGCGATGCCGTGGCAGAGTGCGACGGCCTGACCCGAGGGTCCGCCGCCGGTGATGTTCGCCGCGATGTCGAAGCGGCCCGCCGCGTTCGCCGCCTCGAAGGGCTGGTGCACGACCATGCGCGCGACCTCGCGCGGGAAGTAGTCGTCGAGGCTGCGGCCGTTGACGGTGATGTGGCCGGTTCCCGGCCACATGCGCACGCGCGCGATCGACGTCTTGCGCCGTCCGGTCGCCACCGTGATCGCCTTCGCGTCAGCCAAGCGTCAGCACCTCCGGCCGCTGCGCCGCGTGCGGATGCTCGGCGCCGGCGTAGACCTTGAGCTTCCGGAACATCTGCCTGCCGAGCGAGTTCTTCGGCAGCATGCCGCGCACCGCGTGCCGCACGACGCGATCTGCGTGCGGACCGGCGAGCAGCTTGCCGGCCGTGGTCGAGCGGAGATGACCCGCCCAGCCGGTGTGCCGGTAGTAGACCTTCTGGTCGAGCTTGCGCCCGGTGAGCCGGACCTTCTCCGCGTTCACGACGATCACGAAGTCGCCGGTGTCGACGTGCGGGGTGTAGGTCGGGCGGTGCTTGCCGCGCAGCACCGTCGCCACCCGCGTCGCGAGGCGGCCGAGCACCTGGTCGCTCGCGTCGATCACGTACCAGTGCCGCACCACGTCCGCGGGACGCGTGCTGCGCGTGGTGCGATGAGCCTGCGCTCCCATGGCAGCGGCTTCCTCCAGGGCCTCGAAGAACGCGAGTGGATACCGAAGGGGCCCGAGGCCGTCAACCGACGGGCGGGCCGTAGCGGACCCACTCGAGCGTGAGCCCGTGCGCCGGCGCCGTGCGCCCGGCGCGGCGGCGGTCGCGCGCGGCGAGCAGCGCCGGCATCTCGCTTGGGCTGCGCCGACCCGACCCGACCTCGACGAGCGTGCCCGTCAGGTTCCGCACCATGTGGCGCAGGAAGCCCGTGCCCTCGAAGCCGAGCGCGATCTCGCCGCCCGACGCGCCCTCGACGTCGAGGCGCTCGAGCGTGCGCTCGGTGGTCGCGACGTCGGAGCCCGACGTCTGGAAGCTCGCGAAGTCGTGCGTGCCGACGAGCGCGGCGGCGGCGCAGCGCATCGCGGCGAGATCGAGCGGGCGTTGCAGGCACCAGGCGCGCGCGGCGCGCAGCGGCGAGCGGTGGGCGCCGTTCCAGATCGCGTAGCGGTAGCGCTTGGCGCGCGCGTCGCGACGCGCGTGGAAGCTCTCGGGCGCCTCGCACGCGCTGACCACGACGACGCTCGCCGGGAGCACGCCATTCAGCGCGAGTCGCAGGCGCTCCGCGCCGAGCGCGGTCTCGATGCGCGCGCTCGCGACCTGTCCTTCCGCGTGCACGCCGGCGTCGGTCCGACCCGCGCCGACGACGCGCACCCGGCGTCCCGACACGCGCGCGATCGCCGCTTCGAGAACGCCCTGCACCGTGTCCTTCGCGGGCTGCACCTGCCAGCCGGCGAACGCGGCGCCGTCGTACTCGAGCACCAGCTTGAAGACGGGCACGCCCTATGGTCGGACGATCCGCTGCGCGAGCGCCAGCGCGTTGGCGGCCGCGAGGCGCAGCGGGTCGGCCGCCAGCCAGAGCGCGAGGCCTCGCTCACGCGTCGGATCCACGCGCAGTCTCCCGACCAGGACCTCGCTGCGACCCGCCGCGGCGCGCAGGTTCGGCCCCTCGGCGTCGAGGGTCCAGAGCTCGACCCAAGGCGCCGCGACGAGCAGCTCGCGCACCTGCTTCGGATCGACGGCGCTCTCCGTGTCGATCGAGACCTGCGCCGCCATGCCGACGAAGACCGAGACCTGCGCGATCGCGAGCGAGGTCGGCACGGCAGTGCCGAGCAGGCGGCGGAGCGTGCGCGCGACGCGCGTCTCGAGCGCGGTGTCGCCGCTCTCCTCCACCTCGCCGATCGCGGGATGGCAATCGAAGGCCAGCGGACGGCTTGCGGATTCGGGCGCGTCGCTCTGGTTGAAGAGCGCGACCGATTCCGCGCCGAGCGCGGCGATGGCGTCGCGACCGCTCGCGGCCGACGACTCGAGCAGGGTCGCTGCTATGCGCGCAAGACCGACGGAACGGCGGATCGGATCGAGGACGAGCGCGAGCGCGAGCGCGGTGCCGGGAGGCGACGCGACCAGCGGCGCGCCGGCGCCACAGTGGGGATCGAGCGCCGCCGCGCACAGCGGCACCTCGGCGGAGAGCGCGAGTGCGCCCGACGCATCGACGCACGGCACCTCCGCGCGCAGTGCCTGCCGCACCCAGGCGAGCGACGCGTCGGGCGGCGCGCAGCAGACGACGAGATCGAGCCCTTTCAGCTCGGCCTCCGCGCGCACCGCGATCGTGTCGCCCTGGAAGCTCACCGACTCGCCCTGCGAGCGCGGGCTCGCGAGCGGCAGCAGGCTCGCGACGCGCAGCTCCGCGTGCCCGTCGAGGAGGCCGAGCACCTCGCTGCCGAGCGCTCCCGTCGCGCCGACGACCGCGACGCGCAGCGCGCGGCTCAAGCCTGCTCCACCCGGCGCACCACCTCGTCGCCCATCGCGCGGCAGCCGAGCGCCGGCTCGCCGGGCCGAGCGAGATCGCGCGTGCGGTGACCCGCGTCGAGCGCGCCCGCGACGGCGCGGCGCACGCAGGCGGCGGCCTCGTGGGCCGCGAGCGAGTGCTCGAGCAGCATCGCGGCCGAGAGGATCGCGGCGAGCGGGTTCGCGACGTCGCGGCCCGCGATGTCGGGCGCGGAGCCGTGCACGGGCTCGTAGAGGCCGACCCCTCCCTCGCCGAGCGACGCCGACGGCAGCATGCCGAGCGAGCCCGTGATCATCGCGGCCTCGTCCGACAGGATGTCTCCGAAGAGGTTCTCGGTGACGATCACGTCGTAGGCGGCCGGCTCCTTCAGCAGGAGCATCGCCATCGAGTCGACGAGCTGGTGGCGCAGCCGCACGTCCGGGAACTCGCGCGCCACCTCCTCCACCACCTGCACCCAGAGCTGCGAGACCTCGAGCACGTTCGCCTTGTGGACGTGCGTCACGTCCCGGCGTCGCCCGCGTGCGGCCTGGAACGCCACGCGCGCGATGCGGGAGATCTCCCGCTCGTCGTACACCATCGTGTTTCGGGCCTCGCGACGGCCCTCCACCAGCGCCTGGCCGCGCGGCTCGCCGAAGTAGAGCCCGCCCGTCAGCTCGCGCACCACCAGCAGGTCGATGCCGGCGACGACCTCGCGCTTCAAGGTCGAGGCGTCGGCGAGCGCGGGGAAGACGGAGGCCGGCCGCAGGTTCGCGAAGAGCCCGAGCTCCTTGCGAATGCGGAGGAGTCCGCGCTCCGCTCGCCGGTCGACCGGCAGGTGGTCCCACTTCGGGCCACCGACCGCGCCGAGCAGCACCGCCTGGCACGTGCGGGCCGTCGCTACCGTCTCGTCCGAGAGCGGCGTGCCGAAGGCGTCGATCGAGGCGCCACCGATCCGCCCCTCCTCGTACTGCAGCGAGAGCCCCGCGCGCTTCGCCGCGGCGTCGAGGGCGCGGCGCGCCTGCGCCGTCACCTCGGGGCCGATGCCGTCGCCCGGAAGAACCAGAATGCGCGCCACTCAGATTCCCTTCGGCTCCGAGACGCCGTGCCGGCGCTTGTGCCACTCGAGCTTGTTGAGCGCGTGCACGTAGGCGCGCGCGCTGGCGACGATGATGTCGGGATCCGCGCCGTTGCCGATCACGCGGCGGCCGCCCTCGCTGACCGCCACCGACACCTCTCCGAGCGCGTCCATGCCGCCGGTGATCGCGTTCACGTGGAAGCGCTCGAGCTCGCTCTTGGTCTCCGTCAGCTCCGCGATCGCCTTGAAGATGGCGTCGACCGGACCGATGCCGAGCGCGGTGGCCTTGCGCAGCTGACCGTCGATGCGAAGCGCGACCGTCGCAGTCGGCTTGGCGAACGTCCCGGAGAGCACCGAGATCTCCTCGACCTGGAAGCGCTCGTCGGTGCGCACGACCGCGTCGGTCGCGAGCGCCTCGAGATCCTCGTTCCAGATCGTCTTCTTCGCGTCGGCCAGCGCCTTGAAGCGCCGGAAGGCCTCCTCGAAGGGCTCGCCTTCCAAGGTGAAGCCGAGCTCGGCGAGGCGGTCGCGGAACGCGTGGCGCCCGGAGTGCTTGCCGAGCACGAGCTCGTTCGAGGCACGGCCGATCGACTGCGGCGTCATGATCTCGTAGGTGATCGCGGCCTTCAGCACGCCGTCCTGGTGGATGCCGGCCTCGTGGGCGAACGCGTTGTCGCCGACGATCGCCTTGTTCGGCTGCACCGGCACGCCAATGGTCGACGAGAGCAGTCGGCTCGTCGGGTAGATCTCGCGCGTGACGACGCGCGTGTCGAGGCCGGCGTAGACGTCGGGCCGCGTCTTCAGGCTCATCACCAGCTCTTCGAGCGAGGTGTTGCCGGCGCGCTCGCCGATGCCGTTGACCGTGCACTCGACCTGGCGCGCGCCCGCGAGCACCGCGGCCAGGCTGTTCGCGACGGCGAGCCCGAGGTCGTTGTGACAGTGGACCGAGAAGACGGCCCGCTCCGCGTCGGGCACGCGCTCGCGCAGGAAGCGGATCAGGCGCGCGTACTCGTCGGGCTGCGTGTAGCCGACGGTGTCGGGGACGTTCAAGGTGCGGGCTCCGGCGCGCAGCGCGACCGTGAACACCTCGACGAGATAGTCCCAGTCCGAGCGCGTCGCGTCCTCGGCCGAGAACTCGACGTCGTCGCAGTGCTCGCGCGCCTGGCGCACCGCGCGCTCGACCTCTCCGAGCACCTGCTCGCGCGACATGCGCAGCTTGTGCTTCAGGTGGATGTCGCTCGTCGCGATGAAGGTGTGGACCCGCGGCCGCGCGGCGCTGTCGAGCGCGGCGAGCGCTCGCTCGACATCCTCGCGGCCCGTTCGCGCGAGGCCGCACACCGACGTGTCGCGCAGCTCGCGCGCGACCGCGCGCACCGCCTCGAAGTCGCCCTCGCTGGCGACCGGGAAGCCCGCCTCGATCACGTCGACGCCGAGCTTTTCCAACTGGCGCGCGAGCCGCAGCTTCTCGCCGAGATTCATGCTGCAGCCCGGCGACTGCTCGCCGTCTCGCAAGGTGGTGTCGAAGATGCGGATGGTGTCCGTCATGGCTTCACCCTCGCGGAGGCTCGCTCGCCAGCGGATCCGGGTGCGGGAGCTCCGTCAGCGTGGCGCCGGTCGCGCGCCGCCACAGCCACTCGACCGGACCCGACGCCACGTAGGCGATGCCGAGCACGAAGAGCGTGACCGACGGCTCCTGCACGACGAGCGCGAGCGCGATCACGACGAGCACCAGGGTGCCGTAGGAGTGGCGCAGGTCGAGCTCCTTGCCGCTGCGATACGGGATCGGGCTCACCATCAAGAGACCGAGGAGCGCCATGCCGGCCGCCACGAGGAACTCCGGCACCGCGACCTCGATGCCGCTCTCGCGCAGGAAGGACACGAACCACTGCGTGGTCGCGACCATGCCCGCCGCGGCCGGTGACGGCATGCCCTCGAAGAAGCCCTTGTAGCGCCCGGGCGAGACGTTGAAGCGCGCGAGCCGCAGCGCCGCGCAGACCGTGAAGAGGAACGACATCACCCAGCCCGGCCGGCCGAGCGTCTGGAGGTGGCCCGCGCTGAAGGCGAGCATCGCCGGCGCGACCCCGAAGGAGACGGTGTCGGCGATCGAATCGAACTCGACGCCGAAGCGGCTCGAGGAACGCGCGAGCCGCGCGACGCGGCCATCGATCGCGTCGCAGACCGCCGCGAGCACGATGCCGAGCGCGGCGCGGTCGGCGCTGCCCACGACGTCGACCTGGAAGCTCTGCACGATCGCGTAGAACCCGAAGAAGAGGTTCGCGCTGGTGATCACGTGGGGCAGCAGGTACAGACCGCGCGGCGGCTCACCGCTCGAGCGGCGTCGGCGCCCGCGTCGCGGCTCTCGCCGGGAGAGCAGTCCGTCCTGCGCGCTGCCGTCGTCCGCCGGGTCCATCAATTCTTCGAGCGGTCGACCAGCCGGTTCTCCTTGAGCCAGGGCATCAGCTCCCGGAGCCGGGCGCCGACCTCCTCCATCGGGTGCGCGGCGCCGCGCTTGCGCAGCGCCTGGAACGAGAGGGCGCCGGCCTGGTTCTCGAGGATGAACTCCTTCGCGAAGCGACCGCTCTGGATCTCGTCGAGGATCTCGCGCATGCGCGCTCGCACGCCTGCGTCGATCACGCGCGGGCCGCGCGTGAGATCGCCGTACTCGGCCGTGTTCGACACCGAGTAGCGCATGTTGGCGACGCCGCCTTCGTAGATCAGATCGACGATCAGCTTGACCTCGTGGATCGTCTCGAAGTACGCCATCTCGGGCGCGTAGCCGGCCTCGACCAGGGTCTCGTAGCCGGCCTGCATCAGCGCTGTGAGCCCGCCGCAGAGCACCGTCTGCTCGCCGAAGAGATCCGTCTCGGTCTCCTCGCGGAAGCTCGTCTCGATGATGCCGGCGCGGCCGGCGCCGATCCCCTTGGCGTAGGCGAGCGCGATCTGTAGCGCGTCGCCCGACGGATCCTGATGCACCGCCACCAGCGACGGCACGCCGCGCCCCTGCTCGTAGTGCGCGCGCACCGTGTGGCCGGGCCCCTTCGGCGCGACCATGAAGACGTTCACGTCGGCCGGCGGCCGGATCACGCCGAAGTGGATGTTGAAGCCGTGTGCGACCGCGAGGTAGTCGCCGGGCTTCAGATTCGGCTCGACGTGCTCGCGGTAGATCGCGCCCATCGACTCGTCGGGGAGCGTCATCATCACGATGTCCGCTTCGCGCGCCGCCTCGGCCGGCTGGAGCACCCGCAGGCCCGCCGCCTCCGCTTTGGCCCAGGACGGCGAGTCCTTGCGAAGACCGACCACGACGTCGACGCCGGAGCTGCGGAGGTTCTGCGCGTGCGCGTGGCCCTGGCTGCCGTAGCCCATCACGGCGACGGTCTTGCCCTCGAGCCGCCCGAGGTCCGCGTCCTTGTCGTAGTAGATGCGCAGCGCCATGGAATCCTCGACGACGTGGGCCCGCGCGGATTCGCACGTCGCGCGTTCGTCAGGTCCGAAGCGCGGGTCTGCGCGGGGTCTGGCCTGCCGCCGCCGGGCGTCGGGCCACATTACGCAACGGGTTCCGGGGTGTCAAAGCAAGCGGCGAAGCCGCGCGCAGCGAGCCGAAGGCGAGCGAAGATCAGAAGTCCAGGCCCGGGTCGAGCGATCTCGGGGCCAGCCGGCGCATCGGCGGTCTGTCATCGCCCTGTCCCGTCCTCCGCGCCCGGCTCCACGCGCACTCCGGTTCGGCGCGCCTCCGCCTCCGCGCGGCGCAGATAGCGAGGCACGAGCGACGCGGGGTCCGCGCCCTCGCCTCGTGCGAGCAGACGGCGCCCCAGCCGCCCGACCGCTTCCGCATGGGGTGCGCACTCGGGATGCAGCGAGACGCCCGCGCCGCGCGCGCGCAGCGCCTCGGCCGCGATCGCCGCGCCCTCGCCGACCACCCGGCAGGGAAGCCGCAACGCGTCGGCGAGCGCCGCCGCGCGATACACACCCTCGGGCAGCCACGCGAGCGCGCACCCGCTCTTTGGATCGAAGGCCGCCGCGTAGACCTCGCCGCGGCGCGCGTCGAGTGCGGCGACGATCCCGCCCTCGCCCGGCGGCGCGTCCTCGGCGAGCGCGGCGAGCGTCGGCACCGCGACGGCAAGACGCCCCGAGCCGAACGCGAGCCCCTTCAAGGTCGAGAGCCCCACGCGCAGCCCCGTGAAGGAGCCCGGCCCGATCGAGATCGCGAAGGCATCGACGTCCGCGACCGAGACGCCGGCCTCGGCCAGCAGCTCGGCGATGCCCGGCAGCAGGGTCTCCGCGGCCGGATGCGCGCACTCGCGCCGCGAGCACGCGTCGTCGCCGCGCAGCAGCGCGACACCGGGGCGCACCGCGCTCTCGATCGCCAGCAGGAGCGGCGCGGCATCCGGCCGCGCTCCCATCAGGAAGGACCGTGCGTGTTGAGCCAGTCGAGCAGGCGCATCCACTGGCGCGACAGGTCGTTCCAGAAGGCGAGGCCCATGATCAGGATCAGCACGGTGAATCCGACCTGCTGCGCGATCTCGCGCGTGCGCAGCGAGAGCGGCCCACGCCGCATCGCCTCGACCAGGAAGAGCAGCGCCTGGCCGCCATCGAGGATCGGGATCGGGAGTAGATTCAGGATGCCGAGGTTGATGCTGATCACGACCATGATCGTGAGGTAAGCCTCCCAGCCCTGGTGCATCGCGTTGCCCGCGATCTCGGCGATGCCGATCGGACCCGCGATCTGGTTCCGCGACACCTGCCCGGTCACGATCATGCCGAGGCCGCGCAGGAAGCTCTGCGTGAAGTCGACCGTCATCCCGACCGCACGCGGCAGCGCGACGAGTGGATTGCGCTCGACGTCGGTGCCCAGCGCGCCCTGGAGCGTCGCGGCACGCGCGCCGATGCCGACGCGATAGCGCGGCTCCTCGACCCCGAGGCCGACGTCCACGTTGGCCATCGCCGGCGCGAGCCGCAGCGTGCGCGTCTCGCCGTCGCGCGCGATCTGGAGCTCGAGCGGCCGGCCTTTGCTCGCGCGCACCGTCTCCGCGAAGGTCGAGAACGAGCCGAGCGGCGCGCCGTCGACCGCGAGGATCAGGTCGCCCGATTGGATGCCTGCCTGCGCGGCCGGCGAATCGGGCTCGACCCGATCGACGAGCACGTTGGCCGGCACGATGCCGAGCCGCGCGAGATCCCCCCGCGCCGGAACCTCCGCCACGACCGGCTCGGGCTTTGCGTCGGGTGCCGCCTCGGCGCCGGGCTTCGCGCGCTCGACCTCGAAGCGCACCGGTCCCTGAACCGCGCCGGCGTAGGCCGAGGCCAGCTCTTCCCAGCTCTCGACCGGCTTGCCGTCCACGGACTTCACGACGTCGCCCGAGCGCAGGCCCGCCGCGAACGCCGGAGACGCCGCGCTCGGAACGCCGAGCATCGACGCGATGCGCCGGAAGCCCGCGCCGACCCAGCCCGCCTCGACCGGCTGGCCGAGCTCGTCGAAGCTCGTGCGCTGCAGCACCGGCAGCGCGATGTCGCGCTCCGCGCCTCCGCGCAGGACCCGCACGTGCAGGTCGCGCCCCGGGTGATCGCGCACGGCGTCGTCGAAGTCGCCCCACCACGCGATCGGCTCGCCCTCGACGGCGGTCACGCGGTCGCCGGGCGCGAGCCCCGCGCGCGCGGCCGGCGAGTCTGGCTCGACGCTGCCGATCACGGCCTCCGGTCGCGGCACGCCGATCGCGAGCGTCACCAGGAAGACCAGCACGGGCAGCAGCAGGTTCATCACGGGGCCGGCGAAGACGATCGCCAGCTTCTGCCAGAGCGTCTTGGCGCCGAGCGCCTCGTCGGGATGCGCGAGCGCCTCGGGATCGTCGATCTCGTCGGGGTTCTCGCCGAGCATCTTCACGAAGCCGCCGAGCGGGAACCACGCGATCACGTAGTCCGTTCCGCCGCGATGCCACGCGAGCTCGAAGCGGCCGATCCGGATCGGCGGCCCGAATCCGATCGAGAACTTCAGCACGCGCACGCCGCAGGCGCGCGCCACCAGGAAGTGTCCGAGCTCGTGCACGAAGATCAGGATCGAGAGCAGCAGCACGAAGGCGAAGACGAATTCGAATCCGCTCTGCACGAAATTCATGCCGGACCTCCCTGGCACGCGGCCAGCCACTCGCGCGCCCGCTCCCGGGCCCAGCCGTCCGCCTCCAGCACGTCGGGAAGATCGCGCAGCGCCCCGGCGCCGTGCGCGAAGTGCGAGTCGAGCACCGACTCGACCGCCGCGGCGATCGCGGGAAACGCGACGCGGCGCGCCAGGAAGGCCTCGACCGCCACCTCGTTCGCGGCGTTCAGCACCGCGGGCGCGAGCTCGTCGGCGGAGGCCGCCGCGAACGCGTGCGCGAGGCAGGGGAAGCGCTTCGTGTCGGGGGTCTCGAAGTGCAGCGCGCCGAGCGCGGTCAGATCGAGGCGCGGCAGGTCGAGCTCAAGCCGCTCCGGGTGCGCCAGCGCGACGGCGATCGGCACGCGCATGTCGGGGAGCCCGAGCTGCGCGATCACCGACGAGTCGACGAACTCGACCGCCGAGTGGACGATCGACTCCGGATGCACCACCACCTCGATCCGCTCCGGCGGCATGTCGAAGAGCCAGCGCGCCTCGATCACCTCGAGGCCCTTGTTCATCAGAGTCGCCGAATCGATCGTGATCTTCGGCCCCATCTCCCAGTTCGGGTGGCGCAGCGCCTCCTCGACGGTCGCGCGCGCGATGCGCTCGGCGGGCCAGCTCCGGAAGGGACCGCCGGACGCGGTGAGGATCAGCCGGCGCACGCGCGCGCGCGGCGCGCCCGCGAGCGCCTGGAAGATCGCGCTGTGCTCGCTGTCGACCGGCAGCAGCGAGCGACCGCGGGCGCGCAGCTCGCGCAGCACCAGCGCGCCCGCCATCACGAGCGCCTCCTTGTTCGCGAGCGCGACGTCCATGCCGGCGCGCAGCGCGGCCAGGGTCGGCTCGAGGCCCGCGGCCCCGACGATCGCCGCGACGCACAGATCGGCGTCGCAGGAGGCGGCGGCGGCGAGTCCGGCCGGACCGGTGAGGATCTCGACCGGGTGGTCGCCGAGTCGCTCGCGCAGCTCGCGGGCCGCGGCCGGCTCCATCAGCGCGACGCGCGCGGGCCGGCAGCGCCGCACCTGCTCCGCGAGCTTCTCCGCGTTGCGGCGCGCGGCGAGCGACACCACGCGGTAGCGCTCCGGAAAGGCCTCGGCAACCGCCAGCGTCTGCTCGCCGACGCTTCCCGTGCTGCCGAGCACGGCGATCCGCTTCACGAGGTCGCCCCGCCGCCCCGCACCTGCGCGCTCGTCAGCCCGAAGCGCCGCTCGCGCGCGCGGTAGTCGCGCAGCGCGAGACGCAGGTGCTCGGCGCGGAAGTCCGGCCACATCACGTCGGTCGTGAACAGCTCGGTGTAGGCGATCTGCCAGAGCAGGAAGTTCGAGACGCGCGACTCCGCGCCCGTGCGGAACAGCAGGTCGGGATCGGGCAGCTCGGGATCGTAGAGGTAGGCGCCGAACGTCTTCTCGTCGATCGCCTCGGGATCGACGAGCCCGCGCTCGGCGTCGCGTAGCAGCTTGCGGGCGGCGTCCACGATCTCCGCACGGCCGCCGTACGAGAGCGCGAACACGAGCTTCATCGCGCGACCGCCGCGGCTCTTCGAGATCGCCTCGTCGACCCGCCGGCGCACCGACGGCGGCAGGCGGTCGAGCCGGCCGATCGCGCGCACCTCGATGTCGTTACGGATCACCTCGGGCAGCTCGATCTCGAGGTAGTGCTCGAGCAGCCGCATCAGCTCCGCGACCTCGGCCTGCGGGCGGTTCCAGTTCTCGAGCGAGAAGGCGTAGAGCGTCAGCACCTCGATGCCGAGGTCGCCGGCCGCGCGCACCACCTCGCGCACGGCCTCGAGGCCCTCGCGGTGGCCCTCGATGCGCGACATCCCGCGCCGCTCCGCCCAGCGCCCATTGCCATCCATGATGATGGCGACGTGGCGCGGCGCCGTCTCCGTGTCCTCGGCCATGGCTGCGCTCAAACCTGCAGGATCTCCTGCTCCTTCTGCGCGGACGTCTCCTCGATCTTCTTCGTGTAGTCGTCCGTCAACGTCTGGATGCGCTTCTCCTCGCGACGCCGGTCGTCGGCCGGGATCGCGCCCTCGCCCTCGAGGTCCTTCAGCATCGCGAGCGCGTCGCGGCGCGCCTCGCGCACGCCGACCTTGTGATCCTCGGCGAGCCGGTGCACGTGCTTGACGAGCTCCTTGCGGCGCTGCTCCGTCAGCGGCGGGATCGGGATGCGCACCACCTTGCCGTCGTTCGACGGTGTCAGGCCGAGGTCGGAGGTGAGGATCGCCTTCTCGATGCCGCTCATCGCGCCCTTGTCGTAGGGCGAGATCACGATCAGGCGCGGGTCGGGCGACGAGAGGTTCGCGAGCTGGTTCAGCGGAGTCGGCGTGCCGTAGTAGTCGACCTGGATTCCGTCGAGGAGCGCCGTGCTCGCGCGGCCGGTCCGCACCTTCTGGAGCTCCTGGCGCAGGCTCTTGAGCGACTTCTCCATCGCGCCCTTCGCCTCGTCGAAGACCATTGCGGCATCGCCGTCCGCCATCACTCACTACCCCCCGACGCGCGTGCCGAGCTCCTCCCCGGCCGCGATGCGGCGCAGGATCCCGGGCACGCTCATGTCGAACACGATGATGGGGAGCCGATTCTCCCGGCACAGGGCGATGGCGGTCTGGTCCATCACCCGCAGATTCTTCTGGAGCGCCTCGTCGAAGCTGACGCGCGCGTAGCGCGTGGCGCTCGGATCGAGCTTCGGGTCGGCGCTGTAGACACCGTCGACGCCGCTCTTGCCCATCAGGATGACCTCGGCGTCGATCTCGGCGGCGCGCAGCGCGGCCGCGGTGTCGGTCGAGAAGTACGGGTTGCCGGTGCCGCCGGCGAAGACGACGAGCCGGTTCTTCTCGAGGTGACGCACCGCGCGGCGACGGATGTAGGGCTCGGCGACCGAGCGGATGTCGAGCGCGGTCTGCACCCGCGTCACGAGTCCTTCCTTCTCGAGCGCGTCCTGGAGAGCGAGCGAGTTGATCACCGAGGCCAGCATCCCCATGTAGTCGGCGCTGGTGCGGTCCATGCCCTCGGCGGCCGCGTGGATGCCGCGGATCACGTTGCCGCCGCCGATCACGACGCAGACCTGGACGCCGAGCTCGTGCACGGCGCGCAGCTCGCGCGCCATTGCCTGGATCACGGTGGGGCTGATGCCGAAGCCGCCGGGTCCGGCGAGCTGCTCTCCGGAGAGCTTGACGAGGACCCTGCGGTAGGCCGCCTTCACGCGCCGCTCGCCTCCTCCGTCTGACCCAGGCGGAAGCGCAGGAAGGCCTCGACCGCCGCGCCGCCGGCCTCGGACAGCAGCTCGCCGACCGTCTTGTCGGGGTCCTTCACGTAGGCCTGATCGACCAGACACACGTCCGACAGGAACTTCGCGAGCTTCCCCTCGACGATGCGGTCCACGACCTTCTCGGGCTTGCCCTCCTGGAGGGCCTGCTTGCGGTAGATCTCGCGCTCCTTGGCGAGGAGCTCCGCCGGCACGCCCTCGCGCGTCACCGCGACCGGCGACGGGTCCGCCGCGGCCACGTGCATCGACACGTCCTTCGCGAGCGTCTCGAGCTGCGGTCCGGGCGCCGCGCTCTTCAGCGCGACCAGCACGCCGAGCTTGCCGCCGGCGTGCACGTAGCCGCCGACGAGCCCGGACGCGACGGACAGCCGCCCCACGCGCTTCAGCACCACGTTCTCGCCGAGCTTCGCGATCGCGCTCTTGATGCGCTCCGTCGCCTTCACGCCGTCGATCTCCGCGCCCTCGAGCTCCGCGACGCCGATGAGGCGCGCGTCGCGCGCGACCGCGCAGGCGAGGCCCTGCGCCAGGCCCCCGAAGTCGTCGGTGCGCGCGACGAAGTCGGTCTCGCAGCCGAGCTCCACCATGCCGCCGCTCCGACCCCCGAGCGCGATCGCGATCAGGCCCTCGCTGGTGGCGCGACCCTCGCGCTTGCCGGCCTTCGCGAGACCGCGCTCGCGCAGCAGCACGCTCGCCTTCTCGAGGTCGCCGCTCGCGTCGGCGAGCGCGCGCTTGCAGTCCATCATGCCGGCGCCGGTGCGCTCGCGCAGATCCTTCACCACTTTCGCCGAGATCTCGGCCATGTCTTCCCTTCCGACTGGAGTTGCACCGCGGGCGCGCGCGGAACACCGCGCGCGGTCCCTCGCCTACTCGCCCGCGGCGGGCGCCTCGCTCGCCGGCTCCGGCTCGGCGGCCTCCTCGCGCGGCTTGCCGCGCCCGCCCGGACCACCCGCCGAGTGCGTGCCGCGGCCGCGCCGCGGCTGCTGCGTGATCTCCACGACCACCTTGCCCGTGGCCGCGCGCTCGGGCGCCGGCCCTGCCGCGCGCGCCCGCTCCTCCTCCGCGACCTCCGCCTGCACGCGCTCGTTGTAGAGCATCGAGCCCTCGATGCAGGCGTCGGCGACGCGCGCGCAGTAGAGCTGGATCGCGCGCAGCGAGTCGTCGTTGCCGGGCACCACGTAGTCGATCGAATCGGGGTCGCAGTTGCTGTCGACCACGCCGACGATCGGGATGCCGAGCCGATTCGCCTCCTTGATCGCGATGGCCTCGCAGCCGACGTCGATCACGAAGAGCGCGTCCGGCAGCCGCGTCATCTCCTTGATGCCGTCGAGTGACTTCCGGTACTTCTCGATCCAGCGGTTGACGCGCGAGAGATCCTTCTTCGAGAGCTCGGACGCGCGCTGCTCGTCGCCGACCTGCTCGAGCAGCTCCTTGAAGCGCTCGATCGACTTCCGCACGGTCTTGAAGTTCGTGAGCATGCCGCCGAGCCAGCGGCGGTTCACGTAGAACTGACCCGCGCGCTGCGCCTCATCCTGGATCGGGGCTTGCGCCTGCCGCTTGGTGCCGACGAAGAGCACCTTGCCGCCGGCGGTCACCGTCCGGCGCAGGAACTCGAGCGCGCCCTCGAGCCGCGGCAAGGTCTGGTCGAGGTCCACGATGTGGACGCCGTTGCGCTCGCCGAACAGGAACGGCTTCATGCGCGGGTTCCAGCGCCGCGTCTGGTGACCGAAGTGCACGCCCGCCTCGAAGAGGTCGCGCACGGTGAGAGGGGTCTGCTCGTGGGGCGCAGCGGCGTGAGGCGGCTGCAGCGCCGTGGCAGGAGCCATCGGCTCGGACATCTCGTCGCTCCTTCGCGGTTGTGCCTCCGCTCCGGTCCGTGTGCGGGTCGTGACCCGTCTTCCCCGACCCGCGCGGCGGCGCCGACGCGCCCCGCTCGGGCACCGCAGGGGCGGTCCCGGAACGTGTGATTTCGCAGAGGGTTAGCAATCACGCGCGCGTCGGGAAAGCCCCTGCGCCCCGACCTCGCGGTCCGTCGACCCTCAAGTCGTGTATTCGGCGTTGATCCGCACGTAGTCCGTGCTGAGGTCGCAGGTCCACATGCGAGCCTGGCTGCGTCCGGCGCCGAGCTCGACCTCGATCGCGACCTCCGGCTCCGCCAGCCGCGCCGCCGCGCGCCGCCGCGCACCCGGCCCGGCGGAGGCGCCGTCGCGGAAGACCGTGATTCCGGCGAGCCGCACGCGCGCGCGGGCCAGCCGGATCGCGACGCGGCCGGCACCGATCGTCTGGAGGATGCGGCCCCAGTTCGGATCGCGGCCGAACAGCGCCGTCTTGACCAGCATCGAGTCGGCGATGCGGCGCGACGCGAGCCGCGCCTCGCCCTCGCTGCGTGCGCCGCGCACGACCACGTCGACGAGCTTCGTCGCGCCCTCGCCGTCCCGCGCGAGCGCGCGGGCAAGCTCGCCCGACGCCTCGCGCAGCGCGCCGACGAAGGCTGCTGCGCCGCGGCTCGCGCGGTCGCGCAGCACCGGGTTCTCCGCGCGTCCGCTCGCGAGCACCACCACCGTGTCGCTCGTCGAGCACTCGCCATCGACGCTCACGCAATTGAAGGTCTCGTCCGCGACCTCGCGCAGCGCCGCGCGCAGGAACGCGGGCGTCGCGGCGGCGTCGGTCAGCAGGAAGCCGAACATCGTGGCGAGATCGGGCGCGACCATGCCCGATCCCTTCGCGATCCCGGCGATGCTCACGCGCCCGCTGCCGACGCGCGCCGACGCCTCCGCCCACTTCGGCACCGTGTCGGTGGTCATGATCGCGCGCGCAGCGTCGCGCAGTCCGCCCGCCGCGAGCGTGCGCGCCGCATCCCGCGTGCCGCGCCGGATCTTCGCGAGCGGGAGCGGCGCGCCGATCACGCCGGTCGACGCGACGAGCACTTCCTCCGGACGCGCGCCGAGCGAGCGCGCGGCCTGCGCCGCCATCGCCGCCGCGTCGCGCCGGCCCCGCTCGCCCATCGCGACGTTCGAGCAGCCGCTGTTCGCGACGATCGCGCGCACGCGCCCCGCGCGCAGCGCGCGCCGCGACCACTCGACCGGCGCGCCCACCACGGTCGACCGCGTGAAGACGCCCGCCGCCGGCACCGGCGCGTCGGCCGCGATCAGCGCGAGATCGAGCCCCTGCTTCTTGATGCCGCAGCGCACGCCGGCGGACCGGAAGCCGGCGACCTCGAGCGTCGGAGCGACCAACGCCCCGCTACCCCGCTCCGCAGCACTTCTTGTGCTTCTTGCCGCTGCCGCACGGACACGGGTCGTTGCGTCCGACCTTGGCGCCCGCGGCGGGCTTCGAGGCGGGCGACGCCGCGGCCGGCCCCGGTCTTCGCCCTTGCGGATTCGCGAGAGGCCCGGCGCCGGGCGGCACCGCGGCGGCGGCGCGCAGCGGAGACGGCGGCGGCGACGGCCGCGGCGGAGGCGCAGCGGCGCGCGGAGTCGGCAGCGCGAACTTGAAGATGAGCTCGAGGGCCTGCGCGTCGATGCGCGCGTTCATCTCCTCGAACAGCGTGTAGCCCTCGCGCTGGTACTCGAGCTTCGGGTCGCGCTGCCCGTAGGCGCGCATCCCGATGCCCTCGCGCAGCCCGTCCATCGAGTGCAAGTGATCCTTCCACTGCGTGTCCAGGATCTGGAGCAGGATGCTGCGCTCGCATTCCGAGAAGCTCGGGTAGCCCTCGTCGGCGTGCTGCTCCGCGAGCGCGTCGCAGGACTTCTTCTTCGACTCGAGCTCCTCGTTGACGCGGTCGAGCAGCGCGCGGCCGAACGAGTCGCGGTCGGTGCGGTCGGCGGCGTCGAAGGGCGGCGCGGCCGGGTCGAAGGGCACGCCGAACTGCGCGGTCAGCGCCTTGGCGAGATTGCCGAGCGACTCCTCGTCGGGGTGTCCCTTCTCGGGCCAGTGCAGGTCGAGCAGCGCGACGATCTGGCCCTCGGTCATGTCGAGGACCTCGTTGTGCACGTCCTCGCGCGCGAGCGCCTCACGGCGCCGGTTGTAGAAGGCCTGGCGCTGGTGGTTCATCACGTTGTCGTAGTCGAGCAGGTGCTTGCGGATGTCGAAGTTGCGCGCCTCGACCTTCTTCTGCGCGTTCTCGATCACGCGCGTCAGCAGCCGGTTCTCGATCGCCTCGCCCTCCTCGACGCCGACGCGATCCCACCAGAGCTTCACCCGATCGGACTCGAAGATGCGCAGCAGGTCGTCTTCCAGCGACAGGAAGAACTGGCTGGAGCCCGGATCCCCCTGACGGCCGGCGCGGCCGCGGAGCTGGTTGTCTACGCGCCGGCTCTCGTGGCGCTCGGTGCCGATGATGTGGAGTCCGCCGGCCGCGACGACCTCCGCGCGCTCGGCGCCGCACTCCTGCTCGAAGCGCGAGAGCCACACGGGGTACTCGGGGTGCGCCTTGTCCCCGCCGCACTTGCCCTGCGCGAGCATCTCGGCGTTGCCGCCGAGCACGATGTCGGTGCCGCGGCCCGCCATGTTGGTCGAGATCGTGACGGCACCCTTGCGGCCGGCCTGCGCGACGATCTCCGCCTCGCGCTCGTGCTGCTTCGCGTTCAGCACGTTGTGTCGGATGCCGTGCTTCTTGAGGCGTCCCGAGAGCATCTCCGAGGTCTCGATCGAGATCGTGCCGACCAGCACGGGCTGGCCGCGCTGGTGTCGCTCCTCGATCTCCTCGATCACCGCGCCGAACTTCTCGCGCTTGGTCTTGAAGACGACGTCCTGGAGATCCTTGCGGATCATCGGCCGGTTGGTCGGCACGATGCTGACGTCGAGGTCGTAGATCTTCGCGAACTCCGGCGCCTCGGTGTCAGCGGTGCCGGTCATGCCCGAGATCTTCTCGTACATGCGAAAGAAGTTCTGGAACGTGATCGACGCGAGCGTCTGGTTCTCGCTCCGCACCGGGATGCCTTCCTTGGCCTCCACCGCCTGGTGGAGGCCGTCCGACCAGCGGCGGCCGGGCATCATGCGGCCGGTGAACTCGTCGACGATCACGACCTCGGGCTTGCCGTCCTCGCCCTGGCGCACGACGTAATCGACGTCGCGCCTCTTCAGCTGGTGCGCCGAGAGAGCCTGGTTGACCGCGTGCAGCACGGGCAGCATCTGCGGGTCGTAGAGGTTCTCGACCCGCAGCATCTGCTCGACCTTGTGCACGCCCTCCTCGGTCAAGGTCGCGCTGTGCGCCTTCTCGTCCACCCAGAAGTCGCCGGTCTCCTCGATGTCCTTCGAGACCTCGCCCTTCTCGCCGCGCTCGAGCCGCGGGATCAGCCGATCCACGACCGCGTAGAGCTGGGTGTTCTGCTCGGACGGGCCGGAGATGATGAGCGGCGTGCGAGCCTCGTCGATCAGGATCGAGTCGACCTCGTCGACGATCGCGTAGTGGAGCTCGCGCTGGACCTGGTGCGCGCGCGTGAACTTCATGTTGTCGCGCAGGTAGTCGAAGCCGAGCTCGTTGTTGGTGACGTAGGTGATGTCGCTCTGGTAGGCCGCGCGTCTCGTCGCGTCGTCGAGGTCGTGCAGGATCACGCCGACCGAGAGGCCGAGGAAGCGGTGGATCTGGCCCATCCACTCGGCATCGCGGCGCGCGAGGTAGTCGTTGACGGTGACGATGTGGACGCCTTGTCCGGCGAGCGCGTTCAGGTAGGCGGGCAGGGTTGCGACCAGGGTCTTGCCCTCGCCGGTCCGCATCTCGGCGATCCCGCCGCGGTGGAGCACGACCCCGCCGATCAGCTGGACGTCGTAGTGGCGCTGCCCGAGGGTGCGCTTGGCGGCCTCGCGCACGGTCGCGAAGGCGTCGGGCAGCACGTCGTCGAGCGAGGCGCCGTTCTCGAGCCGCTGGCGCAGGTCCGCCGTCCGCGCGCACAGCGCGGCATCGGACAGCTTCTCGAGCTCCCGCTCCTGCGCGTTGATCTGCAGGACGACCGGAAGGATGCGTTTGATGACCCGGTCGTTGTGGGAGCCGAGGATCTTCTGCAGGACGCCAGGCATCGACGGCCGATCGCTCTCTTCGGGGGACGGGCCGAGCCAGTTTACGAGAGCGATCGGGAGCGGGCCAGCAAGCGCGGCCTCGGGCCGCGCGCGCAGCGAGCCGGAGGCGAGCGAAGTTCAGAGGACGGACCCGGCTGGCGAGATCTCCGAGCAGGCGGGCGCTCGCGCGGAAGAACTAATCAAAGATGTAGTCGAGCGGGTCCTTGGTCCGGCCGTTCACCTCCACCACGTAGTGGAGATGCGGGCCCGTGCTGCGGCCAGTATTCCCGACCGTCGCGATGCGGTCGCCGCGCGAGACGGTCTGTCCGAGCCGCACGCTCGTGTCGTGGAGGTGGCCGTACTGCGTGCGCATGCCGTGGCCGTGATCGATCACGATGCTGTTGCCCATCGGACCGCGCTCGCCCACGAATACCACGCGGCCGTCCGCCGGCGCGATCACCGTCGTGCCTTCCGCGCCCGCGATGTCGAGGCCCGCGTGGAACTGCGGCTTGTTGGTGAAGGGCGAGATGCGCATCCCGTATCGCGAGGTGAGCCAGCCCTTCGCCGGCCAGATCGACGGCGACGAGGCGAGCAGCGCGTGCTTGCCCTCGAGCGCCTCGACGAGCTCTTCGAGCGAGAGGCTCTGGCCTTCCGCCACGATGCCGAGCTGCTCCGCCGCATCGCGCAGCAGGCTGACGCGTTGGCCGACGTCCGCGCCGCTCGGCAGACGCGGCACTCGGGAGTGCGGCGCGTGGCTGCCGGGATCCACCGGGAACGGGTCGTCGGGGCCGCCCTCGCCCCCTGGCTGCTCGGTCATGTCGCGCTGCTCCGCCATGTCGCCGACCTCCGAGCCGACGGCGGTCACCTCGGCGCCGCCGGTCGCGGCCGAGCCGGGCAGGTTCGCGATGATGCGGATCTTGCGCTCGAACTCCTGGAGCTGCGTGAGCTTGCGGTCGACGCCCTCGAGCTTCTGCTGGAACTCCGCCACCTGCGCGCGCCGCTCGGTCGTCTCCTTGCGCAGCGAGGCGAGCTCGAAGTTGTCGAGGCGGACGCGCACGTAGTCCACCGCCACGCCGATGCCGACGACCGCCGCGATTCCAGCGCCCCACAGCGCGCGGCGCACGGTGCTCTTGCGGATCTCGAAGCGACGGACCGGGGAGGTCTCGTCGGACACCACGATCAGCGAAAAGCGGTCCATCACTGCCCCCGTCTTCCGCGGCTCGACACCGAACGGTTTCGATCGAGTCGCGATCCCCTCACGGCAGCACCACCTCGAGCAGCAGCTTCCCGAGCAGGATGCGATCGCCGCTCGACAGCTCCGCGCGCTCCGCGCGCTCGCCGTTCAGCTTCGTCCCGTTGGTGCTGCCGAGGTCCTGGACGAAGAAGCGCCGGCCGTCGTAGCCGATCGCGGCATGCGCTCGGGACATGGTCGGCTCGGCGACGACCAGGTCGGCGCCGCGGCCGCGACCCACCACCACCCAATCCCGGTCGACCGGCATTTCGAGGCCCTCGTAGAAGCCCTGCAGGACCCGCACGGCCGCGCCCGAAGGAACGGGACCGGCGGGTTCGGATTCCCGAGCGATCTCCTTTGCCATCGGTGACCCATGACCTCGATCTCGTGACCTTCCGCACAAAAGCTGCCGATCGGCCGCATGTGGGGATCACGCGGACTCCTCACGGATCGGAGGAAGGGGAGCGCGGCTTGACCCCCTAGGGGATCAGCGGGCGCGCAGCAGCGCGCGCGCGTATTCGCGAGCCGCGTCGCCCGCGGCGCGACCGCCGGCCATGCGCGCGATCTCCTCCACGCGCGCGTCGCCGTCGAGGCGCTCGATGCGGACCGTGGTTCGATCTCCCCGCGGGCGCTTCACGACCCGGAAGTGCACGTCGCCACAGGCTGCGATCTGCGGCAGGTGCGTGATGCAGAGGACCTGGTGCCTCGCGCCGAGCGACGCGAGCTGTCGTCCGACCCGATTCGCCGCCTCGCCGCCGAGCGCCGCGTCGACCTCGTCGAACACGAGCACCATCCCGGCCTCCTCCTCGCGCAGCGCCTGCTTGAGCGCGAGGAAGGTGCGCGACAGCTCGCCGCCCGACGCGATCTCGCGTAGCGGCCGCAACGGCTCGCCGCGGTTCGCGCTGAACACGAAGGCCGGCGACTCGAAGCCGTTCGCGGAGCAGGGAAGTCCCTCCTGCGCGGGCGCCGGCGGCAGCGAAACCGCGAACGACGCGTGCGGCATCGCGAGCTCGCGCAGCGCCGACTCGACCTCCTCGGCGAGCTTCTCGCCGGCCTGCGCGCGCCGGCGCGAGAGCTCGCGCGCGCGCTCCTCGAGCTCGGCGACGAGCTTCGCGCGCAGGCTCTCGAGCTCGCCCATGCGCGCGTCCGCGCCTTCGATGCCCGCGAGCTCGGCCGCGAGGCGCTCGCGCTGCGCCAGCGCCTCGGAAACCTCGCCGCCGTACTTCCGGAGCAGCCGCTCCACCGTATGGAGTCGCTCCTCGGCGGCGGCGAGGCGCGCGGGATCGGCGTCGAGCGCGTCGAGCCAGCGCTCGACGTCGGCCGCGACGTCGAGCAGCTCCACCAGCGCCGCGGCGAGCCGCTCGCCCTGCGCCGCGGGAACCGGATCGAGAGAAGCGAGCGCGGAGAGCGAGCGCACTGCCTCCGCGACGAGATCGCTGGCGGCGCGCGCGTCGGAGGACGGGTCGCCGATCAGGCGGGCGAGCGCGGCGCCGCCCTCGGCGCGCAGCCGCTCCACGTGGACCAGGCGGCTGCGGAGCGCGCGCAGCGACTCGATCTCCTCGGGATCGAGCTCCGCCGCATCGATCTCGCGCACCGCGTAGGCGAGGAAGTCCTGGCGCTGGAGCCGAGCCGACGCCGCGGACAGCAGCGCGGCGCGCTCGCCGTCGAGCTCGCGCAGCCGCTGGTGGAGACCTGCGACCTCGCCGCGAAGCGGAAGGCAGCCGCCGTAGCGGTCGAGCAGACGCCCGTGCACCTCGCCCTGGAGCAGCGATTGCGAGTCGTGCTGGCTCGAGATCTCGAGCCGTCCTCGCAGCAGCTCGGCCAGGGTGCCGACCGGCACGAGCTCGCCGCCGATGCGCGCGCGGCTCCGGCCCTCTCGCGACACGCTGCGGTGGAGCACGAGCTCGTGGTCCTCGCAGGCGAGCCCGCGGCGCGCGAGCTCCGCCTCGAGCTCCGGGCAGGCGCCGGTGCGGAAGAGGCCCTCGACGGTCGCCTCGTCGTGCCCCTCGCGCACGAGTCGAGGCGCGGCCCGAGCCCCCGCGAGCAGGCCGAGCGCTCCGAGCACGACCGATTTCCCCGCGCCCGTCTCACCCGTCAGCACGTTCAGCCCCGGCGCGAACTCGAGCTCGGCGCGCTCGACGATCGCGAGCCCCTCGATCCGCAGCGACTCGATCAACGCTCGCCCCAGCGGAGCTTGGCCCGCATCACCTCGAAGCGGTTGCGGCCGGGCGGCACCAGCAGTCGGACGGGATGCTCGGCGCGGCGCACGCGCACGCGGTCGCCTTCGCCGAGCGCGTGCCCGACCTGGCCGTCCACCGTGAGCTGCACGTCGACGCCGCGGCCCGCGTGCACCCGGATCTCGACCACGCAGGTCTCGGGGAGGACCAGCGGGCGTTGCGTCAAGGTGTGCGGGCAGATCGGCGTCAGCACGATCGCCTCGAGCTCGGGCACGAGCAGCGGGCCGCCGGCCGAGAGCGAGTAGGCGGAGGATCCCGTCGGTGTCGCGGCGATGAGCCCGTCCGCGTGGTAGGTCGTGACGGGCGAGCCGTCGGCCAGGGTCTCGAGGTCGACCATGCGCGACAGCGCGGTCTTGCCGATCACGGCATCGTTCAGCGCGAGGAAGCGGCCGAGCATGCGCTCGCCGCGCAGCGCGCTCACATCGAGTCGCATGCGCGACTCGACGCGGTAACGACCGGCGAACACGTCCTCGAGCGCGCGATAGAGATCGTCGCTCGACGTCTCGGCCAGGAAGCCGAGGCTGCCGAGGTTGACACCGAGGATCGGCACCGGACGCTCGCCGATTCCGCGGGCCGCGGCGAGCAAGGTGCCGTCGCCGCCGAGCACGATCACGAGATCGAGCTTGGCCGCGCTCTCCACGAGCGCGATCTCGGGCTCTCCCTTCCAGCGCGCCGCCTGCGGATCGAGCGCGACGCGCACGCCGCGCTCGCGCAGCCACTCCTCGAGCTCGCCCACGAAGTCGGCGAGCTGCGGCTGCTCGGGCTTCACGCAGATCCCGACCGCGCGTACCTGCATCGGCCGCGGATGATCCCTCGTTGCTACGTTGCGCGCATGTCCCCCGAGTCCCTCGAGCTCTTCTCCGAGGCGGCGGACGCGACGAAGCCAGACCCGCGCGCACCGCTGGCGGAGCGCATGCGGCCGCGGGATCTGTCCGAGGTCGTCGGACAGGATCGGCTGCTGCGGCCGGGCGCCGCGCTGCGCGCACTCGTCGACGCGCGCTCGCTGCCCTCGCTGATCCTCTGGGGTCCACCCGGCTCGGGCAAGACCACCCTGGCGCGCCTGCTGGCGGGCGGCTCCCGCTTCGTCGCGCTGTCGGCCGTAATGGCCGGCGTGAAGGAGATCCGAGCGGCGATCGACGAGGCGCGTCGGCTCGGCCCACGCGCCCGCACCGTCCTCTTCCTGGACGAGATGCACCGGCTGAACCGCGCGCAGCAGGACGCCCTGCTACCGCACGTCGAAGCCGGGACGGTCACCTTGATCGGCGCCACGACCGAGAACCCG
>DATKND010000135.1:0-19743 GCA_035541475.1 Myxococcota bacterium | reverse complement strand
GCGGCGAGCGACTCGACGCGGGTCTCGGAGAGCAGCGCGAGGTGCGCCGGCACGCTCGCCATGCGGTCGGCGCGAAGTCTGATCTGCTCGGGGCTCTCCTCACCGGACACGTAGAGCACCGGCGCCGGCGAGAGGCCCGCGGCCAGCTGGAGCGCGAGCGTCGACTTGCCGACACCCGGCTCGCCCGCGAGCAGCACCACCGATCCCGGGACGAGTCCGCCGCCGAGCACGCGGTCGAGCTCGGGCACGCCCGTCGCGAGACGCGGCAGCGAGTCGGCGTCGATCTCCGCGAGCGCGCGCGGCTTGGCAGCGCTCTCCGCCGTCGGCGCGGCGAGCCAGTCGGACGCGCTCTCGGCGCTCGGCGCCGCACCTCCGACGCGCTCCTCCACGAGCGACGACCAGCTCCCGCACTCGGGGCAGCGTCCCAGCCAGCGCGGCTGCTGCGCGCCGCACGCGGTGCAGGCGTAGACCGATCTCACCCGGGCCATCGAGCCGTCGGCAGTGTACTCTGCGCCGCGCCGCAGACGAGGAGCTCGTGCTCGAGATCTACTCCCGACTCGCGGAGCGCGCGCTGCGCGACGAGCCGCCCTCCGAATCCGAAGCGCTCTGGATCCTCGACGGCGAGGACGTCGCGTTGCTGCCGCTGCTCCATGCGGCGCGCGCGCCGCGCGAGCGCCACTTCGGTCGGCGCGTGATGGTGCACGTGCTGAACAACGTGCAGAACGGCCTGTGCCCCGAGGACTGCGGCTACTGCTCGCAGTCGCGCGACTCGAAGGCCGAGATCCGGAAGTACCCGATCAAGAGCGAGGAGGAGATCCTCGCCGGCGCCGAGGCCGCCGCGCGCGCGGGCGCGACCCGCTACTGCATGGTGATGTCCGGCCGCGGACCGTCGACCGCGCTCGCGAAGCGCCTCGGCGAGATCATCCGGACGGTGAAGGCGCGCTACCCGATCGAGGTGTGCGCGTCGGTCGGCATCCTCGGCGAGGAGCAGGCGCGCATTCTCGCCGACGCGGGCCTCGATCGGCTGAACCACAACCTCAACACCAGCGAGTCGCACTACGGCAAGATCTGCACGACGCACACCTACGCGGACCGCGTCGAGACGCTCGTCGCCGCGAAGAAGTGCGGCATCGAGCCGTGCAGCGGGCTGATCCTCGGGATGGGAGAGCGAAGCGCCGACGTGGTCGAGGTCGCCTTCGCGCTGCGGGCGCTCGAGGTGCCGTCCATCCCCGTCAACTTCCTGATCCCCATCCAGGGAAACCCGATCCTGTCGGACGGCTCGCTGACGCCCGAGCGCTGCCTGCGCGCGCTCTGCCTGATGCGGCTCGTGAACCCGCGCGCGGAGATTCGGGTCGCGGGCGGGCGCGAGGGTCATCTGCGCGCGCTCGAGCCGCTGTGCCTCTGGCCGGCGAACTCGCTCTTCGTGGAGGGCTACCTCACCACCCGCGGCGACGGCATCGCCGACACCTACCGCATGATCCGCGACGCGGGCTTCGAGGTGGACGGCAACCCGCTGTCGGACGGCCGTCAGTTCCTGGCGGAGCCGACCGGATTCCGGCTGCGCGGGGCGGAGAGCGGCGTGCTGCGACCCGAAATCGCCCGGCGTTGAAAACACCCCGTCCCCGAGCGCGATGCGCTCAAGCGGAGCCTCCGCGGGGCCGATTCAGAGGCCGAGAGGCCCCCCGTGTCGGATCAGACCGCGAGCCTGGACGAGGACATCGAGACCCTCGACCGCAAGCTCGGTCAGCTGAAGCGGGAGTACGACCAGTACTTCCTCGGCGTGCGCCCGCGCGAGCCCATCCTTCTGAAGGGCGAGGTCTACAAGAAGGTCGCCTTCCTCTCGCAGCAGCCGATCCAGAACACCGCGCTGCGCTTCCGCTTCGGCACCATCTGCTCCCGCTACCAGTCGATGCGGCGCCAGTGGGAGGAGATCCTCCGCAAGATCGAGGCGGGGACCTACGAGCGACACCGCTTCAAGGCCGACCTCCACGAGCGCGAGCGCGACGAGGATGCACCCGAGCCGCACGCGGGCGCTTCGGCGGCGACGCCGGTGTCGGATGACCTCTTCGAGGCCTACGTCGAGGCGCGTCGCGCCTGCGGACAGAGCGTCAAGGGACTGACGCGCGAGCGACTCGAGAAGGTGCTCGACAAGCAGCGCGAGGGACTGCGTCAACGCTTCGGCGACGCAGCGCGCTTTCGCTTCCGCGTCGTGGTGGAGGACGGTCAGGTCCGGCTGAAGGCGTCGCGTTCTTGATCTCCGCGCGCCCTGGTGCGCCCTCAGCGGACGGGCTGCCAGGACTCCACGAGCACCGTCACCGATTCGCTGCGGACCTCGGCGAAGCCGTCCGAGATGGTCGCGCGCACTGTCTCACTGCCGCGGCGCACGACTACCTCGCCGGGACGCAGCGCGGTCAGGAAGCGCTCGTGGTGCGGCAGCACCTGGAACTCGCCTTCGGCTCCCGGGAGCACGATGCTGTCGGCGGGTCCGGCGAAGGCCTGCCCGTGCGGCGTGACGACGTTCAAATCGAACGGCACGGCGAGCTAGGCCACCAGCTTCTTGGCCTTCGCGATCGCTTCCTCGATCGTGCCGACCATGTAGAAGGCCTGCTCCGGCAGCTCGTCGTGCTTGCCCTCGAGGATCTCCTTGAAGCCGCGGATCGTCTCCTCGAGGCGCACGTAGGCGCCGGGCGTTCCGGTGAACTGCTCGGCCACGTGGAAGGGCTGCGACAGGAAGCGCTGGAGCTTGCGCGCGCGCGCCACGGTGATCTTGTCCTGCTCGGAGAGCTCGTCCATTCCTAGGATCGCGATGATGTCCTGGAGGTCCTTGTACTTCTGCAGCATTTGCTGGACGCCGCGGGCGACGCCGTAGTGCTCCTCGCCGACGATCTGCGGGTCGAGGATCCGGCTCGTCGAGTCGAGCGGATCGACCGCGGGGTAGATGCCGAGCTCGGCGATCTGACGCGAGAGCACGGTCGTCGCATCGAGGTGCGTGAAGGCGGTGGCGGGCGCCGGGTCCGTGAGGTCGTCGGCCGGCACGTAGATCGCCTGCACCGACGTGATCGAGCCCTTCGTCGTCGAGGTGATGCGCTCCTGCAGCTCGCCCATGTCGGTCGAGAGCGTCGGCTGGTAGCCGACGGCCGACGGGATGCGGCCGAGCAGCGCCGACACCTCCGAGCCCGCCTGCGTGAAACGGAAGATGTTGTCGATGAAGAGCAGCACGTCCTTGCCCTCTTCGTCGCGGAAGTACTCGGCGGCCGTCAGCGCCGAGAGTCCGACGCGCGCGCGCGCGCCGGGCGGTTCGTTCATCTGGCCGTAGACGAGCGCCGCCTTCTGGAGGACAGTCGAGCCGTCGGGCGTCTTGGCCTCCATCATCTCGTGCCAGAGGTCGTTGCCCTCGCGCGTGCGCTCGCCGACGCCGCCGAACACCGAGTAGCCCGCGTGCTCCTTCGCGATGTTGGTGATGAGCTCGAGGATCACGACCGTCTTGCCGACACCGGCGCCGCCGAAGAGCCCGACCTTGCCGCCCTTTGGATAGGGCGCGATCAGATCGATCACCTTGATGCCGGTCTCGAAGGCCTCGACGCCGGTCGACTGGTCGACGAACTCGGGCGCCGGCCGGTGGATCGGGTAGGTCATCTCCGCCTTGATCGGACCGCGCTCGTCGACCGGCTCACCGATCACGTTCATGATGCGGCCGAGCGTCGCGGGGCCGACCGGAACGCGGATCATGTCGCCGGTGTTGCGGACGTCCTGGCCACGCACGAGGCCGTCGGTCGTGTCCATCGCGATCGTGCGCACGGTGTTCTCACCGAGGTGCTGCGCCACCTCGAGCACGAGGTTGTCCGCGCGCTCGTCGACCGCGGCGTTGGTCACGCGCAGCGCCGTGTAGATCTCGGGCAGCGCACCGGGCGGGAACGCGACGTCCACCACCGGGCCCATCACCTGCACGATCTTGCCGTTCTCGTTGGCCATGACTCGTCTCCTCGTCGCTAGAGCGCTTCCGCTCCGCTGACGATCTCCACCAGTTCCTTCGTGATCGCCGCCTGTCTGGCGCGGTTGTACTTGAGAGTCAGGCTGCTGATCAGCTCTTCGGTATTCGACGTCGCGGCCTCCATGGCGGTCATGCGGGCCGCGTGCTCGCCCACCTGGTTCTCGAGCAGCGCCCGATAGATCTCGGTCTCCACCGCTTTCGGCACGAGCACTTCGAGCAGCTTCTGCGGGCTCGGCTCGATCTCGTAGGGCAGCGGCGCCTCGCCCTCGGTCTCGCCCGCGACCGTGAAGGGCAGGAGGCGCACCTCGCGCGGCTTCTGGCTGATCGCTGACACGAACTCGTTGTAGACGAGCACCACCTCGTCCACCTCGCTCGTGGCGTAGCGCTCCGCCAGCCGCTTCCCGATCTCGGCGGCCTGCTCGTAGCGGACCCAGCTCTGCTGCGGGTAGTCGGCGCCCATCGAGTCGTGGAAGCGGCGCCGAAAGAACTCGTTGGCCTTGCGCCCCGCGGTCGTGATCGTGAGCGAGACGCCCGTGCGCGCCGCGATCACGCCCTGCGCGAACTTCATCACGTTCGCGTTGAAGGCGCCGCACAGGCCGCGGTCCGAGGTCACGACCACGACCTCGACCGCGCGCGTCTGCGGATGCGTCACGAGCAGCGGGTGCTCGACGTCCTTCTCCGCGCGCGCGACCTCCAGCAAGGTCGCGCGCATGGCGTCGGCGTAGGGGCGCGCCGCCTCGACCGCCTGCTGCGCCCGGCGCAGCTTCGCCCCGGCGACCATGCGCATCGCGCGCGTGATCTGCTGGGTCTTGCGGACGGTCGTGATGCGCCGCTTGATGTCCTTCAGGCTCGGCATCAGGCCGCCTTCGGCTTCCCTTCCGCCGGCGCCTTGCGCTTCGCTTCCGCAGCCACTGCCGCCTGGGCGGTCACCGTCGGCTGGAAGGTCTTGCCGAACTCATCGAGGGCGGCGGCGAGCTTCTTCTCGACGTCGTCCTCGAGCTTGCCCGACTGCTGGATCGCCTTCAGCACGTCGCCATGGCTGGTGCGCATGTAGTCGAGCATCTCGTGCTCGTAGCGGCCGATGTCGGAGAGCTCGAGCTTTCGCACCCACGACTCGCGCCCCTCAGGCGGAGTGCAGGCGTAGATCGAGACCACCTGCTCCTCCATCGGCATCGGGCTGTACTGGGGCTGCTTCAGCATCTCCGTCTGGCGGGCGCCGTTCGCGAGCTGCTCCTGCGTCGCCTTGTCGAGGTCGCTGCCGAACTGCGCGAAGGCCGCCATCTCGCGGTACTGCGCGAGATTCAGCTTCAGCTTGCCGGCCACCTTCTTGGTGGCCTTGGTCTGGGCTGCGCCGCCCACGCGCGAGACCGAGATGCCGACGTTGACCGCGGGCCGCACGCCCGAGTTGAAGAGGTCGGTCTCGAGGAAGATCTGGCCGTCGGTGATCGAGATGACGTTGGTCGGGATGTAGGCCGAGACGTCGCCGGCCTGCGTCTCGATGATCGGCAGCGCGGTCAGGCTGCCGCCGCCCTCTTCGTCGCTCATCTTGGCGGCGCGCTCGAGCAGGCGCGAATGGAGGTAGAAGACGTCGCCCGGGTAGGCCTCGCGTCCGGGCGGACGCCGCAGCAGCAGCGAGAGCTGGCGGTAGGCGACGGCCTGCTTCGAGAGATCGTCGTAGATGATCAGCGCGTGCTTGCCGCTGTCGCGGAAGAACTCGCCCATCGTGCATCCCGTGTAGGGCGAGATGAATTGCAGCGGAGCCGGCTCGCTCGCGGTGGCCGCGACGATGATCGTGTAGTCCATCGCGCCGTGCTGTGTCAGCTTGTCGACCACCTGCGCGACCGTCGACTGCTTCTGTCCGGTCGCGACGTAGATGCAGACGACGTCGCCGCCCTTCTGGTTGATGATCGTGTCGATCGCGATCGCGGTCTTGCCGGTCTGGCGGTCGCCGATGATCAACTCGCGCTGGCCGCGCCCGATCGGCGTCATCGCGTCGATCGCCTTGATGCCCGTCTGGAGCGGCTCGTTGACGCTCTGGCGCTTCACGATGCCCGGCGCCTTCAGCTCGACGCGGCGCGTCTGCTTCGTCTCGACCGGACCCTTGCCGTCGATCGGGTTGCCGAGCGCGTCGACCACGCGGCCGAGCAGCGTCTCGCCGACCGGCACCTCGATGATGCGGCTGGTGCGGCGCACGAGATCGCCCTCGCGCACGTGCGCGGCCTCGCCCATCACCGCGATGCCGACGTTGTCCTCCTCGAGGTTCAGCACCATGCCCTGGATGTTCCCGGGGAACTCGACCAGCTCGCCGGCCATCACGTTCTCGAGTCCATAGACGCGCGCGATGCCGTCGCCGATCGAGAGCACGGTGCCCGTCTCGGCCACGTCGATCTCGCGGTCGTACTCGCGGATCTCGCGCTTCAGGATGTCGGTGATCTCGCCGGGCTTGATGTCCATCGCTCGTTTCATCCCCTCGTCAGGTTGTCGCGCAGCTGGGCGAGCTGCGTGCGCAGGCTGCCGTCGAACACGAGTCCGCCGACCTTCGCGATCGCGCCGCCGATCAGCGCCGGATCGATCTCCACCGCGAGCTCGACGTCGCTGCCGACACGCGCGGAGAGCGCGCGGCGGAGTCGCTCGCGCTGATCGTCCCGCAGCGGGCTGGCGGCGACCACCTCGGCGGCGATCCGGCCGGCGGCCTCGTCGGCGAGGCGCTGGTACTCCGCGACGATCGCATCGAAGTCGACGATGCGGCGCTGATCGATCAGAAGGAGCAGGAAGTTCTGCACCTCGCGCGAGAGCGACTCGCGCTGTGCGACGCTGCGGAGCACGGCGCGCCGCTCGGCGACCGGATGCAGGGGTCGGAACAAGGCGGCGCGCAGCTCAGGCGTCTCCTCGAGCTGCGCGTCGATGCGCGCGAGCTCGGCGAGCACCGGCTCGATCGCGCCGCCCTCCTGCGCGAGCGCGAAGAGCGCCCGCGCGTAGCGACGTGCCGCGGCCGTGCTGCGCATCAGCGGGTTCCCGTGCGCGCAGCGTCGGAGGGCGTCTGCTCCACGCGCGCGATGAACTCGTCGAGCAGGCGATCGCGATCGGCGTCGGTGACGCGCTCGCGCAGCAGACTCGCCGCGAGATCGACGGCGAGATTCGACGCCTCGCCGCGCAGCGTCTCCCGTGCGCGCCGCAGCTCCTGCTCGATCGCGCTGCGCGCGGTCCGCTCGATACGCGCCGCGCTCTCGCGCGCGTCGGCCAGGATCTGCTCGCGTTCCGCCTCGGCGCGCTCGCGCCCGAGCCGGCGGATCTCGTCGAGCTCGCGCTCGATGCCGACGAGGCGGCGCTGCCACTTCGCGTGCCGCTCCTCGGCCTGGCGCTGGAGCTCGGCCGCCTGATCGAGCTCGGTCTCGATGTTGCGCTTCCGCTCGGCGAAGAAGGCCTGGACCGGCTTGCGCGTCAGGAAGAACAGCACGCCGACGAGCAGGGCGAAATTCAGGAACGGGAAGAGCAGGCCTTCGCCTCCGCCGTGCTCCTCGCCGCCCGCGGCGAGCGCGGGTCCTGCGGCGAAGGCTAGCCACAGAAAGGCGTAGAACATGCGTCGCGTCACAGCGATCGCCCCAGCACGCGGGCGGCCGCCTCGCGCGCGAGCTCCTCCGACTGACCCCGCAGCCCGCGCCGCGCCGACTCGAGCGCCTGGCCGAGCTCGCCGCGAGCGCCCTCGAGCGTCGTCTCCGCGCCGGCGCGCGCGGCGTCGGTCATCTGCTGCGCCTCGGCGCGCACGCCCTCGAGCGCGCTGCGCCGCTGCCGCTCGCTCTCCTCGCGGGTCTTCACGATCTCCCGCTCACAGCGTTCGAAGACCTCGCGCGCCTCCTCTTCGAGTCGCGCCGCGCGCGCGCGCGTGCCCGTGGTGCGCGCCTCGCGATCGTCGAGCACGCGCAGCAGCGGCTGGAGGATCAGGCGGTTGGTCGGAGCGATCACCATCACGAACAGGACGATCAGAACGGGAAGCTCACGGGTCCAGTTCGGGATGAGCACCAGATCGCCGGCTGCGTGCGCCGCGACCGGCACCAACGCGGCTGCGAGCGCGCCGAAGGGAATCAGCCGTCGGAGCTGGCGTGTCACGCTCCGTCTCTCCGCTTGGGGGAACATCAATCCCACGCATCGGCTCCGTGTCCGGCCGCGTCGTGAGCGACGAGCGCGAGATCGCATCGGTTCTTGGGGGGACTTCGTCGATTCGGATCGGAGCCGTCACGAGGCGGGCACGACCGAGGGAAAAACACGAGCCCGGAACGAAGAGCCCCGGCGAGGGCCGGGGCCTGGGCTGCCGGATTCTTACATAGCCGGCTCGAAGTTCAAGCCGATCCGCGCTCCGGATCTGGAACCTTCGCGGCGCGCCGCCCCGAGCGGCATTCACCGTCCACGACCGCTCCCTCGGCCAGGCGGAGGCTCGGGGCCGTGAGCCCCCCACGCACGCGCCCCGTCGCGTGGAGCTCGATCGACGTGCGTGCGTGGACGTCGCCCTCGACGGTCCCCGCGACGACGATCCGGTCCGCCGCGAGATCGGCTCCGACGAATCCGCTCTCGCCGACCCAGACGTCGCTCTCGGCGAGCACGCGCCCTCGCACCCGGCCGTCGATGCGCGCGGGTCGGGGCAGCACGAGAGTTCCCTCGAACTCGGCGTCCGCCGGGATCACGACTATCGGGCGCGCGTCGCGCTCAGACATCGCCGAGGAGGAGCGCCGAGATGCGAGAGAGGTCGTCGGCGCCGAAGTACTCGATCTCGACACGCCCTCGCTCGGCGCCTCCCGCGATGCGCACACGCGTCTGGAAGCGGCGGCGCATGCTGTCTGCGAGCTGCTGAAGCTCGGGGGACGGCGCGGTGCGCGGGCGGCGAGCCGCACTCTCTGTGCGCGCCGGGGGCGTGGCGAGGAGCTCGGCCGCGCGAACCGAGAGGCCCTCCGCCAGGATCCGGTCGCGTAGCGCCCGTCGCCGCTCCGGGTTGCCGATCTGGAGGAGCGCCTTCGCGTGGCCCATCGTGAGGCGTCCGCTCTCGAGATCCGCCTGCGTCTCCTTGGAGAGATCGAGGAGCCGGAGATGATTCGCGATCGACGAGCGGTCGAGCCCGACGCGGCGGCCGATCTCTTCCTGCGTGGCTCCCGTGTCGGCGAGGGCGCGAAACGCGATCGCGAGCTCGATCGGATTCAGGTCGCTGCGCTGCACGTTCTCGACGAGCGCGACTTCCAGGCGGTCGTCGGCGTCGACCTCGGCGACGACCGCGGGGATCGAGTCGAGACCCGCCCGCTGCGCGGCGCGCCAGCGGCGCTCCCCGACGATCAGCTCGTAGCGATCGCCGGCTCGACGCACGACCACGGGCTGGAGCACGCCGTGGATCCGGATCGAGCTCGCGAGGCTCTCGAGCTCGGCTTCGGCGAAGACCCGCCGCGGCTGGTCCGGATTCGGATCGATCGACGCGATCGGCAGCTCGGCCGGGCTCGTCGAGCGCGGTGCGTCGTCGGCGCGCGGTGTCGGTCGCTGGGACGGAATCAGCGCACCGATTCCGCGGCCGAGCGCGTTGCGGGGTGTGCTCATCCAACATCTCCTTCGGGCCGCCCGCCGTTCGACGCGCGCGACCAGTGGTCGAGCAGCTCCTGCGCGAGCTGCAGGTAGGCGCGCGCCCCGACGGAGCTCGCGTCATAGAGGATCGCCGGCTTGCCGTGGCTCGGCGCTTCCGAGAGGCGCACGTTGCGCGGGATGGTCGTGCGAAAGACCTGGCCGCCGAAATGCTGGCGCGCCTCTTCCGCGACCTGTCGGCAGAGTCGGTTTCGCGCGTCGTACATCGTCAGCAGGATGCCTTCGATCGCGAGCTCGCGATGGAGGCTGCCGCGCACCAGCTCGATCGTCTCGAGCAGCGCGGCCAGACCTTCGAGCGCGTAGTACTCCGTCTGGAGCGGGATCAGCACGGAGTCGGCGGCACAGAGTGCATTGACGCTCAGGAGTCCGAGCGAAGGCGGGCAATCGATCAGGATCACCTGGTAGAGCTCGCGCACGCCGGCGAGCACCTGCCCGAGCTGATGTTCACGTCGCTCGCGCCCGACCAGCTCGATCTCGGCGCCGTAGAGATCGCGGCCAGCCGGGAGGACGTCGAGGTGCGGAAGTTCGGTCGGGAGCGCGACGTCCTTCATAACGCAGTCTCCGATGAGCGCGTCATAGATGTGACGCGCAGGTCGGAGAGAGAACGCGCTGGTGGCATTGGCCTGCGGATCGATATCGACCAGGAGGGTCGGTCGCTCGGAGACGGCGAAGGACGCTGCGAGGTTCACAGCCGTCGTCGTCTTACCGACACCGCCCTTCTGATTGACAACGGCGATGACCCGGCCGGACGCACTCATCGCCTCCCCCATGACCGACTCTCGTGTATCCCCACGGGGATAGACGATGAAGACTCGCTCGATTTACCACACAGGGCGCCTCGAGCCAAGAGCATTTCAGCGCCTTCGACCGATCCAGAGGGTGCGCGCGTCGCCGCTGGCAGGCGCGCGGTAACTCCGGACCTCGACATCGAGGATCTCGGCGTGCGTCCCGGGGTCGGGCGGCGCACCGCCTCCGGGAATCACGGCGAACCCGCCGGACGAAACCCACGGAAGCATCGACGGAAGCATCCTCGGAGGAGGAACCACCGCTTGCGCAATTGCGAGCCGCGCAGGCTCGGCTTCGAGCTCCTCGATCCGCCCACGCAACGTGCGGACGTTCTTCGTGTGAAGGTTCCGAATGGCGGCCCGCTGAAAGTGGTGACGCTTCTCGCGCGCCTCGACCAGGAGAACCTGCGTTTCTGGACGCAGGATCGCGATTGGCAGACCCGGAACCCCAGCCCCGGACCCGAGGTCGACGATGGAATCGACCCGTGGAAGCTCCTTGGCAAGCGCGAGTGATTCGAGAATCGAGCGGGCCATCAAGTCCGCGGCGCCGTGGTGGCCGCTCAGATTGATCCGCTCGTTCCAACGGTCCAGGAGTAGCGTGAGATCGAGGAGCTGATCCCGTTGCGTCGACCCAAGCTCGAGATCCAGCGCTGCGAGTCCCGTGTCGAGGATCCGTCCGAGATCAGTCAGCGCACCGACCTCCGACCTCGCTGCCTTTGAGCCCGAGTGTTCCACGTGAAACGCTGCTCCGTTCCACGTGGAACGTTCCACCAAGGAGGCATTACTCGCGCTGGCCGGCGGCCTCGGACTGCCGTTGCGCTTCCTCGTACTCCGGAGCTCCTTCGGGAACGACGACCACCTGGCGATAGCGGCCTTCGCCGATGCTCATCGTCGCGACTCCGCCTTCCTCACGCACAGCGAGATGGATGACCCGACGGTCTCGACCGTTCATCGGATCGAGTGCGATCGATCGGCCTGCCTCGCGAGCCCGCGCCACGGCACGTTGAGCCAGGCGAGTCAGGAATCCCTCCCGCGCCTCGGTGTTGCCTTCGACGTCGAGCACGACCTTCTTCGCGTCCTCGTTCCCGGTCTGCGCCGCCTGGTTGACGATCAGCGCCAGCGCGTCGACGGTGCGCCCGTCACCGCCTGCCAGCGAGCGCGCGGCCTCCCCGGTGATCTCGAACGCGCGCACTTCGTCGTCTTCGCTCTCGCGGATCTCGAAGCCGCCGAGATCCATGCGCTCGATCGTGCCTCGCACGAACTCACCCACGTCGGTCAGCGTTCCGTTGACCCGACCGATCGACGGCTCCGAGCGGATGGTCTCGGTTGCACGCGCGGTGGGCTCGACCTCGGACAGAGCACTCTCGCGGCTCTCGCGACGGCTCTCACCGCGGCGACCTTCGTCGCGTCGCTCGCCCCGCCGACCCTCGTCGCGACGGCCCTCACGGCGACCTTCCCGGCGACCGCGCTCTCCGGAGCCACTCTCTGCGGAGCGACGGACGGGCACGCGATTCCTCGGCACCGCAACGATCACGGTGCGGCCCGCGAGCCCGTACACCGCCGATCCCTCCAGTGCGCGTACGGTCAGGCCTTCCTCCTCGATTCCGAAGAAGGCGATCGCCTTGCGAACTGCTTCGGCGCGATTCTCGCCGATGAACTCGTGCGCCTCGTTGCTCGCGTCGTACATCACTCCCTCCAATTCCACCGACGATCCGGTCGTCGAATCTAGGCTGCCGCCTGCAAGGCCCGCCCGGGCGGACCCATGCGACGCCCGATCCAGAGCTGGTTCAGGATCGCCAGCACGTTGCTCAGCATCCAGTAGAGCACGAGGCCCGACGGAAACTGATAGAAGAGCACCGTCATCATGACGGGCATCACCACCATCATCATGCGCGCCTGCGTCGGATCGGGGGTCTGCATCGGGGTGATCTTCTGCTGGATGAACATCGTCACGCCCATCACGAGCGGCAACACGCGGACCGGAAGATTCATGCCTGGCAGCGTGAAGAGAAGATCGGGCGCCGAGAGATCGTTGATCCATCCGACGAACGGCGCGTGCCGCAGCTCGAGACTGCTGCGCAGCGCGTAGAAGAGACCGATGAACACGGGTAGTTGGAGCAGCATCGGCAGACAACCACCGAGCGGATTCACGTTCTCCTGTTTGTAGAGCTTCATCAGCTCCTCCGACTGCTTCTGGCGATCGTCGGCGTATTTTTCTTGGATCTCCTTCATCCGCGGCTGGACACGGCGGAGCCGCTCCATCGAGCGCATCTGTCGCACCGTGAGCGGCGCGGTGACGGCTCTCACCAGGAGAGTCAGCAGGATGATCGCGACGCCGTAGTTCGGAATCACCGTGTAGAGCGCATGGAGAAGCCACGCGAAGAGCCGCGTGAGCGGCGAGACCCAGGTGTAGCCGCGGTCGATCGAGCGCTCCGCGCCGCCGCCCATCGTCGCGAGGCGGTCGACCTCCTTCGGGCCGAGGTAACCGCGGAACTCACGCTCGATCGACTGTCCGGGCGTCAGCTCCACCGGATCGAAGAACAGCTGCGCGGCACCTGCCGCGGCCGGTACCAACACCACGAAGCGACCTCTCGCCTGACTCGGATTGTCCGGAAAGAGCGCCGCGAGGAAGTACGTCGTCTGAAAGCCGACCCAATCGACGTCTCCACCCACCGAGACGTCGCGAACCGGCTCGCGGCCGAAGAGGGCTCCGATCGCCCCGGAGCTTCCGAACCCCGCGAGCGGCTGGAGCGTGATGCTTCCTCCGTGCAGCGCGGCGAGTGACTGATCTCGGAAGTCCTGCTCGCGCGGACGTACCTCGGCGGGCCAATCCACCAGAAATCTCGGCGAGATGGACGCCTTGGACTGATTTGCGACCTCGATCGCAAGTCGGAAGTCGTAGCTGTCCGGATCGAACGAGTACGTCTTCCGGATCGAGACACCGTCGCGCGCGATCCGGAACTCGATCTGCCTGGCGCCCGACCGCTCGATCTCCCAGCTGGCGCGCGAGAGGTCTCCGATTTCGAGCTCGCGGAAGGGCGTCACGGCGATCGCTGTCGCCGAACCGTCGCTCGGAATCATCGCGACCCGAGCGCCACCGTGGTCGGTGTACTGCGTCAGATCCCAGCTCTCGATCACGCCACCTGCCGAGCTGAGGCGAGCCCGATAGAGCGGCAGGTCGAGATCCACATGGCGGGCCGGCACCTGCGGTGCCTCCGCTTCGGCAGCCGGTTTTCCCGGCAGCTCGGGAGCAGGCGCTGGGGCGGTTGCTGGCGTCGGTAGATCCGGATACGACGGCGACCCGGCACCCGGCGCCATCGCTTCTGGCGAAGTTCGCTGCGCGATCTGCGGTTGGCCCTGGGGGTTGGCTGCCGGTTTTCGATCTCCCATCCACAGACTCCAGCCGAGCAGGACGAGGAAAGATAGGAGGAAGGCCAGGATCAGGTTCCGATCCATCTATCTCTCCCTTCCGGGGACAGGATCGAAGCCCGATCCACCGAACGGGTGGCAGCGGATCAGCCGGTGTAGCGCGAGCCAGCTTCCCCTCACCGCTCCATGGCGCTCGACGGCCTCGGCCGCGTAGCGCGAGCAGCTCGGTTCGAAACGACATGCGGGGCCGAGCGTCGGGGCCAATCCGATCTGATAGCCGCGGATGGCGAGGCTGATCGCTCGCTGGAGCCAGCTCGAGTCGGACTGCGTCACGACGCTTCCACCGCGCGCTTCAGCAGACCGGACAGCTGTCGGCTCAGCTCCTCGAACGCCATCTCGGTCGCGGGCTGACGCGCGATCACGACAACGTCCCTGCTTCCCCATTCGTCCCGCGCCCGCCGGAACCATTCCCGGATCCGGCGCTTGACCCGGTTGCGCGTGACCGCATTCCCGACCCGCCGGCTCGCGGTGATCCCGAGTCGCGAGGGCCCGGTGGTCTGCCGCACCGCCGTCACGACGACAAAGGCCCGCGACACGACGCGTCGGCCCTGCTCCGCCACATGCTCGTACTCACTCGTCCGGAGCAGACGCTCCGATCGCTGGAAGCGACCGGTGGCGCTGGCCACCGCTACTTCGAGGGGATCGAGACGGCGATCCGCTTGCGACCCTTGGCGCGGCGCCGCTTGAGCACATTCCGTCCCCCGGGCGTGCTCATCCGCTTGCGGAAGCCGTGGACTCGCTTCCGACGGATCCGGCTCGGCTGGTACGTCCGCTTCATGTGCGATCCAAGTTAGCGACGCACCATCGGCGCGCGCTTGGGGTCGAGGGCGAGCGACAGTAGCCACGCGGCGGAGCGGGTGTCAACGCTCCGATGAGGATCCGACCCCGATGTGCTCGTGAACTCAACCTCGATACGAACCGCTTCTCGCACACGTCGCGTGATAAGATCGCGGCCGTCTCCGTCGGCCGGGCGCCCGCCGATCGGCCGACACACTCGGGGGGTTCGGACGCACTCGTGGCGTTCTCGCGATGCCTGGAGCGACGCGTACTTCCGCGGCTTTGGTCGGGTCCGCGTCGGCATCATCACGATTACGACGAACTCATGAACAACCAGCAACCCTGAAGGGACACGGGAAGCACGCGATGAAGTTCAGCATTGCGAAGCCGGAGTTCCAGCGTGGTCTCGCCCGCATCCAGACGATCGTCGAGAAGCGGACCACCATGCCGATCCTCTCGAACGTGCTGCTCGAGGCGAAGACCTCTCGCGGAGCGAGTCAGCTAGATCTCGCCGCCACCGATCTCGAGGTCGGCATCCGCAGCACGCATTCCTGCGAAGTCGCGAAAGCAGGCGGTGTCACCGTTGCGGCAAAGAAGCTCTTCGAGATCGTGCGAGAGCTTCCGGAAGAGCCGATCCGGGTCGAGGTCTCCAACAACGCGTATCTCACCCTCCGCTGTGCGCGCGCGGAGTTCTCGCTCGCCGGCACCACGGCGGAGGAATACCCGACGCTTCCGGCAATCGCTCCCGAGCGGACGGTGACGGTCCAGGCCGCCGTGCTCGGCGACATGATCGAGCGCACGATGTACGCGGCTTCGTCCGACGAGACGCGGTACAACCTGAACGGCGTGTTCTTCGAGCGCCTGCCGGACTCGGGCAAGCTGCGCATGGTCGCCACCGACGGACACCGCCTCGCACGCGTCGATCGGACGCTCGGCTCCCAGCTCGAAGGCCTCGAGCGCGGCGTGATCATTCCGCGCAAAGGTTTGGCGGAGCTCAAGCGACTCGTCGATGAAGAGGAGGCCGACGAGGTCGAGCTCGGCTTCGAAGGGAACAGCGGACTGGCGCGCCGCGGTGGTGTCACGCTCGTGATGCGCCTGATCGATGGTGAATTCCCGAACTACCGGCAAGTCATCCCTGCGGATACGCAGCACCACCTCGTGCTTCCAGCCGAGCCGTTGCAGCACGCGTTGCGACGCGTCGCATTGATGTCCGCCGAGCGCAGCCGGGCGATCAAGTTCGAGCTCGCGGAAGGGCGCCTGAGTCTCAGCTCGAACAATCCGGACGTCGGTGAGGCGCGCGAGGAGCTCGACGTCGACTACGCGGGCACGCCGCTCGCGATCGCGTTCAACGCCCGCTACCTGCTCGATGCCGTCGGCGCGAGCGGTGGCAAGGAAGTGCGGATCTCGCTCCGTGATGCGCTCTCGCCGGCGTTGCTCGCACCGACGGACGACGACGACGCGCTCGCGGTCGTCATGCCGATGAGGCTCTGACGAGGCGCACGGTCCATTCGAGGGAAGACGGAAGCTTTACGCACACTTAGGCTTCCGTTACTCTCCGCGCGCCGCGGTGGCCAGGTCCCCGCACCCCCAAGGTCCCCCCGCCTGGACCCCTGGACCCCAGATCGCACCCTCAGAGATCGGACGAGTGAGCTACGACGCCAGCGCCATCGAGGTGCTCGAGGGCCTCGAACCGGTCCGCAAGCGGCCCGCGATGTACATCGGGACCACGGGTCTCGAGGGACTCCACCACCTGGTCTACGAGGTCGTCGACAACTCCGTCGACGAGGCCGTCGCCGGCTACTGCAAGGAGATCGACGTCGTCATCCACCAGGACGGCAGCGTCACCGTCACCGACGATGGTCGCGGGATCCCGGTGGACGAGCACCCGACCGAGCATCGCCCGGCCGCGGAGGTGGTGATGACCACCCTGCACGCGGGCGGCAAGTTCGACGATCGCGCGTACAAGGTGTCGGGTGGCCTCCACGGCGTCGGCGTGTCAGTCGTGAACGCGCTCTCCGAGAAGCTCGAGCTCGAGATCCGGCGCGAGGGCAAGGTTTGGCGCCAGACCTACCGCCGCGGCGAACCCGCCAGCGCCTTCGAGGCGATCGGCACGACCGAGAAGACCGGCACGCGCGTCACCTTCCTGCCGGACTCGCAGATCTTCGCCTCGATCGTCTTCGAGTTCGACGTGCTCTCGCAGCGCCTGCGCGAGCTCTCCTTCCTGAACGCGGGTCTGCGCATCCTCATCTCCGACGAGCGCAGCGGCAAGAGCCACGACTTCCAGTACGAGGGCGGCATCGTCTCCTTCGTCGAGCACCTGAACCGCGCGCGCGCGCCGCTGCACCGACCGCCGATCCTGCTCTCCGGCGAACGCTCCTTCACGTCGGGCGGCAAGGACGTGAAGGTCGGGATCGAGATCGCGCTCCAGTACAACGAGGCGTACAACGAGAGCGTCTACGCGTTCGCCAACAACATCAACACGGTCGAAGGCGGCAGTCATCTGATCGGCTTCCGCACCGCGCTGACGCGCACGCTCAACCGCTACGCCTCGCAGCAGTCGAAGAACGGCAAGGACAAGGACGCGCCCGAGGCGATCTCGGGCGAGGACACGCGCGAGGGCCTCACCGCCGTCATCTCCGTGAAGCTCCCGCAGCCGGAGTTCGAGGGGCAGACCAAGACCAAGCTCGGCACGAGCGAGGTGCGCGGGCTCGTCGAGGGGCTGCTCTACGAGCAGCTCTCGAACTATCTCGAAGAGAATCCGTCGGTCGCGAGGACGATCCTCGCGAAGGTGCAGGAGGCCGCGCGCGCGCGTCAGGCGGCGCGCAAGGCGCGCGAACTGGTGCGGCGAAAGGGCGCGCTCTCCGACCACAGCCTGCCCGGCAAGCTCGCCGACTGTCAGGAGATGGATCCCTCGAAGGCCGAGCTCTTCATCGTGGAGGGCGACTCGGCCGGCGGCACCGCGAAGCAGGGACGCAGCCGCGAGACGCAGGCGATCCTGCCGATCCGCGGGAAGATCCTGAACGTCGAGCGGGCGCGCCTCGACAAGATGCTGTCGAGCCAGGAGATCCAGGCGCTGATCACGGCGATCGGCTGCGGCATCGGCGACGACTTCGACGCCACCAAGGCGCGCTACCACAAGATCATCATCATGACCGACGCGGACGTGGACGGATCCCATATCCGCACCTTGCTCCTGACCTTCTTCTACCGCTGGATGCGCGAGCTGATCCAGCAGGGGTTCCTCTACATCGCGCAGCCGCCGCTCTACAAGGTCAAGAAGGGGCGCAGCGAGCAGTACATCAAGGACGAGCGCGCGCTCGAGGACTACCTGCTCGACCTCGCGCTCGCGGGCGCTCGGGTTCGCGCTGCCGGAAGCGATGCCGCGATCGGCGAGGCGGAGCTGCGGAACCTGCTGCGTCACGCGAGTCAGTACCGCCGCGTGCTCGACCGCCTGGCGCTGCGCCGTCTCGACACGCGCGTGATCGACGCGGCGATTGCCGAGGGCATTCCCGTCGAAGCCGACCTGCACGACGCCGCGCGGCTTCGCGACGACATCGCCGCGACGCTTCGCGCGCGCATCGCCGCGATCGCCGAGCCGATGAGCCCCGGCGAGAGCATCGAGTGGACGACGGAGCCGGATCCCGAGCACGGCGGCCACCGCTTGCTGGCGCAGACGCGCCGCGCGGGCGTGCTCTACGAGACGCCGCTCGACGCCGAGTTCATCCGCTCGCCCGACTTCGCGCGCCTGCGCGAGCTGATGGCCGAGATGCGCCGCGTCGGCGCCGCGCCCTTTCGCGTCGAGCGCGACGACGAGAGCGAGGAGATCGCGACGCCGGTGGTGTTGCTCGCGCGCCTGCTCGCGCACGGCGAGAAGGGCGTCTCGATCCAGCGCTACAAGGGCCTCGGCGAGATGAACCCCGAGCAGCTCGCCGACACCACGATGAACCCGGCGAGCCGCACGCTCCTCCAGGTGCGCGCGCCGGACGACGTCGAGGCGGACCTCGCCTTCTCGACCTTGATGGGTGACGACGTCGAGCCGCGGCGCCTGTTCATCGAGCGCAATGCGCTCGACGTGCAGAACCTCGACGTCTAGGGCGACGCGTGGCCGAAGGCGATCTCCCGACCCAGCCCGGCGCGCCGGGCAGCCCGCCCGGACCGACCACGCCGCCGGTCAACATCGAGGACGAGGTCCGGCGCTCGTTCCTCGACTACTCGATGTCGGTCATCATCAGCCGCGCGCTGCCCGACGTGCGCGACGGCCTGAAGCCGGTGCACCGTCGCATCCTCTACGCGATGCAGCAGGAAGGCCTGCTGTCGACGCGCGGCTACTCGAAGAGCGCGGGCGTCGTCGGCGAGGTGCTGAAGCACTACCACCCGCACGGCGACTCGGCCGTCTACGACTCGATGGTGCGGATGGCCCAGGACTTCTCGCTCCGCTACCCGCTGGTCGACGGCCAGGGCAATTTCGGCTCGATCGACGGCGACTCGGCTGCCGCGTACCGCTACACCGAGGCGCGACTGACGGCGCTCGCCGAAGAGATGCTGCGCGACATCGATCGCGAGACGGTCGACTTCGGCCCGAACTTCGACGGCGGAATGCTCGAGCCGTTGGTGCTGCCGACGCGCTTCCCGAATCTGCTGGCCAACGGCTCGTCGGGCATCGCGGTCGGCATGGCGACCAACGTGCCGCCGCACAACCTGCGCGAGCTCGTCGCGGCGCTCATCTTGGTGGTGCGCCAACCCGACTGCACCCTCGACGACCTGCTCGAGATCATTCCCGGCCCCGACTTCCCGACCGGCGCGATGATCTGCGGCACCGACGGCATCCGCGCCGCCTACGCGACCGGACGCGGCCTCCTCACCGTGCGTGCGCGCGCCGAGTTCGAGGACACGCGCCGCGGCCCCGCGATCGTCGTCACCGAGATCCCCTTCATGGTGAACAAGGCGACCTTGCAGGAGCGCATCGACGAGCTCGTGCGCGACGGCAAGATCGACGGCGTCGCAGATCTTCGCGACGAGAGCAACCGCGAGGGCATGCGCATCGTCATCATGCTCAAGCGCGACGCGCCCGGCGAGGTCGTGCTGAACCAGCTCTACAAGCAGACGCCGCTCCAGACGACCTTCGGCGTGAATCTGCTGGCGCTA
>DATKND010000134.1:0-14304 GCA_035541475.1 Myxococcota bacterium | reverse complement strand
GGCCTCGAGAGTCAGTGGCTGCTCGCGACCACGGCGGGGCGCTTCTGATGCGCGCGCTGCGGACGCCCGAGTCCCGCTTCGCCGACCTGCCCGGCTATCCGTTCGCGCCGCACTACTCGGAGCTCGCTGACGGCGAGGGCGGCACCTTGCGCGTGCACCATCTCGACGAAGGCCAGCGCGACGCGCGCCCGGTGCTGTTGCTGCACGGCGAGCCGACCTGGTCGTATCTCTACCGCAAGATGATCCCGGGCCTCGTCGCGCGAGGGCACCGCGTGCTCGCGCCGGATCTGGTCGGCTTCGGCCGCAGCGACAAGCCCGCCGAGAAGTCTGACTACAGCTATGTGCGTCACGTCGGATGGATGCGCGCCTGGGCGCAGCGGCTCGACCTCTCGGACGCCGTGTTCTTCGGACAGGACTGGGGCAGCCTGATCGGTCTGGCGCTGGTCGCGCAGGAGCCGGCGCGCTTCCGCGGCGTCGTGATCGCGAACGGCGCGCTGCCGGACCCCGCGCATCCGGACCGCATGCTGGCCGCGCGAAGCCGCGCCCCCGACCCCGACTCCTTCGCGCGCTGGCAGGCCTTCGCGGCCGCGTCCGCGAAGCTCGACTGCGGCGATCTGATCGCGAACGGCATCCCGGTGCTCGGCGCCGACATGCGGCTCGGTCTCTCCGAGGCGGAGCAGGCCGCCTACGACGCGCCCTTCCCCGACGCGAGCTACCAGGCCGGCGCGCTCGTGTTCCCGTCGCTGATCGATCCCGACAAGCTCGGCGCCGACGGCATCGGCACCCTGGTGGCGGCCTGGCGTGTCTTCGAGCGCTGGGAGAAGCCCTTCCTCACCGCCTATGGCAAGGCGGACCCGGTGCTCGGCTGGTTCGACGAGATCTTCCAGCAGCACGTGCCCGGCGCCCGCGGCCGCGCGCACCGCGCGTTCCCGAAGGGCACGCACTTCATCCAGGAGGAGGAGCCGGCGGCGCTCGTCGAGGCGATCGACGAGGTCGCGCGGGCGAGCTCGTGAGCCTCTGGCCCGAGCGCTCGAACGCCGCCTACCGCGGCTCGCCGTGGGCGTGGCGACTGCTGATCCTTCTCGGTGTCGTGAACCTCGGGCGCGGCGGCATCCACTTCTTCGCGTCGGACGGCGGGGCGGGCCGCATCGCGGGCATCGACCTCACGCAGGGCGGCGACGTGATCGTGATGCTCTTCGCGATCATGGGGCTCGACCAGATCACCTGGGGCGCGATCGATCTCTACGTCGCGCTGCGCCAGCGCGCCTTCGTGCCGCTCGTGCTCGCGCTGACCCTGGCGAAGCAGGCGGTAGCCGCCGTCGTCCTCTGGCTGTACAAGCCGCTCTCCGTGCCGGCGCCCGGCAAGTACGGTGCGGTGCTCACCCTGCCGCTGCTCGCGCTGGCGCTCTGGCTCTCGCTGAGACCGCCACGGCGCGCGCCACGAGAAGCGCACGCGTGAGCGCCGGGATCGACGGGCGCGTGCAGCGCAGTCGCCGCAGCCGCGCGGCGATCGTGCAGGCGCTCTTCGATCTGGTCGGTGAAGGCGTCGTGCAGCCGACCGCGCAGCAGGTCGCGCTGCGCGCGCGGGTCGGCATCCGCAGCGTCTTCCGACACTTCTCGGACATGGAGAGCCTCTACGCGGAGATCGACGACCGGGTGCGCGCCCGCGCGCTCCCGCTGTTCCGCGCGCCGACACCTGAAGGCAGCGTCGCTGCGCGAGCGCGCGCGCTGGTCCTGCGCCGCGCGCGGCTGTTCGAGCAGATCGCGCCGTACAAGCGCGCGGGCGGCGTGCTGCGCTGGAGCTCGCGCTTCATCGCCGCGAACCACGTCGAGCTCGCGCGCCAGCTCCGCGCGGATCTGCTACGCGCGCTGCCCGAGCTGCGCGGCGGTTCGCCCGAGCGGATCGAGGCGCTCGACGCCGCGCTCTCGTTCGAGTTCTGGGACCGCCTGCGCACCGACCAGCGGCTCGGCCGCGAGCGCGCGGTCGCGGCGCTCGAAGCCACGGTGAAGGGGCTGCTCGCGCTGGAGTCGTGATCGAGGCTCCATCGCCTGTGGAGTAGCCTTCGCGGGGTTCGGTAACCCCACGCCGTGCCGAGGCGTATGGACGATCGAGAACGCAACCAGGACGAGCGCGAGCGCAGGTGGCAGCTCTGGATGGTGGCCGCGCAGGCTGGCGACTCCGCGACCTACGAGAAGCTCCTGCTCGAGCTCTTGCCATACGTCCGGCGCCAGGTGGCGGGGAAGATCTTCGAGCCGTCCGAGCGAGAAGACATCGTGCAGAACGTGCTGATCGGCTTGCACCGCGCGCGCCACACGTATCGTTCCGAGCGTCCGTTCGGGCCCTGGCTCCGCGCCGTGGTGCGCAATGCGGTGGTCGACTGGCTGCGCGCGCATGGGAGGCGCTCGCACTACGAGCGACCGGGGGGCATCGGCGACCTGCCGGAGCCGTCGTCCGAAGCGCCGCTTCCTGGTGAGGAGACGCTGTCTCCGGAGCTCGAAGGAGCGCTCGCCTCGCTCCCGGCGAGCCAGCGCGAGGCGGTCGAGCTGCTGCACCTCGATGGGCTCTCCGTCGCCGAGGCCTCGACACGGGCTGGTGTGAGCCCGGGTGCGCTGAAGGTAAGGGCCCATCGCGGATATCGCGCCTTGCGAGCGATCCTCTCGAGGCGAGGGTCATGAGTGCACGAACCGCCGAGGACCGGATCCGCGAGCTGGCGAGGGATCTCGCGCCGGTACGCCCGATCCCGCCGCTGCGCTGGGTGCTCGGTGCAGCGGTCGTCCTCGGTTCGGCAGCGCCTTTCGCGGCACACTGGCTGCTCGGGAGTCCAGGGTTCCGGTCCGGAAGCAGCGCCGTGTCGAGTCTTCCGTACCTCGCCACGTTCGCGGGGCTGTGGCTCCTGGCCCTCGGCGCGCTCGTGGCCGCACTCGCGTGGTGCGTGCCCGGGCGCGAGAGTGCGGCTCGCCGCGGTGTGGGGGTGGCGGCTTCGGGTGCGGCGGTCGCGGTCGTCGGCGGTCTCTGGGGAATCGTCGCCGGCGATGGACCCGTGGCGGGCGCGAGCCTCGCCGACTGCCTGCCTTGCATCGGTCGTGCGCTCGCGCTCGGCACGGCACCGGTGCTGCTGGCCTGTGCCTTCATCGTGTACGCCGCAGTGCGTCGCCCCGGGTCGGGGACGGCCCTGGCCCTCGCGGGCGGCGTGGCGCTGGGGGCGGTCGCCGTACACGTCACCTGCCCGAGCGACAGTCCGATGCACTGGCTCCTCGCGCACACGCTTGCGCCGGTCGTGGCGGTTCTGCTGCTCACGGGTCCGCTCGCCGCGTTCGTGGCCTCGAGGACACACCGAGCGCAGCGATGAAGGCGCCGCTGCGGACCTCGCGCCCGGACGCGCTGTAACCGCCGGCCGGCTGCGTCCGTAGGGACTCCCCAGAACCTGCCCGGTCTCGACAGGGCCCGGGCAAACCACGGAGGAGAACCAACCATGTCGAAGACTCGAAGTGCGCTCGTTGCGTCGGCGGCTGCCGCGCTGTTCCTCGCGGGTGTCGTACGCGCCGAGGAATCCGGATCCTCGGCGAAGATCCAGTGCGAGGGCATCAACTCGTGCAAGGGCCACAGCGAATGCAAGTCGGCGAGGAACGCCTGCAAGGGCAAGAACGGCTGCGCCGGGCAGGGGTTCTTGCTGCTGACCCCGGCCGAATGCGACGCCGCGAAGGCCAAGGCCGCTGAGAAGAAGTGAGGATCGCGCGGGGTGAGAGGTGGCGGGTCCCCTTCGCCGCCTCTTGCCCCTCGCTTCTGCTCCCGGCGGCAGAAGCCCCCGGGCCCTCCCACCCCTCGAAGAGGAGTTGGTTGTGTTCGATCGATTGGTTGCTCTACACGCGTGGATCCATTTCCTCTCCCAGCGTCTCGCGTGGCTGCCGCCGCTTCTCGCACGCGTGAGCGTCGGACTGGTGTTCGTGAGCACTGGATGGGGAAAGCTCCAGAATCTGGAGCAAGTGATCGATTTCTTCCGATCGCTCGGCATCCCGGCTCCCGAGCTGCAGGCTCCCTTCGTGGCCGCGACCGAGCTCTCGTGCGGGCTGCTCCTGGTGCTCGGGCTCGGAACACGATTCGCGGCGGCACCTCTCGTCGTCACGATGCTCGTCGCGATCCGCACGGCGCTGTGGGGCGAGCTCGATGGCGCGATCGACCTCTTCGGGCGCGAGGAGTACCTGTTCATCGCGCTGCTCGTCTGGCTCGAGGTCGCGGGCGCGGGCCCGATCTCGCTCGATTCCGTCATCGTTCGATTCCTCGCGGCGCATCGGGCCGCTGGACACGATGCGAAGAGCGTGGCGTCGGCGCACCGGGAAGCACTGATTTCATGAGCGCACCCGGTTTCGCGCGTCCCGACGACGTGCCCTTCCTGGGTGTCGGCGTGGGCCTCCGAACCACGCACTACCCGCGGATCCTCGAGACTCCGGACCCGGTGCGGCTCGGGATCGACTTCTTCGAGGCGATCTCGGAGAACTACATGGTGCCGGGGGGACGGCCGCCGCGCGTGCTCGACGAGGTGCGGACACACTCTCCGGTCGTCCTCCACGGAGTGTCGTTGAACGTAGGCTCGGCGGATCCCCTCGACGCCGCCTATCTCGCCGAGCTCGCAGCTCTCATCGACCGCTACGAGCCCGCCTGGGTTTCCGATCACCTGTGCTGGACGGGCGTCGGAGGGCACAACCTCCACGATCTGCTTCCTCTCCCCTACACGGAGGCGGCTCTGGCCCACGCGGCCGAACGGGTGCGGCGCGTGCAGGATCGACTCGGGCGGCGCGTCGCGCTCGAGAACGTCTCCTCCTACTTCGCGTACTCCGCGGACGCCATGCCGGAGTGGGAGTTTCTGGTGCGGATCGCCGAGCAGGCTGACTGCGGGATCCTGCTCGACGTGAACAACGTGTTCGTGAGCGCCCACAACCACGGCTTCGACCCCGAGCGCTATCTCGCGGCGATCCCATCCGAGCGGGTCTTCCAGATCCATCTCGCGGGACACTCCGAGTCGGGCCCCCTTCTCATCGACACGCACGATCACCCGGTGTGCAACGAAGTGTGGGCGCACTACGAAACCACGCTGCGCCGGCTCGGCCCGGTCTCGACGCTGATCGAGTGGGACGAAGAGATCCCCGAGCTCGAGGTTCTGGCGGCCGAGGCAGCGCGGGCGCGGGAGATCCTCGCGCGCGTGGCCGGAATGGAGAAATGGCATGGAACGAGTGGAGCCGCGAGCCCTGGCTGCGATCCAGGAGCAGCTCTGGCGCCTCATCACGGAACCTGAAGGCATCGAGGCGGCGCTCGTGGCGAAAGGCGACGCGGAGGGCACAGGACTCGCCGCGCTCGTCCGCAGCGACCGCGGGCTGTCACCCGTCGCTCGCGTCGCGGTGTACGCGAACGCGTACTTCGCGCGCATTCACGACTGCCTGCGCGAGGACTTCGGCGCGCTCGCGCGCGCGCTCGGCCCCGCCGCCTACCACGACCTCGTGAAGACCTACCTGATGACGTACCCGCCGACTCGTCCATCGTTGCGCCACGCCGGTGCCCAACTCGTCACGCACCTGTCGATGGAGCCCTTCGTGTCGATCTTCTTGCGCCGCTGTCCGTATGCGGCCGACCTCGCGAGACTCGAGTGGGCGCTGACCGAGGCGTTCTACGCGCCCGACTCGCCGGTCCTCTCCCGCGAAGACCTCGCGGCGGTGGCGCCCGAGGACTGGGGCGCCCTTCGCTTCGAGGCCTCCGCGTCGTTGCAGGTACTGTCGTGCGCGTGGCCCGTGCACGAGGTGCGTGAGCGCTTCGACCGCGAGGATGGAGCCTCCACCTGGGACCCGGTCCCGGTTCTCGACGCCGAGTCGACCCATCTGCGTGTCTGGAGGCAGGGGGAGCGAGTCCGGTACCGGGCGATCTCGGCGCTCGAGCGCGAGGCGCTCCGCGCAGTGCAGGCGGGGGAGCCGTTCGCCGCGGTGTGCGATCGCTGGGTCGCGGACCTCGCCACCGCAGATGCCGCGTCGAGAGCGGCGGCCCTGCTTGCGGCCTGGCTGACGGACGGGGTCCTGGCGAGTTGCTTCCCCTGCAATGCGGGGCATCGCAGATCGTGAGCCGCTCGGAAGCGGCATCGCATCGACCGGCTCGCTTCGGCGATCCAGCCGTTTCCATCCCCCGGAAGTGCTAGAACACGCGCATGCGCGAGACGCGCGCTCCGGGCGTCCGGATCGAGGGCCGCGTGTCAAAGGGCTTCGAGCCCGTGCGCGAGGCCTTCGCGCACAACTTCGAGGCGCACGGCGAGGTCGGCGCGGCGGTCTGCGTGCTGCGCGACGGCGAGCCCGTCGTCGATCTCTGGGGCGGCCTCGCCGACCCGGCCACGCGCCGCGCCTGGGAGCGCGACACGATGGCGCTCGTCTTCTCGACCACGAAGGGCGTCACCGCAGCATGTATCGCGCGCCTGGCGGAGCGCGGCGTGATCGACGTCGAGGCCCCGGTCGCTCGCTACTGGCCGGAGTTCGCGGCGAACGGCAAGGCGGAGATCCGCGTCTCCGACGTGATGACGCACCGCGCGGGGCTCGCCGAGGTGGAGGGTCGCTTCACGCTCGAGGAGGCCTGCGCGGCCGACGCGGTCTGCGCGGCGCTCGCGAAGCAGGCGCCGCAGTGGCCGCCCTGCAGCGCGCACGGCTACCACGCCCGCACCTACGGCTGGATCCTCGGCGAGGTCGTGCGACGCGCGACCGGCGAGCGCTTCGGCGCCGTGCTCGCGCGCGAGATCGCGGCGCCGCTCGGCCTCGAGTACGACCTCTTCGTCGGCCTGCCCGCGCGCTACGACGCGCGCGTCGCGCGCACCTTGCCCGCGCCTGCGCCCACCGATCCGAAGGAGCGCGAGCTGCGCGAGCGCTTCATGGGTCCGGACTCGCGCCTCGGGCGAGTGCTGTCGGGCCCCTCGAATCTCTTCGAGTACGGCGACATGTGGAACACGCGACTGCTGCGCGGCGCGGAGATGCCGTCCTCGAACGGCATCGCGACCGCGCGAGCGCTCGCGCGCGTGTACGCGTCGCTCGTCGGGCCGGTCGACGGCGTGCGCCTGCTCTCGCCGGAGACCGTTGCGCGCTTCCGCGCGCCGCAGGTCGACGGGCCCGATCTCGTGATCCTGGTGCCGACCCGCTTCGGGCTCGGCTTCGCCTTGCCGCCGATGCTCTCGCCCGAGGCCCCCGCGAGCTGTTTCGGGCACCCGGGCGCCGGCGGCTCGCTCGCCTTCGCGGACCCGGACTCGCGCATCGGCTTCGGCTACGCGATGAACCAGATGCAGCTCGGCTTGACGGGCGACGCGCGCGCGGCGAGCCTCGTGCGCGCCATCTACGCATCGCTGCGACGCCCCCGCTGAGGTCCGATGGATGCCGACGCTCGATCGACTCCTCGCGATCCCGCTCCAGCAGCTCGAGCTGGTGCTCGAGGAGAGCTGGCACGCGCTGCGCGGTCGCTCGCGCTATCCGGGCGTGCCGCCGCTCGAGCCGTCCGCGGGACTGATCGCCGAGGCGCTGCTCGACCGCAGCTTCGCGCTCGGCACCGCGTGGATCGCGGGCTCGCCCGACCGCGCCGCGATGCGCCGCATGCGGCGCGACCTCGCGCTCGCGCGAGAGCTCTACGAGTCGCGCGGCTGGCTCCGCGATCCCGCCGCCTATCATCGCGAGCCCGAGCCGCCGACGGCGACGCGCATCTCGGAGCGCGTCACGCTCGAGGGTCGGCGCGCGCGCCGCTATCGGCACGTCCGCTTCGCGAGCGCGTACGAGCCGCACGAGGGCGAGCCCGGTCGCGAGCGCTGGCTCGCGCACCCGCGCAACGGCACGCACCACGCGTATCTCGTCGAGCGCGATCCGCGCGCGCCGTGGCTCGTGTGCGTGCACGGCTTCGGCATGGGCGGCGCGCTGGTGAATCTCTCGGGCTTCGGCGCCGCGCACCTGCACGAGCGGATCGGCCTGAACCTCGCGTTCCCGGTGCTGCCGCTGCACGGACCGCGCGCCGCGTCGCGCTGGAGCGGCGTCGAGGTGCTGCGGCCGGACTACCTCCAGATGATCCACCTCTTCGCGAACGCCACGCACGACGTGCGCCGTCTGGTGCGCTGGCTGCGAGCGCGCGGCGCCAGCCAGGTCGGCCTCTACGGGATCTCGCTCGGCGCGTACGTGTCGGCGCTGGTGGCGGGACTCGAGGACGATCTCGCCTGCGTCGTCGCCGGCATCCCGGCGGTCGACTTCTCGGGTCTCGCGCGCGACAACGAGCACTGGTTGACGCGCGGCGACCACGCCCACACGCCGCGCGACTGGGAGCTGCTGCGCGAGGTCGTCCGCCCGGTGTCTCCGCTGGCGCTCTCGCCGCGCGTGACGCGTGACCGTCTCTTCATCTACGCCGGCATCGCGGACCGTGTCGTGCGTCCGGACCAGCCGAGCGCTCTGTGGCGCCACTGGGACGAGCCCGAGATCCACTGGTTTTCGGGGGGACACGTGCTGGGGACGCGCAATCCGAGTGTCGCCCCCTTCCTCGAGCAGGCGCTCCAGCGGGCGGAGATGGCCCCGCGATTGCGGGACGGCTGAGGGGCTCCTACGTTCCGCCGCGAACTGCTGATTCGCACCGGTCCGCGGCTTTCGGCTTCAATCGCCTTTGCTCGTGCCTCCAGTCGAGTTTGCGTTCCTCCCGCCGAGCAGAAGAGTACGGTGGGAGTTCGATGCGCAGGATGCACGACGCGGACGTTCCGCGCCCGGTCCGGCGCTTCCTGGGTTCACGAGAACCCGTCGAGGTCGATGGTCTTGTTCAAGAAGCTTTATGTCGGAAACCTTCCTTTCTCCACCACCGAGGCGGAGCTGCGCGACCTGTTCGGTCGCCACGGCTCCGTCGAGTCCGTGAAGGTGATCACGGATCGGGAAACCGGCCGCTCGCGCGGCTTCGCGTTCGTCGAGATGGACGCGAATGGTGCGGCGGACGCGATCCGTGCGCTCGACGGCACGGACATGGGTGGACGCTCACTGCGCGTCAACGAGGCGCAGGAGCGCAGCGGTGGCGGCGGCGGCGGTGGAGGCGGCGGCTTCCGCGGCGGGCGCCGTGACGGCGGCGGCGGTGGCGGCGGTGGCTACCGCGGTGGCCGCGACGGTGGCGATCGCGGCGGCTACGGCGGCGGCGGCGGCGGTCGCGACCGGTACTAGAAAGGCTGATCCGGCGGGCGCCCGCTCCCGGGCGCCCGCCGCGTTTCGCGCTTCAGCGGGCTCCGACGGACGCGATCACGGCATCCCGAGGATCGCGATGCCGCACGTCTGCGGCGCGCCGCCGATGTTGTGCGAGAGCGCGAGCGTCGCGTTCTTCACCTGGCGCGGGCCGGCCTGGCCGCGCAGCTGGAGCACGTTCTCGTAGATCATGCGGACGCCCGTCGCGCCGGTCGGGTGCCCGAAGGTCTTGAGACCGCCATCGGTGTTGACCGGCAGCTCGCCGCCGAGCTCGAAGGTCCCGCTCGCGACGTGGTCCTTCGCCTCGCCCTTCTTGCAGAGCCCCAGGTCCTCGTAGGTGAGGAGCTCGGTCAAGGTGAAGCAGTCGTGGAGCTGCACGACGTCGAGCTGTCGGAAGGGCTCCGTGATGCCGGCCTGGCGATACGCGTCTTCCGCCGCGTAGAGCGTCGGCTTCCAGGCCAGGAAGTCGAAGTCGGGATCGCGCTGCGGGTGCGGCGCCGTCGCAACCGACACCGCCTTCACGAGCACGGGGTCTTTTCGCACGCGGCGCGCGAGATCCGTGCGCGTGATGATCGCGGCGGCTGCGCCGTCCGACTGCGCAGCGCAGTCGTAGAGCCCGAAGGGCCACGAGATGATGCGCGCCGAGAGCGCGTCCTCGATCGTGATCTCGCGCTTCAGCATCGACTTCGGCGCGAGCGTCCCGTTGTGATGGTTCTTGACCGCGATCTTCGCGAGGTCCTCGCGACCCGCGCCGAAGGTCTCGAAGTAGCGCGCGGCGCAGAGCGAGAACCAGCCGGCCGGCGTCGCGGGCAGGCCGCGCACGCGATCGAAGGCGACCGACGGCCCCGACACGCCGCGGTCCTTCGGCTTGTCGAAGCCGAGCACGAGCACGGTGTCGTAGAGCCCCGACGCGACCGCGAACACCCCGCAGCGGAAGGCGTCAGTGCCGGTCTGGCAGTAGTCCATCAGCATGGTGATGGGCTTGCCGTAGAGGCGCAGCGAGTCGGCCACCTCGCCCGAGCCTTCGCGCGGATACACCGCGCCCGCAAAGATCGCCTCGATCTGGTGCTGCGGATCCTCGATGCCGGCGTCGGTGTACGCCTCGTAGACGGCGTCGACGATCATGTCCTCGCGCGACTTGTCCCAGTTCTCGCCGAACTGGCAGCAACCGACACCGATCACGGACACCTTGTCGCGCAGCGCGTCGGGGTTCATGCGGGGGCTCCTTCGGCGAGCGGGCTTGCCTTCCAGAAGTAGTTGGCCTTGCCGCCGGCCTCGTGGATCTTGCGGAAGACGTACTCGACGGGCATGTCGAGCCGCACCTCGTCGGGCCGCGCGTTCGCGAGCTGCACCTGAACGCGGCAGCCCTCGACCTCGGTCATCACGACGATGGTCGGCGGATCCGGCGCCGGGAAGAAGTAGTCGAACGTGTAGGAGAGCACGCGGCCGCGCCGGTCCGAGAGGCGCGCCGGCTCGAACTGATCCTTCGCGCGACAGCGGATGCAGACGCGCGGACGCGGCAGATGGATCTGCCCGCACTGCGTGCAGCGAGCGCCGATGAAACCGATGTCGGCGTCGCGCTCGCGGAAGCGGACCGTGGCGGAGAGCCCGAGGTCGCCGCCGCGCTCCCACTCCTTCGGATCGAGCGAGCGCGAGCGCAGATACGAGTCGTAGGAGGGCAGCGCGCGCCGGCGCGCGAGGTGGCCCGCGACACCGAGACGCGGCTCGAGCTTCTCGAGCGCGGCCGTCGTCTCGAAGGCGAGCGCGTGGGCGCCGTCGCCGTAGCTCGCGCAGACGATCCGCTCGCCGGGCCGCGCCTGCTCGAGCGCCGCCACGAGCAGCATCGGCGCGTAGGCGGCGCCCGTGTTGCCGAGTCGCCCGATCAGCGGATCGACGAGCCGTTCGCGCAGGATGCCGGCCGCCTTCGCGACACCCTGCTGGCTACGCGCGTCGTGCGCGTAGATCGCCGCGCGCGAGAAGTCGCCCGGCTTCGCGTCGAGCTTCTCGCACAGCGCGCGCAGCACCGCGACCAGATTCGGCACCACGCCTTCCTCGACGACGAAGCGATCCTCCCAGGTGTGGGTAAAGCGCTCGCCGTCGATTCGCCACTGGTCCTGGATCTCGTCGGCCCGCGCGGCGCTGCCGAGGAAGCGCGCGATCACGTCGTCCTCGCCGACCAGGAAGGCGGCCGCGCCGTCGCCGAACTTCGCCTCGAGCGCGCCGCGCGGCGCGCCCATGCGACAGTCGCTCGCGACGACGAGCACGAGGCGCGCGCCGCCGGCCTTCACCGCGTGGAGCGCCGCCTCGAGCGCGGCGGTGCCCGCGCGCAGCGAGCCCGCGAAGTCGCTGGTGAGCACGTCGGGGCGAAGGTCGAGCGCCCGGGCCACGACCGCGGCGCCCTGCTTCTCGCGCAGCTCGTAGCTGGTGGATGCGAAGTAGACGGCGTCGACGCGCGCGCGCTCGAAGCCGCGCAGCGCGTCGAGCGCGGCGGCGACCGCCATCGTGACGGCGTCCTCGTCGCCGTAGGCGACGGCCTTCTCGGGGCCGTCGTCCTTGGCCTTGCGTCCCTGGATCAGCGCGAGCGGCAGGCGCGTGGTCGGGACGTAGGCGCCGTGCGCGACGATTCCGGTCATGGCGCGATCGGATAGCGCAAACGTGTCGGATTCGCTCGGAGATCTCCGTCGGTGAACTAGTATGCCCGCCATTTGCGCGACGAGGCGCTCATGGCGAACGACCGCATCTACATCCACGAGCTGATCGAGATTCGCGGCCACGCGCGCGCGAAGTACATGCAGCACATGACCGCGAACTGGTGCCCGATCGGGCGGGCCGAGCGCGGTCAGCTCTGCTTCGGCGTGTGGGGCACGGTCGGCAGCACGGGCCGGTGGCCCGAGGTCGTGAACCTGTGGGAGGAGCGCGGCTGGGACGGCCTCGCGGCGAGCTTCGCGCACGAGACCGGCCACCCGACGCTCCAGGATCCGTCGCTCGCGGCCTGGTGGGCCGAGGCCGCGAAGTACCGCCGCGGCGGCTTCGACCGGATCCTCGTGCCGGCGCCGTGGACGCCGACGATCGACGAGCTGTGTCGCGACGGCGTCCGCTGCGGCGTCTTCGCGGCGCACGAGATCGTGCGGGTCGTGCCGGGTCGCGCGATGGAGCTCCTCGAGCGCGTGCGCGAGATCGGGCGCGAGGTGTACGGAGCGTTCGGGCTCGAACTGCTCGGCGCCTTCCGCACGGCACTGCGCAGCGACTCGGAGTGCGTCCTCTTGTGGAAGGTTCCGCAGGCGGACCACTGGGCCGCCTTCGAGCGCGCGCAGTCCGCGCAGCCGACCGATACTCGTGTCGGGCGCTGGCGCGAGGCGATCCGCGGCATCGCGCTCGACTGGCGGCGCACCCTGCTCGTGGACGCGCCGCTCTCGCCGCTCCGCACCGGGCGACAGCCGCAGGAGTCCGACCGCCGACCGCTCGACGAGATCTGAGCCGCTGGCGCGTTAGCATCCGCGCCCCGCATCCGACTGGAGCCCGCGTGCCTGCCCTCTCCTTCCCCGCCGCCTTCGCGCGCCACGTCGAGGCCGATCCCGACGCGCTCGCGATCGCATTCGAGGGTCGCACCGTCACGCGCGCGCAGTTCGACCGTCGCAGCAATCGCCTGGCCAGAACCTTCGCCGCTCGCGGCGTCGCCGCGGGCGACCTCGTCTGCATCGCGCTGCCGAACGGGATCGAGTTCCTCGAAGCGGCCTGGGCGGCCTGGAAGCTCGGCGCGGTGCCGCAGCCGCTGTCGTCGCGCCTGCCGGCGGCCGAGCGCGACGCGCTCGTCGAGCTGGCGAATCCGCGGCTCGTGCTCGGCGTTGCGCCCGACACCTATCCGGGTCGGGCCTGCCTGCCGGAAGGCTTCGAGCCGGACGCGGCGCTCTCGGATGCGCCGCTGCCGGATCGCACCTCGCCGCACGGGCAGGCGATCGCCTCGGGCGGCAGCACGGGGCGCCCGAAGCTGATCGTCGACGCCAACCCCGCGCGCTTCGACCCCGACTCGGCGCACTACGGCATCGAGTCCGGCCACGTCGTGCTCGTGCCCGGTCCGCTCTTCCACACCGGCCCCTTCCTCAACGCGCGCGAGGCGCTGCTGCGCGGCGCCAGCGTGGTGCTGATGGCGCGCTTCGACGCGGCGGAGTTCCTCCGTCAGATCGACCGACACCGGGTCGCGTGGGTCAACGTCGTGCCGACCATGCTGCACCGCATCTGGCAGCTCCCCGAGGAGGTGAAGCGCGCGGCCGATCTCTCGTCGCTCCGCCGCATCGTGACGAGCGGCGCGCCCTGCGCGCCGTGGCTGATGCGCGCGTGGATCGACTGGCTCGGCCCCGACCGCGTGTTCGAGGCCTACGGCGGCACCGAGCGGATCGGCGGCACCTTGATCTCGGGACGAGAGTGGCTCGCGCACCCCGGCTCGGTCGGGAAGCCGACGGCAGGGCGCAGGATTCGCATCCTCGATCCCGAGGGACGCGAGCTCGCGCCCGGCGAGATCGGCGAGGTCTTCATGCTGCCGCCCGGCGGTCAGGGCTCGACGTATCGCTACGTCGGCGCGAAGCCTCGCGCCACGGACGACGGCTGGGAGTCGCTCGGCGACATGGGCTATGTCGACGCCGAGGGCTTCCTCTACCTCGTCGACCGGCGCACCGACATGATCCTGACCGGCGGCGAGAACGTGTACCCCGCCGAGGTCGAGGCCGCGCTCGACGCGTGCCCCGGTGTCCGGTCGTGCGCCGTGATCGGACTGCCCGACGCAGATCTCGGACAGCGCATCCACGCGATCATCGAGGGCGAGGCATCCCTCGAGGGCGGGCTGCGATCGCAGCTCGCGGAGCGCCTCGCCCGCTACAAGATCCCGCGCAGCTTCGAGTTCGTCTCGACACCGCTGCGCGACGACGCCGGAAAGGTCCGGCGCGTCGCGCTGCGGGCCGGGCGCGTCTGAAGCCAGTCCCGGATCAGCTCTGGGTCGGCGGCGTGGTGCCGGTCGGACCCGGGGTCGCCGGGTTCGCGTCCTGCGAGCAGCTGCCCGCGCCGCGCTTCTCTCTCCACTGCGCACGGTGCTCCTGGATCTGC
>DATKND010000133.1:0-6849 GCA_035541475.1 Myxococcota bacterium | reverse complement strand
GGACAGAGGACCCCGAGGAGGAACAGATGGCCGCCGCAGGGGGCCTCTGTCCAACACCTCGGTCGACCCGCGCCGCAGTTCTCTGCGGCCCGCTAGAGGATGCGCGTCGCGTGGCCCTGCCAGTAGCGCTCGCGCAGCCTCCGCTTGTAGAGCTTGCCCGCGTCGGTGCGCGGCAGCTCCGCCTCGAAGTCGATCGACCTCGGGCACTTCACGTGCGAGAGCCGCGCGCGGCACCACGCGATCAGCTCGGCCTCGAGCTGCGGCCCCGCGCGCGCCGGGTCGATCGGCTGCACCACCGCCTTCACCTGCTCGCCGAACTCCTCGTCGGGTACGCCGAAGACCGCGACGTCGGCGACGTCGGGGTGGAGCACGAGCACGTTCTCCGCCTCCTGCGGGTAGATGTTCACGCCGCCGGAGATGATCATGTTGGCCTTGCGATCGGTGAGGTACAGGTAGCCCTCGGCGTCGACGTACCCCATGTCGCCGACGGTGGACCAGCCCTTCTCGTTGCGCGCGCCGGCCGTCTTGCCGGGATCGTTGTGGTACTCGAAGCGGCTGCCGCCCTCGAACCACACCGTGCCGACCTGGCCCGGCGGCAGCTCGCGCCCGTCGTCGTCGAGGACATGGATGGTGCACGCGAGCGCGCGCCCGACCGAGCCCTTGTGCGCGAGCCACTCCTTCGAGTCGATCTGCGTCGAGCCGTGCCCCTCGGTGGCTCCGTAGTACTCGATGAGGATCGGTCCCCACCAGCGGATCATCTCCTCCTTCACCTCGATCGGGCAGGGCGCTGCCGCGTGCAGCGCGACCTTCTGGCTCGACACGTCGAAGGCGAGCCGCAGGGACTCGGGCAGCTTCAGCATGCGGATGAACATGGTCGGCACCCACTGCGAGAGCGTCACGCGGTGCTTCTCGATCAGCGCGAGCGCCTCGCGCGGGTCGAAGTGCTCCATCACGATCGAGGTCGCGCCGAGCCGCATCATCATCATCGTGAAGCGCAGCGGCGCCGCGTGATAGAGCGGCGCCGTCGAGAGGTAGACGGTCTCGCGGCTGCAGCCGAACATGCCCGCGGCCAGCGCCTGCAGCAGCGGCGGCGGCGTGCCGATCTTGCGCTCGGGGAGCGGGTTCTTGATCCCCTTCGGGCGCCCGGTCGTGCCCGACGAGTAGAGCATGTCCTGCCCCTCGAGCTCGTCCGCGATCGGTGTCGCCGGCTGCGACGCGACGGCGTCCTCGTACGACTCGAAGCCCGGCACGGTGCCGCCGATCATGAAGCGGTGCTTCACGCCGGGCATGCGGTCGAGGAGCGCGGTCGCCGTGTGCGCAAGCACTCGCGACGTGACGAAGACCTCTGCGGCGCAGTCGCCGACGATGTACGCGACCTCGTCGGGCAGCAGGTGCTGCGAGACCGGAGTCCAGTAGAGGCCGGAGCGCTGCGCGCCCCATGCGGGCTCGAAGTACTCGGGCCGGTTGTCCATGAAGAGCGCGATCGAGGCGCCCGGCCGCAGTCCCAAGGAGCGGAAGAGCTGCGCGCAGCGGTTGCTGCGCGCGTCGAGCTCCGCATAGGTGACCACCTCGCCGCTTCCCATCACGTAGGCCGGCTTCGTCGGGATCTCTCGGGCGTGGATGCCGGGGTACATGGCGCTCCTCGTGCTGCGGGCGCATCCTCGCACAAACCCCCGGAGAGGAGACACGCCGATGAGCGAGGTGCTCTACGAGACGGAAGGTGCGATTGCGACCCTCACCCTGAACCGCCCGGAGCGCCTGAATGCGATCTCACCGCGCATGCTCGCGGAGCTCTCGGCCCGGCTCGTCGAGGCGGATCGCGATCCCGCGGTGCGCGTGGTCGTGATCACCGGCGCGGGCCGCGGCTTCTGCGCGGGGCTCGATCTCGTAGACGCGAGCTCCGGCTCGGGCATCGGCTCGCAGGGCGGATCGAACTTCCCCGCGACGCTCGATCTGCGCGACGCGCCGCCGACGGTGCTGCACGCGATGGACAAGCCGACCCTCTGCGCGCTGAACGGCGGCGCCGCCGGCTACGGCATGGACATCGCGCTCGGCTGCGACATCCGCATCGCCGCCGAGAGCGCAAAGCTCGCGCCCGCGTTCGCACGGCGCGGCGTGCTGCCGGAGAGCGGCGGCACCTGGATCCTGCCGCGCCTGCTCGGCTGGGCGAAGGCGTCGGAGATCATCTTCACCGGGCGCACGCTGCAGGCAGCCGAGTGCCTCGAGCTCGGGCTCGTGAACCGTGTCGTGCCGGACGAGCTGCTGCTGAAGGAGACGCGCGCGCTCGCGCAGGAGATCGCGGAGAACGCGCCGCTCGCGGTGCAGGCCAGCAAGCGCATGATGCGCATGGGCCTCTCCGAGGAGTTCCCGGAGCACGTGCACCACGTCTACCTGCAGCTGATCCCGCTCTTCTCCTCGCGTGACTTCCGCGAGGGCATGAAGGCGTTCCTCGAGAAGCGGAAGCCGAGCTTCGAGGGGAGATGAGGAGTCGCCGTGTTCAGCCACATCACGCTCGGCAGCAACGATCTCGCGCGCTCGCGGAAGTTCTACGACGCCGTGATGGCGGCGCTCGGGCATCGCCTGCTCTTCGAGATGCCGCGGGGATTCGCGTACGGCGAGGCGACCGGCCCGAAGGTTTTCATCGTGCCGCCCTTCGACGGCAAGGAGGCGCGCGCCGGCAACGGCGTGCACGCGGCCTTCCTCGTCGACGCGCGCGAGAAGGTCGACGCCTTCCACGCGGCCGCGCTCTCACACGGCGGCAGCGACGAGGGCAAGCCGGGCCTGCGGCCCCACTACCACCCGAACTACTACGGCGCGTACGTGCGCGATCCCGACGGGAACAAGATCCAGGCGGTGTGTCACCGGAGAGCGGGTTGACGGGTCAGGCGGCCGGGCGACCCGCCAGCCGTCCCGCGACGAAACGCGAGAGCAAGAAGCCGACGACCAGCGCTGCGACCGCGCCGAGCACCGCGTAGAGCCACGGCACGATACCGAGCGCGATCTCGATCACACCCGTCAGCGCGATGCTCCCGAAGAGCGCGACGATCCCGACAGTCGCGCGGGGCGAGCCGCGCCACGTCTGGACGCCGGCGACGATTCCGAACGCCGCCTGCATCAGGTAGCAGACGAAGAGCGGCGTCGAGAGATCGGAGACCAGACCGGGCAGATGGAGCGCGCGGAAGACGCCCCAGGCGGCGAGGGCGATCGCGATGGCGACGAGCGAGGTGTCCCGGTTCACGCGTCGCTCACAGGTCGTCGAACCGTCCGCCGCGGCCGTGACCCGACGCGAAGCGCGTGGCACCGGTCAGTGTCTCTCCCGACGCGACCGCCTCGAGGCCGCGGCGGTACTCGTTGGCGATCGCGGCGTCGTAGGGCAGGTCCCATTGCTCGTAGGCGGAGCGCCGATCCGCGCGCGCGCAGATCTGCGGGAAGCGCGCGATCTCCGCGGCGAGTGCCTCGGCTTCGGCGCGCGCGCGGCCCTTCGGCACGACGCGGTTCGCGAGCCCCATCGCGAAGGCCTCTTGCGCGGAGACCGGGCGTCCCGTCAGGATCATGTCGAGCGCGCGGCCGTGGCCGACGATGCGCGGCAGCCGCACCGTGCCGCCGTCGATCAGCGGCACGCCCCAGCGGCGGCAGAAGACGCCGAAGACGGCGTCCTCCTCGACGACGCGCAGATCGCACCAGAGCGAGAGCTCGAGCCCGCCCGCGACCGCGTGACCTGCGATCGCCGCGATCACCGGCTTGCTGAGCAGCATGCGCGAGGGTCCCATCGGGCCGTCGTCGGCGAGCGCGTCCCAGTCGTCGCCGGTGCGCGGCGGCTGCATGCGGTTGCCGCGCCCGGTCGACACCGATTTGAGATCGGCGCCGGCGCAGAAGGCGCCGTGCTCGCCGAAGAGCACGCCGACCTTTGCGTCGGGGTCGCGCTCGAAGGCGAGGAAGGCGTCGGCGAGCGCGCGCGCGGTCGGCTGATCGACCGCGTTTCGCACCTCGGGCCGCGACAGGATCACCGTCGTGACGGGGCCGCTCTTCTCGCTGCGGACTGCGGGGTTCGTGGAGGTCATGGCGAAGGTCTCCTCGGCGCGGGGGGGGCGGCCATTGTACGCCGCTGGGGCGAGGCAGAGGTCCCTGCGGCGGCCATCTGTTCCTCCGCGGGGACCTCTGCCTCGCCCTACTCCGCACGCTTGCGTCCGTTCATCGGGCCGTGCTCGAATGCGCGCGGAGGAAGCATGAAGGTCGACGCGGCGCTCTATGACTTCACCGGCGCGGGCGACGAGGCGCGCCGCCTCGAGCGGGCGGGCTACGCCGGCGCCTTCACCTTCGAGGGCCCGCACGATCCCTTCTTCCCGCTGGCGCTCGCCTCGCAGACCACGGAGCGGATCGAGCTCTACACCGCGGTGGCCATCGCCTTCGCGCGCACGCCGATGCTGCTCGCGCACATCGGCTGGGACCTCCAGGCGCTCTCGCGCGGGCGCTTCCTCCTCGGGCTCGGCTCGCAGATCCGCCCGCACATCGAGAAGCGTTTCGGCATGCCGTGGTCGCGCCCGGCCGCGCGCATGCGCGAGCTCGTGCGCGCGATCCGCGAGATCTGGCGCGTGTGGCGCGACGGCGGGCGACTCGACTTCCGCGGCGAGTTCTATCAGCACACCTTGATGACGCCGATGTTCAGCCCCGGCAAGAACCCGTTCGGCGACCCCGCGATCTTCCTGGCCGGAGTCGGCCCCGCGATGACCGAGGTGGCGGGCGAGGTGGCCGACGGCTTCTTCGTGCATCCGCTCCACAGCGAGCGCTCGCTGCGACAGGTGACCTTGCCGGCGCTCGAGCGCGGCCTCGCGAAGGCCAGCCGTCCGCGCCACGCGCTCCAGCTCTCGGCGCAGGTGATGATCGCGAGCGGAAGCTCGGACGAAGAGATCGAATCGGCGCGCGCGGCCACGCGCCAGCAGATCGCCTTCTACGGCTCGACTCCCGCCTACCGCGTCGTGCTCGACGCGCACGGCTGGGGCGACCTCCAGCCCGAGCTGAACACGCTCTCGAAGCGCGGGCAGTGGCGCGAGATGGCCGGGCTCGTCCGCGACGAGATGCTCGACGCCTTCGCGATCTGCTGTCCGCTCGGGGAAGTCGCAGCGCGCGTGCGCGCGCGCTGGGGCGGCGTCGCCTCGCGCGTCAGCCTGGTCGCGCACTGGGCGCGCGATCCCGAGCCGTGGGCGGCGATCGCGCGCGAGCTCGCGCGGGAGGTCTGAGGAGCGCGAGAAAGTCGTCGATTCGAGGCGCGGCCGGGCGTCGTGGTGACGAGGCGCCCCGAGCGCCCGACGAAGGAGGAATCGAATCGTGCAGTTCATGTTGATCTTCTCGAACAAGCGAGGCGCCGACATCGACGAGAGCGTCTACGGCGAGATGGGGAAGTTCGCCGGCGAGCTCGCCGGCGAGGGGAAGCTGCGCGGCGGCGCGCCGCTGCATCCGGAGGAGCAGGGGGCTCGCGTGCGGCTCTCGAAGGGCAAGGTGGTCGTGACGGACGGCCCCTTCACCGAGACCAAGGAGGTGATTGGCGGCTTCTTCATGGTCGAGGTGAAGGACAAGCGCGAGGCGATCGCGATCGCGAAGCGCTGCCCGCACATCAAGGGCGGCTTCGTCGAGGTGCGGCGCGTGATCCCGGTCGGCGGCGGCGAGTAATTCTGCCGGGGCGCGCGGTGCCGCGCTTCCTGCTGCTGCTCTCGCCCGAGCACCGCGCCGGCGGCGAGCTCTCGGCCGCGGAGCTCGGAGTTCGCACGCAGCGCTTCGTCGCGTGGCTCGAGTCGCTGCGGCGGCAGGGCCGGCTCCGCGACGGCGGACGACTCGATCCGCGCTCCGACCGCGTGCGCTGCGAACGCGACGGGACGCGCGTGATCGCGGGCGAGACCGGCGCGCCCGTCGGGCTCTACTTCGTGCTCGAGGCCGAGGATCGCGAGGTTGCGCTCGCGTGGGCCGCGCGCTGCCCGGGCGCCGCGCCCGGCGCGATCGACGTCTACCGCATCGACGGGGAGACCGGCCCGCCCACGGCATCGCCATGACGTCGCTGCGCGACGCGCCGCCGCCGCTCGACGAGATCTTCCGCGCCGAGTGGGGACGTCTGTGCGCGGCGCTCGCCCGCATGCTCTGCGACCTCGATCGCGCCGAGGAGTTCGCGCAGGAGGCACTCGTCGTGGCGCTCGAGCGCTGGCCCTTCTCCGGAGTGCCCGAGAAGCCGGGCGCCTGGCTGATGACGACGGCGCGCAACCGCGCGCTCGACTGGCTGCGCCACGAGAAGCGCGTGCGCGAGAAGCGCCCGCTGATCGAGGCGGAACATTCCAGTGTCACGCTGCCCGACGAGGACTCCGTGGAGGCCGGTCCGCTGTCCGACGATCGGCTGCGCCTGATCTTCACGTGCTGCCATCCCGCGCTGCCGGCCGAGGGCCGCGTCGCGCTGACCTTGCGCCTGCTCGGCGGGCTCACGACGCAGGAGATCTCGGCCGCCTTCCTCGTGAGCGAGGCGACCGCCGCGCAGCGCATCGTGCGCGCCAAGCGCGCGGTGCGCGATCGGCGGTTGCCCTACCGCGTGCCCGAGCCGTCGGAGCTGCCGGCGCGCCTGCCTTCCGTGCTCGAGGTCGTCTACCTGGTCTTCAACGAGAGCTACGCGGCGCGCGACGGCGATGCGCTCGTGCGCGCGGGACTCTGCGACGAGGCGCTGCGACTCGCGCGCCTGCTGGAATCGTGGGCGGGAGACGACTCCGAGGTGCAGGGCCTGCTCGCGCTGATGGAGCTGCACTCCGCGCGCCAGGCGACGCGCGCCGACGTGCACGGCGACCTCGTGCTGCTCGAGGATCAGGACCGCTCGCG
>DATKND010000132.1:0-5511 GCA_035541475.1 Myxococcota bacterium | reverse complement strand
AGTCACGTACTCGGGCAGGGATCTAGAACGCCTCTCGGCGATCGCCATTGCAGGTGGATCTGCGGATCTGCAGCGCCTTCCTTGGAGCGCTCAGCTCTAGAGAGAGGCGAAGTTCCGCGACAAGGCGGCTCTGCTGCAGCTCGAATGGTACGCGGGCTACTCGAAGAATCTGTGCTCGCGTAGCCAGGTGAGGCGCTGCGGTGTGCGCTCGATCTCGGGATCGAGCTCGGCCATCTCGCCGGCGCGAAGGATCGCCTGCGCGCGCTGAAGACCGAACGCGAGCAGATCGTCGCCGAACTGGCGCAGTCGCGCGTGGTGGTGCCGACGGTCGAGAATCTGATGCCGCGGCTGCGCGAGAAGCTCGCGGATATCGAGGCGACGCTGCGAGCCGACGTGCCTCGCGCGCGGCTCGCTCTCGGCGCGCTGATCGGTCACGAGCGGCTTCGCGTCTACACCGACGGGCGAATCGAAGGGCTCGCGACGCTCGCGCCGGGGTCGCTCGCCGCCCCCAAGCGACAGGCTCAGGGGCGGCGAGACCCGGTGGTAGCGGGGGCAGGATTCGAACCTGCGACCTGCGGGTTATGAGCCCGCCGAGCTACCAGACTGCTCCACCCCGCAACAAAGAGGCAGGTTGTATATCCATCGCCCCGAACGCTGTCAAATTCCCGATCCCGCGCGGGTTTCAGCGTACTTGGAGGGCTCCCACTTGCCGGTATCCATCGGCTAGGCTGCGGCCACTTCCCGAAATTGGAGGCTCAACATGCTGAACTGGAACGGTGGAGTCGGGCGGTGCGGACGCGCCGCCCTCGGAGCGTGCCTGGCGCTCGTCGTCGCACAGACGGCGGCCGCCGAGATGTACGCGTGGCGCACGGACGATGGCGGCTACGCGTACACCGACGACAAGGATCAGATCCCGGAGCGCTATCGCGCTCAGGCGAAGCTCGTGTCGAACGCTTCGCTGAAGAGCTACGAGCGCTACACGCCGGAGGATCCGCAGGCGTCGGCGCGCTATGCGGAGCGCCTCGAGCGACGCCTCGCCGCGCTGCGGGCCATGAACGCGGTCGCGCCGCAGGCGCCGGTCGCGCACGCGGCGCCGGGTGCGCCGCACTCCGGCTCGCTGATGATCTCGACGGGCAACGCGAACGCCCCGGCGATCGAGATGCCGATGGCGAGCAACGGCGCGCCCCTGGTGGTCGAGCCGGTGCTCTCGAAGGCCACGGGCGACCCGCGCACGCGCACCAGCACCCTGGTCAAGCAGGGCGACAGCACGATCGCGGTGATCCTCGGCAAGCAGGCCGTCTTCGATCCGGTGCAGGGCATCAAGGACGAGGGCGAACTGATCGAGGGGAAGTAGACGGACACCGGCGAGCCCGGAGATCGGGCCCGCCGGGTCTTCTCCTCTGACCTTCGCTCGGCTGCGCATCGCTGCGCGCCGGCTCCGCCGGCTTGCCGCTAGCGCACCGCGACGCTCGACGCGTCGAGCTCGTCCGCGGGCTCCATCACGGCGTGCTCGTAGACGTACTCGTCGAGGCGGCGCGCCGCCTCGCGATCGAGCTTCAGAAACTGGAGGCCGAGTCCCGCCATGGCGTTGCGCGTGGCGGGACGCCGCCACACCACCTTCGCCGTGGGCGCGAGCGAGCGCTGCGATTCGGGCAGCGCGAATTCGAGCTGGACCTCGCTGTCGGGCAGGAGATCGCCGTCCGACTCGACGAAGATCCCACCGCGCGAGACGTTGCGCGAGCGGCCCCACAGCTCTCCGTGGCTGCTTGCGATCTTCACCTCGGTCTCGAGCGCCACGCGCACGAGACCGCGGACGGCGAGCCGCAGGAAGTGGTTCACGGCGTTGATCAGCGAGACGCGGTCGACCGGCTTCTCGACCACGTCGTCCGCGCCCGCGCGCACCGCGCGCTCGTGCTGGTCGCCGACGCTGCGCGCGGTCACGATCACGACCGGCGTGCGCCGGTGGTCCGGATGCGCCTTGATGCGGCGGCAGAGCTCGTCGCCGTCCATGCCGGGCATCATGAGGTCGGTGACGACGATGTCGGGCCGCTCGCGTTCGAGGATCTGCCACGCCTCTTCGGCGTCGCAGGCGGTGAGGATGTGACCGCTGCGCGCCAGGAAGAGCGATTCGAGATCGCGAAACATCTCTGCGTCGTCGACGATCAGGATCTTCCGCGCTTCCGGGTCTTCGATCTCGGTCATGCCTCGCCTCTCCGAGGGCTCAGCGCGGCGTCCCGCGAAGCTGCGCGACGACGGTGTCGATTTCCGGGTGCACGCGCCAGTCGTTTCCCGAAATGCGGTGCCACTCCTGGGTCACGTGGATCTTGCGCTCGACGAACTGGGTGAGCGAGTAGCCGCGGTACGTCACCTGGACGTGCGCGGTGGTGTCGTCGTCGGCGTACTCGATCTGGCCGAGCTCGTAGTCGCTGATCTCGAGGGTCTCGAGGTCTGCGGCGTGCGCGAGGAACTTCTCGCGCAGCTCGGGATCGACGTACTCGACGGCGCGCTCGGTGTCGTGCCACCGAATCAGATCGGTGTAGCGCTTCTGCGCGTCCTTCAACGCGTCGCGATGACCCATCGGGTCGCGCGGCGACACGCACCCCTGCGCGATCAGCAGCGCGATCGAGAGCGTGAACCCGACGCGGAACCGCATGTCGCCCCCCATCCGCCGGCAGCCGCACCTCGCAGGTGGCGATGCCGACACGGCTTCTATCGGCCGGTCCCGTCCGGAACTCGAGCGATGCGTGATAAACTCGCGCGCTCGCGCGCCAAGTCGCGGCCGGACCGACGGTTTTCAATGTGGCTCGGGATCGACATCGGCGGCAGCAAGCTAGCCCTCGCGCTCGTTGACCCGCGCGACGCCGCGCTGCGCGCGAGCCGGCGCCTTCCCTGGATTCCATCGGGCGACCCGCGGCGCGACTTCGAGATCCTGCTCACCGAGGCGCGCCGGCTGCTCGCCGAGGCGGGTGAGAACGGGGCGCCGAGCGCGGTCGGGGTCAGCGCGCCCGGTCCGCTCGACTCCGCGAGCGGTGTCGTGCAGGGTCCGCCGAACCTGCCCGGCTGGCGCGACGTCCCGCTGGTCGAGTGGCTTCGCCGCGAGCTCGGCTGCCCGGTCGCGCTCGAGAACGACGCGAATGCGGCGGCGCTCGCCGAGTGGGAGGCTCGCGCCCCGCGCGTCGCGAACCTCGTGTACCTGACGCTCTCGACCGGCGTCGGCGCCGGCCTCGTGCTCGAGGGCCGCGTGTATCGCGGCGCGCGCGACCTCGCCGGCGAGATCGGACACGCGCCACTCGTGTGGGACGGCGAGCCGTGCGGCTGCGGGCGGCGCGGCTGCCTCGAGGCCTACGTCGGCGGAGCGGCCTGGACGCGTCGCCTGCGCGCGCAGGCGCCGGCGACGAGCCGAGTGGCGGCGCTCGCGGGCGGCGTCGCGGCGGTGCGTCCCGAGCACGTCGTATCCGCGGCGCGCGAGGGCGATGCCTTTGCGCTCGCCGAGCTCGACCGCTGGAACGAACTGCTCTCGCGCGCGCTCGTCTCCGTCGCCTACGCGTTCGCGCCGGATGTGATCGCGCTCGGCACGATCGCGAGCGCGGCCGGGGAGTCGCTCTGCCTCGCGCCGCTGCGGGAGCGCTTCGCGTCGCGCGTGTGGCCGCGCCTCGCCGACGTCGTCCGCATCGAGGCGTCCGCGCTCGGCGAGGCCCTGCCGTTCCGCGCCGGGCTCGTCGTGGCGGCGCGTGCGGCCGCGGGCGCTCGCTAGGCGCGGTCTTCTTTGGCGATGCGCGCGCGCTCGGCGTCGGTCGCGAGCAGCGCCACCGCCCGCGCTACCTCGGGGATGCGCTCGACGCTGCGGCGCGCGGCCTGCACGAGCCCGTTGAAGCGATCGGCGACGGCCGTGCTCGCGCTGCGATGCGACGCGGTGCTCGCCTGGATCGACCGGATCATCTCGGTCACCGCCTCGCTGTTCGACGTGATGTAGCGGCCGGTGCTGCGCTGCTCCTCCATCGCGTGCGCCATCTGCCGGCACATGTCGAGGGAGCGGTCGGCGTTCTGGAGCAGAGTCTGGCTGGCCTTGGTCTGCTCCGACATCGCCTGCGAGATCTGCATCACGTGCGTTGAGACGCGCTGTGCGGCGCCGGCCACGTGCTTCGAGTTCTGGGCCTGCTCGCCGGTCGCGCGTGCGATCTCGGCCACCTGACCGGACGCCTGACGCGCCGCGCGGCGGATCGCCTCGAGCGCGTCGCCGGCCACGCGCGAGCGCGACGCACCGTCCTCGACGCTCTGGATCGCGAGCGCCATCGCCTTGGCCGCCTCGTTCGAGCCGCCCTGGACGCTGCGGATCATCTCACCGATCTGCTTCACGCTGGCGCTCGTGCGCTGCGCCAAGGTCTTGACCTGATCCGCCACGACGGCGAACGCCTTGCCGTGCTCGCCGGCCTGCGCGGCGATGATCGCCGCGTTCAGCGAGAGCATGTTGGTCTCGTCGCTGATGCCGCCGATCACGGTCGCGATCTGGCCGATCTGCTCGATGCGCTTCGCGAGGCCTTCGAGCGCTCGCTTCGAGTCGAGCGTCTGCGTGCGGATCTGCTCGATGCCCTGGATCGTCGCGAGCACCGCGGCCGAGCCCTCCTCGGCGCTCTGGCTGGCGCGCTCGGTCAGGTGCGCGGCGCCGCGCACGTGCTCCCCGACCTCCTGGATCGCGCGATCCATCTGTGTGACGGCCGAGGCGGTCTCCTCCGCTACGTGCTGCACCTCGTCGCTGTTGCGCGCGACGTGGGCGATGCTCGTCCCCATCTCGTGGATCGACGCGGTGGAGGACTCGACGTTCTCCTGGAGCACCTGCGAGCTGCGCGCCACCTGCTCGATCGCGGTGCCCATCTGCTGGATCGAGGCGGCGGTCTCCTCGTTGCTGCGGGCGAGGTTCTCGACTTCCTCGTTGATGCGCATGACCTGACTGCCCATGTTGGCGAGCAGCGAGGCGGTCTCCTCGACCGCGGCCTCCTGGTCCTCGGCGCTGCGCTCGACCTCCGCCATCGCGCGCGTGATCTCGGAGGGCAGCCGCTCGACCCGGGCCATCAGCCCTTCGAGGCGCCCCTGCGCGCGCGCCATCTGCTCGCCGACGCGCGAGACGATCGGGTCGACCGCGCCCGCGCGCGCTCTCTCCCCGCGTGCCAGCGCCTCGAGCGCGGCCCGCATCGCGGCGTCGCGACGCGAGACGTCGCGCGCGGAGCGGACGGCGAACGCGAGACCGATCGAGCCGAGTCCCGCGACCAGCGCGGCCGCCGCGGCGAGCTGGCCGGTCGCGGCGTAGAGCCAGAGCGGCGCGAGCCCGCCGCCGATCGACCAGAATCCCAGGGCATAGGCCCGACGGTCGGCGCTCGCGTTCGATTCGAAGCTCATTCGGGCGACCACGCAGGGGAGGGGCTTGGCCCCGGATCGGCGTGGCCGCGTGCGTGCTTGAGCTAGCAGGCTGCTGAATCGGGGGGCGAGGCAGAGGTCCCCGAGGAGGAACAGATG
>DATKND010000131.1:0-11687 GCA_035541475.1 Myxococcota bacterium | reverse complement strand
GATGGTGCCCGCGTAGATCCCGAGCTCGGTGGTGTTCTGTCCGATCACGCGCTCGGTGAAGAGGTACGGCTGCACGAGCTGGATCAGGTCGAGCGGGTGGATCCCGAAGCTCTGGGTGAATTCGGCCGAGGCGGACGCGCGGGTCGACTGCTGGAGCGCGTCCCAGGTCGGCAGCAGCTGGATCGCGGCGGCCAGCACGCCGAGCGTCTTTGCCGCAGCCGCGCGCCAGATCGCGCCGCGCTTCGCACCGTGGCGCAGGAGCAGCAACGCGAAGAGGAGCTCCACGCACAGCGACATCCACACGGCCTGGGGATGTCCGAGCAGCAGCTGAGATGCGGTCAGCAGCGCATAGGCCGGCGCCGCCAGCGCCGTCCCGAGCGAGCGCTCGCCGCGCGCGATCCAGTCGAGCGCGAGCAGCAGCCAGGGCAGGTGCGCGATCACCCCCACCATGTTCGGGTGCATGAAGTGAAGCAGCTGGAAGCCGGAGAACGCGAAGAGGTTGGCGCCGAGCAGCGCGGCGGAGGCGGGCAGCTCGAACCGGCGCAGCAGCACGAAGGCCCCGAGCCAGGCGAACGCATAGCTCCGCAGCACCTCGAGGTCGAAGGCCAGCGTGAGCGGCAGCCAGCGATAGGAGAGCAGGTTCAGCGGGTGGTAGAGACCGGCCTCTCCTTCGCCGTGCAGGTAGAAACCGGCGAACTCGTAGGGGAACCAGAGGAACTCGCCGCCCGTTCGCAGCGCACGCTGGTAGAAGAAGCGCACCGGCAGGTAGAAGCGCCGGAGATCGCTGTCGAGGTAGACCTCGCCTCGGAAGAGCGGCAGCGCGAGCCCCACCAAGAGGACGCCGGCACAGGCGAGTGCGACTGCGCGGAGGATTCGCTCGTCCGGCGGCGTCGCGGACCTGCGGGTCACACGCCCCAGAGTAACAGCAGCGCGCGGGAGTCAGACCGGAGGTTCGTCGGGGCGCGAGGCAGAAGGTCGCCTGCGGCGGCCATCCGTTCCTCCCGGCGACCCTCTGCCTCGCCCCCGAGGCGCTCGCGGGCGCGACGTCGACGCAGAGGCCGAGGTGATCCGAGCCGAGCAGCGGGACGACGCGCAGGTCGCGTGCCACGAGCCCCGTCAGGAAGCAGTGATCGATCCCGATCCAGCCCGCGATCCCGAGCGCGGGCACGTGCGGCCAGGTGCGGTGGCGCGCGAACACGCCGCTCGCGTGCGCCGTGACCGAGTGGCGCAGGCGCGCCGCGATCCGGCGATAGGCCGGCCAGAGCGGCGTCGCGTTGAAGTCGCCGACCACGGCGCGCGGCAGCGGCTTCGCCTCCTCGAGGAAGGCGAGCAGCGCATCGACCTGACGCCGTCTGGTGTGAGCGCGGGGGAAGTAGGGCCACATCTGCGGCGCGAAGATGTGGACGTTCATGATCTCCACCGGCTGCAGGAGCTCGCTCCAGTGAGCGGGCAAGAGGCGCGCCACCCAGCCGCCGCGCCCCGGCAACGGGACCCTCCTGACGTCGGCCGGACGCCTGCACGCGATGCCGAGTCCCCCGTGGCGGCCCGGGTCGGGGCCGAGCGCGCCTGCCGGCAGCGCGCGCCCGATCGCGTCCGCGAGCCGCGGCCCGAGCTCCTGGACGCACAGGACGTCCACCTCGAGGGCTTCCAGCATCTCGACCAGCGCGATCGGATCGGCGCTGTCGTGGCGAAGATTCGCGCTCAGGATTCGGATGTGGGTCACGCTCCACGAATCGTCCGGACGACGCCGAGCCACGAGGGGAGGGACGCCCGGGCGATCGCGAAGGTTCCGTTTCCGGCCTCTCGTGCCAGAATGCCGGGGAAGGGGTGGGAGGCGTGGAGGCGACGATGAAGGCGATCCTCGACGGCCGCGTGCTCGCCGACAGCGACGACGTGGTGGAGAGCGGCGGCTACTCGTACTTCCGGCGCAGCGACGTGCGCATGGACCTGCTCGAGCCGGCGGAGAAGACGCGGCGCGATCTCGAGTGCCCGCACGGCGTGCGCTTCTTCGACGCCGTGGTCGACGGCGTCCGACACGAGCGCGTGGCATGGTCCTACGAGGCCCCGCGCGAGCCGATGCGCGCCGTCGCGCAGCGCGTGGGCTTCTGGGAAGACGTTCAGGTCGGCTGAGTCGAAGGAGACCGGTGTGTCCGCGACGACGCTCGTCATCGGAAACTACAGATACTCCTCGTGGTCGCTGCGCGCGTGGATCGCGCTGCGCATGGCGGGCATCGACTTCGTGGTGGAGCGCATCGCGCTCTACCAGCCGGACTCGAAGGCTCGCATCCTGAAGCACTCGGCGGCCGGCACCGTGCCGATCCTGAAGCACGGCGGCCTCGTGCTCTCGGAGTCGCTCGCGATCTGCGAGTACGCGGCGGAGCTCGCGCCGCAGGCGCGGCTCTGGCCGGCCGACCGCGACACCCGCGCTCTGGCGCGCTCCGTCGCGACCGAGATGCACGGCGGCTTCCCCGCCGTGCGCCAGACCTTGCCGATGAACTTCGGCCGCACTTCGAAGCGCACGCCCGCGCTCGGCGACGACGCGCGCGCGCAGGTCGCGCGGATCGAGTCGCTGTGGACGGGCTGCCGTCAGCGCTCCGGCCGCGAAGGACCGTTCCTGTTCGGACACTTCACCGTCGCCGACGCGATGTACGCGCCGGTGGTCTCGCGCTTCCACACCTACTGCGTGCGGCTCGCGCCCGGCGCGCAGGCCTACGCCGACGCGATCTGGAAGCTCCCCGCGATGAAGGAGTGGGGCGCCGAGGCGGCGCGCGAGCCCGGGGGCGCGTCCGCCGACGCGCTGCTCGAGTAGGAACGCGACATGGATCTCGCTCTCTCCGGACAGGCGGCGATCGTGACGGGCGGAAGCGGCGGCATCGGGCGCGGGCTCGTGCAGGGCTTCGCGCGCGAGGGCTGCCGGGTCGCGCTCGCGAGCCGCGACGCCGCGCAGAGCCGCGACGTCGCCGACTCGTGCAAGGGACTGCCGGGCGAGGTGATGGTCGTGCCGACCGACGTCACCGACGCCGAGGCGGTGCAGGCGCTCGTCAAGCAGACGCTCTCGCGCTTCGGCCGCCTCGATGTGCTCGTCAACAACGCGGGCGGCGTCGCCTATCCGCGTCCCTTCCTCGAGAAGCCGCGCGACGAGTGGGAGTGGGAGCTCGATCTGAACGTGCGCGGCGTCGTCCACTGCACGCGTGCGGCGGTGGACGCGATGCGCGAGCGCGGGCGCGGCAGCATCGTCAACATCACGTCGGATTCGGCGCTCGCCGGCGCGGCCGGACAGCAGGTCGCGCACTACGCGGGCTCGAAGGGCTTCGTGATGTCGTTCTCGAAGGCGCTCGCCTTCGAGCTCGGGCCGCTCGGCATCCGCATCAACTGCGTGTCGCCCGGCTGGATCGTGCCGTGGGAGGAGTCGCACGTCGGCGCCGGCAGCTTCTGGAAGAAGTACGGCTTCGACTTCTTCGGCCGCCCCGACGCGATGGCGAAGGCGGCCGAGGACGGGACGCTCTTCAACGTCGGCGCGCAGCCGCTGCGCCGCCTCGGTCGCCCCGAGGACATCGCCGACCTCGTGCTCTTCCTCGCGTCCGAGCGCGCCGCGCACATCACGGGTCAGCTGGTCAGCGTCAGCGGAGGTGCGTGGATGCCATGAGCGCGCCGCATCCCCTCCAACCGGGACCGCGGCCCGCCTGGGTGCGCGCGCTGAACGACTCCTGCGACCCGCGCTGGATCTCGCTCGATCCGGACGCGCTGCTCGCGGAGGCGCAGCGGAACACGGGGCTCTCGGACTTCGGCGGCGACGGCTTCCAGCAAGGGCTGCGCGTCTTCCTGCGCGCCGTCGAAGACGAGGCGCAGCTCCACTTCGTCGGGCGCGCGCTGACGCGCGGCGACGTGCTGAATCTGCTCGAGAACCGGCTGCGCATCGCCGACTGGCGCAAGCGTCACCCCGAGATCGACGCGGTCCGCATCGAGAAGCCGATCTTCATCATGGGGCTGCCGCGCACGGGCACATCGATCCTGCACGAGCTCTTGATGCAGGACCCCGCGCATCGCGTGCCGCTCCACTGGGAGGTCCGCTACCCGTGCCCGCCGCCGGAGAGCGCGAGCTTCGACAGCGACCCGCGCATCGAGCGCGCGCACCGCGAGATCCGGCTCTGGACCGAGATCGTCCCCGAGTACGACCGCATGCACGAGCTCGGCGGCGCGCTGCCGGTCGAGTGCATCTTCCTGACCCAGCACGAGTTCGTGTCGGAGCAGCTCGCCGGCACGCACCAGGTGCCGAGCTACGCGGCCTGGCTCGCGCAGGCCGACCAGCGCCCCGCCTACGGGTTCCACAAGCGCATGCTGCAGCTCCTCTCGTGGCGCTGTCCGCGCGAGCGCTGGGTGCTGAAGGCGCCCTCGCATCTCACCGCGCTCGACGCGCTCGTCTCCGTCTACCCCGACGCGCGCATCGTGTGGACGCATCGCGATCCGCTCAAGGTGATGGGATCGGTCGCGAGCATCCTCTTCGCGACGGCGTGGGTGCGCTCCGACGCGGTCGACGGCGACAAGGTCCTCGCGTGGTTCGACGGCGCGACCTGCGCGGCGCTGCTGGACGCGGCGACGAAGCTCCGCGACAGCGGCGTCGTGCCGGCCGCGCAGTGCGCGGATCTCCTCTACCGCGATCTGCTGCGCGATCCGATCGGGTCGATCCGCGCGCTCTACGCGCGCTTCGAGCTGCCGTTCACGCGCGAGGCCGAGTCGCGCATGCGCGCCTATCTCGCGGCGAAGCCGCAGCAGAAGCACGGCGCGCACCAGTACTCCTTCGAGACGACCGGCGCCGATCGCGAGTCCGAGCGCGCTCGCTTCGCCGCCTACCAGCGCCGCTTCGGCGTGCCGTCGGAGGGGTGAGCGTGTCGCATGAGCGCGCGCGGGGCGGCACGGGGCGGACGGCGCCGGGCGAGCTGCCCGTGCGCGATCCGGAGCGAGACCGAGAACGCCTCCTCTCCGGCCTCGCGTGGTCCGAGTTCTGCGACCGGCTCAAGGCCGCGGGCGAGATCGTGCTCGCGCCGGGCGCGCCCGACACGGAACAGGATCGCGCGGAGGGCTTCCGCTATCTCGCGACCCTGGCCTCCGCCGGCATCCGCCACGCCTTCGACCTCGCCGACGCCTTGCACCCGCGCTTCCTGCGCAATCCGGACAGCGCGTCCAAGTGGGGCGCCGAGAATGCCGACAACGTCTATCTCCTCGCCAAGATCCGCAGCGACCGCCGCTACCGCATCGTCGGGAAGCGCCACAGCGCATTGACCTTCCTGATCGAGATCAAGGAGGGCTACATGCAGCTCGGGCGCGATCGGAACTTCGCGACGCTCGAGGCGTCGCAGCTCGAGATCGCGCCGGACGGCTCCTTCGAGATCGCGCTCTCGCGCGAGCGACAGCCCGGCAACTGGCTGCCGCTCCACGCCGACGCGACGCAGGTGCTGATCCGCCAGTACCTGTGGGACTGGCAGCGCGAGGTGCCGGCGGAGTTCCGGATCTTCGAGGAGGACGCGCAGGGCGTCTCGCCCGAGCTCGAGTCACCGGCGCGTGTCGCGCGGCTGCTCGACGAGGCCGGTCACTGGGTCTTTGCTACGGCGTCGGTCTGGGCCGACTGGGTCTCCGCGATCCGCGCGGCGCACGTGCCGGGGAGGCTTGCGCCGGCGCGTCGCTTCGCCGGCGGCGCCGACGACATCCTCTACGGCAACGACGCGTATCGGCTGCGTCCGCACGAGGCGCTGCTGCTCGAGCTCGAGCCGCCCGACGCGCGCTACTGGCACGTGCAGCTCGTCGATCTCTGGTTCGGCTCCCTCGACTACGCGAACCGCCAGACGAGCCTCAACGGGCACCAGCTCCGCCGCGACGCCGACGGTCGCGTGCGCATCGTCGTCGCGCACGAGGATCCCGGCGTTCCCAACTGGCTCGATACCGCGGGCCACGCGGAAGGGATCCTCCAGTACCGCTACGTGTGGACGCGGAGCGAGCCCGTGCCGCGCGTCCGACTGCTGCGCTTCGACGAGATCCGCGCGGCGCTGCCGGCGGACACGCCGCACGTCTCGCCGGGCGAGCGGCGCTGCGCGATCGCCGGGCGCCAGGCGCACGTGGCGAAGCGCGAGGGAGGCTAGTTCGCGGGGCGCGCGCGGCGGAGCTGCGCGCGCGCGAGCGCCGCGAGGCCGAGCGCGGCGCCGACGCCCCAGGCGAAGGGCAGCGCAGGGATCACCGCCACCGGCGTCGCGACGAAGACTCCGTCGCGCCCGTCTGCGAGCTTCGCGGCGAAGGCGACAGCGCCGCCGCGACCCGCGGACACGTACCCGAAGGAGGAGAGCGGCGACGAGACGCCGGGCACGCTCTCTCCCGAGATCGCGACCGGCGCGAGCGCCGCGGTGTCGGCGTCGTAGCGGAAGATGCCGCCGGTCGCGCTGCCGCCGGTCAGGCTCGCGCTGAACGACACGTTGCGATAGCCGTCGATCGCCGGGGGCGCGTCCACCTGGAGGAGCGTGCCGCCGCCCGTCCCCGGCGCGATCTGGTGCTCGACCGCGACCGGCACGATGCCCGAGTCGTCGAGGAAGACGCCGCCGCTCGCCGCGCCTCCCGAGGCCTGCGCGAGGAACGCGACCGCGCCGCCGGCGCCGGCCGGGTAGAGGAAGTCCGTGAAGCTGCCGCCGCCGGTGCCCGGGGCGGCGCTGCCGGCGAGCGCGCGCGCGGAGAGACCCGCGCCGGTGTCGGCGAAGAGTCCTCGCGCGGCCGAGCCGCCGACGAGGCTCGCGCAGAAGGCGGGCCGCGCGAAGGCATCGAGCGAGGGGTGCGTGAAGGCGCTGTAGGTGGCGCCGCCGGCGCCCGGCGCCGCGTCGCCAACGAGCGCGACCACCGTGACGCTGCCGACGGCGCTGCGGCGGAAGAGTCCCGAGCTCGCGCTGCCTCCGCTCACGCCGGAGCGGAAGAGGAGCACGCCGTCGCGGTAGCCGAAGGGCTGGAGATCGGCGAGGCCGGCCGAGAGCGTGCCGCCGACCGGAGGCGGCGCGGCCGCGCCCGAGAGCAGCAGCGCCGAATCGCCGCTGCCCGCGTCGAGGAAGACGCCGCGCGGGCTCGAGCCGCCGCTGACTAGCGCGAGCAGCGCGAGTCCGCCCGACGCGTCGAGCTGCGGGAAGCCCGCCAGCATCGAGTAGCTGCCGCCCGTGTCGGGGGCCGGATCGCCCGAGTGCATGCGCAGCGCGAGCACGCCCCCGATCTCGACCCATCCGCCCGTCGCGGTCGGACTGCTCGAGAGCGAGGAGACGAAGGCGACGTCGCCGGACGGATTCATCGCCACCGCGCTCGGCGTCGCGAAGGTGTCGCTCGTGCCCGGCGCGGCCTCGCCGGCGAGCGCGACCTTGCGCAGCGCGTAGCCCGACGCGGCGGACGCCGCGCACGGCCACGCGAGCGAGAGACCGAGCCACAGCGCCGCGATCCGCGCGGCTCTCTTCGACATGAGGGAGCCTCGAAGCAGGTCGTTCGCAGCGGGATTCGGACGATCCCGAGACCTGCTGAAGCGCTGCCGGAGCGCGGCGCTGCGCGCCAGCCGGCAGCTCGCGCGCAGGTACTCCCCTGATCTAGGCGCCGCCGGAGTAGGTCTCCTGCCGCGCGATCTTCACGGTCTCGCCGCCCGCGAAGTGGTGGTCGGCGAAGACGCCGTTGTAGACCGCGAGCTCGTTCACGCTCCACACGTTGCCCGTCCGCTGTGAGAGCGAGGCCAGGGTCTCGCCGGAGCGCGCGGTCGCGACGCGAAGTCGTGTCACCGGAACCTGTCGCTCCTTCTCGTCGAGCGGGTGGAAGCTCCGCGCGGTCGCGAGCATCGCGCCCTCGTAGCGGCTCGCGAACATGGAGGGCGCAAGGCCGGTGATGCGCCAGATCTCCTGATCGAAGGGGATGAAGGTCATCAGCGCGCGCAGGCTGCCGCCCGGGCCGGACGCCTCCGCGTCGATCCTCCAGGCGTCGATCCCGGCGATCTTCACGGGCTTCGAGTCATCGACCTGGATGCGCGTCGTCTGCTGCTGCCGGGCGAGCCAACTCTCCGCCGCGTGCTCGACGGATCCCGGCGCGGGCGGCACGTCGCCGGTCAGCATCACCGCGGCGCGGCCCTGCGGCTCCATCGCGCCGACGGCCTGGTTCGTGTTCGAGAGCTTCCAGCCCGGCGGGAAGCGCACGCTGAAGCCGAGCACGGGGTGCACGAAGCGGTCGCCTTCGATGATGCCCGCTTCCGGCCGGTCTCCCACCTCGAGCCCGTCGAGGTGCGCGAGCAGCGACGCGCGCGTGTCGCCGAGCGACGGGTCGCGCGTCCAGCGGATCTCTCTCGCGCGCACCGCGTCGGCCGCCGCGCGCTCTTCGGAGCCCGGGTGCGAGTCGAAGAACGAGGGGCCGCGCGCAACCCGCTGGAGGCGCGTCGCCATCGAGAGGCTGGTCAGGAAGGTCGAGAGCGCCATCGGGTCGTAGCCGGCCGCGGCGCACAGGATCTGCCCGCCCTCGTCGGCCTCGCGCTCCATCTCGCGGCTGTAGGACGCGATCTTCGCCTCGCGCGCGCCCGGCATCGCGATCGGCGGCTGCCGCTCGATCAGCGCCTGCTGCGCGGCCGCGTGGCGCCTCGCCGCGTGCGTGATCTCGTGTCCGAGCACGCAGGCGAGCTCGTCCTCGTTGTTCGCGAGCAGCAGCAGGCCGCGCGAGACGAAGACGTACCCGCCCGGCAGGGCGAAGGCGTTCGGCTCCTCCATGTCGACGACCGCGAACTGATAGTCGAAGCCGCGCCTCGGCACGCCGCGCAGGAGCTTCTTCCCGATCCCGCTCACGTAGTCGGCGAGCTTGGGATCGGCGAGCACGCCCATCTGCGCTTCGACCTCCTTGGAGCTCTCGCGGCCGACCTGCGCATCGTCGTACTCCGTCATCAGCACGGTCCGCTTGCGCCCCGCGCCGGGAGGCGGCGCGCTGGCGCAGGCGCACGCCAGCGCGAGCGCGCAAGCGAGCGCGGCGCGCCACCTCGACGCCGCGGAACTCAGGGCAGCTCCCCGAGCCAGCTCCCGTCGGCCAGCCACTTCGCCTTGTAGCTCGCGAGGAGCCCCGTGTAGTCGAGCGTGTCGAGATAGTTGTCGACGAGATTCAGGAGCAGCGGGGCGTCGGGCGAGATCGCGATACCGAAGGGCTCGATGGTGAAGGGCGTGGTCAAGGTCGAGAGGCCGGCCTCGGGGTGGCGCCACACGGCCACCGAGCAGGCGAGGTAGTCGGCGAAGAGCGCGTCGACCTTTCCGTCGATCACCATCTGGATGCCGGTGTCGTAATCGGGGACGCTGACGAGCGTCGCTTGAGGCAGGATATCGCTCACGAACTTCGCGCTGGTCGACGCGCTGACCGCCGCATAGCGATGGTCGGGCAGGTCGAGCGCCTTCGGGTTCTGTGCGTCGGTCAGGGCCTTGTCGCGCGAGAGCACCGACATGCCGGAGACGAAGTAGGGACCGGCGAAGGCGACGCGCGCGTTGCGCTCCGGCGTCATGGTGAGGCCCGAGAGCGCGAGGTCGGCCTTTCCGCTCGCGAGGCTCGGCAGCAGGTCGGCGAAGGGCACCACGACGATCTCGAGCTCGAGGCCCATCGCGTTCGCGAGCGCGCGCACGATGTCGATCTCGAATCCGATCACCTCGCCGCTGCGGCTCTTCATGTTGAGCGGCGGGCGGTCGGCCGAGACCGCGACGCGGAGCTTCCCGCTCTCGAGGATGTGCGGCAGTCGCGCGTCGGCACCCGGGGCGGGGGCGTTGCTCGGGTGTCCGAGCGACTGGCAGCCGCCGATCGCGAGCGCGAACGCCGCGAGCGCCAGCGCGAAGAGGGATCGCATCGACGAGTCTCCCTGCGCGCGCCGGGCGCGCGAATCGCGCGACTCTAGAACCCCGCGCGCAGGCGTGGCAAGCTGCCGCGATGCCGCGATCCACCCGCGTCGCCTCGCTCCTCGCCTGCGCGTTCGCGCTGCTCGCCGTGAGCATCCTCAAGATCCCGCCGGCGATCCAGGCCGCCGTCGACGCGCCGGACCGCAGCAAGGACGACCGCGCGCTCGACGCCGGGCGCCATCCCGCGGAGACGCTCGCCTTCTTCGGCATCCGCCCCGGCGCGCGCGTCGCCGAGCTCGGCGCCAGCGGCGGCTACACCACCGAGCTGTTGGCGCGGGTGGTCGGGCCCGAGGGTCGTGTCTACGGCCAGAACTCGCCGCTCGTGCTCGAGCGCTTCGCGGAGAAGCCGTGGTCGCTGCGGCTCGGCAAGCCGGTGATGGTCGGCGTGGTGCGACTCGACCGCGCCTTCGACGACCCGTTTCCGCCCGACGTCCGCGATCTCGACGCGGTGCTGATCGTGCTGAACTACCACGACACGGTGTGGATGAAGGTGGACCGCGCGAAGATGAACCGCGCCGTCTATGCGGCGCTCGCGCCGGGCGGCGTCTACGGCATCGTCGACCACAGTGCGGTGTCGGGCCACGGCCTGGCCGACGTCGAGAGCTTGCACCGGATCGACGAGCAGACGGTGCGCGACGAGGTCGAGGCGGCGGGCTTCACGCTCGCGGCGGAGGGCGACTTCCTGCGCAACCCGGCCGACCCGCGCGACTGGAACGCGTCGCCGCGCGTCGCGGCGGAGAAGCGCGGCACGAGCGACCGCTTCGTCCTCAAGTACGTGAAGCCGGCCGCGGTCCGCCCCGACGCCGGCTGAGCTGCCACGCGCGCTCGGCCGACTCGCGAAGCGCGCGCTCCTCGCCGCGCGTGAGCGCGCGCCACGCGCCCGGCTCGAGGCCGAGCGCCGCGAGCTCGATCGGTCCGATCGCGGCGCGCACGAGGCGGAGCGTCGGGTGGCCGACGGCCGCGGTCATGCGCCGCACCTGGCGGTTGCGGCCCTCGCCGAGCACGAGCTCGAGCCATGCGGTCGGCACGCTCTTGCGGAATCGGATCGGAACGACGCGCGGAGGCAGCGCGGGCTCTCCCGCGAGGAGGCGCGCCTTCGCGGGCCGCGTGCGTCGGCCCTGCACGACGACGCCGCGCGCGAGCGCGGCGAGCGCGCTCCGGTCGGGCACGCGCTCGACCTGCGCCCAGTAGCTGCGCGGGTGCGCGCAGTGGGGATCGCAGAGCGCGTGCGCGAGCGCGCCGTCGTCGCCGAGCAGCAGCAGGCCCTCGCTGTCGCGGTCGAGGCGCCCGATCGGGTAGACGCCCTCGAGCGTCACCAGCGACGCGAGGCCCGGGTGTGCGCCCTCGTCCTTGAAGCGCGAGACGTACCCGTACGGCTTCCACAGCGCGACGATCGCCACGCGCAGGACCGCTTCAGTCGAGCGCGAAGCAGCGCGCCGCGTTCGCGCGCAGGATCTTGTGCTTCGAGGCGCTCGAGAGGTCGTCGCGGCCGGCCACGCGACCGACCACGTCGCCGCGCAGCGCGTCGGGGTGCGGATAGTCCGTCGCGAAGACGATGCAGTCGTCACCGACCTGCGACACCACCGCCGCGAGACTCCTCTCGCCGGGCTCGGCCGAGACGAAGCCCTGGCGCCGGAAGTACTCGCTCGGCGCGAGCGGGAGCTTCGCGAGAGCGTGCCCCCACGCGGCGCAGTGGTCGTCCATGCGCTCCAGCCAGTGCGGCAGCCAGCCGCAGCCCGACTCGAGGAAGACGACCCGCAGGCCGGGGTGCTGCTC
>DATKND010000130.1:0-7919 GCA_035541475.1 Myxococcota bacterium | reverse complement strand
CTGGGAGCGGCGCGCCGAGCTGCCGCGCGCGGAGGCCACCCTGGTCGCGCTGCGCGCGCGCGGCGAGGACGTCGAGATCTGGGCGGTCGTCGCCGGCGAGCTCTGGGTCAGCGCCTTTCCGGTCGCGGCGCCAGAGCGCTCGCTCTCGGCGACGCGCGTCGTGCTGCCCGAGGCCGGCAGCGCGGCGCTGCCGGTCGATATCGCCTTCGATCTGCCCGAGGCAGAGGTCGCGCTCGTCGCCGCGAACGGCTTCGCGCTCCGCGGCAAGGACGGCGCCTGGCGCATGCTGCGCCCGAGCTGGCCGCCCGGCGCGCAGCCGCTGCGGCTCGCTGTCGCGCGTGGGCAGCGCGCGCTCGCGACCGACACCGGACTGCTGCTCGCGCCCGAGCTCGCCGGACCCTGGCAGCGGGCCGCGTCGCCGGCGGGCACCGATCCGACGCTCGCGGTCGCGGCGCAGGGCCACGAGCTCGTCGTCGCGACGCAGCTCGCGGTGCTGCGCGCCGAAGGCGAGGACCTGCCGATCCGGTCGCTGCGTCCGCCGCGCCCGCCCGGGCCGCCCGTGCCGCCGCCGCCGATCGGGCCCGACATCCTCGAGGTGCAGCGCGCCACGCTCGCGTATCTCGAGCTCGAGCCCCGGACCGCGAACAGCATGCGCGCGCGCGCGATGCGCAGTGCATGGCTGCCGGTGATGAGCTTCCGCGTCGGACACGAGCGCGGCGAGGACGAGGGACACGGAAGCGACCAGAGCTTCGTCTCCGGCGCGCTGCGCAACTACCACGACTCGGACCACGGCTACAAGAACGACTTCAACGTCGATCTCACGCTCGCTTGGAACCTCGGCGAGACGATCTTCAACCCCGACGAGATCGACGTCTCGCGCGAGCTGCGCTCGGTGATCGCGCTGCGCGACGACGTGCTCGACGAGGTCACGCAGCTCTACTTCGAGCGGCGTCGCGTGCTCGACCAGCTCGCGCTCGTGCCGCCCACGGAGCCCGAGGCCGAGGCGCTGCGACTTCGCAGCGCGGAGCTCGCGGCCGGCATCGACGCGTGGACCGGCGGCTGGTTCACGCGCGCGCTTCGCGGTCCCGCCACCCCACGAACCGGAGGATCTCGATGACTCGCTGGCTCTCCCTCGGCCTCGCCACGGCGGGGCTCGCGCTGCTGCCGCACGCGCGTGCGGCCGCCCTTCCCCTGATCTCGGAGGTCTACTACGACTCGGTCGGAAGCGACGACGGACTCTCCTTCATCGAGCTGTACGGCGCGCCGGGGACGGACCTCGACGGCTACCTGCTCGAGGGCATCAACGGCAGCAACGGCGACGTGGTGCCGAGCCTCACGCTCGCGGGCACGATTCCCGCGGACGGCTTCTTCGTCGTCGCCGATGGCCTCTCGGACGGCAGCACCCTGGTGTCACAGGCCGACCTGATCCTGAACTTCGACCTCCAGAACGGTCCGGACTCGGTGCAGCTCGTCTCACCGGCGGGCGCCGTGGTCGACGCGGTCGGCTACGGCGTCTTCGGCGCCGGCGAGATCTTCGCGGGCGAGGGCACGCCGACGGTCGATCCGGCGGCTGGCACGGCGATCGCGCGCCTGTTCGCGAACGTCGACACCGACCAGAACGCGCAGGACTTCGGCGCCGCGGCGCCGAGTCCGGGCGTCGCGCCGCTCGCCTCGGTGCCCGAGCCGGGCACGGCGCTCCTGCTCGCCGGCGGCCTCGCCGGGCTCGCACGCGGCGGCCGCTCCCGCTCGCGACGCTCCTGAGTGGAGGCCTTCCCTCGCGTCGCGCGGCTGGCCCCCGACCGCGTGCCGCAGAGCCCCGGCGCGGCGTGCGCACGCGCCGGGGCTCGTCGCATCCCACTGCATAAGAAAGGGTGGGATCCCCGCAGGGGAGGCCGGATCTCCGCCCGGACGCGATTCGACCCTCAGTTGCAGCCCGGAACGGCCGATGCCTCGTGCCGATGCGCGAGAAGTGCGTCGATCCGGGACTCGTGTGCGCGTCCGCTCGCGGCCGTCGACAAGCGGAAGCCTCCGCGGAAGACTCGCGCGCTCCGGGGGGAGCTCGCCGGCGATGATCATCGGCGCGAACACGAACGTCCGGCATCGCGGCGTCCTGTTCCACGTGCAGACGGAGGACTCCGGTCGCTCGAATCCTCACGTGATCAGCCACCTCTATCACCAGGGCACGATCGTCGCGTCGGAGAAGACCGACTACTCCGATCGACTCGCCGCGCAGGATCTCGAGCAGGAGGTGCGCGGTCTGATCGAGGCGCAACACAAGAGCATGTTGCGTCGGCTGCGCGCGGGCAACTTCGATGCGGTGATCGCGGAGCGGCTCGGCCCCGCGGCGACCTCGGCGGAGACGCCGACGCCGCTGCCCGACGAGCCGTCGCCGCCGAGCCCCGCGGCGGCCATGCCCGAGCCCGCGGCCGCGCGCGGCTTCGGAGATGGCATCGTCTCTCAGAAGCCGCTCGACGAAGTCATCCTCGACTACCTCGCCCGGAAGGCGCGCGATCGCGCCGGGAGATCCGAAGGCTCCGGGCGCAAGACCTGAGACGCGCGAGTGACGACGCGACTCGCCCGGCCTGCTCGCTCCGCCGAATCCGGAGACGTCGGCAGCGGCCAGCCCGCGGTGCGCCTGTACCACGTCTCGAAGTCGTACAGCGCGGGCCACTTCGCCCTGCGCGACGTGAACCTCGAGTTCGCGCGCGGCGAGTTCGTGTTCCTGACGGGGCCGTCGGGCGCCGGCAAGACCTCGCTGATGCGCCTGATCTTCGCCGCCGAGCGGCCGAGCGAGGGACAGATCCTGGTGCTCGGCCGCAACGCTCCGCGACTCGGCCCGCGCGCGGTGCCGCCGTTGCGGCGCCGGATCGGCGTGGTCTTCCAGGATTTCAAGCTGCTGCCGCGCCGCACGGTCGAGGAGAACGTCGCGGTGGCGCTCGAGGTGGTCGGCGCGCCGCGCCGCGAGGTGAAGGCGAAGGTCTTCGCGGTGCTGAAGCAGCTCGGCCTGCAGCACCGGCGCTTCCACCACCCGCCGTCGCTCTCGGGCGGCGAGCAGCAGCGCGTCGCGATCGCGCGCGCGCTCGTCAACGAGCCCGACATCCTGCTCGCCGACGAGCCGACCGGAAACCTCGACCACGAGCTCGCGCTCGAGATCATGGACCTGATCGCCGGCGCCGCGACGCGCGGCACGACGGTCGTGGTGGCGACGCACGACCAGGCGATCGTCGAGCGCTACGGCAAGCGCTGCGTGCGGCTGGAGGACGGCCGCATCGTCGAGGATCGACCGGCGCCGGGAGGCGCGCCGTGACGCGGCTCCTCGCGCGCGTCGCGACCTGGGTGCGCTCGGCGCTGCGCGGCTTCGCCGCGAGCCCGCTGACCAGCAGCGTCGCGGTCGTGACCATCGCGGTGACCTTGATCCTGGTCGGCGCCTTCGCCCTGCTGGTCGCGAACATGGAGTCCGTGCTCGGGCGCTTCGGCGACGCGCTGCGCGTGACGGCGTTCCTCGACGATTCCCTCGACGACGCCGCACAGCGCGCGCTGGCTGCGCAGGCCACGCAGGTCGAGGGCGTCGAGTCCGTGATCCTGGTCTCGCGCGAGGAGGCGCTCGCGCGCTTCCGCCGCGGCGTCGGCCGCGGCGCCGCGCTGCTCGAGGGACTCTCCGAGAATCCGCTGCCGGCCTCGCTCGAGCTCTCGCTCTCGCCGTCGCTGCGTTCGGCCGAGGGGCTCGCGCGCGTGGCCGAGCGCGTCGCGAAGCTGAGGGGTGTCTCGGACGTCGCGTCGGGCCGCGACTGGGTCGAGGGCTACCTGCGCGGCGTCGCGCTCGTGCGCGGCGTCGGCACCGGCCTCGGACTGATCCTCGCGCTGGCGTCGCTGCTGATCATCGCGAACACGATCCGGCTGGCCGTGCTCTCGCGCCGCGACGAGATCGAGATCCTGTCGCTGGTCGGCGCCTCGCGCAGCTTCGTCGCGGCGCCCTTCCTGATCGAGGGCTGGCTCCAGGGCGCGCTCGGCGGCGCGTTCGCGCTCGCCGCGCTCTACGCGATCTTCCGGCTCGTACTGCCGGGGCTCGAGTTCGGACTCGAGATGGTGCTCGGCGGCGTCGCGCCGCGCTTCTTCGAGTGGCGCGAGTGCCTGGCGCTCGTCGCGGCCGGCAGCGCGCTCGGTCTGTTCGGCGCGGGCGTGGCGGTCGCGAGCGAGGCGCGCTCGTGACGCGCGCTCCCGCGGGCCGCTGCGCGCGGCTCGCGCTCGTGCTGGCGTTGCTCGTCACCGCGCCGGCCGTCGGCGAGACGGGCGAGAGCGGCGAGGAGGGCGACCTCGCGCGCATCCGCCAGGCGATCGAGGCGAGCCGCGAGCGCGTCGCCACCTACGAGCGCGAGGAGCGCGGTCTGCTCGAGGCGCTCGACGCGATCGACGAGAGCGCGGAGCTGCTCCAGCGCGACGTGCTGCGGGCGCAGCGCCGCGCGCGCGAGTCGCGCGCCGAGCTCGTGAAGAGCGAGGCGCAGGCCGCCGCGGTCGCCGAGCGCCTCGGCGCGCTCGAGCGCGCGATGGGCGCTCGCGCCCGCGCGCTCTACCGCGCGGGCGAGCTCGGGGCGATCCCGCTGCTCTTCTCTGCCTCCGACCTGCGCGAGTTCCTCCAGCGCGTGCAGGCGCTGCGCCTGCTGCTGTCGCACGACAGCGAGCTGCTCGCGCGTCACCAGCAGGAGTCGAAAGCGCTGCTTGCGCGGCGCGAGCAGGCGGCGCGCGCGGCCACGCAGAGCCGCGCGGCGGAGTCGCTCCTCGAGGAGCGCTCGCACCAGCTCGCCGACGAGCGCGAGCGCAAGCGAGTGCTCGTGCAGGATCGCAAGAGCAGCCGCACGCGCGAGCGATCGGTGCTGGCCGAGCTCGAGATCGCGGGCCGCGCGCTCGAGGAGACGGTCGCGGCGATGCCGGCGCACCCGCTCGCCGCGGCGACCCCGGCGCCCGGCGCCTTCGCGGCGCGCCGCGGACGCCTGCCCGCGCCGGTCGACGCGCCGGTCGCGGCCGGCTTCGGGCGCGTGGTCGACGACGAGTCGCACACGGCCACCTTCCGCAAGGGCGTCGAGTACGACGCGCCGTCGGGCGCGGAGGTGCGCGCGGTCGCGGCGGGCGGCGTCCGTTATGCCGGGCGCTTCCGCGGCTACGGCAAGACCGTGATCCTCGACCACGGCGACGGCTACTTCACGGTCTCGTCGCACCTCGCCGAGACGCTCGTCGCGATCGGCGACTCGGTCGAGCCCGGCCAGCCGATCGGCCGCGTCGGCGACACGGGCTCGCTCGCCGGCCCGCAGCTCTACTTCGAGCTCCGGAGGGGCGCCGAAGCGCTCGATCCGCAGGAGTGGCTCGCGGGCGGCGCCTCGGGCAGGCGATAGAATCCCGGCCCTCGCGACGGTCAAGCGCTGCGACGGGCGCGCCGAACCGCTGCAGAGAGCCGGGCCCAGACGCCCGAGGGAGTCGAGTTCGATGCGCCGCCAGCGAGTCCGCTTCCTCATCACGTTTCTCGCCGGGGTCGCCGCCGCCGTTCTCGCCACCAGCATCTCGAACACGCTCAGCGTCGTGGCCGACACGCGCTACGAGGATCTCTCGCTCTTCACGAACGTCCTCAACCTGGTGCGGCGCAACTACGTCGAGCCGGTCGACGAGAGCGAGCTGGTCAAGGGCGCCGTGCGCGGCATGCTGGCCGAGCTCGATCCGCACTCCTCCTTCATGGACGCCGAGGCCTACAAGGAGATGCAGGTCGACACGCGCGGCGAGTTCCACGGCCTCGGCATCGAGATCACGAAGCGCGAGGACGGCTTCGTCGAGGTGGTGTCGCCGATCGAGGGCACGCCGGCCGCCAAGGCCGGCCTGCGGCCTCGCGACCAGATCGTGACGATCTGCCCGACCGAGCCGCCGCCGGACTGGAAGGAGCCCTGCCGCTCGACGAAGACGCTGACGCTCTTCGAGGCCGTCAACCTGATGCGCGGCAAGAAGGGATCGGAGATCACGATCGAGGTCTTCCGCGAGGGCTTCGACAAGCCCCAGCCCTTCAAGATCACGCGCGACGTGGTGAAGATCGTGTCGGTGTCGGGGCAGATGCTCGAGCCTGGCTACGGCTACGTGCGGCTGCGCACCTTCCAGGAGCACACGGCCGAGGACCTCCAGGAGGTGCTCGAGAAGCTCCGCAAGGAGTCGGGCGGGCTCAACGGTCTCGTGCTCGACCTGCGCGACAACCCGGGCGGACTGCTCGACCAGGCCGTCAAGGTCGCGAACGCGTGGATCTCCGACGGACTCGTCGTCTACACGAAGGGCCGCGCCGACGCGCAGCGCCAGGACTTCCGCGCGCAGCCGTCCGGCGTCGAGCCGAACTACCCGATGGCGGTGATCGTCAACGAGGGCACCGCCAGCGCGTCGGAGATCGTGGCCGGCGCGCTGCAGGACCACAAGCGCGCGCTCGTCCTCGGCGCGCAGACCTTCGGCAAGGGCTCGGTGCAGACGGTGTATCCGCTCGACGACGGCTCGGGCCTGCGCCTCACGACCGCGCTCTACTACACGCCGAGCGGTCGCTCGATCCAGGAGGTCGGCATCACGCCCGACATCGTGGTGACCGAGGGCACGGAGAACGTCGCGGACGCGGGACGCCGCCGCCTGCGCGAGGGCGATCTCGAGGGCCACTTCACGCACGACGAGGCGGAGCCCGGCTCGGCGACGCCGACGCCCGTCGCGCAGCAGCCCGACAAGACGCCGCACGCCGAGGGCACGGACGTGCAGCTCGCGCGCGCGCTCGAGGTGCTGAAGAGCTGGACGTACTTCGAGCACATGCGCGGTCCGGGCGCGCCGGACGTCCAGGAGCAGGCGCGCGCGGAAGCGCCGAAGGTGCAGTCGCCGTCGCCGCAGGAGCCGGTGCCCGCACGGCCCTAGTCCTGCGCGCGGGCGAGGCAGAGGCGCCTGCGGCGGCCCTCTGTTCCTCCTCGGCGCCTCTGCCTCGCCCGCGTCTCGCCGAGGTTGTCTCTGTTATTTTGCGCGCGTGGAGTCCGTCGCGGCGGGGCCGCGCATCTACGCGGTGGGAGAGCTGGTCGCGGGGCTGCGCCGACTGCTCGAGGATCGTGTCGGACGGCTCTGGGTCGTCGGACAGATCGGCGACCTCTCGCGCCCGCGCTCGGGCCATCTCTACTTCAGCTTGAAGGACGAGCGCGGCTCGCTGCGCGCTGCGCTCTTCCGCAACACGGCGCGCCGCCTGCTCTTCGAGCCCGAGGAGGGCATGGAGGTGCTGGCCTACTGCGAGGTCACGCTCTACGAGCCGCGCGGCGACCTCCAGCTGCTCGTGCGCGAGCTCGAGCCGCGCGGCGTCGGCGTGCAGGCGCTGGCCTTCGAGCAGCTCCGACGGCGACTCGAGGCCGAGGGACTCTTCGAGGCGTCGCGCAAGCGGCCGCTGCCGCGGCTGCCGCGCTGTGTCGGCGTCGTGACCTCGCCGTCGGGCGCGGCGCTGCGCGACGTGCTCGCCGTGACCGACCGGCGCTTCCCGGCGCTGCCGATCCTACTCGCGCCGGCGCGCGTGCAGGGAGAGGGCGCCGAGCGCGAGCTCGCCTTCGCGCTCGACGCGCTCGCCCGACACGACGATGTGTCGGTGATCCTGCTCGTGCGCGGCGGCGGCTCGCTCGAGGACCTGCAGCCCTTCAACACCGAGCTGCTCGCGCGCGCGATTGCGCGCTGCCCGCGTCCGGTCGTGACCGGGATCGGCCACGAGGTCGACGTCTCGATCGCGGACCTCGTCGCCGACCTGCGCGCCCCGACGCCGTCGGCCGCGGCTGAGCTGTGCGTGCCGGACCGCGGCGGTCTCGCGCAGCACGTTCGCGCGCACGCGCCGCGCCTCGAGCGGGCGCTGCGCGGGCGGCTCGCGGAGGCGCGCGCGCGCTGGCTGCGGG
>DATKND010000129.1:0-2866 GCA_035541475.1 Myxococcota bacterium | reverse complement strand
AACCAGTTCTTCATCCGCTCGGCGGCGCCGCCGAGTCCCGTGACCTGCGCGCGCGCGGCCTGGCCGCGTAGGAATTGCTCCCGCCCCTCGAGCAGCAAGCCGACGGTCGTCGCGTAGCGCGGGCTCTTCACGACGTCGGCGAGACCGCCCATGTACGTCGGCACGCCCACGCGCACCGGCATGTGGAAGACCTCCTCGCCGAGCTCGCTGATCCCTTGCAACAGGGCCGAGCCGCCGGTGATCACCACGCCCGAGGAGATCATTTCCTCGAATCCGCTGCGGCGCACCTCGGACTGCACGAACTGGAAGAGCTCCTCGATGCGCGGCTCGATCACCTCGGCGAGCATGGGGCGCGAGAGCTTGCGCGGCGCGCGCTCGCCCACGCCGGGCACCTCGATGACGTCGTTCGGATCGGCGAGCTGGCGCAGGGCGCACCCGAAGCGCACCTTGAGCTCCTCCGCCTCCTTGGTCGGCGTGCGCAGCGTCATCGCGATGTCGTTGGTCACCTGGTCGCCGGCGATCGGGATAACCGCTGTGTGGCGGATCGCGCCGCCCGCGTAGAGCGCGATGTCGGACGTGCCGCCGCCGATGTCGATCAGGCAGACGCCCAGCTCCTTCTCGTCCTCCGACAGCACGGCGGTCGCGGAGGCGAGCGGCTGGAGGATCACGTCGCGCACCTCGAGTCCGCAGCGGCGGATGCACTTGGTCACGTTCTCGACCGCCGATACGGCGCCGGTCACGATGTGCACGTCGACCTCGAGGCGCACGCCGCTCATGCCGAGCGGCTCGCGCACGTCCTCCTGCCCGTCGATCGTGAACGACTGCGGCACGATGTGCAGGATCTGCTGGTCGTTCGGGATCGGGATCGCCTTCGCGGTCTCCACCACGCGGTCGATGTCGGCCTGGGTGACCTCCTTCTCCTTGATCGCGACCATTCCGTGGGAGGTGTAGCAGCGGATGTGGCTTCCCGCGATGCCGGTGTAGACCTCCTTGATCTGGCAGTCGGCCATGAGCTCGGCCTCTTCCAGCACGCGCTGGATCGACGCCATCGTCGCCTCGATGTTCACCACCACGCCCTTCTTCAGCCCGCGCGACGGCTGGGTGCCGAGCCCGATCACGTTGAGCTGCCCTTCAGGGCTCACCTCGGCCACGATGGCGACTATCTTCGACGTTCCGATGTCGAGGCCCACGATCAGGTTCTTGTTGTCTTTCATCCGAGTCTCTTCTTCATGCGGCGGGTTTGACGTTCTTTTCGCGGAACGCGGGCACTCGCGCGGCGAACCCGTTGCGGTAACGCAGGTCCACGATCTCGACCTTCGTGCCGGCGCGCGCCAGCGCGCCGAGTGTCTGGCGATAGGCGGCCACGAACCGCGCGAGACGCGCGTCGGGCTCCTCGCGGCCGAGCTCGATCGTGAGCGGCCCGTCGGCGCCGGCGGCCTTGATGCGCCACCCGCCACGCGGTGAGAGGTCCAGCTCGGAAAGGCGCATGGAGAGCGGCTGCAACGCATCGCTGAAGTCGCGGTAGCGCTCGGTCATCTCGGCCGCGCGCGATTCGGGGCCCTCGAATTGCGGCAGATCGTCCTGCGATTCCGCCTGGAATACCTCGCCCTGAACGTCGATGAACTGGCCGTCGTTGAAGCGTGCAAGCGGCTCGTGCTCCTCCACCGTGACCTCGAGCCGGTGCGGCCATTGCCGGCGCAGCGCGACGTCGCGCACCCACGGCACCCTCGCCAGCGCAGCGCGCGACCGCGCGAGGTCCATCGTGAAGAACGTTCCGGTCAGCTCCTCGCGGATCACCGCCTCCAGGTACGCACCGCTCGTGCGGTTGAGCGGGCCCGTGACGACGACCTCGCGAAACGCGAACGCCGGCTGGCGAACTGCGTACGCGACGAGCGTGGCGACCAGGCTCAGGCTCGCGAGCACGGCGAGTGTCGCAGCGAGCGCGTTCATCTGGCGGTCGTCATCCCACATGGGCTTTTCGGAGAATCGCCACGCAAAGATCCGCGTACGACATGCCGTCCGCCTTCGCCGCCATCGGCACTAGGCTGTGGCCCGTCATGCCGGGCGAGGTGTTCACCTCGAGCAGCGAGAACGTCCCGTCGGCGCGCAGCATGAGGTCCAGGCGGCCCCACCCGCTGCAGCCGACGATGTCGAACGCGCGCAGGCACGTCGCGCGGATCTCCATCTCTTTCGCCTCGGGCAGGCCGGCCGGGCAGAAGTACTTCGTCTCGTCGGAGAAGTACTTGCTGTGGTAGTCGTAATTGCCCTGCGGCGCCTCGATGCGGATGAGCGGGAGCGCACGACCGTCGACGATCGACGCGGTGAGCTCCTGCCCCGCAACGCATTCCTCGACCAGCACCAGCGGATCGTGGCGCGCGGCTTCCGCGAAGGCGAGCGCGAGCTCGTCGTGGTCCACCTTCGAGACCTTCGTGATCCCGATCGTCGAGCCCTCGCGCGCGGGCTTGACGATCAGCGGCAGGCCGAGCTCGGCCACTACGCGCATCCAGTCGGTAGCGGCGTCGACCACGCGGTAAGCAGGCGTCGGAATGCCGCTCGCGAGCCACACGAGCTTAGTGCGCCACTTGTCCATGGCGAGGGCGGACGCCATGACGCCGCTGCCGGTGTACGGGATCCCGAGCGTCTCGAGCGCGCCCTGGACCGTGCCGTCCTCGCCGAACCGGCCGTGCAGCGCGATGAACACGCGGTCGAACTTCTCGCGGCGCAGGTCCCAGAGGTCGCGCTCCGCAGGATCGAAGGCGTGCGCGTCCACGCCCTTCTCGCGCAGCGCGCCGAGCACGCCCTTGCCCGACATGAGCGACACCTCGCGCTCCGCCGAAGCGCCGCCCATCAGCACCGCGACCTTGCC
>DATKND010000128.1:0-13182 GCA_035541475.1 Myxococcota bacterium | reverse complement strand
CCGCGGAGCACCTGCAGCCTCCCGAAGCTCTTCTCGACACCGGCGAACTCGATCAGCGCGGCGGCATCGCTCACAAGAGGACCCAGAGCTGCGTCAGGAAGAAGTCGACGACCAGGATGCCGATCGACGCGCCCACCACGGCGCGCGTGGTGGCGCGCCCGACGCCCACCGTCCCGCCCGTCGTGCGGAGGCCCGCGAAGCAGCCGACCCACGCGATCAGCGCGCCGAAGAAGAAGGTCTTGAAGATGCCCGACAGGAAGTCGTCCATCTGGACCGTGCTCGTGATCGTCTGGAGGTAGAAGCTCGGGTCGATCGAGAACTGTGCGCGCGCGAGCAGCATGCCGCCCGCGATGCCGAGCACGTTGGCGAGGACCGTCAGGATCGGGAGCGCCAGGGTCGCGGCGAGCACGCGCGGCAGCACGAGCTTCTGCACGGGGTCCGCGCCCATCGAGCGAATCGCGTCGATCTGCTCCGTGACGCGCATCGAGCCGAGCTCGGCGGTGATGCCGGCGCCGACGCGACCGCCGACCATCAGCGCCGTCAGGACCGGGCCGAGCTCGCGCGCCAGCGAGAGCCCGACCACGCTGCCGACGTAGGGCTTCGCGCCGAAGCGCGCGAGCGCGATGCCGGTCTGGAGCGCGAGCACCATGCCCGTGAAGAGCGCGGTGATCAGCACGATCGTGGTCGAGCGCGCGCCGATCGCCTCGAGCTGCCGCAAGGTCTCGAGCGCCGGGAAGCGCGAGCGCAGCGCGGCGCGCGCGGTCGCCACGACGAGCAGCGCGAACTCGCCGCTCGCGTCGAGCAGTCCGATCGCCCGATCGCCGACCTCTCCGAGGACGCGCTCCGGAGGCCCTTCGTCCGGGGCGGCGCTCACGACGCGGCCTCCGCCGGCGCGCTGCTCTTCTCGAAGCTCTGCCACCAGGCGTCGAAGCCCGGAATGGACGCCTCGAAGTCGTCGCCCGCCAGCAGCAGGAAGTCCACGGTGCAGTCCTCCGCGACCAGGGTGACGGTCTTCAGGTGGAGCGGCCGCTGCGGCTCGCCGACGTCGAGCTCCTGCGACCAGCCCGGCCAGGGGCCCACCGCCACCGGGCCCGACTGGCGCAGCGCCTTGGGCTCGACACCGATCAGCAGGCTGCGCGCCTGCACCTGCGGGCTCGGCGGCTTGCGGTGGCACTCCGCCTGCACCGTGATGCGCGCACCGCCGGGACGCTCCCAGGCCGCCAGCGTGTCGTCGACGTCGACGCGCCGCCAAGGCGGCGTGCCGGGCTCGGCGAAGGAGAGACCATATTTGCGCTGCACGTAGCGCCCGTCCACGAGCACGAGGTCGCTGGCACAAGCCAACGTGAACAGGGCTCCGACCAGCGCTGCAGCCAGCGTCCCCACCCTTCCGCGCCCGACCATTCGAATCCAGCCTAACGGATTCGCGTCGCGGCGCGCAGCACGCGGCGCGACGGCTACTCTGCCGCCCCATGTCCACCGCGCCCGCTCCGCTGCTGCTTGCGAGCGCCTCGCCGCGCCGCCGCGAGCTGCTGTACCGCGCCGGTGTCACTTTCGAGGCGTGTCCCGCCGACGTCGACGAGCGCGTGCTCGCGGGCGAGGCGCCCGAGCCCTACGCCGCGCGGCTCGCTCGCGAGAAGGCGCTCGCGATCGCGCGCCGAGCCGGATCCGAGTCCCGCTTCGCGCTCGGCGCCGACACCGTCGTCGTGGTCGGAGATCGCATCTACGGCAAGCCGGCCGGCGCCGAGGACGCGGTCCGCATCCTGCGCGAGCTGCGAGGTCTCACGCACTGCGTGCTGACCGCCGTCGCGCTCGCGCGCGCAGACGGCGACCTCCTGCGCGAGCTGCGAGTCGAGAGCCGCGTGACGCTCCGCGAGGCGAGCGATCCGGAGATCCGCGCGTACGTGGCCACGGGCGAGCCGCTCGACAAGGCGGGGGCCTACGCCTTGCAGGGCGAAGGCGCGCGCTTCGTGCTGCGCGTCGACGGGTCGCGCAGCAACGTGATCGGCCTGCCGCTCGAGGAGACGCTGGCGCTGCTGCGCGAGTACGGGCTCGCGCGGTGACGGACGACACCGCGGCGCGGCTGCGCGCGACGCTCGCGCGCGTCGCGGCGGCGGCGAGGCGCGCGGGCCGGGATCCGGCGGAGATCGCGCTCTGCGGAGTCGCGAAGCAGATGCCGGCCGAGGCGATCGCCCAGGCGGTCGAGGCGGGACTCGCGCACGTGGGAGAGAGCTACGTGTCGGAGGCGAAGGCCAAGCGGCCGGCGCTCCTGGCTCTGCTCGCGGCGCGCCGGGTCGCGCCTCCGCGCTGGCACTTCGTCGGGCGCCTGCAGCGGAACAAGGCGCGCGCGGTCGCCGAGGAGTTCGACTGCCTCCACTCGCTCGACCGACCGGAGCTCTGCGACGCGCTCGGGCGTCACGCCTCGGCGGCCGGGCGGACGCTCGAGGTGCTCGTGCAGGTGAACGTCGCCGGCGAGGCGCAGAAGGGCGGCGCCGCGCCGCAGGCCGTCGGCTCGCTGCTGCGCTCCTGCCGTCGCTGGCCGGCGCTGCGCGCGGTCGGGCTGATGACGATCCCGCCCGCCGACCCGGATCCCGAGCGCTCGCGACCGGTCTTCGCGGCGCTGCGGGCGCTTCGCGACGCGCTCCGCGCGACGCCCGAAGGCTCCGGGCTACGCGAGCTCTCGATGGGCATGACGGCCGACTTCGAGGTTGCGATCGAGGAAGGAGCCACGATCCTCCGCGTCGGCACGGCGATCTTCGGGGCGAGGAGACCCGCGACATGACCGATCTTCGGAGTCGACGCGTGGGATTCGTGGGAGGCGGCGCGATGGCCGAGGCGCTCTGCGGAGGACTGGTCGCCGCTGGCGTGCCCGCGAGTCATCTCCGCGTCGCCGATCCGGACGCGGCGCGGCGGAAGCTCGTGGCGGAGCGGCTCGGCATCGAGGTCTTCGCGGACAACCGCGAGGCGCTCGCCGGAAGCGACGTCGTCGTCGTCGCGGTGAAGCCGTCGGTAGTCGCGAAGGCGCTCTCCGCGCTGCGCGAGCTGCCGGACGCGGAGGCGCCGCTCTGGATCTCGATCGCGGCGGGCGTGCGCCTCGCGACCCTGGCCGAGTCGCTCCCGCGCGGCGCGCGCATCGTGCGCGCGATGCCCAACACACCGGCGCAGGTCGGCTGCGGCGCGACCGCGATCTGTGGCAACGAGCGCGCGAGCCGCGACGACCTCGCGCTCGCGCGCGCTCTCTTCGAGAGCGTCGGCGTCTGCTGGCCGGCGCCCGACGAGTCGCTGCTCGACGCGGTCACCGGACTCTCGGGCAGCGGGCCGGCCTACGTGTTCGTGTTCCTCGAGGCGCTCGCCGACGCGGGCGTTCGCGTCGGCCTTCCGCGAGAGGCCGCCAGCCTGCTCGCGCGCCAGACCGTGCTCGGCGCCGCGCGGCTCGCCGAGGAGACTGGCCGCCATCCCGCCGAGCTGAAGGACCAGGTCACATCGCCGGGCGGCACGACGATCGCCGGGCTCGAGCGGCTCGAGGCCGGGGGACTTCGCGCCGCGCTCTACGAGGCGGTCGCCGCCGCGACCCGGCGCTCGCGCGAGCTGTCTGGCAGTTGAGGCTGGTCGAACGGGGAGTTGTCCCACTCTCTAGAAGGGGCCACTCGAAGCCCCGCGCCGCTCGGGACGCCTCCCCCGCCCGCCTCAAGATTTCGCGCCCTTCGGTCGATCTCCTGCCGCAGGAAGGAGCCCGCTTGCGCATCACGCCGCTCGACATCCGCAACCACACCTTCTCGCGGCGCGTCTCGGGCTACGACCGCGACGAGGTCGACTCGTTCCTGCGCATGGTCTCCGAGGACTACGAGACGTCGCTCCGCGCCGCCGCCGGACTGCGCGACAAGGTGCGGGAGCTCGAGGATCGCGTGCGCGAGCTGTCGGCGAACGAGACTTTGCTCCAGTCGACCTTGACCACGGCGCAGCAGCTCGCGGACGACCTCAAGCAGACGGCGATGAAAGAGGCCGAGGTGATCGTCGGCGAGGCCGAGCTCCAGGGCGAGAAGGTGCTCGACGCGGCGCACCGCCGCGCGGCGCAGCTAGCCGAGGACATTCGCGCGATGCGGCGCCTGCGCGCCGATCTCTCGGCCGCGCTGCGCGCGACGATCGACCGCCACCTCGCGCAGGTCGACCACCTCTCGGCCGAGCCTGTGCCCGAGGACGCGGCGCTCGAGCAGCGGATCGCGGTGCTGACGCAGAGCGGACGTCGCCGGAGCTCGTGACCGGGCTTTGCCCACGCGGGCCTCGGCGGGTAGCTTCTCGCGACGTCGATCCCCTCCTCCGTCTCCGCTCCCCGAACCCGCCAGTCCCCGACCCACTCGAGCGCGAGGTCCCGCCGATGCCGGTCTACGAGTACGCCTGCGAGAAGTGCGGCCACGAATTCGAGGCCTCGCAGCGGATTACCGACGAGCCCATCAAGGTCTGCCCGAAGTGCCGCGCGCGCCGCGTGAAGCGCCTGATCTCCCAGACGTCGTTCGTGCTGAAGGGCAGCGGCTGGTACTCGGACCTCTACAGCTCGAAGGGCAAGGACAAGAAGGAGAAGTCCGACTCGGAGAGCAGCAGCGACGCGAGCCCGAGCAGCGCCCCGTCTTCGGAGAGCAAGAGCGATGACGCGTCGAGCAAGCCGAAGGACTCCGAAAAGGGGAAGGGCAAAAGCAAGGGAAAGGGAAAGGGCAAGAAGTCGTCGAAGGCGGCCGCCTGAGATGACGGGAAGGCCCTCCGTACCGACCGTAGTGGTCGACGGCCTTGCGCTCGCCGAGGAGATCCGGAAGCAGCTCGCCGAGAAGGTCGCTGCGCTGCGCGCCGGTGGTCGTCGCGCGCCCTGCCTCGCCGTCGTGCTCGTCGGCGACGACCCGGCGAGCGCCTCGTACATCAAGGGCAAGCGGCGCGCGTGCGAGCGCGTCGGTATGGCGTCGACGCAGCACGAGCTGCCGGCGACCGCGAGCCTGGCCCGTGTGCAGGAGGTGGTCGCGCGCTGCAACGCCGACCCCGGCGTCGACGGCATCCTCGTGCAGCTGCCGCTGCCGAAGGGCCTCGACCCGAACGAGGTCACGTCGCGCATCGACCCCGCCAAGGACGTCGACGGGCTGACACCGTGGAGCGCCGGCTGCCTGCTGCTCGGGCTGCCATCGCTCGTGCCCTGCACACCGCTCGGCATCCTGAAGATCCTCGAGCGCTACGAGATCCCGCTCGAGGGCGCGCACGCCGTCGTGATCGGGCGCAGCAACATCGTCGGCAAGCCGATCTCGCTGCTGCTCCAGCGCGCGCACGCGACGGTCACCATGTGCCACTCGCGATCGCGCGACCTGCGCGCGCTCTGCCGCGAGGCCGACGTGCTGGTGGCCGCGGCCGGCGTCCCGCGGCTCGTGCGCGGCGATTGGGTGAAGCCCGGCGCGGCCGTGATCGACGTCGGAGTCAGCGAGGTGGACGGCGTGCTGACGGGCGACGTCGACACCGAGGCCGTGCAGGGCCTCGCGCGCATCGTGACCCCTCACCGGCGTGGCGTCGGCCCGATGACGATCACGATGCTGCTCCAGAACACGCTGCAGGCGTACGAACGACGCCAAGGTTCATGAGCGGCGGGCGGCGGACACCGCTGTACGCCGCGCACCTGCGGCGCGGCGCGCGCATGGTCGAGTTCGCGGGCTTCTCGCTGCCCGTCCAGTACACCTCGATCCTCGAGGAGCACGCGGCGGTGCGCGAGACGGCGGGACTCTTCGACGTCTCGCACATGGGCCAGCTCGAGCTCTCGGGACCGGGCGCGCTCGCGGCCGGCGATCGCCTGCTCTCGCGGCGAATTTCGACGGCCGTGCCCGGCCAGGTCCGCTACGCGCTGCTCTGCAACGCGCGTGGCGGCGTGGTCGACGACGTGACCGCCTACCGTCGCGAGGGCGGCCTCATGCTCTGTGTGAACGCCGCGAACATCCGCAAGGACTTCGAGTGGCTCCGCAACCATCTGGAGCCGGGCGCGGAGCTCCGCGACGCGAGCGACGACACCGCGCTGCTGGCGCTCCAGGGTCCGGCCTCGGCGGCGGTGCTCGGTGCCGTCGCGGACGCCGCGCTGGTGGCGCTGCGCCGCTTCACCTTCGCGCGCGGCCAGGTCGCCGGGCGCGGCGCGATGGTCTCGCGCACCGGCTACACCGGCGCGGACGGCTTCGAGATCTACTGCGGTGCCGCCGACGCCGAGGCGATCTTCGAGGCGCTCCTCGACAAGGGTGCCGCATCCGCGTGTCGGCCGTGCGGACTCGGCGCGCGCGACACGCTTCGCCTCGAGGCGGCGCTGCCGCTCTACGGGCACGAGCTCGACGACACCACCTCTCCGCTCGAAGCCGGACTCGGGCGCTTCGTGGAATCCGACAGCGACTTCATCGGCGCCGCCGCGATCCGCGAGCGCGCGCGCGCCGGACATTCGCGCGCGCTCGCCGGTTTCGTGCTCGAGGAGCGCGGCGTCGCGCGGGCGGGCTGCGCCGTCGCGCACGGCGGGCGCGAAGTCGGTGTCGTGACCTCGGGTGGGCCCTCCCCGACCCTCGGAAAATCCATCGGGCTGGCCTACGTTCCTCCGCCGTTGGCGGCCGTCGGCAGCGAGGTCCAGATCGTGATCCGCAGCCGCGCCGCGCCTGCACGCATCGTGGAGACGCCGTTCGTTCGCGGGCCGCGCGCCGGGCGGCGCGGGGCCGCTTGAAGCCACCACGCAGCGAGGCATCCGTGGCCGACTACGACATTCCCGACGATCTGCTCTACACGCACGAAGACGAGTGGGCGCGCTTCGAGGGCCAGCGCATCGTCATCGGCATCACCGACTACGCGCAGCAGCAGCTCGGCGAGATCGTCCACGTGGAACTCCCCGCCGTCGGCACGCGGCTCGAGCGCGGCGACGAGTTCGGGTCGATCGACTCGGTGAAGGCGGTCGCCGAGCTGTACGCGCCGATCTCGGGCGAGGTGGTCGAGGCCAACGAGGCGCTGGTCGAGAACCCCGAGCTCCTCAACGAGGACTGCTACGGCGACGGATGGATCGCGGTGATCGTGAGCGATCGCGACGACGACGAGGCGATGCTGCTGCGGCCGATGGCCTACCGCAAGCACGTGGCGGAGCGCAGTGACTGAGTCCGGGCGGCGCCGCACGCGCGTCGCGCGCGTGCTCGCGCTCGTCCTCGCAGTCGCCATGGGGTCCGCCTGCGAGCAGGCGGCCAAGCTCGACCCGCTCGGCGTGGTCCCGCAGCAGCTCGACTCCGAGAAGGAGCGCGAGCTCGGCTACGAGGCCGATCAGTCGCTGCAGAAGCAGGTGCACCTGATCGACGACCCCGTGGTCGCCGGCTTCGCGAACGATCTCGGCCGCACCTTGCTCGCGGAGGCCGGGCACCAGCCGTTCGTCTACCGATTCCGCGTGATCTCGGACCCGATGCTCAACGCCTTCGCGCTACCGGGCGGGTACGTCTACATCCACTCCGGCACCTTGCTCGCGGCCGGCAGCGTCGACGAGCTCGCCGGCGTGGTGGGCCACGAGATCGGGCACGTGAAGCTGCGCCACTTCGCGCGCATGCAGGAGCAGGGTCAGCTCCCGAAGCTCCTCACGACGCTCGCGGGCCTCGCCGGCGCGGTGGTGACCGGTCAGCCCGCCGTGCTGATGGCGAGCCAGGGCATCAACGTCGCGCTCGAGCTGCGCTTCAGCCGCGAGTTCGAGTCCGAGGCGGATCGCGAGGGCGTGACGCTCGCGGCGGCCTCCGGCTTCCGACCCGACGCGCTCTCGCACTTCCTCGAGCGGATCGTCGCGGAGGAGCACGCGGACCCGCAGCACGTTCCGCCCTATCTCTACAGCCACCCAGACCCCGACAAGCGCATCGACACCGTCGAGGTCATGGCGCGCCGCGTGGAGGTCGCTCCGCGCTCGAACGATGCGCTGCGCGAGAGCTTCGACGCGGCGAAGGCGCGGCTGCAGGACCTGGTCGCGACGCAGGGCGCGCCCGTCATCACCGCGAAGCCCGGCGGACCGGATGCGCAGGCGCTGCTCACGGCCGCCGACGCAGCGGTGCAGACGGAGGACACCGACCGCGCGCTCTCGCTGCTGCGCGAGGCGGAGCAGCAGGCGCCGTCCGACCCGGCGGTCACGTTCCGGATGGGCGAGATCGAGTCGCAGGCCGGTCACCTGGCCGAGGCCACCGACGCCTTCCGGCGCACGATCGAGCTCGACCCGACGCGCGCGCTCGTCTTCTACCGGCTCGGCGAGGTCACGCGCGAGCAGGGCGATGCACAGCTCGCGGTGTACGCCTTCGAGCAGGCGGCGCGTCGCGCCGGAACGGCCGGCACGTTGCGCGCGCGCGCGGACTGGCGCGTCGTGACCCTGACCTTCCCGCTCGTCACGGAGTCGGGACTGACCGGCGCGACGCGCTCGGGCAAGGACGCGCTCGGCGTGGCGGTCGAGCGCTATCCGGAAGGTGCGCGCAAGCTGACCTGGTGGGGGCGGCTCAGCCCGCGCTACGCGAAACCCGCGAAGCAGATGCGTGCCCGCTGGCTGGCGCCCGGCGCGTCGACCGCCGAGGAGCAGAAGCTCTCCATCGACGGCCAGATGATCACGAGCACGCTGGACCTGCCCGCGCCGGGGGCGCGCGCCGGAAGCTGGACGCTCGAGATCCGCTTCGAGGGCGACACCTTGCTGAAGCGCAGCGTTCCGGTCGGAGGTTAGCTCTGTACTTCGCTCGCCTGCGGCTCGCTGCGCGCGGCCGCGAAGCGGTCGCTTGCTAGTTCCTACCTTCGCTCGCCTGCGGCTCGCTGCGCGCGACCGCGAAGCGGTCGCTTGCTAGTTCGGCTGCGCGGAAAGGCGGCGGCGGGCGACGTCCGCCCAGTGTCCGTTCGGCGCGAGCTGGAGCAGTCGCTTCCAGTGCGCCAGCGCTGTGCGGCGGAGCCCGAGCTTCTCGTAGACGAGCGCGAGGCTCACGTGCGTGTCGGGCATGAGCGGATTCGACTCGAGCGCCGCGCGGTAGTAGCCGAGCGCGCGCTCGTCGCGGCCGTCCTCCTCGCACAGCGCGCCGAGGTTGAGATTCGCCTCGACGTGTCCGGGCACGAGGGCGACCGTTCGCTCGAAGCAGCGGCGCGCGTCGTCGCGGCGGCTCTGGTTGTAGCGGACGGCGCCGAGGTTGCAGTGGGCGTCGGCGAAGTGAGGATCGAGTTCGAGCGCGCGCTCGTAGGCGCGCGCCGCCTCCGCGTAGCTCGCGCGCTCGCCGTCGAGCTCGCAGCCGCGCTCGAACCACTGCACCGCGAGCCGCTGCGAGAACTCGCCTGCCGGCGGCAGCTCGGCCACGGCCGCGACGGGCACAGCGTGGAAGTCGAGCAGCAGCTGGCCATCGGGCTCCATCAGCCGGCCTTCGCAGCGCACCACCACGCGCGGCGGGCTGCCCCACGCGCGCAGCGCGGCGAGCGGATCCACCTGCGGCAGGTGCTCACGCACGAGATCCATGCCCTTGCGGATGCGCCGCAGCGGCAGTCCGCCCTGCAGCAATCCGACCAGCGAGCGCACGCTGACTAGGTCGCGAAAGTCGAACGCGGTTCTAGAGCCGTCGCGCGTCGACGGGTTCACGAGGGCCGTGCGCTCCCAGTAACGCAGGCGCCGAGGCGAGACACCGCAGATGCGGGCGACGTCGCCCAGGGTGTAAGCGGTCACCGCGCGCGCAGCTTACCTCCGTGCCTTGTCGACTGGAAGAGTTCGCGCGCGTCTTTTCGTCGATTTACATCCCGAGGACGCGCGCCGCGAACCAAGTGTCGTGATGAAGTTCCTGTGCTGGCCTACGAAGAGCAGCAGACGGTCGACGCGAGCGCGCGCCACGCGCCAGGCCGTCGAGCTCGCGTCGCGCCCGATCGAGGAGGAGCTCAAGGAGGAGCGGCGCTATTGAGGGCGAGCCCGTGATAGCCTGCGCGCCATCACGACCGCCGATGGAGGGAGGAAGCCATGGCCGTCTCGATTCATCCGCTCGTCGATCGCGGGGTGTGGAAGGGCTCGCCGTCGTTCGCGGGCGGGACGCTCACGTGTCAGTGCGCGAAGCAGCCGGTGACGGTGACGCTCGCGAGCAACGTCGCGCACAACCACGCCTGCGGCTGCACCAAGTGCTGGAAGCCGAAGGGCGCCCTCTTCTCGCTCGTCGCGGTCGTGCCGCGCGACAAGCTGCGCGTGACCGCGAACGAGCAGAAGCTCGCGGTCGTCGATGCGTCGGCGTCGATCCAGCGACACGCGTGCAAGGAGTGCGGCGTCCATCTCTACGGCCGCATCGAGAACAAGAATCATCCCTTCTACGGGCTCGACTTCGTGCACGTCGAGCTCTCGAAGGACAAGGGCTGGGCCGCGCCGGAGTTCGCGGCGTTCGTGTCGTCGATCATCGAGTCGGGCGCCGACCCCGCGCAGATGGGCGCCGTGCGCGCGCGCCTGAAGGAGATCGGCCTCGAGCCCTACGACGCCCTCTCACCGCCGCTGATGGACGCGATCGCGACGCACACGGCGAAGGCGAAGGGAGTGTTGAAGAGCTGAGCGCCTCCGATCCGGCTGCGCGCGTTCCTCTAGAATCGCGCGCGGAAGCGTTCCCAGTGCTGGTGCCCGGCTGGGACTTCAAATCGACGACTAACAAGCCCGAGGCCACGTGACGCGCTCTCGCGTGGTCGCCTCGGCGGATTTCGGGCGGAGTCGGTACACTTCGCGCCCCTGATTGCTCACACGGCCCGACGCGTACTTCCGTGGCTTTGGTCGGGTCCGCGTCCGCATCTCGGGGGCGTGGATGTCCGGACCGCAGACGATTCGCGAGATGCAGTCCGCCCCTGCTCGACGCGGGCGCTCCGGGTCGAGGGTTTCAGCGGGGGCGCACCGGCCACGGCCGGGCCTCCGCATCAAGGAGGACGAACGATGAGGACGATCAGGAATCTGCTGCGTGTGACGGGTGCAGCCGGGATCTTCGCGGCCGGCTACTTCTGCGGCGCGCTGGTCCAGCCCGCGCCGGCGGACGCTCAGGTCGGCGACCTGATGAAGAAGGCGGAGGGGGCCGGCGGCACGCTCGGCACCGCGGCGAAGCTCGGCACCACGATCACCGACATGCAGAAGAACGTGGATGGGCTCAACCAGAACATCAAAGTCTTGAACGAGATCAAGACGGCGCTCGGGGGCTAGTGCCTCGCAGGCGAGGCGCGAAGTCTCGGCTGCGCCGCGCTGGTGCGGAACAGCATTCGCCCAGCCCGGTCCTCGTGCTCCGCGGGGTAACGGCGAGGCGCTCGCGGACGTCGCGGTCGGCGGGAGAAACAACCGGCCTGTGTCGGCGTCGTAGTAGAGCCCGCGGCGATACGCAGAGGCGCCGCTCCCACTGCCCGGAGCGCGCTCCGGGAGCGCCGACCGCCTCGTCGCGAGGCTTCTTCACGGTCCTGTCCTTCCGTCCGTCTGAGCGGATCGCGACCGCACGCCCTCGATGACCAAGTCCTCGAGCGCCGCTGCCATCGCCGCGCGCGCTCCGATCCCTGCCACCGCGAGGACTGCACGCAGCGGCAAACGACTCCGGCCGAGGATCCAGCCGACGCCGACGAACGCCGCGGTCGTCCAGTACGGCCGTTCGCGGACTTGCGAGCGCACCTCATCGGCCAGGCGTAGGAGATCCACCTTGCGTCCTAGCGCCGTGCCAGCAGGCGACCGAGCGCGTAGCCGAAGATCAGCGCGACTCCCACCGCGACGAGGGGTCGATCCTGCACCACGCGTCGCACCTGCGTGTCGATGGCCTCCAGATGACCCCGTACGCGCTCCATTTGCTCCTTCACCTCGGGCAGATCCAGGATCGGCACGTTTCGTTCGATCCGTTCGCTTGCGTCTTGCATCGTCGCCTCCCCGGGTCGTGCGCTTCATCGACGCAGCCCCAATAGAAATCCGATCGCCAGGGCCCCGACCAGCCAGGCCGAAGGGTGCGCTCGCACGCGACGCCGCAGGTCGAGCTCCGCGCTCGCTCGCTCGCTCAGATCACAGAGCGCCTCGGCGAGCTCCTTTCGCTCGCGCACGATGCGTGCCTCCAACACCTCGCGCGACAACGACGCGCTCACCGCGCCGCCAGCCGTCGGCGTCCGAACCCGATCAGAGCCGTTCCGAGCGCGAATTGCGAGATCGCCAGCATCGCGAGTCTCGCTTCGAGCGAGAACGAGCCCTCGAGCGCGACCAGCGCCGCAGCCCACGCCGCGACCCACGCGATGGCCAGACAGAGCGCGCCGAATCCGAGCCACGCACCGCGGTGCATCGCATCGCTCACGCGATCGTGCGACTCGAGCTGCAACAATCGGAGCTCGTCAGTTGCAACCTGTTGTGCGAGATCGAGCGTGTGCCCGAGCGTGGCACCGAGCGACGGCACGATCGGCGGGGGAACACTGCGATCCATGCGCTCATATCTGTGCACGATTCGCGCCAGATCGCCGTTGGCCACGTACCTGGATTACTTAGATGAACGGAAGCGCAGCGCGCGAGCGGATTCTGATAGGGGACCGTGGGATGCGGAGGATTGGCCGAGGCACCTTGGGACAGGTGTGTATGGAAGGGGCAGTCACGCCGCGCTGGAGGGCTCGATGCATGCCGCCTTCGGCCGCGCGGCCACCTCTCCTGGATCCGAAGCTCACCTACCCGGAGAAGGCACGATGCCGAGCGGGCCGCACATGGAACGGCACTCCCAGGTCACCTACACCGTGCATTTTTGACGGGGAGCTTACGCAGGTACTTGGGCAATATCGCACCAGTAGACGGCTTCAAGCGGCGATTTGCGAAGCGCTTCGCTCTCAGACGGAATCAGCGAAGCAATGCGCCGATCCCTGTCCAGTCCCGCTAACAACGTTTGTAATCTTTCCGGTCAATGCATCCCTCTGGTCAAGCCGGTCGGATTCCTGAAAGACGTGAATGCTCAGGGCATCGGTGAGGTTATCGGCGAGTGCGGCGATGAGCAGGGCACTAACAAGTATCGGCTTCGTCGCGTTCACAGCGTTGAGGCCGCTCTGTCCTGCACCCCGTCTTTGGCCAATCACGTGTGACCCTTCTTCCGGTTTTTCTTCATCTCGTTCCTGACCTTCTTGTTCACACGGGCGTCCGGGGGCAGAGCCCCCGGGCTCTCCGGGCGAAGTCCGCCGGCGCTTGCTGATCGAGCGCGCTGTGTGGGC
>DATKND010000127.1:0-15997 GCA_035541475.1 Myxococcota bacterium | reverse complement strand
CTCGCCCCCTCGGCACTCGGCGCGAGCGTTCTGTCAGAAGCCCGCTAGCTCCTGAGCCGCTCCACCGACAGCACGCCCTTGATCTTCGAGATCTCCTTCATCACCCCGTTCAGGGTGTCGACGTCGGAGACCCAGACGTCGAAGGTGTGCTCGGCCTGCTTGTCGGGCGTGGTCGTGATGCGCGCGCCGCCGATGTTGATGCCCCGCGCCGCGATCGTCTTCGTGACCGTCGCGAGGAGCCCGGGGCGATCCTCGGAGCGCACGCGCATCTTGATGCTGCGCGGCGGCTCCGCCTCCGGCTGCCACGTCACCTCGATGCGTCGCGAGGGATCGAGCTCGAAGGCCTTCGGGCAGTCGGCTACGTGCACGGTCACCCCGCGGCCGCGTGTCACGAAGCCGACCACGTCGTCGCCCGGCAGCGGCGCGCAGCAGCGCGCGAAGCGCACCATCACGTCCGACTGCCCGCCGACGCGCACGCCGGCGGACGCGCTGCGCGGGCGCCGCAGGCCGCGACGCGCGCGCGCCGGCGCGGCCGTCTCGGGCGCCTCGCCGCGGAGCCCGCGCACCAGCTCGGGCGCCGAGAGCCGCCCGTAGCCGATCGCCGCCAGCAGCTCGTCGAGCGAGCCGCGGCCGTAGCGGTCCGCGAGCGCCGCGAGGCCGTCCTGCTCGAGCAGCCGCGACAGCGAGAGGCCGGCCTTGCGCAGCTCCCGCTCCAGGATGTCGCGGCCGAGCTCGCGCGAGCGCGCCGTCTCCGCCGCGCGGATCGCCTGGCGGATGCGACTGCGCGCCTTGCCGGTGACGACGAAGTCGAGCCAGTCCTTGCGCGGCACCTGCCCGGCGTTCGTCATCACCTCCACCGTGTCGCCGTTCGCGAGCTGGTGGCGCAGCGGCACCATGCGGCCGTTCACCTTGGCGCCCGCGCAGTGCGAGCCGACCTCGCTGTGGATCGCATAGGCGAAGTCGACCGGCGTCGCGCCGCGCGGCAGCGAGATCACGTCGCCCTTCGGCGTGAACACGAAGACCTCGTCCGGGAAGAGGTCGACCTTCACCGTCTCGATGAACTCGTTCGGGTCCGCCACGTCCTGGTGGCGCTCGAGGAGCTGCCGCAGCCACGCGAACTTCCCCTCGTCGTCCTCGGCGCCGACGCGACCGGCCTTGTACTTCCAGTGCGCGGCGATGCCGAGCTCGGCGTCGCGGTGCATCTCGCGGTTGCGGATCTGCACCTCGATGCGCTCGCCGTACGGGCCGATCACGGTGGTGTGGAGCGAGCGGTAGCCATTCGGCTTCGGCAGCGCGACGTAGTCCTTGAAGCGACCCGGGACCGGTCGCCAGATCGAGTGCACGATGCCGAGCGCGCTGTAGACGTCGGCGGTCGGGCCGTCGAGGATCGTGCGGAAGGCGATCACGTCGTAGATCTCGTCGAGGTCGAGCCCGTCGCGCTCCATCTTCTCGTGGATCGAAGCGAGGTCCTTCACGCGGCCCGTGACCTCGGCGCGCAGCCCCGCGTCCGCGAGCCGCGCCGACAGCACGCCGATTACCTCTTCGATGTAGCGCTCGCGCGCCTTGCGCTTGGCCTTCAGCCGGCGCTCGAGCTCGGCCGCGACCTCGGGCTTGAGCACGCGGAAGGCGAGGTCCTCGAGCTCGGACTTCATCCACTGGATGCCGAGCCGGTGCGCGAGCGGCACGTAGATGTCGCGTGTCTCCTGGGCGATGCGCCGGCGCTTGTCCTCCTCGACGTATTCGAGGGTCCGCATGTTGTGGAGTCGGTCGGCGAGCTTGATCAGGAGGATGCGGATGTCCTTCGACATCGCGAGCAGCATCTTGCGGAAGTTCTCGGCCTGGCGTTCGCGGTCCGAGGTGAACTCGATCTTCGAGATCTTGGTGAGCCCCTCGACCAGAAAGGCCACGGGCTCGCCGAACAGGCGCCTCAGCTCCTCCGGCGTCGCGAGCGTGTCCTCGATCGCGTCGTGCAGGAGGCCCGCCGCGACCGTCACCTCGTCCATCCGCATGTCGACGAGGATCCCCGCCACCTCGAGCGGGTGGACCAGATACGGCTCGCCGGACAGGCGCTCCTGACCCTCGTGCACCTTCGCGCTGAAGACGTAGGCGCGCTGGAGCAGGGAGAGGTCGCAGCTCGGGTTGTACTCGAGCACCCGGTCCGCGATGTCGTTGAAGCGCCGCATCGGAGTCAGCGAGTGCCCGAATCTACCCGCTCGCCCCGGGACGGGCGAACGGGGCACGCGCCGACGCGCGCGAGGGCCGGCGCCGGAGCGAAGCGCGCCCGCAGCGCGGCCGCGTCGCCTCGGCGCTCCGCCGCGACGATCTCCGCGAGCTCGCGCACGCAGGTGTCGAGGTCATCGTTGACGAGCGCGTAGTCGAACTCCTCGGCCGCAGCGAGCTCGCCCTTCGCCACCATCAGGCGTCGCTCGATCTCCGGCTCGCCGTCCGTGCCGCGGCCGCGCAGGCGAACCTCGAGCTCCGTCCAGGAGGGCGGCAGCAGGAAGACGAGGCGCGCGTCGGCGCGGCGCTTCCGCACCTGACGCGCGCCCTGCACCTCGATCTCCAGCACCACGTCGCGGCCCGACGCGAGTCCCTCGTCGATCGCGGCGAAGCTCGTGCCGTAGAGCCGGTCGTTGTAGACGGCCCACTCGAGGAACTCGCCCGCCTCGATCATGCGGCGGAACTCGGCCTCGCCGACGAAGTGGTAGTCGTGGCCGTCCTCCTCGCCGGGACGACGCGCGCGCGTCGTGTGCGACACCGAGAAGACGAGCCGCGGGTCGCGCGCCACCAGCGCGCGACAGACCGTCGTCTTGCCCGTACCCGACGGCGCCGCGACCACCAGCGGGAAGCCCGCCCGCAGACTCACGCGTCCTCGCCGCCGAGCGCGTCGTCCTGCGCGAAGCGCGCCGCGATCGTCTCCGGGTTGATCGCGGACAGGATCACGTGGTCGCTGTCCATCAGCACGATCGAGCGGGTGCGGCGGCCCTGGGTCGAGTCGATCAGCTTGCCGCGCCGCGAGGCCTCGTCGCGCAGCCGCTTCATCGGCGCCGCGGACGGATTCACCACCGCGATCACGCGCGACGCAACCACGAAGTTGCCGTGCCCGATGTTGAGCAGCACGCGGCTACTCAATGTTCTGCACCTGTTCGCGCATGCGCTCGAGCTCCGCCTTCAGCTCGACGACGAGGTGCGAGGAGTCGGCGTCGGCGCCCTTCGCGCCGAGCGTGTTGGCCTCGCGGGTCATCTCCTGGAGCAGGAAGTCGAGGCGTCGGCCGGCCGGCTGTCCCGGCCCCGCGCCGGCGAGGAGCTTGCGGAACTGCTCGACGTGGCTGCGCAGGCGCACGACCTCCTCGGTCACGTCGAGGCGGTCCGCCGCGAGCGCGATCTCCTGATGGAGCCTCGCCTCGTCGATCGCGCCGACGTCGCTCTCGAGCTGGCGTACACGCCGGCGCAGCCGCTCGCGCACCGCCTGCTGCACGTCACCCGCGCGCGCCGCGAGCGCATCGATCCATTCGGTGAAGCGCACGAGGCGGCCCTCGAGATCGCGCGCGAGCGCCTCGCCCTCGGACGCGCGCATCGCTCCGAGCCCATCGAGCGCGGCGTCGAGCGCGGGCAGCACCGCGCGGCGCAGCTCGTCTCCCGGCCACTCCGGCTCGATCAGGCGTGCGACACCGGGAAGTGCCAGGAGCTCGGCGCTGCCGAGCGTCGACGAGACGCCCTCCTCCGCCTCGAGCGAGCGCGCGACCCGGAGGTAGGCGCGCGCGGCGTCGCGATCCACCTCGATCCGAGGCGAGAGTGTCTCCCCGCCCGGCGCGGCGATCGTGCAGTCCACCTTGCCGCGCGCGATGCGCTCCTGGATGCGCGCCCGCAGCTCGGGCTCGAGTGCCGCGAGCGCCCGCGGCAGGCGCACGCGCGCGTCGAGGTGTCGCTGGTTCACGGATCGCACCTCGACCTCGAAGGCCGTGTCGCCGACGCGGAAGGCGGCGCGTCCGAAGCCCGTCATGCTCTGGATCATCGAGCGCCTCGCGCCGCAAAGAGCGCCTCGGGCAGGCGCTCCTTCAGCTCGTCCGCGCTCGCGGTGGCTGTGCCGACCTTGCCGACCACCACCGCGGCCGCGGCGTTCGCGATCACGGCCGCCTCGACCAGGCTCGCGCCGGCGAGCAGCGAGAGCGCGAGCGCCGCGACGGCAGTGTCACCGGCGCCTTGCACGTCGAAGACCTCGCGCGCGGCGGCCGGCACGTCGACGCCCGGGCCTTCGCCCTCGAAGACGGACATGCCATCCGCACCGCGCGTCACCACGAGCGCTCCCCCGCCGATCCGGCGGCGCAGCCGCGCCGCGGCGCGGGTGAGGTCGTCGCGGCTCCGGATCGCCACTCCGGAGAGCGACTCGGCCTCGCGCAGGTTCGGCTTGAGCAGCGCTGCGCCCTTCCACGGCGCGAGGTCGACCTTCGGGTCGACGACCACCGGGATCCCGGCCTCGCGGCAGCGGCGCATCACCGCGCTCGAGAGCCTGGGAGAGAGCACGCCCTTCCCGTAGTCCTCGCACACCACGCCCGCGACCCGCGGCAGCGCATCGGTGAGCGCGGCGAGCATCCGGCGGCTCGCGGCCGGCGGCAGCGGATCGGCGGTCTCGCGGTCGAAGCGCACGATCTGCTGTGTGCGCGCGACCACGCGCGTCTTGCGCGTGGTCGGACGGCCCGGCACGACCTCGATGCCGTCGGGCGAGACGCCGAGGTCCTTCAGCAGCGAGACCAGGCGACGCCCCGCCGCGTCGTCCCCCACGGCGCTCACGCACTCGACCGATCCGCCGAGCGCGACGACATTGCGCGCGGCGTTGGCGGCGCCGCCCAGCATGACGGTCTCGTCGCGCACGTGCACCACCGGGACCGGCGCCTCGGGGCTCACGCGGTCGACGTCGCCCCAGACGTACTCGTCGAGCACCAGGTCGCCGACGACGAGCAGGCGCACGCGCGCGAATGCCTCGATCCATCGCTCGAGGCGGCGCAGTTCGAGCCGCATGAGCGCAGCAGGATACTCGATTCCCCACGGTGCGAGGCGCAGACCGGCGATAGCATCCGCGCCCGATGCGCGTACCCCGCACCCTCGGCCGCTACGTGGCGCGGGAGGTGGCGCTCTACACCTTGCTCGGGCTGTGCGTGATCAGCGCGATCCTCTTGATGCGCAATCTCGCGCGCGCGCTCGACGACCTGCTCGGCGCGGGCTTCGCGATGAGCGACCTGCTCGCGCTCCTGCGCGTGCTCGGGACCATGCTGATGCTCTACGCCCTTCCGGTCTCGTTCCTCTTCGGCGTGTTGCTCGCGGTCGCGCGCCTCGCGGCCGACGTCGAGATCATCGCGATGCGCGCCTGCGGCATCGGCATGCGCGAGATCGCGCTGCCGATCGTCGCGCTGAGCCTCGTCGCCTCTGCGCTGACGGGAACGCTCGCCCTCGACGTCGAGCCGGCCGCGCGCCGCGAGCTGCGGAGCGTCTTCGCGTCGCTCGTCTCGCGCGGCGCCGGCCTCGAGCCCGGTCGCTTCCGCCGCTTCGGCGACGTGCTCGTCTACGTCGACGGCCGCGGCGGCGACCGGCTCCAGGGCATCGTGCTCTCCGATCGCAGCGACCCGGAGCGCCCGGTGATCATCTTCGCCAGCGCGGGCACGATGGCGGTCGACGCCGAGGGTTCGATCACGCTCGCGCTCGAGCAGGGCGACATCCATCTCGACAACACGAGCGAGCGCGAGGTGCGCATCTCCTTCGACAAGTTCGACTACGCGCTCGATCTCACCGACCTGCTCGGCCCGGACGGGCGCAAGCGCGCGAGCGAGATGCCCTTCCACGATCTACGCGATACGGTGTCGAAGGTCGCCGTCGCGGGAATTCCGCTCCACCAGGGCTTCGCGGACACGCCGATCGACTACGAGCTCGAGCTGCACCGGCGCCTGGCTGCTCCGTTCGCGCCGGTGCTCTTCGGCCTGCTCGGCCTTCCGATCGGGATGCGCCGCGCGCGAGGCGCGCGCGCCTTCGGTGCGCTCTGGTGCGCGGGCGTCGCGTTCGCCTACTACGGCTCGCACATCTTCTTCGAGTCGCTCGCCGAACGCGGCCTGCTGACGGCGCCCGTCGCTCGCTGGTTACCGGTCGGGGGCTTCGCTGCACTGGCCTTCTGGCTGCTCGCCCGCGCGCGCCGCGTCGGCGGATAGTCGACGTGGAGCCCGCACGGCCGCCCCGCTTCGAGAGCGTCCATGCGCGCGGCGCGCGCCTCGTCGTCGATGCCGGCTGGAGCGGCGCGGCCGATGCCCGCGCGCTGCTGCTTCCGGGCGAGCTGGCGCGGCGGCTGGCCGACGCGTCCGGCGCCCGCGGCCGCGCGGCGACCGCGCTCTGGCTCGCGCGCGACGGCTCGCGCGCGCTGCTCCGCCCGGTGCGGCACGGTGGGCTGCTGGCTCCGCTCTGGGGCGAGCGCCTGCTCGGGCTCGCGCGTCCGCTGCGCGAGCTGCGCGTTGCAGCGGAACTCCACGCGCGCGGCGCGCCGGTGCCGCGCCCGCTGCTGGTGGTCGGCATGCGGCGCGGAATCTTCTGGCAGGCCGCGCTCGCGACCGCCTACGAGGAAGGCGCGCGCGACGGCTTCGCCCTCCTCGCGGAAGCTCCGGCGCCCGCGCGGCTGGTCCGCGCGCTCGCCGCGGCGGCGCGCGCCGTGCGCCGCTTCCACGATGCCGGCGGGCGGCACCCTGACCTGCATCTCGGCAACCTGCTCTTTCTCGAGCGCGAGAAGGCCTGCGAAGCGCTCGTGATCGACCTCGACGGCGCGCGCGCGGGTGAGCCGCCCGGCGCCGCCCGGCGCATGCGCGAGCTGATGCGCCTGTACCGCTCCGTCGCGAAGCGCGGCCTCGGCGCGCAGGTCGGCGCGCGCGGCTGCGCGCGCTTCCTCTCCGCCTACTGTGGCGGCGACCGCGCGCTCCGCCGCGCGCTTCTCGCCGCGCTCCCGCGCGAGCGACTCCGCCTCGCGCGCCACGCCGCGAGCTGGCGGATCGCCGGCGCGCTCTCGCGTTAGCGCAAGCATTCCGCAGCCGGCTATCGGAGCCTGCCCTCGAGCCAGTCGAGCAGCGCCTCGCCGGCGTCGACCTCGAGCGACTGCGCGAGCACGCGCACGTCGACGCCGCGCGCCCAGGCCGGCACGAGCTTCACGGCGTCCTTCTCCGTCGTCACCCACAGCGACGCCTGCGCGCCGAGCCCCGCGAGATCGCGCGCGCGGTAGCGGTGGTGATCCGGGAACAAGCGCTCGGCCACGACGCGCGCGCCCTGCGCGGCGAGCGTGCGCCGCACGGAGTCGGGCCGCGCGACGCCCGCCAGCAGCCCGACCGACCGCCCCTCGAGCCACGCGGGCGTGACCTCCGCACCGCCTTCCAGCGAACGCAGCGACACTGTACGGCGTCGGAGCGAGACCTCTCGTGCCGAGGGTGCGAGCGCGCGCACGCGCGAAGCGTCCGGCTCTCGGAGCGGGCCGTCGACCACGGCGATCGCGTCGGCGCGGCGCAGGGCACCGGCCGGCTCGCGCAGCGGGCCGCGCGGCAGGATGGAGCCGTTGCCGAGTCCGAACGCGCCGTCGAAGCAGACGAAGTCGACGTCGCGTGCGAGCCGGTGGTGCTGGAAGCCGTCGTCGAGGACGAGCACCTCGGATCCGAATCCCGAGAGCGCGCGCAGGCCCACGAGGCCGCGGTCGCGGCCGACGAGCACCGGCACGCCCGGCGCGTGCCCGGCCAGCCACATCGGCTCGTCGCCCGCACGCTCCGCGCTGCCGTGCACGAAGCGTCCGTCCGATACGACGACGACCGGCTCGCGCCCACGGCGTCCGTGGCCGCGGCTCGCGAGCGCGACCTTCCGCCCGCGGCGCGCGAGGCCCGCGGCGAGCCAGGCCGCGAAGGGCGTCTTGCCGGTGCCGCCGACGACGAGGTTCCCGACCGAGACGACCCGCATCGGCAGCCGGCGCGGCGCGCGGAGGCCGCGCTCGCAGAGTGTGCGCGCGAGCCAGGCGCCCGCGCCGTAGAGCCAGGCGCAGGGCGCGAGCGGCGCGAGGGCGAGACGCTGTGCGGGAGTGTCTTCGCGCCGTTCGAGCCAGCCTACGCGCACGCCACGGATCCCGCGGTGCGGGCGCGCTCGATCACCTGCGCGACCAGCGCCGCGCCGCGTGCCGCGCTGCCGCGGTGCGAAGCCAGCGCGAGCATGCCCGCCTCGCCACGCGCGCGCGCGGCGACGGGATCGCGCAGCAGCGACTCGAGCGTGCGCGCCAGCCCGCCGGCATCCGCGACGCGGAGCCCCGCGCCGCTGTACTCGAGGATCGAGACGCTGTGTCGGACGTTAGCGGTGTGCGGGCCGTAGATCGCGACGCAGCCGGCGTGCACGGGCTCGAGCACGTTGTGCCCGCCGACGGGAGCGAGCGTTCCGCCGACGAACGCCGCCGCGGCCCGCGCGTAGAGGCCCGGCAGCTCGCCGAGCGTGTCGAGCACCAGCACCTCGCCCGGCGCGAGCGGCGCGCCGGCCGGGCCGGAGCGAAGTCGCGCGCGGCGGCCGGCGTCGCGCGCGATGCGGAGCGCCGCCTGCGCGCGCTCGGGGTGGCGCGGCGCGAGCACCAGCGCGGCCGCGAGCCCGATCGATTCGAGGTGCGCGAGCGCGTCGAGCATCGCGCGCTCCTCGCCGGGATGCGTGCTGCCTGCGACGACCAGCGGTCCGTGGAGCGCGGCCGCTAGGTCCGGCGCCAGCGACGCGCGCGTGGTCGACACGTCGAGCTTCAGGTCGCCGATGACACTGAGCCGAGTCGGGGCGGCGCCGAGCGCGACGAAGCGCTCGGCGTCGACCTCGGTGCGCGCGCCGATCGCGGCGAGCTGCCGCAGCGTGCGCTTCGCCAGCGGGCCGAGCAGGCGGTAGCGCGGATACGAGCGGTCCGACACGCGCCCCGACACCAGCGCGACCGGAACGCCGAGGCGCGCCGCGGCGTCGATCCAGCACGGCCAGAGCTCGGTCTCTATCAGCACCAGCGCCGACGGCCGGGCGCTCCGCAGCGCGCGCTCCACGCACCAGGGATGATCGAGCGGCGCGAGCTGACACGGGATGTCGGGGCGCACCCGGCGCAGCACGTCGCGGCCCGTCAAGGTCCACGTGGACGCGATCACGCGATGGCCTTCCTCGATCAGGCGGTCCACCAGCCGCAGCGCGGAGAGGATCTCGCCGACGCTCGCGCCGTGGATCCACACGGCGCCCGGCGGCTGCGGCGATCCCCCGCCGAGTCGCTCGCGCACGCCGCGGCGCCAGTCCGGGCGCGCTGCGAGCGCGGCGGCCGCGAGCGGCGTCGCGAGCAGCGCGGAGACGACGGCGGCGCTAAGCCGGAAGACGTCCAACGATCATCTCCTCCGCGATCTCCGCCGCGCGCCGCGCGGCGCCTCCGCGCGAGAGCAGCGCGCGCAGCCGCGCGAGCTGCGATTCCTGCCTCGCTCGCGCGGGTCCCTCCAGCAGCACTTGCACCGCGTCGGCGATGCGCTCGGGCTCGGCCGCCTCCTGTAGGAGCTCGGGCACGATCGGCTCTCCCGCGATCAGGTTCGGCATGGCGAGATACTCGACCCGCAGCAGGCGGCGCAACAGGAAGGCGGTCACGCGATTCGTGCGCGCGGCCACGACCAGCGGGCAGCCGAGCAGCGCCGCCTCGAGCGTCGAGGTGCCGGGCTTGCATAGCGCGACGTCGGCCGCGCGCAGCACGCGTTGCGCGTCGCCGTCGAGGATCTGCAGGCCGAGGAGCGCCGGCAGCTGCGCGCGCGCCACCGCCTTCTCGAGCGCCTCGCGCGAGACCGACGGCGCGCACGGCAGGGCGAAATGGATGCGCGGATCGCGCGCGTGGAGCGCGCGCGCCGTCTCGAGCTGGATCGGCAGCACGTGGCGGATCTCGGCGCGCCGGCTGCCCGGGAGCAGCGCCACGATGCGCGCCTCCGCCGGCAGGCGTAGCGCGCGTCGCGCCGACGCGCGGTCGAGGCGCGCGGTCTCGGCCAGTCGCTCGACCAGCGGATGCCCCACGAACTCGACCGGCACGCCCGTGCCCGCGTAGACCGCCGGCTCGAACGGGAAGATCACGGCCAGCCGACCGACGCAGCGCGCGATCGTGCGGATGCGGCCGCGACGCCAGCCCCACACCTGCGGCGAGACGTAGTAGAGCGTCGGGACCCCCTGTCGCCGCGCGCGCCGCGCGAACGGGAGATTGAAGCCGGACGAGTCGACCAGCACGACCAGATCGGGTCGCACGCGCCGCAGCGCGCCGATCATGCGCCGCCAGGCGCGCACCACGCGCGGCAGGTCGGGGATCAGCTCGACGAGGCCGCCGACCGCCACCTCGCGCTGGTCGACGATGATCTCCATCCCCGCCTTCGCGAGCTCGACGCCTCCCATGCCGAGGAAGTGCGTGCCCGGCCGCAGGCGCGCGAGCTCGCGCACGAAGTCGCCGGCGTAGACGTCGCCCGACGCGTCGCCCACCGAGAGCAGCACCGTGCTCATGCGAGCTCGTCGAGCGCGGGCATCGCGTCGATCACGCGCAGCGCGGTCCGCAGCGCCGCGACGGCCGCTTCGCCGCTGACGCCTCGCTGCGTGCCGGGCGCGATGGCGTCGCCGCGCGCGGCTGCGACGAACACCTCGAGCTGCGCGAGCAGCGCGTCCTCGGCGTCGGTCTTCAGCTCCTCGACCTCGATGCGCGGGGCCGCGCCCTGCGAGGGCAGGCGCCGGTAGAGCGTCGCGCGCCGCTCGAGGAAGTCGATCGAGAAGTAGGCGTCGCGCTGGAAGAGGCGCAGCTTCCGCATCGGCGTCGCGGACACGCGGCTCGCGGTCAGATTCGCGACGCATTGCCCCGCGAAGCGCAGGCGCGCGTTGGCGATGTCGACGTGGTCCGTCAGTACCGGCACGCCGACCGCGTCGACGCGCTCGGGCTCCGCGCCGAGGAGCTGCTGGAGGATCTCGATGTCGTGGATCATCAGGTCGCGCACGACGTCGACGTCGGTGCCGCGCTCGGGAAAGGGCCCGAGGCGGTGGATCTCGGCGAAGCGCGGGCGGTCGATGCGCTCGCGCACCACGCGCATCGCCGCGTTGAACCACTCCTGGTGTCCCACCTGGAGGACGCGGTCGGCGCGCCGCGCGTGCTCGACGAGCGCCGCGGCCTGCTCGAGCGTCGCGGCGATCGGCTTCTCGAGCAGCAGGTGGAGCCCCGCCTCGAGCGCGCGGCTCGCGGCCTCGAAGTGCGCGAGCGTGGGGACCGCCACGATCGCCGCGTCCGAGCGCGGGTAGAGCTCGTGCGCCTCGCGCGCCGACCGGACGCCGAGCTCGCCGGCGAGCGAGGCCGCGCGCGACGCGTCGAGATCCGCGACGCCGGCGAGCTCCACGCCACCGCCCGCGCGCGCGAGCTCCGCGACCTTGCGCGCGTGCGCGCGCCCCATGTGTCCAGCGCCGACGATCGCGATGCGGAGCGCCGTCACGCGGACTTCTCCGGCGACACGCCGACCACCGCGATGCCGTGCGCGTCGGCCCCGCACAGCAGCTCCTCGCGCTCGAGCACGACCGTCGCGCGCGCCTCGATCGCGAGCACGCGCGCCTTCGCGTCGACGAGCGCGGCGAGCGTGCCGGCTCCGACGGCGGGCACGTCGAAGCGCGGGTCCTGCTGCGGCTTCGCGACCTTCACCACGCAGGCGCCCGCCGCGAACTCGCCCGCGCGCCGGATCGCCGCGTTGGTGCCCTCGACCGCCTCGACCGCGAGCACCACGCCGTCCTTCACGGCGATCGTCTGCCCGATGTCGAGCGCGCCCATGCGGCGCGCGATCGGCAGGGCGAACTCGACGTCGGCGCGCTCCGAAGGAGTCAGGTCGCGCGAGCCGAGCGCGCCCTCGGGCGCGAGCAGCTCGGGCGCGGGCGCCCACTGCGGCAGCAGGTGGATGCCCTGCGACTCGAGGTGCGCGGCGACCAGGCCGAGGATCGTGTCGTCGCGGCGGTCGCCGAGGCGCGCGATCAGCGCGCGCGCCTCGCCGTCGAGGTGCAGCGCATCCGGATTGCGGAAGAGCGCGGCCTTCGGCACGCGGCCCGCCATTACCGCGTCGCGCACGCGCGCGGCGCGGAAGGCGGCGATCCCCGTCGCGACCTCGCCCGGATGGATCCAGGTCACCTCCTCGACCTCGCGCGCGATGCCCGGATCGGTCAGGTCGCGGAAGGCGACGCAGGTCACGCGCCGGCCCGCCCGCGCCGCCGAGCGCGCGAGCGCGAGCGGAAACGCCCCCTGCCCCGCGATCAGGCCGAGGACGGAATGCTCCACGCGGCTACCGGATGAAGCCGCGTTCCGCGGAGCGGAGGAACGCGAGCAGGTGCGCGACCTCGCGGGAGCCGTCGCACTCCGCCTCGATCCTCGGGCAGGCGTCCTCGAAGCGGAGCCTCGAATGCAGCAGCAGGTGGAAGGCGTGCTTGATCGCGGCGATGCGGGAGGCTTCGAAGCCGCGTCGCTCGAGGTTGATTCGGTTCACGCCGATGAAGCGCGCGCGGTCACCGGCCACGCGCGCATAGGGCGGCACGTCCTGGGCGACCATCGCGCCGCCTGCGGTGAAGCCCGACTCACCGACGCGCACGAACTGGTGCACCGCCGTCATGCCGCCGAGGACCGCGTAGTCCTCGATCGTCACGTGGCCGCCGAGCACCGTTTGCGCCGACAGCACGCAGTGACTGCCGATGCGGCAGTCGTGCGCCACGTGCACGCCGTTCATGATCAGGTTGTGGTCGCCGATCGAGGTCAGCGCGCCCCACTCCGGCAGCCCCACGTGCAGCGACGCGTGCTCGCGGATCACGTTGTCCGCGCCGATCACGAGCTCGCCCGCGTTGCCGTCGAAGCCGAGCGTCTGCGGCGGCACGCCGACCGCCGAGAACGGGAAGATCTTCGTGCGCGCGCCGACGCGCGTGCGGCCGGTCACGAGCACGTGCGAGCCGAGCTCCACCCCGGGCCCGAGCTCGACGTCGCCGTCGACCACCGCGAGCGCGCCGACGACCACGTCGTCGGCGAGCTTCGCACCGGGGTCGACGACGGCGGTGGGGTGGATCCGGGCCACGCCGCTCAGCCCTTCTTCTGGTTGTACTTCTCGATCACGATGTCGGTGATGTCGAGCGCCTCGCGCGAGTAGAGCAGGCCCGGCGTGCCGCGGCGGAAGATCAAGGTGAAGCCGCGGTCCTTGCCCGTCGCCTCGATGATGTCGACGAGCTTCTTCGTCAGCGGGCCCTCGAGGCGCTTCTGGTCAACCTGCAGCTGACCCTCGAGCTCCTTCATCTTGTTCTGGATCTGGTTGCGCATCTCGGCGAGGTCGAGCTGCTTCTGGAACAGCGCGTCGTCCGAGAGCACGAACTTCTTGGCCTTGAGGTCGTCCTCGAGCTCCTTGTGGCGGTCGAGCATCGGCTGGAGCGCGGCCTCGGCCTCGCGCTGCTTGCGGGCGAACTCCTCGCGCGCCGACTTGCCCTCTTCGGTCGACGAGATCGCCTGATCGATGTCGACGATCCCGATCTTGATCGCCTGGTCCTCCGCCGCCGTGCCCCAGACGAGCAGCGCAGCGAGACCGAGGAGCACCAGAGCCTTGTGTAACCGCACGGGAATACCTCCCCCCTCTTCCTTTCCCCCCGGCAAAACGGGGCAGATCATAGCTGGCTAGAATCCCACGCCACCGACCGAGAACTCGAAGACCGGCGACTTCTCCACGGAGAGGGGATCGATCGGGAAGCCGAGCACCACGGCGAGCGGGCCGAAGGGCGAGAACCACTGGACGCCGAAGCCCGTGCCGTACCGCCAGGTGGTGACGTCGAGCATGTTGTAGTCGGTCTCGTCGTAGGCGTTGCCCATGTCGATGAACGTGACGCCCTGCAGGCCGATCGTCTCCGAGATCGGGAAGCGGTACTCGAAGCTCGTGGTGATGAATTTGTTGCCGCCGATCACGTCGGTCTGCTTCAGGTCGTTGAACTCGTTGATGTGTCGGTCGTTCAGGCTGTTGCACTTGCCGCTGCCGTCGCCGCCGAAGGCGTTGTTCGGCGTGTTGTTCTTGCACACGCCGTCCGACGGATCCACGCCGGTCGGCGTGAACAAGCCGCGGTTGTTGACCAGGATCGCGCGCCGCGGTCCGACCGATCGCGCCTCGAAGCCGCGCAGGCCGAAGTTGCCGAGCCCGCCGAGGAAGTAGCGCTCGGTCAGCGGGAGCTTCACGTCCTTGTCGATCTGGTCGAGCGGCTTCACCTCGGGGCCCTCCTGGAAGGCGGACTGCACCGAGGGGCTGTCGAACTCGCTGATCACGTTGAAGGGCACCGCCCAGCCGGTGCGGAAGTTCGCGACGAAGGTCGAGCGCGGCAGCAGCCAGCTCGGCGCGCCGAGGAAGAACGACGCGCGCGCCTCCGCGCGCACGAACTTCGAGAAGCCGCCGATGCCCGAGCCCTCGAGCGACAGGCCGATGCGCTCGCCGTGGATCGGGGCGAAGCGGTCGTCGCGCGTGTCCGACACCATCGAGAGGCCGACCAGGCTGCTGGTGACCTCGTTCTGCAGGATCTCGCGGAAGATCACCCCCGCTGCGTTGACGTTCGAGTTCTCGTCGAGCTTGCGCTCCGAAAAGCTGTAGCGGAGGAAGCCGCGCGCTCGGTTGTCCTCGGTGAGCGCGTGGCCGAGGACCACGTCCGCGCCCGTCTGCTCCTGCTGGAAGTCCTGGTAGTTCAGCGTGGTGCGCGAGATCGTGGTGCCGAGGCTGAAGGCCGAGTCGAGGAAGGCCGGGTCGGTCAGGTTGATGAAGTAGCGCTGCGTGCGGCCGCCGAGATCCGCCGAGATGTTGGCGGCGTAGCCGCGGCCGAACAGGTTGGTCTGCGAGAGCGAGCCCTGCAACACGAGCCCGTCCTGCGAGGAGTAGCCGGCGCCGAAGGAGAACGAGCCGGTCGGGCGCTCGACGAGGTTGACCTGCATGTCGAGCTGATCGTCCTGGTCCGTCGGCTGCATCTTGAAGTCGACCGATTCGAAGTAGCCGAGCCGCTCGACGCGCGAGCGCGCCAGCATGACCTTGCGCTGCGAGTAGAGCTCGCCCTCGACGATCGGGATCTCGCGCCGGACCACCGGATCGATCGTCGTGGTGTTGCCCTGGATGTCGACGCGCCGCACGAAGTAGAGCGGACCCTTCTTCACGTCGAAGCGCACGTCCACCACCTCGGAGGTCTCGGAGAGGTTCGAGAGCGGCGTCACCTGCGCGAAGTAGAAGCCGCGGTTCTGATACGTCTGCGTCAGCGTCGCGATGTCCTCGGTGAGGTGGCTGCGGTTGAAGATCTCGCCGGTCTCGAGCTTCAGCTCCTTGCGCAGCTCCGGGAGGTCGGCGGTCGGGTCGCCGGAGATGTCGATGGTGCCGACGCGGAAGCGCCGGCCCTCGTCGACCGCGACCGTGACGCGCAGCCCGTCCGCCGACGGCACCACCTCCGGCTCGTGCAGGTTGACCTGCAGGTAGCCCGCGTCGGTGTACTTGCGCTCGACGCCGCGCAGGTCCTGGAGGAATAGCGGCTCCGAGTATGTCCCCGAGTGGTCGAACCAGGAGGTCGCGTACGACCAGAAGTGCCAGACCTTGGTCTGGAAGCCCTCGCGCAGCTCGCTCGACGTGAAGTGCTCGTTGCCCTCGAAGTCGATCTCGCGGAGCTTGAGCTTCTTGCCCTCGTGCACGTCGAAGTTGATCCCGACCGACGCCTCGCCGATCGGCTCGATCTCGAAGTTCACCTCGGCGAGGTAGTAGCCCTCGCCGCGGTAGAGCCCGACCACGCGCTCGCGGTTCTCGTACAGCAGCGGGTAGTCGAGCGTGGAGCCCGTCGTCAGGGTCAGCGCGTCGCGGATCTTGTCGCTGCCGATGTTGTCGTTGCCGGTGATCGAGATCTGGCGGACGACCGGGTTCTCCTCGACCTCGAAGATCAGGATGCGGCCCTGCGGCGAACTGTCCGAGAAGAC